>JBBDLF010000034.1:0-15733 GCA_040879025.1 Pseudohongiellaceae bacterium
GTACCGTCGGCGCGGGCGTGGTGGCAAAAGTCATCGAGTAAGACTCGAGGAAGCTTATACGCGAGCCGGAACATCCGAAGCGGGTGTTCCGGCTTAGTTATCTTTGAGAATTCAGGGAAGAAGACGCAGAGAGGCGGGGCCGGACCGTCAATACCGGATTGCCAAAGCGAACGATAGGCCAGTAGCTCAATTGGCAGAGCAGCGGTCTCCAAAACCGCAGGTTGGGGGTTCGATTCCCTCCTGGCCTGCCACATACTTCAGAGCGGGTAGAATGTTGGCAGGGCCCCCCAGGATTAATAGTCCGGCTGCGAGCCGGCTCGGTTTCAAGAACAGTTATGGCAGAGAAGTTAGATAGTCACGATTCCAAGCTGGACTGGCTCAAGTGGGCTATTGTTGCAGCGCTGGTCATTGCAGGGATTTACGCGAATTCCTATTTCGCCGCAGAGTCGGTATTACTTAGAACGGTGGGACTGCTGGTCCTCGCCGGTATTGCCGGCTGGGTTGCGGCGCAGACCGAGAAAGGTCGGCGTTTCGTCAACTTATGCCTGGACGCGCGGGTTGAAATTCGCAAGGTTGTTTGGCCATCACGACAGGAAACCACGCAGACCACGATTATAGTGTTGATCGTGGTATTTATCGTGGCTGTGATTTTATGGCTCCTTGACTGGGGCCTTAATAGCATAGTGTCGGTCATTATAGGCTAGAGGTTTTTTGATGGCTAAAAAATGGTATGTCGTTCACGCCTATTCCGGCTATGAGAAAAAGGTGATGCACGCATTAAAGGAACGGATTGCCTTGTCGGGCATGCAGGAATACTTCGATGAAGTACTGGTGCCCACGGAAGAGGTACTTGAGATGCGGGCCGGTCAGAAGCGCAAAAGTGAGCGCAAATTCTTTCCAGGCTATGTCCTTGTGCATATGGAATTAAATGATGATACGTGGCACTTGGTGAAAGACACTCCTCGCGTGATGGGGTTTATTGGTGGAACTGCCGAAAAGCCGGCTCCCATTACTGAAAAGGAAGCCAACAAGATTCTCCAGCGCATGGAAGACGGCCAAACCAAGCCTACCCATAAAACTGTTTACGAACCCGGTGAAATGGTCCGCGTTATTGACGGTCCTTTTAACGACTTTACCGGCACGGTAGAAGAAGTAAATTACGAGAAAAGCCGCCTGCGCGTCGCGGTGCTGATTTTCGGTCGCTCAACTCCTGTTGAATTGGAGTTTGGTCAGGTCGAGAAGGGCTAGCCCGGTTAATCACCGGTCTGTCCGACCTATGCGTCATCGGATTTTCCGTGGCGGTAACCAAAGTCGAGTCTGACGCAAGCAGATTCGCCGGGGAGCTCACCAGCTGAGCGCTTGTACCCAAGGAGAAAATAATGGCAAAGAAAGTACTGGCTTACATCAAGCTACAGGTTGGTGCCGCCAAGGCCAACCCCAGTCCGCCTGTTGGGCCGGCTCTCGGCCAACACGGTGTCAATATCATGGAATTCTGCAAGGCTTTCAATGCCCAAACCCAGGGCGTGGAGCCGGGGTTGCCGATTCCCGTGGTGATCACTGTTTACGCGGACCGCAGCTTCACTTTTATTACCAAGACGCCCCCCGCCGCCGTCCTGCTGCAAAAAGCAGCCGGCGTCAAGAAAGGCAGCGGCCGTCCCAATACTGAAAAAGTCGGCAAGGTAAGCCGGGCCCAGCTTGAGGAAATCGCTACCCAAAAAATGCCGGATCTGACAGCAGCGGATATGGACGCCGCAGTTCGCACCCTGGCGGGCAGTGCGCGCAGTGCGGGCATCGAAGTGGAGGGGGTGTAAGTCATGGCCAGAATTACCAGGAAGCAAAAGCAAATTAATGAAAAAGTTCAGTCCGGCAAATCCTACACCGTGGAGGAAGCAGTTGCCCTGTTAGTGGAGTTCGCCTCGAAGAAATTTGGTGAATCCCTTGATGTAGCCATCAATCTGGGAGTCGATCCGCGCAAATCAGACCAGGTGGTCAGAGGGGCTACGATTCTTCCCAACGGCACCGGCAAGGATGTACGTGTGGCGGTATTTGCCCAGGGAGTCAATGCCGAGAAGGCTAAGGCAGCCGGGGCCGATATTGTCGGTTTTGACGATCTGGCTGAAAGCATACAGGCAGGCAATATGGATTTTGACGTGGTTATCGCGTCTCCCGATGCGATGCGTGTGGTTGGTAAACTGGGCCAGATACTGGGCCCGCGCGGCCTGATGCCCAACCCGAAAGTAGGAACTGTGACCGCTGACGTGGAATTAGCGGTTAAAAACGCAAAAGCCGGTCAGGTGCGATACCGGACCGACAAGCGAGGCATTGTTCATGGCGGAATCGGCAAGGTTAATTTTGACGCCGCGGCAGTGAGGGGTAATCTCGAGGCGTTGCTCGTCGATCTGAAGAAGGCAAAGCCTTCATCGTCCAAGGGAATTTACATTCAAAAAATCGTACTTTCCTCAACTATGGGACCCGGTCTGCTAATTGACCAGTCATCATTAAGTATTTAACAGCTCGTACTGTTAGCGAAAAGCAAACAAGAGGTTTGAGGGTTTGGTTGGTGGCTTGCCCACCAACGAGACCGTCAAAGACCGTAGGTGTTCAGCTCAATCGAACTTAATTCTGCCTACGCAGATGGTGAACCCCGATCCGGTTTGTACTGGATCTGATCACCGAATAGACCGGTCTGAAAATCACGCTCGCGCGGTGGACGGACTTAATTAACGGCTGGATTTTTTTCAGCCTTTGTTCAGGAGTTAAGCTAGTGGCAATTCGACTCGAAGGCAAGAAACAAATCGTCTCTGAAGTCAATCAAGCTGCTAACAGTGCTATGTCCGCAGTGATAGCCGATTATCGTGGCGTCACTGTTGAACAGCTCACCTCACTTCGTAAAACGGCAAGAGATAATCAGGTTTACCTGCGAGTGGTGCGTAATACGCTCCTCAAGCGCGCAGTGGAATCCACGGATTACGAATGCCTTAAAGAGGTGCTGGTGGGCCCGACAATTCTGGCGTTATCTCAGGAAGATCCCGGTGCCGCTGCACGCGTGCTGAAGGACTTTGCGAAAGGTAATGAGGGTTTTCGGATTAAGGCGCTGTCAATTGGTGGAAAGCTGCTGGATGCCAGTGAAATTGATGTATTGGCCAAGCTGCCTACGCATGATCAGGCATTGTCGATATTGATGAGCGTTATGCTCGCACCGGTAACCAGCCTTGCCAGGACCTTCAAGGAAGTTCCCACGAAAGCAACCCGGGCGGTTGCTGCGGTTCGTGACCAAAAACAAGCAGCCTAGTGCCAACAGATACTTTAAATAATTGATCAGATCAGGAGAAGACCAATCATGGCTCTTTCTAAAGAAGATGTTTTAAATGCAATTGCAGAGATGTCGGTGATGGACGTAGTCCAACTCGTCGAAGCAATGGAAGAGAAGTTCGGTGTGTCGGCAGCCGCCGCTGTAGCCGTGGCACCTGCCGCTGCTGCAGGTGGTGGGGAAGCCGCAGCCGAGGAAGAAAAGGATGAATTTGATGTGGTTCTGTCTGCCACCGGCGACAAGAAAGTCAATGTCATTAAAGCGGTCCGCGCCATCACTGGCCTGGGCCTTAAAGAAGCCAAGGATATGGTTGACAGTGCTCCTTCCACTGTCAAGGAAGGAGCAAACAAGCAAGACGCGGAAGAAGCCAAGAAGCAATTGGAAGAAGCCGGCGCCACGGTTGAGCTTAAATAGTTCACGGCGTCTGAACGGTTGAATCCGGTCGGCCAACCCGCCCGGATTCACTGTTGTTGGAAAAGCTCAATACTCGGTACACTACACCAGGAAAACGCTAATGGCCTATTCGTATACAGAGAAGAAACGAATTCGTAAAAACTTTGGCAAATTGCCAAGCGCGATGGATATACCTTACCTGTTGTCCATACAGATCGATTCCTACAAACAGTTTACCCAGTCCGACACCTCGGCGGAAGAGCGACTTGATCAAGGCCTCCACGCTGCTTTCAAGTCCGTGTTTCCGATTGTCAGCTATTCCGGAAAAGCGGTTCTGGAATATGTAAGTTACGAACTCGGCAAACCCGCCTTTGACGTCAAGGAATGTCAACTGCGCGGTTCCACTTATTCCGTCTCTCTGCGGGTGAAGGTCAGGTTGATTCTTTATGATAAGGAATCAACGACCCAGACCATCAAGGATATCAAGGAGCAGGAAGTCTACATGGGTGAAATTCCGCTGATGACCGGCAGCGGAACCTTTGTTATCAACGGCACCGAGCGGGTCGTGGTATCGCAATTGCACAGATCTCCTGGTGTATTTTTTGACCATGATCGCGGTAAAACCCACAGCTCGGGCAAATTGCTTTATTCGGCACGCGTCATTCCCTACCGTGGCTCCTGGCTGGACTTTGAATTCGATCCGAAGGACCTGGTATACGTCCGGATTGACCGGCGGCGTAAGCTGCCCGCTACTGTGCTGTTGCGGGCTCTTGGGTACAGCGCCCAGGACATTCTCGGCATGTTTTTTGAGAATAACACCTTCAAGGTCAAGAACCCCGCCAATAAGGATCCGGTTATCACGCTTGCGTTGATACCGTCACGCCTGCGCGGTGAAGTCTTGAACTTCCCGGTTAAGGACAAGAAGGGCAAGCTCATTGTTGAAGAGGGGCGTCGTATCACCAGTCGCCATATCCGCGAAATGGAGAAGGCTAAGCTCACTGATCTGGCTGTGACAAACGACTTCTTGCAAGGGGCGTCACTGGCCAAGGATATTGTGGATCCAAAAACCGGGGAAATTTTGTTTGAATGTAATGCCGAGATCTCTGAGGAAATGATCAAGGCGTTGCTGGAAAATGGCGTCAAGCAATTCGAAACGATCTACACCAATGATCTGGATTGCGGGCCTTTCATTTCCGACACGCTGCGTATCGATTCAACCACTTCCAAATTGGATGCGATGGTTGAAATTTACCGCATGATGCGTCCCGGCGAGCCACCTACCAAGGAATCTGCCGAAAACCTGTTTTCAAACCTGTTCTTTTCACCGGAGCGTTACGATTTGTCCGCTGTAGGCCGGATGAAGTTCAACCGGCGAATGGGACGCGCTGAAACGGAGGGTGCCTCTGTATTGAGTACAGATGACATCGTCGCTGTGCTGAACACGCTGGTAGCCATTCGTAACGGATTTGGTTCTGTAGATGATATTGACCATCTGGGTAATCGCCGTATCCGTTCCGTCGGAGAGATGGCGGAAAATCAGTTCCGCGTCGGACTTGTTCGTGTAGAACGAGCGGTCAAGGAGCGCCTGAGTATGGCCGATTCCGAAGGTCTGATGCCGCAGGATATGATCAACGCGAAGCCTGTTGCCGCGGCCATCAAGGAATTTTTCGGCTCCAGTCAACTGTCGCAGTTCATGGACCAGAACAACCCGTTGTCGGAGGTGACACACAAGCGTCGCGTTTCCGCTCTGGGCCAGGGTGGACTGACTCGCGAGCGTGCCGGATTTGAAGTGAGGGACGTGCATCCGACCCATTACGGCCGGGTTTGTCCGATTGAGACACCGGAAGGGCCGAACATCGGACTGATCAATTCCCTGGCAACCTACGCCAGAACCAACGGCTATGGATTTCTGGAAAGCCCGTATCGCAAGATTATCAACAACAAGGTGAGTAATGAGATTCATTTCCTGTCGGCGATTGACGAGAATGATTACGTCATTGCACAGGCAAGTGCGCCGATGGATAAAAAAGGCAGCTTCACCGATACCTTGATTACAGTACGGTACAATGGCGAGACGACGCTGAAGCCCAACGAGGAAATTGACTATATGGACGTGGCACCTCAGCAGATGGTGTCGGTGGCCGCGGCCCTGATTCCGTTCCTGGAGCACGATGACGCCAATCGTGCACTGATGGGTTCCAATATGCAGCGGCAGGCTGTTCCAACGCTTAAAACCGAGAAGCCGCTGGTTGGCACGGGAATGGAGAGAAACGTCGCCCATGACTCGGGAGTTTGCATTATCGCCAGTCGCGGTGGTGTCATTGAAAGTGTTGATGCGGCGCGAATTATCGTGCGTGTCAACGACGAGGAGACTGATGCCGGTGAAGCGGGCGTGGACATCTTCAATCTCACCAAATATACCCGTTCCAACCAAAATACCTGTATCAGCCAGAGGCCGCTGGTGAAGGAAGGTGACATAGTCAGCCGTGGAGATATCCTGGCCGACGGTCCTTCCATTGATACCGGCGAACTGGCCCTTGGCCAGAACATGCGTATCGCTTTCATGCCCTGGAACGGTTACAACTTCGAAGACTCGATTCTTATTTCAGAACGGGTGGTTACTGAAGACCGGTTCACCACGATCCACATTCAGGAACTTACCTGTGTGGCCCGAGACACGAAGCTGGGCTCTGAGGAAGTCACCGCCGATATACCCAACGTCGGTGAAGGCGCACTCAGCAAACTGGATGAATCCGGGATTGTCTACATAGGCGCAGAAGTCGGCGCCGGTGACATCCTCGTGGGCAAGGTAACGCCGAAAGGCGAAACCCAGCTTACTCCGGAAGAGAAACTTCTGCGCGCAATCTTCGGCGAGAAGGCTTCTGATGTGAAAGACACGTCTTTGCGGGTGCCTACCAGCGTCAAGGGTACGGTTATAGATGTTCAGGTCTTCACCCGCGACGGGCTGGAAAAAGACCAGCGCGCCAAGGAGATCGAAGAGCAGCAACTGGCCAAGGTGAGAAAGGATATCGAGGACGAGTATCGCATTGTGGAAGGCGCGACCTATGAGCGACTGGAAAAAGCGCTTGCCGGTAAAGTGGTTGCCGGCGGTCCTGGCATCAAGAAAGGCGCCAAAATAACAAAAGAGTATCTCTCCGGTCTCGACAAGGATGATTGGTTTAAATTGCGTATGTCCACAGAAGCGCTGAACAAGCAGCTGGAACGGGCGGAGGAGCAATTGGTGGAACGTCGCAAGGAACTGGATGAGCGGTTCGAGGACAAGAAAAACAAACTAACTCAGGGAGATGATCTTGCGCCAGGTGTACTGAAAATCGTCAAGGTGTATCTGGCCATCAAACGACGCATTCAACCTGGTGACAAGATGGCGGGACGTCACGGCAACAAGGGTGTGATCTCGGTGATCATGCCAATTGAAGACATGCCTTATGACGAGCAGGGTGATCCGGTGGACATCGTTCTCAACCCCTTGGGTGTACCGTCGCGGATGAACGTAGGTCAGGTTCTGGAGACCCACCTGGGAGCTGCGGCCAAAGGACTGGGTGCGCGCATCGGCGCTCTGCTGGATCAACACAAGCAGGCTGCGGATTTGCGAAAGCTGCTGGATCAGGTCTACAACAAGATCGGTGAGCACAAGGAAGACCTGAAAGGTTTGACCGATGCTGAAATCATGGGGCTTGCGGAAAATCTGAGAGCCGGTGTACCGATGGCGACTCCTGTATTTGATGGCGCAGCCGAGACTGAAATCAAGGAAATGCTGAAGCTTGCGGAAATGGATGAAAGCGGTCAGGTAACACTATCCGACGGCCGTACCGGTGAACCATTCGACCGGCAGGTAACAGTCGGTATCATGTATATGCTCAAACTGAACCACCTGGTGGATGACAAGATGCATGCTCGTTCAACCGGCTCGTACAGCCTGGTGACGCAACAGCCGCTGGGCGGCAAGGCGCAATTCGGTGGACAGCGTTTTGGTGAGATGGAGGTATGGGCGCTGGAAGCCTATGGCGCCGCTTACACCTTGCAGGAAATGCTTACCGTGAAGTCCGATGACGTGGCCGGCCGCACCAAGATGTACAAGAACATCGTGGATGGAGACCATCGCATGGAACCTGCAATGCCCGAGTCCTTCAATGTACTCGTAAAGGAGATCAGGTCTCTTGGAATTGATATGGAGCTCGAGGTTTCCAAGTAAGGTTTGACCAAAGCGCCACACAGAGAATTCATGATTACATGCACCCTGTTGCCGTGGCTTCAGGTGGAGGAATAGAATGAAAGACCTACTAGGGTTGTTAAAATCTCAGTCATCTTCCGATGATTTCGATTCCATTCGAATAGGCCTCGCGTCACCGGAAATGATCAGGGCCTGGTCATTCGGTGAGGTGAAGAAGCCCGAGACGATCAACTATAGAACGTTCAAACCGGAACGTGACGGGTTGTTTTGCGCCAAGATTTTTGGACCGGTCAAGGATTACGAATGTCTTTGCGGCAAATACAAGCGCCTCAAGCACCGGGGCGTCATTTGTGAGAAGTGTGGAGTCGAAGTAGCCCTTTCCAAGGTTCGCCGAGACCGCATGGGTCACATTGAGCTTGCCAGCCCGGTTGCGCATATCTGGTTTCTGAAGTCGCTGCCGTCCCGTATTGGTCTGTTGCTGGACATGACGCTGCGTGATATTGAACGCATTCTTTATTTTGAATCGTTTGTGGTAACCGATCCCGGCATGACAACTCTGGAGAAGGGCCAACTGCTGACAGATGAGCAGTATTATGAGGCGATGGAAGAATTCAGTGATGAATTCGAAGCCAAAATGGGTGCCGAGGCGATTCAGCAGTTGATGAAGGACATGGACCTTGAAGGCGATGTCGCCCGGCTCCGCGAAGAAATTCCCGCAACCAACTCCGAGACAAAGCTTAAAAAACTGTCCAAACGCCTCAAATTGCTGGAAGCGTTTGTCGACAGTGGCAACAAGCCTGAGTGGATGATCCTCAACGTACTGCCCGTGTTGCCACCCGACCTGCGTCCGCTGGTGCCGCTGGACGGCGGTCGTTTTGCCACATCCGATCTCAACGATTTGTACCGAAGAGTTATCAACAGGAACAACCGCCTGAAAAGATTGCTGGATCTCAATGCCCCCGATATCATCGTCCGGAACGAAAAACGAATGTTGCAGGAAGCGGTGGATGCGCTGCTGGACAACGGTCGTCGCGGCCGCGCCATTACCGGCTCCAACAAGCGGCCGCTCAAATCACTTGCCGACATGATCAAGGGCAAACAAGGCCGGTTTCGGCAGAATTTGCTGGGCAAACGGGTGGATTATTCCGGCCGCTCGGTAATCGTGGTAGGTCCGACCTTGAAACTGCATCAATGCGGTCTGCCCAAGAAAATGGCTCTGGAACTGTTCAAACCCTTCATTTTCGGCAAACTGGAACGTCGAGGTCTGGCCACTACAATCAAGGCGGCCAAGAAAATGGTGGAACGGGAGACACCGGAGGTATGGGATATCCTGGCTGATGTCATTCGTGAACATCCGGTGATGCTCAATCGTGCACCCACCCTGCACAGGCTGGGTATCCAGGCATTTGAACCCGTATTGATTGAAGGCAAGGCTATCCAATTGCACCCGTTGGTATGCGCGGCATACAACGCTGACTTTGACGGTGACCAGATGGCGGTGCACGTACCGTTGACGCTGGAAGCGCAACTCGAAGCGCGCACATTGATGATGTCAACCAACAATATCCTGGCCCCGGCGAATGGTGAGCCGATCATTGTGCCATCCCAGGACGTGGTGCTGGGTCTGTATTATATGACCCGCGAGCGGGTCAATGGCAAAGGGGAAGGGATGATTTTTGCCGATCCCGCGGAAGTGCAACGCGCCTATGAAACCGGTGCGGTACATCTTCAAGCCCGAATCAAAGTGCGAGTCAATGACGTCGAGCTGGATGATGCCGGCGAAAAGGCGTATACGCGCAGGCTGGTGGAGACTACGGTGGGGAGGGTGCTGCTGTTTAATATTGTGCCCGAAGGTCTGCCGTTCTCCATGGTCAATCAGAAAATGGCCAAGAAACAAATTTCCCTCATACTCAATGCCTGCTATCGAAACGTGGGTCTGAAAGAGACGGTGATTTTTGCCGACCAGTTAATGTATACAGGGTATAAATTCTCGACGCGCTCAGGATCATCCATCGGAGTTAACGATTTCGTCATTCCGGACGAAAAAGCGCACATTATTGGACAGGCTGAGGCGGAAGTGGAAGAGATCGAACTTCAGTTCGCCTCAGGTCTGGTAACCCAGGGAGAGAAGTACAACAAGGTCATCGATATCTGGTCTCGCGCCAACGATCTGGTGGCCAAATCCATGATGGAAGGACTCTCCACGGAGCCGGTAATCAATCGCGAAGGCGAGGAAGAGCGCCAGGAATCATTCAACTCAGTCTATATCTATGCGGATTCTGGAGCCCGGGGCTCCCCCGCGCAGATCAGGCAACTGGCCGGTATGCGCGGTTTGATGGCGCGTCCTGACGGATCCATTATCGAAACGCCTATTACCGCCAATTTCCGTGAGGGATTGAGTGTATCCCAGTACTTTACCTCTACTCATGGTGCCCGAAAGGGTTTGGCGGATACCGCGTTGAAAACCGCCAACTCCGGTTACCTGACGCGCAGGCTGGTGGATATATCCCAGGATCTGGTGATTACCGGTACCGACTGTGGCACCAGTGACGGCCTTACAATGTCCCCCATCATCGAAGGCGGCGACATTATCGCTCCCCTGGGCGAAAGGGTCCTTGGGCGGGTGCTGGTAAAAGACGTCCTCGACGAGAACAGCGGTGAAGTGATTGCCGAAGCTGGGTTGATGATTGACGAACGGACGGTTGAGAAACTGGAGTCCGGAGGTATCGATCAGGTGTTCGTGCGTTCGCCCATCACCTGCGAAACCCGGTTCGGTATCTGTAGCCAGTGTTACGGCAGGGATCTGGCCCGTGGTCATATCGCCAATGTCGGTGAAGCGGTGGGAGTTATTGCCGCGCAATCAATCGGCGAACCGGGTACGCAGCTCACGATGCGTACGTTCCATATTGGTGGGGCGGCATCAAGGGCTACCGCGTCCGACAATATTCAGGTGAAGAACACGGGCACAATTCACTTGAACAACATGAAAACTGTTGAAAATATCAAGGGTGAACTGGTAGTCGTGTCGCGTTCCGGCGAATTGATCGTGAACGACAGCAATGGTCGCGAACGGGAAAAATACAAGCTGCCATACGGGGCACTGATTAGCGTGGGCAAGCAGGTAGAGGTTGAGGCTGGTCAGGTGGTTGCGACCTGGGATCCGCATACTCACCCGATCATCGCTGAAGTGGGCGGTAAGGTGAAGTTCTTCGAAATGGAAGAAGGTATGACCGTTCGAGAACAGACTGATGAGATCACCGGCCTGTCCAGTATTTCAGTCATCGATCCGGCGGAACGTTCTTCGTCCGCGAAGGAAATGCGTCCGGCAATCGTCCTGCTCGACAAGAAGGGCAAGGAAGTCAGCTTGCCAGGTTCCAAGCAGTCGGCCCATTATTTCCTCCCCGCCAATGCAATTATCGGTATTCGGGACGGTGTGGATGTCAACATCGGTGACATTATCGCCCGTATACCCCAGGAAGGGTCAAAAACCAGGGATATCACCGGCGGTCTGCCGCGAGTGGCGGATCTGTTTGAAGCACGTAGACCCAAAGAGCCTGCCATTCTGGCGGAAATCTCCGGGACCGTCAGTTTCGGCAAGGAAACCAAGGGCAAGCGTCGTCTGATCATCACGCCGAAAGACGGAGTTAATCCGATTGATGGCAGTGATCATTATGAAACGCTGATTCCCAAATGGCGTACGCTGACGGTATTTGAAGGTGAGTATATCGAAAAAGGCGAGGTCGTATCGGAAGGTCCCCCCGCGCCTCACGACATCTTGCGACTTAAAGGCGTGGAAGCGCTTGCACAGTATATCGTCAACGAAGTACAGGACGTGTACCGGCTGCAGGGTGTACGCATCAACGACAAGCACATCGAGGTGATCGTTCGCCAGATGCTGCGCAAAGTGGAGATCATGGAGCCGGGCGAATCCATCTTTATCAAGGGTGAACAGGTCATGTTCACGCAGATTCTTGAGGAAAATGAGAGACTCCAGGCCGCCAAAAAGCAGGAAGCCAGGTTCGACCGTGTGTTGCTGGGTATTACCAAGGCATCGCTGGCCACTGAATCCTTTATTTCAGCGGCTTCGTTCCAGGAAACCACCCGGGTTCTCACGGAAGCGGCGGTTACCGGCAAGCGCGATTACCTGCGAGGCCTGAAAGAGAACGTGGTGGTCGGTCGGCTTATACCTGCCGGTACCGGACTGGCCTATCACGAAGCACGCAAGAAAGCGGTAATTGACGAAGCCGAATCAGACTCGGTAAGTGCCAGTGATGTGGAAGCGGCACTGACTGAAGCCCTGAAAACGGAATCCTGATTCAGCGGACAGATGTGAGTATATAGAGGACAGAACAGTTGGAGTTTGAGCCAGGATCCGGGAGGAACCGGCATGGGACTCGCTGAAAAGTTGACTACGGAGCGCGGGATCATTAAACTCTCGCCTCCTTTGTCAACGGCATTCTGTTAAAACCCGGAATGTGTCGACAATGTCAGAGTAGTTTACTCTCATCATTGTTCTAAATTGTGCAAAAAGTAGTCAAGGTGCCGGATAATGCCGCCACCTTTATTTAAGAATGGCTGAAGCCGGAGTAATGAATGGCAACAATTAACCAGCTGGTGCGTAAGCCCAGACGCAGCAAGCACGCCAAGAGCGACGTGCCGGCCTTGCAGGGCTGTCCGCAGCGCCGGGGCGTCTGCACCCGTGTTTACACCACCACGCCCAAGAAGCCAAATTCGGCACTCAGAAAAGTTTGCCGTGTGCGCCTGACCAATGGTTATGAAGTCACCTCCTATATTGGTGGCGAAGGCCATAACCTGCAGGAACACTCTGTGGTGCTTATCCGCGGCGGCAGGGTCAAGGATCTTCCCGGCGTACGTTACCATACCGTGCGCGGCAGCCTGGACACCTCCGGCGTTTCCGATCGCAAGCAGGCCCGTTCCAAATACGGAGCCAAGCGTCCGAAGTAGTCATTTAGAACAAACAGTATCTACAAAGTACAGGGTTGTACGCGCCGGCCGGGTCAGTGCCCGGCAGGTTGAGAGTAAGGCCGGTTGTCTGGAATAACAGAGAATCCCGGGTTAACCTGAATAAACAGTGAGGTCACCATGCCAAGAAGAAGAGTTGCGGCAAAACGTGAGGTTTTGCCCGATCCCAAGTACGGAAGTAAAATTCTCGCCAAATTCATGAACCACGTGATGGTCGACGGCAAAAAGTCTGTTGCCGAGCGAATTGTTTATGGCGCGCTGGACGTTGTGTCCGGCAATACCGGTACAGACCCTCTGGAAACCTTCGAGAAGGCGCTTGAGAGCATCGCGCCCATGGTGGAAGTAAAGTCCCGCCGTGTCGGCGGCGCCACTTACCAGGTGCCCGTGGAAGTGAGAGCGGAGCGGCGCAACGCGCTGGCAATGCGCTGGCTTGTTGAGCATGCTCGCAGCCGTGGTGAAAAGTCCATGGCTCTGAGGCTTGCAGGAGAAATTACAGATGCCTCCCAGGGCCGCGGCAGCGCTGTCAAGAAACGAGAGGACGTGCACAGGATGGCGGAAGCCAACCGGGCATTCTCACACTACCGGTTCTAATTAATTCATGTATCTAGTTATCGAGGGCTAAAGCAGTGGCCAGAAAACACCCTTTGAGTCGTTATCGTAATATCGGTATTTGTGCCCACGTGGATGCGGGTAAAACCACGACCACCGAACGCGTGTTGTTTTATACAGGCGTGTCACACAAAATCGGTGAAGTGCATGACGGTGCGGCAATCATGGACTGGATGGAGCAGGAGCAGGAGAGAGGTATCACTATTACGTCCGCTGCCACCACCTGTTTCTGGAACGGCATGGACAGCCAGTACGAAGAGCACCGCGTTAACATCATCGATACTCCGGGCCACGTTGACTTTACTATTGAAGTGGAACGCTCCCTGCGAGTTCTCGACGGAGCGGTAGTGGTTTTGTGCGCATCCTCCGGTGTACAGCCGCAGACGGAAACGGTATGGCGCCAGGCTAATCGATACCAGGTTCCCCGCATCGTGTTTGTAAACAAGATGGACCGCGCCGGCGCAGATTTTCTCAAGGTCGTAAAACAGATGAAGGAACGATTGGGTGCAAATCCAATCCCGTTGCAATTACCTATCGGTGCCGAAGATGAATTCGGCGGCGTTATCGACCTTGTGAAAATGAAGTCCATCATCTGGAATGAAGCCGACCAGGGGACTACGTTCATCTATGAGGAAATTCCAGCGGAGTATCAGGCTGAGAGCGAGAAATGGCGTGAAGTTCTGGTGGAAGCGGCCGCCGAAGCCAACGACGAGCTGATGAACAAATACCTCGAAGGCATCGACCTGACCGAGGCTGAAGTGAAGAGAGGCATTCGCCAGCGCGCGCTCGCCAATGAAATTGTACCGACATTTTGTGGATCGGCGTTCAAGAACAAGGGCGTTCAGGCGATGCTTGACGCCGTAGTTGACTACATGCCGTCACCGAGTGAAGTAAAAGCCATAGAAGGCGTGCTGGAAGACGGTACGCCGACTACCTGCGAAGTGGATGACAGTGCACCATTTGCGGCTCTGGCTTTCAAGATCGCCACCGACCCCTACGTAGGCACGCTGACTTTTTTCCGCGTCTATTCCGGCAAACTGAACTCCGGCGATACGCTTTATAACCCCATCAAGTCCAAGAAGGAGCGCGTTGGCCGCATGGTGCAGATGCATTCCAACTCCCGGGAAGAGATCAAGGAAGTGATGGCGGGGGATATTGCGGCTGCGATCGGGCTGAAAG
The DNA here is from genome assembly GCA_040879025.1 of Pseudohongiellaceae bacterium. Taxonomy (GTDB): domain Bacteria; phylum Pseudomonadota; class Gammaproteobacteria; order Pseudomonadales; family Pseudohongiellaceae; genus JBBDLF01. The sequence continues at coordinate 14,667 of JBBDLF010000034.1, forward strand.
ACGTGACTACCGGTGAAACGTTGTGCAGCACTGATCATGTTGTTACCCTGGAAAAAATGGATTTCCCCGACCCGGTTATTTCAGTGGCGGTGGAGCCGAAAACCAAGGCTGACCAGGAAAAAATGGGTATTGCGTTGGGCAAACTGGCTCAGGAAGACCCTTCTTTCCGCGTTGAAACTGACGAGGAATCGGGTCAGACCATCATCTCCGGTATGGGAGAGTTGCACCTTGACGTGCTGGTTGACCGTATGCGTCGTGAGTTTGGTGTTGAAGCGAACATCGGCAAGCCCCAGGTGGCCTATCGTGAAACCATTCGAAAAACCGTTGAAATCGAAGGCAAGCATGTCAAACAGTCCGGTGGTCGCGGACAGTACGGGCACGTATGGCTTCGGTTGGAACCGCTGGACCCGGATTCGGAATACGAATTCGTTAACGCGATTGTCGGCGGTGCGGTTCCGAAGGAATACATTCCGGCAGTGGATAAAGGGGCCAGAGAACAAATGCAGAACGGCTGTCTTGCCGGGTACCCCCTGCTTGCCATGCGCGTAACCCTGTACGATGGTTCCTATCACGAGGTGGACTCCAGCGAAATGGCGTTCAAGATCGCGGGCTCCATTGCGCTCAAGCAGGGTGCCCTGAAAGCAGACGCCGCGTTGCTGGAACCGATCATGAAAGTTGAGGTGGTGACACCGGAAGATTACATGGGCGATGTCATGGGTGACCTTAATCGCCGACGTGGTCTCGTACAGGGTATGGAAGACAGCAGCAGTGGCAAGATAATCAACGCGGAAGTGCCATTGTCGGAAATGTTCGGTTACGCAACCGATCTGCGTTCCGCAACTCAGGGCAGGGCAACCTATACCATGGAATTTAACAAATACGCGGAAGTGCCGGCGAATATCGCCGAGTCGATTATCAACGGATAATTCCTTACAGTAACTCTTTACGAGGTGATATTGTGGCGAAGGCAAAATTTGAGCGAACCAAGCTTCACGTTAACGTAGGCACAATCGGTCATGTGGACCATGGCAAGACGACGTTGACGGCGGCGCTGACGAAGGTGTGTT
>JBBDLF010000035.1:0-52468 GCA_040879025.1 Pseudohongiellaceae bacterium
CGTTTGACGATCTCGGATGCCGGCTCCACTTCTTCAAGCGCTATCGACTGGTCGTCAGGTTTGAATTTGAGCAGACCGCGGAAGCTACAGCTTCGGGTTGAATGCTCATTCGCATACTTGGCGAATGCCGCATAGGCTTCGCGGCTATTGTTTCGGGACGCCACCTGCAGATTGAATATGGTAGCGGGGTCCCACATGTGATTTTCGCCGTTGATGCGCCAGTGAAAATCGCCGGGGTTGTTCAGCACCGGTATCCGCTGGCTTTCCCGGTCTGGAAAACCCACCTGGTGCCGCCGTTCAGTTTCCTCGATCAATCCGTCGAAGTTGATGCCCTGCACACGACTGGCCGTCCCGGTGAAACAGCGCTTGACAATATCGTCGGCGAGACCAACCGCTTCGAATATCTGTGCACCCTTATACGACTGTAGTGTGGAGATCCCCATCTTGGCCATGACCTTGAGCATGCCCTTGGCAACGCCCTTCTTATAGCCGTTAACCAGTTCGTCCTCGCTCAGCAGCTTGCTTCCCGGCAGGCGTTCGGTGTTTGCCTGCCACAGCGCTTCAAAAGCGAGGTAGGGATTGATCGCATCCGCGCCATAACCGGCCAGCAGACAGTGATGGTGTACCTCGCGGGCCTCGCCTGTTTCAATGATCAGGCCGATGCGTGTGCGCAAATGCTGATTGACCAGATGGTGATGAACGGCGCCGCAGGCCACGAGCGCGCTGATGGGAATTCGCCGGGCGGCTGTAGCCCTGTCGGACAATATCACAAAGGAAAAGCCATCATCGATAGCCTGCGCGGACTCCCGGCAGATACGGTCCAGCGCCTGATGAAATCCTGTAGCCGCGTCGGCTGTTGCGCCATAGGTGATGTCCACCACTTTACTGCGCATGCCCTTATGGTCCATCTTCCGGATATCTGTCAGTTCCTTGTTGGACAGTATCGGGTGAGGTAGGCAAAGTCGCCGTGCCTGCTCTTCGTTAACATCCAGCAGGTTCCCCTCGGGGCCGATGAAACACTCCAGTGACATCACCACTTCTTCGCGTATCGAGTCGATTGCCGGATTGGTCACCTGAGCAAAAAGCTGTTTGAAATAATCGTAGATCATGCGCGGCTTGTCGGACAGGCAGGCCAATGCGGAGTCATTGCCCATCGAACCCAGCGGATCGCGGGCTTCCGTCACCAGAGGGATCAGCATGAACTGCATGGTTTCGGTGGTGTAACCGAAGGACTGCATTCGCGGGATCAGGTTTTCACTGTCCAGAGAATGCTCGGCGCCGCCAGTGGATATATCGTTCAGTGTCACTTTCTGGCGGGCGAGCCACTCGCCGTAGGGACGTTTACCCGCGAATTCCTGCTTGAGTTCCTCGTCGGGAATCAGGCGCCCCTGTTCAAAATCCAGCAGAAACATTTTTCCCGGCTGAAGCCGCCCCTTGAGTTTCACGTTGCCGGGTTCAACATCGAGTACACCCACTTCGGACGCCATGATGCACTTGTCGTCGTGGGTGACATAATAGCGGCTCGGGCGCAGGCCGTTTCTGTCCAGTACCGCGCCGATGTAGTGGCCGTCGGTGAACACGATTGAGGCGGGACCGTCCCAGGGTTCCATCAGCGCGGAATTGAACTCGTAGAAGTCTTTCTTCCGCTGATCCATTTGGCTGTCGGATTGCCACGCCTCGGGAATCATCATCATCACCGATTCCTGCAGAGTGCGACCAGACAGCAGCAGCAATTCCAGTACCGCGTCAAAGCTGCCGGAATCGGAACAGTCAGAATCGATGACCGGAAATACCTGCGGTAACTCGTCGCCGAACAGGTCGGTTGCTGCGGTGCCTTCGCGTGCGACCATCCGGTTGACGTTGCCGCGCAGTGTATTGATCTCACCGTTATGACTCATGAAACGGTTTGGCTGAGCCCGGTCCCAGGAGGGAAACGTGTTGGTGCTGAAGCGCGAGTGCACCATCGCCAGATGCGTTTTGAAATCCGGGTTGGTGAGATCCTGGTAAAACGGAAACAATTGCCCGGGCGTCAGCATCCCCTTGTAGACCACGACGCGGCTGGAGAGACTACAGGCATAAAGCTGCTTGGCTTCAGTCAGTGTCTTGTCACCGCGCAGGCGATGAGTGAAGCGCTTGCGGATGATGTACAGTTTGCGTTCGAATGCGTCACGATCAAGGTTCTCGCCGGCGCCAACATAAAGTTGTTCGATCTGCGGTTGCGCCATGCGAGCGGCGGGCCCCACGTCGGCCCCTGCGGCATTTACCGGTGTTTCGCGCCACCCGAGCAGGGTTTGGCCTTCCTCGGTGATTATCGCGTTAATGACTTCGCGACACTTTTCCCGCTCCTGTTGCTTGCGTGGCAGAAAGATGTTGCCGACCGCGTATTTTCCCGGTTCGGGTAACTCGGTACCCAGGTCTTTCCTGGCGATCAATTGGAAAAAGGAATGCGGCAGGGCAACAAGGATGCCGGCACCATCGCCGGTATTGGCTTCAAAACCACAGCCGCCCCGGTGATCCATGCGCGAGTTCAGATGATAGGCATCCAGCATGATCTGATGGCTGGGTTTGCCCTTGATGTTGGCGACGAAGCCCACGCCACAAGAGTCTTTTTCCTGCGCAGGATCATACAGGCCGACTTTTTTTGGATAACCGAATGTAAATGGGGCTGTGACTTCTCTGCTCATAAATCCTGTCATCTCTTCGTTTCTGATCAGCCTGACCATGGGTCCGTCCAATCATGTTCAGACCGGGGTTCTCAATTTTCACACACCGTGGCTTTTCCTCCCACTGGGAGTGTAAGCCTCGCGGGGTCAATTTGTGGCAATCATTTTGCCAGCTTCTTGTGGGAAAGCTGAGAGTTTCCTGACGTGGGCACGGCTGTGCAAACCAGCGTCCTCCCTTGCCTGTACGCAGTTCTTCGCTACGTTTCCGAGAGGGCCGGACACAATAACATCGGCAGAAAATATGTCAAGGTCTCTGCCCTTTGTAAAGCCTGGCTACCGCAGCCGATGGTTACCTGACATGCCTGTAACTGAAGAAGCCGAAGAACATTTCTTCCCATGATTGTTGTCCCCAGCGGACTTCCTGGGTTGGATCGGGATTGAATGGATTTCGGGAGGAATTGTCGAAGGCCCCGGTTACCCGGATCCTTGAGCCTGCGGGCAGACGAAGAGGTTCAGCAAGTTCGTAGGACATTTGCCAGTTGAACGAGTAATTGGGAACAGACAGGATATCCCGTGCGCGGCCGTCGGGGTAGATCGCGGTAAACTTCATGCGCTTCCCGCGGAAGTGCATATGGGGCAGGATGTCGTAAAGCACGATGTCCCGGTTTACCGGCATGGTGGCGGATACGGGATAGTCATCATCTCCGGGCGGAATACGGAACGCGTAATTACTGGCATTGCCTCCGGACATGGTGTGTGTCGGCGGCTGGTCGTGAAAATAAATTCCCATCTCAGACCTGTCGGTGGTTGCCTTTCCGATTGTCGTGTAATGCACCTGCAGGTTAAGGCTGGCGCCCTTGCGCAACAGGTATCCCGTATCGCCGGGGAAAACTTTTGCCTGGGCACCGGGAACATATCCCGCCAGCCCGCCGCTTCCCAGTTCCGCGGACAGCCGCCGTCTCGACTCGCCTTCCGCACGGGGAGGAACAACTCGCGTTATGATGTGGTGCAGCGCATTCCTGTTGCCGGGGTAAATTTCGCTGGCGCGCACCCACATGTCTCTTTCCAGATTCAATGATACCGGCACGTTCAGATAATCAAGAACTCCGGTGGCGGGGATTTCCTGTGGCGGGAATGCAACAATCATATCAGGCTCACCCAGTTGCCATTTGCTGGTGGGCCAGGCCAGTGTTGCCAAGGGGTCGGGCGGCTCGCTATCGGAAGAGTTGTCAAGTACGCCCGAATCGATCCAGCTCAGCAGTATACTGGTTTCGTCGGGTGAAAGGCCGTTTGCGTTTTTCAGATTCCCGATGTGCGGGTCTGCTTGTCCGGGGGGCATGCGCCGGGTCATGACCACTTCGCGAATCATTGGCGCCCAGCCTTTTACAGCCTGCAGGCTGTCGAATGCGAATGGAGCGATACCCCCATCGCGATGACACCCTGCACAGTTTTCGGCAATAACCGGAGCGACGTGTTGTGCGTAGGAGGGTGTGGATCCCCCGAATCGGTTGGCCGAGGCGTAGGCTATCCGGCAACCTTCAATATCGCCCGCCTTGGATGCCTCTGAATCAACGGGTGAACCGCTGAGCAGCCCGGCGAGCCGCGATTCCAGTTGCGACAAGGAACCCTTGTACTGAACCGAGAAATTGCCGGGATCGTAGATAATGGCTTCGCCCGTCGAGGTTACGCCGAACGCATCGGTCACAACCTGCGATTCGTCCATGAGAGCAGGAACGGTGACACCATGGCGATCCACAAATTCCTGCATGGCCTCCCGATTGTCCCGCGTCGGGTTCAGCAGGAAAAACGCGACCCCCTGATATTCATAGTGTCTGCGCAGCGCCTGGAATGCGGCCAGCCCCCTGCTGCTCGCCTGACAGCGGCTGTCCTGCACATACAGCACCACGGCGCGACGATCACCATGTTTGCTCATCTGATGGTAAGCGCCGTTCTGATCCAGCAGGCTGAAATCCCCAATCCGCTCCGCGGCGGAAACCGCTATCGGCAGGCCAAGCAACCCACCGACAAATCCGAGCGTTCGACACAGGGTACCGCGCATGTTACGACTCGTGTTGCGCATGTTCAGCCATCGCCTGTCACAGATTGAGTTGCCGGATGAGTATCGAAGTAACTCACGCGAGATGCAAAAGTGGACGTTATGTAACAAAAGGTAACGTGACTATCAACATAGCGCGTTTAAAAAGAATTTGAAAGTCGGAAATGTAAATTTGTTTTTCCTTCATATTCACAAATCAAGACCCGCGCCCCGGTGTGTCAAATGCATGATTCAAGACCTGACTCCGTCTCGAACGGGCTCGTTCCTGCTTTCGGGCAAGGAGGGAATTCGGCCTTCGTCACCCGCTTTATTGAATCGCTGAAAGCCAGAGAATACGGGCCTGTCAGGCAATCGCGGAAGTCTCGCTCAGAGGGTGGTGTAACACTTGATAATTGCCATCAGGTGATTTACTCTTGTCTGCCCACTTCTCTATTCCATTTCCAGGGAGGCGACGAGCCTGTGAATCCTAAACTTACGCGACGACGCTTTATCAAAGGGGTAATAGCCTCTGGCGTGGCTGCATCATCCGCTTCGCTCTGGTATGCGGCCACCGGACAGTCACGGCCATCCGGCGCTGTTGAGCGTATGGTACGTCTCGACGTTAACGGTCAGATGCGACCCGTTGACGTGGCGCCCCAGGAAACTCTCGCTTCCACATTGCGATACAAGCTGGGGCTGACCGGTACCAAACTGGGTTGCAACCGTGGTGAATGTGGAGCCTGCACCGTATTGGTGGACGATGTTCCCACTTACGGTTGCTCGGTGCTGACTCATTCAGTGAAGGACCAGCGAATTGAAACCGTGGAGGGGATGGAGTCAGCCAACGGACAACTGCATCCCGTGCAACAGGCCTTCATCGACGAGCTGGGTCCTCAATGCGGTTACTGCACCCCGGGTCAGGTTATGTCAGCGGTAGGTCTGCTGCGATCCAATCCCAACCCGACCCGCGATCAAGCCCGGCAGGCTTTGGCAGGCAATCTCTGTCGGTGCGGTTCCTATGACAGCTACATTAATGGCGTAATGCGCGCGGCGCAGATAGGTTAATCGTTATGGCATACATGCATATTGGTAAAGATTTTGTTCCCCAGGATGCTCCGGGAAAGGTCACCGGCAGAATCAAATACGCAGAAGACTACGCCCGTGACGGGATGGTTTACGCACGGTTGCTGAGCAGTCCTATTCCTCACGCCAGGGTACTGGACATCGACGCGTCCGAGGCAATGGCCATGGACGGAGTTTTTGGCATCCTGACCGCGGATGATGTTTATCCCGATGGCGAGCCTGACGGCACCGGCCTGAAGGTGCTGACCAATGAACCAACCCTGATCGGAGAGCCGATCCTCGCGGTGGCGGCGGTGGATGAGAAAACCGCCGAAGACGCCCTGGAAAGAATTTCAGTCACCTTTGAACGGCTGCCCTTTGTTCTGGATCCACTGGACAGTCTGCAGGAAGGCGGGCCTGACGCCTACACCGGAGGCAACACCTATATCTTCCGTCAGGGATTCGCGCAGGTTAAATGGACGGCCGACCAGGTGGCGGGGTTCCGCAGCGGCACTGAACCCTCCGCGGAAGCGCAGCAGGACGTTTCTTTCGGTGATCTCGGACAGGCTTTTTCCGAATCCGCTTTTGTTTACGAAAGCCCCTTCTCAACCGCCGGCTACCCGCACATGTCCATGGAACCCCGCAGCGCGTTTGCGTACTGGGAAAATGGCAAGTGCTTTCTGCACGGATCTTCACAGTCGATGACACCGGTTGCCGAAGGCATGGCGGCCATCGTGGGTTGCCCGGTCGAAGACTTCGTCTTTATCAATGAGGCGACCGGCGGTGGCTTCGGGCAGAAGGCCCGCCCCAACAGTATTCCGAGCATGGCAATACCCGCCAAATTCTCCCAGAAGATCAACCGGCCGGTGATGATGCGAATCAGCCGCGAGGAAGAGACTTTCATCGGTGGCGCACGACAGGGTTTTCAGGGCTGGATCAAGGTCGGTTTTCGCCAGGACGGCACCATGGCTGCACTGGACATGTACATTGTCAGCGATAACGGGGGCAAGGGCGGGGGCGGCGATGCCTACTCAGCGGCCGATGCCATCGTTGTGCTGTATCAACCGTCCGCCATGCGTTTCCGTGGCACCGCTGTTGGCACCAATACCGGCCACCGCGGCGCACAACGCGGTCCCGGTCAGAACCAGATAGCCGCGATTATCGCACCCTTGATAGACAAGGCCGCTGAGGAACTCGGTATCGACCGGCTGGAAATCCGCAAAATCAATGCCCATGAAACCGGTGACGGCAATGCCAGACAGGCTCCCGCAACCAGCGCCTATATGCCGGAGGCGCTGGAACAGGCCTCCGCACTGTTCAATCTGCCGGAGCGGCTGGGCCGCTCCCGTGCGCGCAGCGGCAGCAAGATAACGGGCATCGGCATTGGTCAGGGTTATCACGACGCGGGCCGCAGTGGTATGGACGGCATCGTTCGCCTGATGCCGGACGGACGCCTGCAGATACATAGCGGCGTCGGTAATCTGGGAACCTATTCCTATGCAGCCACTTCCCGCGCGGCGGCTGAAGTGTTGAAGATGCCCTGGGAGCGTTGCGACGTTATTCATGGCAGAAGTGACAGGCATCTGCCGATGACTTCGCCGCAGGACGGCAGCAACTCGATTTTTACTAACACGCGCACCAACTTTGGCGCCGCCATGGACCTGCTCGACAAGATGAAGGAAATCGCCGCCATGGATCTTGGTGGTAGTGTGGAGGACTATGATATTGCCGACGAGCGTGTATATCAGACAGCCGACGATAGTGTGGGCATGACATTCGCGCAGGTTGCCCAGCGCGGTATCGAGCTGGGGGGCAAATATTCCGGACAGGCTGAGGTGCCCGAAGGTATCAGCGATTTCACGCGGCTGTCCGTCGAGCGTCTGGCGGGTTCCGCATTGATGGGTATCTATAACGATCCCCGTCATGAAGGTAACGTACCGGGTCTCACAGTTTCAATGATCGAAATTGAACTCGATACCGAAACGGGAAAATACGAAATTCTGGATATGTGCAGCATCGCGGACTGCGGCACCGTGGTTCATCCCCAGGGGTTGGCGAACCAGCTACGTGGCGGTGCGGTGTGGGGTATCGGTCTGGCAGGCTATGAACGCCACCTGTACGACCCGCAAAACGGACTTCCAGCCAGCACTGGCTACTGGCAGAGCAAAATTCCAACCCTGCTGGACGTGCCTGACAACATGGGGACGGGTTGGGTGGATCTGCCTGATCCTGAAAACCCGGTTGGTGCCAGAGGTATCGGAGAGCCGGCCATGGGTTCTGTGTCGGCGGCATTGGTGTCGGCTATTTCCGACGCGCTGGATGGCCACTTCTTCGGGGCCGCGCCTATCACCGCAGATATGATCATTAACCACCTGGCCGGAACTTCGGAGAACGCGAAGGCTCTAGCCCAAAACAATTTCCGAGGTTGATATGGTAGCCACATCACATGACGTAATGCCTGACATCGAGCTCTATCAGCCTACTGATGAGGCCAATGCACTGGCCTTGGCGAGGGAACTGGGCACAAACGGCTGGCTGCTCTCCGGCGGACAGGACACCTATGGATGGCTGAAGGATCGCGCCAAGCGCCCCGGCGCGATGATTGAGTTAACACGGATAGATGCCTGGAAAGGCATTCGGGAAACCGCTGATGGAATCGAAATTGGCGCCGTGACCACCCTGACGGAAATTGCGGAAAACCCGCTGCTGCTTTCCCGTTATGGTTTGCTGGCGGAGGCGGCCGGCAAGGTTGCCAGTCCGCAAATTCGCAACGTCGGCACACTGGGCGGCAATCTGTGCCAGGATACGCGTTGCTGGTATTATCGTCGAGGACTCGACTGTTATCGCGCTGGTGGCAACCTGTGCTACGCCGATTCACCTGAAGCTCTTAACCGGGAACACGCTTTGTTCGGTGCAAGTCGCTGCGTTGCGGTCAGCCCTTCCGACACGGCGCCCGCGCTGGTCGCGCTGGATGCGACGATGGTCATTTCCAGCGCCAGTGGTCAGCGCACTGTTGACGCCGAGGACTTCTTTATCGGGCCCGCCCAGGACATTCTGCATATGACAGTACTGCGTCCGGGCGAAATTTTAACCGCTGTTCGCATTCCGGCCGCATGGGCCAATGCCGAATATTACTTCGAAAAAGTCGCCGACAGAAACGTCTGGGATTTCGCGCTGGTCAACATCGCCGCGGCGATGAAGGTGTCCGGTGGCGCAATTGAAGAGGCGCGTATGGTGTGCGGCGCGGTAGAATGCGTCCCTCGCAGACTGCGTAGCGTGGAATCGGCGGTTCGAGGCATGCCACGTTCAGAGCAAACGGCGGAACAGGTGGCGGCACTGGCAACCGAAGGAGCCAGACCGTTGAACTATAACCACTTCAAAGTGCCCCTGATGCAGAATCTGGTCAAACGCGCGGTACGTGGTTGAAATCGCAGCAACTAAAAACTAGAAACAGATTATAAGAGAGAGGGTAGCACCGTGGATGGAGAAATAGTTCGCTATAAGCGTGATGTCTGGGGCGAGGAAGTTATTCTTGGCGTTTCATGGGATTTGCTGTGGGTTGTGGCCACCGCGATACTGATATTGTTGGCCGCTCACGCGATCATCATGGCCGTACTGGCCAACCGCAAGATGGACAAACCGTCTTCCGAAGGCCGCCGGGTCAATCGTCACCATGTTGTGGACCGAGCGTTTCACTGGATCATGGCCGTCAGCGTCCTGGTTTTGATCATCACCGGCACGGCGCCGATTCTGGGCTGGCGCATTGCCTGGTTGAACATCCACTGGATCGCCGGTCTGGTACTCACCTTCGTCGTTATATTTCATATCATTCGCGCGTTTTTCTGGCAGGACTTCAAGTCCATGCTGCTGGGGCCCCGCGACTTTGGCGAACCGTTTGACTCCGCCAAAAAGCCCGGCAAATATTCCTTTGAACAAAAAGGCATGCACTGGGCCATGACTGTGGTTGTGCTGGCGGTAATCGTCACGGGGGTTGTGTTGTTTCTGCAAATCGATACGCCGTTCTGGGATCGCACCAACAGCATGCCTGAAGACCAGCTTGGTCTGATGTTCCTGTTGCACGGGTTGTCAACACTGGCGCTGATTGCGCTCACGGTAACCCATATCTACTTTGCACTGCGTCCGGAAAAGCTGTTTTACACTCGTTCAATGATTACCGGGTGGATATCCGAAGACGAAATGGCTGCCAATCACGACACCAGCAAGTGGTCACCCAAGGAAGCTGAATAGCAGCCCTGGATCGTGAAGAGGCAGGTCCGGTATCGGTCTGGGTACCGGACATTCGTCAAATAACAGCGAATTGAACAGTAGTGGAAATAGTAGTGGAAACAGTGGACGCAGTGATAGATAACGAAATCGAGACTATAGAATCGGGCTACGAGTTCTTACTGGCCTACGCCGCTCAAGGCAGGCCGGCACAGGTGGAAACCGGTCCTGGACCTCATGCCAGACCGACGATCGAAGGCATGCGAGTGGCAATGAGAAAGATTCAGGGCGCGTTTGCCAACAGTGAAGACAGTTTCGCGCGCGTAATCGCCGGTGATTGTGAGAAAGCGGGAGCAGCCCTGGATTTTATCCTTTCCCGTGAAAAAATTGGTTCTGAAATCGTCGACAATCTCAATGCTTCAATTCACCTCCGCGCTGTGTTGACCGACCTGTTTCTCTTCGGCGAAGGCACCAAGCCATTGGCGTAGGAGAGAGGCGAGAGGAGGCGAGAGGAGACGGGAGAGACGAGAAGAGAGAGACAAGCGGCAAGAGTTGAGCGGTGTACTACCGTTTCTCCGATGCCATACCTGACGGGGTTTCAGTCCACGCGCTGAAATCCCGTTTTGCGTGGTCGCAATCATGATCAAGTACCCTCCCAGAGTCAATCTCGCCCGTTTGCCGACGCCGCTTACGCCGCTCGAGCGCTTCTCAGCGGCACTTGGAGGACCAACGATCTGGGTGAAGCGAGACGAAACGACTGGAACCGAGATCTCCGGCAACAAGGTAAGAAAGCTTGAATATGTTATCGCACAGGCGCTTGCGGAGAACTGCGACACCCTGGTTACCTGCGGGGGAGTACAATCCAATCATTGCCGGGCCACTGCTGTACTCGGTGCCAGACTGGGTCTGAAAGTTCACTTGATTTTGCGTGGTAACCGTCCGTCCGTGGCCGATGGCAATCTGATGCTGGATTATGTGGCCGGCGCCCGCATCACCTATATTCCTGAGTCGCAATGGGCGACGCATGAGGAAGTGGCCACACAGTTACAAAGCAATTATTCCACATCCGGTGACAAGGCCTGGGTTATTCCGGTCGGGGCCAGCGACGAGATCGGGCTGTGGGGTTACATCGCCGCCTGCGAGGAATTGAGTGAGGATTTTACTCAACAGGGGATAAACCCCGGCTATATTGTGACAGCCACAGGTTCAGGCGGCACCCAGGGTGGTTTGGTACTCGGTAGGGAACTCTACGGTCTGGACAGTGAAATTGTCGCGATCAATGTCTGCGATGACGCCGACTGGTTCGAGAGAAAGATTCGCCGAGATTTGCGGTTGTGGAAGCAACGGTATAACAGTCAACTGGATGTCGATGCCTTGCCAATCCGTACGATTGAAGGCTATGTTGGCCCCGGGTATGCGCGGGCCGGCCCGGAGGTTTTTGACATCATCTGCCGGTTGGCCCGAGCCGAGGGCCTGTTCCTGGACCCGGTCTATACAGCCAAAGCGTTTCATGGCATGGTGCGGGAAATCGAATCCGGCCGCCTTGCCGACACGGACCATATCGTGTTTATTCACACCGGCGGCCTGTTTGGGGTATTTCCCCAGAAACAGTACTTCGAATTCCCGTAAAATAAGAATCATTCACAGTGCGAGAACAGGATCTCCCAACCTTATGACCAGACCTTCAATTCTTTGCACCAGCGAGCAAGCAACCCGGCGCGGTCTGTGGCACTGCCTGGGCATCGCGACTCTTTCAGGTCTTGTCGCCTGCAGTCCCGAATCCGGCGAAATGCGGGCCCCCGCAGTCGGTGAAACGGATGGAGTGGCTGCGGCGACAGAAGCCACAGAAGCCGCAGCAGCGGTTCCCGCCGGTCTGGCAGACCAGGAAAATGAGGCATTGCTGCTTACCAATACCACCCAACTCGTCACCCAGGGCCGGCGCTCGGGAGAAGGCTATTTCAGCGCGAATGGCGAGCAGATGATTTACCAGGCCGAGGCGGTGGAAGGTAATCCGTTCTATCAAATTTTTCTGCTGGATCTCGCCAGTGGCGAAACACAACTGGTTTCCCCCGGCGAAGGGCTTACGACGTGTTCCTGGATTCATCCGGCCGGTAACCGGGTAATCTTTGCGTCCACCCACGAAGATCCCGATGCCCGGCAAAAACAGGAGGAAGAACTTGCCATGCGGGAAAGCGGTGTCGAGCGAGCCTATGCCTGGGACTATGATCGTCATTACGACATCTACCAGGCTGACCCGGACGGCGGTAATCTTGTCAATCTGACCCATATCGAGGGTTATGACGCGGAAGGATCCTACTCCTCCGACGGCCGCCACATTCTGTTTGCGTCCAACCGCGAAGCCTATCAACGCGATCTCTCCCAGGCCGAGCAGAAGCTGTTCGATGACGACTCATCCTATTTTATGGATCTGTACGTCATGGACGCCGATGGCGGTAATGTCCGGCAGCTGACTTTTTCGCCGGGTTACGACGGCGGCCCCTTCTTCAGCCAGGATGACAGCAAAATTGTATGGCGGCGGTTCAACCCTGACGGGATGAGCGCGGAAATCTGGACGATGGACGCCGACGGTGAAAATCAAAAGCAGTTGACCGCCGACGCCATGGTGTCGTGGGGACCGTATTTTCACCCTGATGGTGAATACATCATCTACTCAAGCAACGTACTGGGTCATGCCAATTTTGAATTGTTCATGATCGACGTCGAAGGGAAACACGCTCCGGTGCGCGTCACCAATACCGAGGGTACTGACATTTTGCCGGTGTTCTCGCCTGACGGTTCGCGGCTGGCATGGAGCAGTACCCGCACAGATGGAGGCTCATCCCAGATTTTTATCGCTGACTGGAATCATGCCAGAGCACTGGAAATGCTGGAGCTGGACTGACATGAACAGGCTGGGCGCACAACATACCGGACTGTGGGTTGGACTGGTTTTTGGCCTGATCACTCTCTCTGCCGCGTCCTCTTTCGTTTCGGCCCAGGATCTTTTGCGGCGGCCGGTTGGATCAGCAGCGCCTGAATACTATACGCATCACAGTCTTCGCGTGATTCTCAACCCCGAGAACGGCACCATCAGTGTTGAAGACACCATCACCCTGCCGCCGGATTTTACGGGCGGCTTTCACCTCAACACCAATCTCACCGTAACCGGAAATTCCGGTACGGTGCAGTTACTGCCGTCGTTCGCAGCCGACGACGTGCAGCATGTGGGAATCAACAGCACAGGTGGTGAAATGGCGGACACGAGGGCCTACGCCGTCACCCTGCCCGCTTCCGCGGAGAACCGGCTGGTACTTGGCTACACGGGAAGCATTCACGATCCGGCGGAACAGACCGGTACAGAATACGCTCAGAGTTTTTCCGAATCGGCGGGTATTATTGACCGTCAGGGTGTTTACCTCGCAGGCAGTAGTGTTTGGCTGCCGAATTTTGGTACTGGACTGATCACCTTCGACATGCAGGTGGAATTCGCCGGTGGGTTCTCCGGCTGGACCGCGGTAAGCCAGGGTGACAGGCAGAGCGCCAATACCTGGCGCAGCGAACAGCCGATGGAAGAGGTTTATCTGATCGCCGCTGATTTTACTGAATATGCGGCGCAGCATGACGACATTGAACTGCTGGTCTATCTCCGACAGCCGGAACCCAATCTGGCCGGCAAATATCTCGATGCCACACAAAGATACCTGGCGCTTTATGAACCGTTGCTGGGCGAGTATCCCTACGGCAAGTTTGCGCTGATCGAAAATTTCTGGGAAACCGGTTACGGTATGCCGTCATTTACGCTGCTGGGACAACAGGTCATTCGCTTCCCGTTTATCATCAACTCGTCCTATCCCCATGAAATATTGCATAACTGGTGGGGTAACGGTGTTTATCCCGATTACGAGTCCGGCAACTGGAGCGAAGGACTCACGGCCTATCTTGCGGACCATCTGTTCCGGGAAATGGACGGCCTGGGTCACGAATACCGCAAGGATATGCTGGTGCGCTACCGGAACTATGTGACCGATGCCGCCGATTTTCCTCTCACCCGGTTTACGTCACGTAATTCCGCCGCGACCCAGGCAGTGGGATACGGTAAATCGCTGATGCTCTGGCATATGTTGCGTGTGGAAGTGGGTGACGAACTCTTTCTTGAAGGTCTGCGCCGGTTCTACGGGGATTACCGTTTTCAGCGGGCATCATTTGAGGATATAGAACGCGTTTTCTCCAGAGTGAGCGGCAGGGACCTGTCACCTTTTTTTGCCCAATGGGTGGAGCGCACTGGAGCGCCCCAACTCGAAGTCAGTGTCGACGCACTGGGCGGCAATCGCGCCAGAATAAATTTCGCGCAGATTCAAGGGGCCGAGGCCTATGAATTCACCGTGCCGGTGGCGCTTTATTACGACAGCACAGCCCATGCCGGGGCGGAAAATCCGCTAATATACAATGTTGCCCTGTCACAAAAGTTCGAGGCCGTGATCGCCGACGACTACCAACGATTGCAGGCGGTTGTAGTCGACCCTTATTTTGATGTGTTCAGGCGGCTACATCATGAGGAACTGTCTTCAACCATCGGACAACTGTTTGGTGCCACGTCAATCAGTTTCATTTTGCCGACAGAAAATCGTCAGCAGTGGCGGCAACTGGCCGAAGCATTCGCGGCGGGTATCGAGGCGGAAATGCTGAATGCCGAGGATATCACCGGCATTCCGCAAGACCGGGCGGTCTGGGTTCTGGGACGAAACAATCCATTCGCCCGCACGGTCATCGAATCAGCCGCTCCATACGGTGCGAACATGGCGGCAGAGGGAGTTTTATTACCGGGCGGGCTGGTTGAGCATGAGGGACGCAGCACCGTGCTTACCGCAAAACATCCCGCCGATCCAGAACTGGCGATCGGCTGGATCGGTGTTGATGAGATGGTGGCCATGCCGGGCATGATCGAGAAATTGCCGCATTACGGCAAGTACTCCTACCTCAGTTTCTACGGACCCGAACCTACCAACGATTTATCGGGAATCTGGAACAGTCCGGAGTCACCGATGCAATGGTTCAATCCCGACTTGCAGTCACCAGCGCAACTTCCGCCCCTGCCTCCAACCGAACCCATCGCCACCCTGCCGCCAAAGTACCTGCCGGCGAACCTGCAACGGCATGCGGCGGCGCTTACCCGCTCCGAGATGCAAGGCCGTGGCATAGGAAGTGCCGGGTTTAACCTGGCAGCCAATGCTATCGCGGACCGGTTCCGTGAGGCGGGGCTGGTTCCCCCTGGGGGAAGCTATGTGCAGTCCTGGACCGAGACGTTTCAGGGTGCCCCCCACACTGTTTCCAACGTGATTGGTCTGTTACCGGGCAGTGATCGCTCGCTCGGCGCCAGACCGCTTGTCATCGGCGCTCATTTCGATCATCTGGGCGTGGACGAGTCCACGGGTCGCGCCTATCCCGGGGCTGATGACAATGCTTCCGGTGTCAGTGTCCTTATCGAAGTGGCGTCGCGTTTAAACCGTACTTTTGCGCCCCGGCGTCCGGTACTGTTCGTTGCGTTCGGCGGAGAGGAAAGCGGGCTTTTGGGGTCGTCCCGTTTCCTGGAAAACCCGCCTCGCGGTTACGACAGTAACGAACTCTTCGCGATGATCAACCTGGACAGTGTCGGCAGACTTCAGGGAAGACCGATTCAGATTTTTGGCAGTGACAGTGCCTACGAATGGCCTTTCATGGCCCAGGGAATTGGATTCACCACCGGTATCGAGTCGTCTTTCGCGACCGAGACTATTGCAAGTGGTGACCATGTGAATTTTCTCAACCAGGGCATACCGGCCATTCACCTGTTTTCAGGTGTACACCCGGATTACCACCGGGTAAGCGATACTGTCGACAAACTGGACCTGGACGGCATGTCCGCCGTTGCCGCATGGCTTGAGGAGGCTATCATCTATCTGGCCGAGCGGGAGGAGCCGCTCCGGGTAACCCTGAACGGGGCGCAGGTCAGTGTAAACACCGGACAGGGCGAGCGGGAAGCGAGTCTGGGAACGGTTCCCGACTTTGGCTACGACGGTGAAGGAGTGCGGATCGCCGGAGTAACACCCGGCAGTGGAGCACAGCGGGCGGGACTGGAAGAGGGCGACATCCTGTTAACCTACAACGGGGCCATGCTGCGTGATTTGCAAACCTATTCCAATCTGCTCCGCAGTTCGTCTCCGGAGGATGAGGTGACAATTGAACTGCGGCGCGGATCGAACAATCTGACAATACAGGTTACTTTGGGAACAAGATGAGCCAGGCCGGGCTCGTGCAAGGACTGGCTATCCCAGCGAAATCAGGATCACTACAGCAAAAATGATCACCACCGACAAGCTTAGCAACCCCTTGCCCATACCGTGTCTTTCCGGCGCCCAGTTATACCTTTCTTCCAATGCTGGCTAAATACTGTCCGTTTTGTAAACTGGGCTCCTACGCAAGTTGAATGGACAGACTCGTTCCGTATGCTCCTGTCCTCAGGATGGTTTATGATGAGCGCTTTGATCAAACCCCGCTTGACACTGTCAGCCATGGCTGGCTTGGTGGTAATGCTGATGGCAACCGGCCACGCGCAGCAACGAGAACAGCAACAGAAGCTGGTAATCGCTCACCGTGGCGCCAGCGGCTACCTGCCGGAACATACTCTGGAGTCAAAAGCGATGGCGTATGCCATGGGAGCGCACTACATTGAGCAGGACGTGGTGATGACCCGGGACAACGAACTGATTGTTCTGCACGATATAACACTGGACAGAACAACCGACGTAGCCACCCGTTTCCCGGGCAGGGCTCGCGAAGACGGTCGCAATTACGCGATCGATTTCACCCTCGACGAAATCCGCCAGTTGCGTGCTGGAGAGGCCGCCAGGTCAGTGATGGGGCAGCGACTGGCAATTTATGCCGGGCGGTTCCCCGTTGGCGAATCCCGTTTCGAGGTGCCTACGCTGGCGGAGGAAATTGAACTTGTTCAGGGGCTGAACAAATCAACCGGCCGCGATGTGGGTATTTACCCGGAAATCAAGGCGCCCGCCTTTCATCGGTCGGAAGGCAAAGACATCAGCATGGCGGTTGCACAAACGCTGAAACGCTACGGGTATACAGGTCAGTCGGATAAAGTCTATTTACAAACATTTGAATTTGAAGAACTTCAAACGATTCATGACACGATCCTGCCGTCTCTGGACATGGACATCAAGCTGGTGCAACTGATCGCGAATGACCCCGCGGCTGCCTGGATGCTCGAGGAGTCAGGGGTTGCGAGACTGGCTGAATACGCCGACGGTATCGGGCCGGATAAATCGCTGGTCATTGCGCGGCATTCGGAATCCGGTCACCTGGTGGTTGCTCCGCTTGTAGGATTCGCCCACGCCAACGGCATGGAAGTTCACCCCTATACCTTCCGCCGTGACGAGGGGCAGATACCAGGTTACGCCGACAGCTTCAACGAGTTGTTGCGCGTGTTTTACTTCGAGGCGGAAGTGGACGGGGTGTTTACCGATTTTCCGGATTCGGCGGTAGACTTTTTGAGACAGCAAACCCGATGAGGAGCTTATGGCCACAGTATTGATTACCGGGACAAACCGGGGTATCGGTCTGGAGTTTGTTACCCAGTACATAGCACGGGGATACCGCGTCATCGCCACCTGCCGCAATATTGAAATGGCTGACGAGTTACGCCAGTTGCAGATGACTCATGGCACGCTGCTGGTCCGGGAGCTGGATGTGGCGAAGCAGGAGTCGATCAAGGATTTCGCCCAGGCGGTCAAAGGGGAGAACATCGACATCTTTATCAACAATGCGGGCGTGAGCGGGCCGCGGGATATGGGGTTTGGCAAGGTAGACGCCCGAAGCTGGGCGTCGGTGCTGCTGGTCAATACGATCGCGCCGCTGATGCTCACCCAGGCTCTGTTCAAGTCTCTGCAGCGAGGCGGTCAGAAAAAGCTGGTTTACCTGAGCTCAAAAATGGGCTCTATTAGCGAAAATACCAGCGGGGGCAGTTATGTGTACCGCAGTTCCAAAACGGCGCTCAACCAGGTGGTCAAGAGCCTGGGTATCGATCTGGCGGACGAGGGCTTTATCGCAGCGGCATTGCACCCGGGGTGGGTACTTACCGACATGGGCGGTCCCAACGCGCTCATTGACGCCGCTACCAGCGTGAGGGGCATGATGGAAGTCATAGATAAACTGCAGCCGGATCATACCGGCCTGTTCATCAACTACGACGGCAATATTCTGCCCTGGTGACCAGACCTTCGCGGGATGGAAGAGCGGGTTGATCTCGCCCACTGCAAGCAAATGTGGTAGGGTGTGATCCCCGGTTGCCGGATTGGAACAGGGGCCACTCCCCCACTTCCTTGACTCACACTATTTTGACATGACTTTCAGGCTACCTTTGTGGGCATGCGGTTTTCTTTTGCTGATACCGGGCGCACTCCACGTAACGCCGGCATCCGCCCATGGCGGTGTGGCGTTTGCCGACGATCAGTGTGTCATCAATATTGATTATCTGACCGCCCACTTCACGGTCTATCAACCTGAGACCCGCGGTAATGAGGAATTCTGCGAAGATATTCCCGATGTGACCGACAGCATTTTCGTGATGGAATATCTTCATGACTATCTGCGGCAGATGCCGGTGGACTTCAGGATTATCCGCGACATCAATGGCGTCGGACGATTCGCCCGCTGGGAAGACGTCCAGGTCATCGAAGATCTTGCCGCCGCCACGGTCTTCTATCAACCAACTATTGTGCAGACAGATGGCAACTACACCATCAGGCATGCCTTCGAAGAAAAAGGCACCTATATCGGTATCGTGACGGCGAGACACCCGGTGCAGGACAGAACCTACAGGGCCGTGTTCTACTTCCAGGTCGGCGGCTTTGACTGGGGAACAATTCCCCTGTTTATCGCGCTGGCGCTGCTGTTGCAGGCTGGCTACTGGCTTGCCGGCGGCGGCCTGGCGCGACTCAGGCAATCACGTCAGTGATACATGGAATATCAGGCCTATGAAGAAGACGGGCAAACTTGCTGTCAGCGCCGCCGTGGCCGCCTCGGCAATCATCATCAGCATTATGCTGATCCCTCCTCAATGGTATTCCGACAACCTGAGAATGCGCCTCGGAGAGTGGTTCGGTGCACCCGAGTACCGTCTGCCGGAAAGCGCGTCGACGACTCTGGAGCTGAATCCGGATGAGACCGAGGAGGCATGCCCCGAAGATCTCGCCGGCTGGCGTAATGAGGCCGTTATCGAGCAAGTGACCATAGCCGCGGTGCCGGGCTGCAAGGCGGACAACCCCTACGCCGTGGCGGCATTCGTGCGCGGCACCAATAACGTATCCGAACAGACCTTGATGCGGTCCGGGCTCACTCCCGACGCCGTGGTCAAAGGACGCGATCTTGACGGAGACGGCGATCCGGACGAGATTCATATCCGGCTGGAAGTCGTGGAGTTAAACGGCGGCTCACCGGAATCCGGCGAACCCGTAGTGCAGTATTCGATTGCTCCTGGTGTGACACCGGGTTTATGGGTATTCGCTCCCAAGATGCTTGGGATGGCAACCGAAAATTTCGAGTCGAACCGGGCCCGCGAAATGCTGCGCAGCCCTTCCCCCACCATCCGCGTCGAAGAGGGGGATCGCGTGTTCATTACGCTGGAAAACAGCCACTATATGCCGCATACGATGCATTTTCACGGCGTGGATCACCCGTTTCTTGATGGAAATGGAGAAGGTAACGACGGCGTCCCGATCACCAGCGAAATGCCGGTGCAGCCTGGTCAGGCGCGCACCTACGAGATGCAGCCGCGGCAGCCGGGAACCATGTTCTATCACTGTCATGTGCAGGTACAGGTTCATGTATTGATGGGTTTGCAGGGAATGTTTGTCGTTGAGGAAAATCGTCCGAACAACTGGCTGCAGACCATGAACATCGGTGCCGGACAGGTTCGCGCCTCATCCCGGGCGGTGCGGGAGGAATACGACAGCGAACACGACCTGCATTACACCAACCTGTATTCAGAATTGAACAGCCGCGTTCAGCAAAGCAATGACGCGGAGGCAATCACCCATTCGGTGAATCGTCTGTTTAACATCACCGAGGCCAGCTCCGATTACTTTCTGCTCAACGGGCGGTCTTTTCCGTATACCTTTCAGGAATCTCTGGTGGTGGTGCGTCCGGATCAGCGCAGTAAACTGCGTGTGGTCAACGGCGGCAGCACGGGTATCGCGCTGCATACCCATGGTCACAAGGTTACCGCAACGCATTTTGACGGAGTCGAACTGAATTCGGCATCGCGGATAATCCGCGATGTATTCTGGATTGCAAGCGCGCAGCGGGTGGACCTGGAACTGGACACCCGTAATGACGGCTTGCACTCTTATGGCAGCGGCGTCTGGTTGCTGCACGATCACCAGGAGCAGGGTGTGACGAACGACGGGATCGGACCGGGTGGCAATGTAGGCGCGATTGTTTATGAAGAGTTTCTTGATGAGAGCGGCTGGCCGACCATGTACGGTGAAGACTGGTCACAGTTTTTCAATCCCGGGTACTACCGCAGACCGGTTCCAGGCGGAGGCGAGGTCATCAGCAGCGGCATGTTGTTGCGTCTGATTGCCCTGGGAATGGCGCTGGGGGTCGCTGCAGCCAGTTTGACAACGCTGTTCCGCGTCGCGTTCAAAAACCGCTGATGTCGACTCGATGCATTGCATTTTTCGTGACTGTTATCACAAGTGTATTGTGGTTTCCCGGGCTGGTGTTTTCCCAACATGAGCATCATCACCATCATGGCATGAATGTGGATGCGGACGGTATGGTCATGAATCACAATGCTACCGAGTTGCCTCTGGACTGTGCCGAGATCTCATCCACTTATGAATTTACCGTGCGAGTCGGGACGTCACATGCTTCGCTGCCTGGAGTCGTATTTGGCATGAGCCAGCATGAATTCGCGGTGGCACCCTGCAGCCTGGTTACCATCAATTTCGTTAATGAAGATGAGATTCGACATCAGTTCATGGTCCATGGCCTGCCGATGTATCTTTATCCCCAGGGTATGTTTCATCTGGAAGCAGCGGGCGGCACAGAGCGTAGCGGGTCCTTCATCGTTCCCGGCGACGATCAGACCTATCTTATTCATTGTGATATGGCACAGCATATGGAAAAGGGAATGAAAGCCCAACTGGTGGTGGGCGCTGGAAGCGGCGACCTCTGGAGTGTGCCGGGCATCAGCCAGAATTTTCTCAACAACAGCGGTTTGGGGACCGTGAGTCGTAACAAGGGTGTGCTGGGCGCATTGCTCGTTGCGATTATGGCGATCATGAGCTTTTTGGTGCTGTTATACTTGGGTAAAGGTGAACAAAATGGTATTGAGTGAGGGTCTTTTTTACTGAATTTTGGGGTACAATTGGGCAGGCTGCCCCTGTAACGGCGGTGCTGACAATGACAGTAACAGTAACACTGACAGAGTATGGTTTCTCAAGCTCCAGCCGTGACAGGTGAATCGCTTTGAACGCCAAGATTCTCAGATTGAACAAAGCCGGCCTGCCGGTTTCCTGGCTTACCCGGGAAGAGACGGCTACCCTGATGGTGAAAGACCAGATCATCTGGACACTGGGTAGCACCGTGCTCGAAATCAGGGGCGGTTTCAACCGGCTCGGGATGCAGTCTGTACTCCGGCTCCCCAGTATCGTTGCCTGTGACGGCAAGGTTCACCAGGACAATTTTGATCCTCCTCTGGAAAACAAATTCCTGTTCCGCCGCGACAAAAACCTGTGTCTGTATTGTGGCGGTGAATTTCACGTGCACGAATTGTCCCGCGATCATGTTCAGCCGATTTCCCGCGGAGGCAGGGACATCTGGACCAATGTAGTGACGGCGTGCCGCCGATGCAATAATCGCAAGGCGGACCGCAGCCCCGAAATGTCCGGAATGGAATTGCTGGCGGTGCCATTTGTTCCCAATCAATACGAATTTCTCTACCTTTCCAACCATAACGTGCTCGCCGACCAGATGGAATTTCTTCAGGCGCGCTTTTCCAGCCATATCAGCCTTTCCTGATTCCACCGACAAGCCTGGCACAGAGCATCGGCCTGGCCTTATTCTGGATCAAGCATTACAAATGGCGCATGGACTGCGAACCATGGAACGAGGCGGATTCCCCGGCGACTGACTCCGGTCATTAGGGCAGCCATAGAGCTGTTCAGAGGTTCACTGGTTCGCAGGGATGCGATTTCCGGCGATCCATACCGATTCGATGGTTTTGGTATTCTCAATATTGTCCAGGGGATTACCCGTGAGCACAACCAGGTCACCCCATTTTCCCGGCTCCAGCGTGCCCACATCATCGAGGCCCAGGCAGTCCGCGGCCGTCCCCGTGGCTGATTGAATCGTTTGCATCGGTGACATGCCCGCGTCAACCATCATCTGCATTTCCAGATGTTCAAAGTAGCCCTGAAAGCGTGCCGCCGGACCGCTGTCTGTACCCATGGCTATCGGGGCCCCGTTTTCAGCCAGTCGATCCAGATTGTTCATCGCTGTCACCAGCGCCGCCTTGTATTGCTGGGCTGAATCATTGTTACGCACGCGCTGCTGCCGCTCGGGCCGCAGCAGTTCATTAATGACCTGAGGGTCAACTTCACTGCGGAAAAAGGGATCAGAGAAAAAGTCCGGTTCCTCTTCGTAAACAAAGGTCGACACCTCCCGGGTGAGGGTGGGTGAGTAACAGACATTATTCTCGATCAGCAGGTCGATCAGTTCATCGTCAACTTCCTGATCCCTGATACTGTGAGCGATAAAATCAGCGCCGGCTTCGAGAACCGCCTTTGCATCCTCCAGATAATACAAGTGGACCGCCAACGGTAAACCGCGGCGATGAGTCTGATCAAGAATGGCGAGATAGACCTCGGGCTGCATTTTTTGAGACCTGCCGAGATTGTCATCAATGCGAATCTTGATGAAATCAGCGCCCATGTCCGCGATTTCATCGACAGATCCCCGGGCTGCAGCCGGATTGTCATCTGTTATCACCGGCCCTGCCACGTAAAGCCGGGATCGCTGCAACGACGGATTATTCTGGCTGTCACGGAGTTGAAAGCCCTCCTGTGCATCACCGCCGAGGCTGTTGACCGTGGTGATGCCATAGCGGGCATAGAGGCGCAACTGGCGCTGCAGATTGTCCAGGTTATAGTGGCCACCTTCCAGGCCCATGACGTCACCGACGTGGCCATGGCTGTTAATCAGACCGGGAATGAGGGTCTTGCCGCTGACGTCGATGAGTTCTGCTCCTGCGGGCACAGTGACCGCGGACCGTTCACCGACAGCCGTAATACGGCCGTCCGTGATAACCACCACGCCGTTTTCCAGAGGAGCACGGCCGGTGCCGTCAATTATTCTTGCGCCGGTAAAAGCAATTGCGCCTTCATTGGCCAGTGTCACCGGCGTGGCGATGAACAGGCTGCAGAGCAGAAGCGTGGTGGAGAGTCGGGAAGGTATCATAGGGTGCTCCTGGTATTTTTGCCTTCTATATCGGATTGTAAGAGAGTTGACTCTGATCCGATTGTACCTGATTATCCAGCCAAAACCGCCGGTGCGGAATAGCCGGAGCGACGGATTTGACCGGTAACAGAATTTCAATGAAACTTGAGTCAATAATGACGACATCCCAGAGAAATTCAGAGAGGCATCCATGCAACTGCTACTTTCACCTGCCGGTCTGATCCGGAACCTGTTTCTGTCACTGTTACTGGTTGCCTCTTCCGCATGGGCGGAAGTCACACGCATTGAAGTCAGTGAGCGAGAGCGGCTTGAGTCGGATGCCGTCGACTACTGGTATGACGTGGTGTCCGGTACGCTGTATTTTGCCCTGGATCCGGATGCGGACGGAAACGCAGAGGTAGCGGATATTCACCATGCCCCTCGCAACGCCGAAGGCCTGGTGGAGTTCTCCGCTGATTTCAAACTGATGATTCCCGGGCCGGCGGAACAATCCAACGGCACCTTGCTTTACGACGTCAACAATCGTGGCGGCAGCCGGATCGGTCCAGATATCTCTCTGGAAGATCCGCTGGCATCCCGTGGTTTCACTTACCTGGCGACCGGCTGGATTGCCGAACTGGAGCCCGCCGCGGGCCGGCTCCGGCTCGATGCGCCGGTAGTGGGTGATCCCGATATCCCGATAACCGGTCCGGTACGATACGAAGTCACCGCCTCTTCTCCGGAAACCGAAGTGGATATCGCCGGGGGAAATCACCTGGCGTATGAGCCGACGGAAGCGGGTTTGCGCGATGCCACGCTCAGCTATCGCGTGAACCAGAGCGATGCCCGGCTGCCTGTTGAGCGGTCGCAATTTGAACTGGAGGTCAACTGGCTGGAAGGCGTCAATCAGCCCAGGATTGTATTGCGGCTGGACGGCGGGTTTGAACCGGGCGCGATCTATGAACTGGTCTACGAGGCAAAGAATCCCGTACTTCAGGGCGCGGGCCTGGCCGGTATCCGCGATGCGGTCTCGCTGCTGCGCTATGGTACTGAAGAAAATACCGCCCTGGCCCGGCAATTTGACGAGCTCGGCCTCCCCGATATCAGTCACAGCATCGGACACGGGATTTCCCAGAGCGGCCGCCTGCTGCGGGTGTTTTTGCATGACGGGTTTAATGCAGACCTTCACGGCCGCCGGGTATTCGATGGTTTGATACCTGTGATTGCCGGCGGCGGCATGGGTATGTTCAATCAGCGGTTCGCGATGCCGACTCGCACCAACGGGCAGCATGAGAACCATCTGTTCCCGAATGATCTGTTTCCCTTCACCTATGGTGACAGTACTGATCCGCATACGGGCACTACCGACGGATTGCTGGCCCGGTCCAGAGCCACCGGCACGGTGCCGCGAGTGATGCATATTCAGACAGCAAACGAGTATTGGATCCGGGCAGGCTCACTGGCCCATACCGATCCCCTTGGCACCCGGGATGCGGTCATTCCCGAGGAAGTTCGTTTCTATACCATTGGCGGTGCCCAGCATGGTTCAGGGAGCGGCATTCCGGGGCGGGCAACAACAGGCCAATTTCCGCGTAATCCCAATATGTATAATCCGATTACACACGCGCTGATTGTCGCGATGCATAACTGGGTGGCCGACGACCAGGCGCCTCCTGAAAGTCGCTATCCGCGTATCGGCGACGGGACGCTGGTACCCTCACATCTGCCCGATGGCACCCTTAATCCGCGCGTCTGGAATTCACTTCCCGGCGCCAACACGCCGAAGGCGATCTATCAACCGGCCCGGGCCGATTACGGTGAGCGTTTCACGACTGAACGCATTGTGGACCGACATCCACAGAGCGCGACCGGCTATTACCGCGCACTGGTACCCGCGGTTAACGGTGACAATAATGATTTTGCGCACAGCACGATTCTGCCACCACTGACCGCGGCGCCGCTTGCCACGTTCATGTCCTGGAACCTGAGAGCGCCGGCCACCGGGGCTGAAACGGAAATGCTGCGACTGGCCGGAGGGTATATTCCTTTTGCTGCAACAACAAGGCTGGCACAGGCGGCAGGGGATCCACGCAGGGCTCTGGACCAACGCTATACATCCTGGCCGGACTACCTTGAACAATACGAGGCTCACACAGACAGTCTTGTCGCGGAGGGTTTTTTGTTGCCGGACAGCAAGCCGGCGTATATGGAAATAGCCAGGGCCAACCGGGCCATGTTCGCCGAGTGATTTCCGGTTCCGCTGTTCGTCAGAACAGCGGTTTCAATGCCGGCTTGGTCACCTTGCCCATCGCATTGCGGGGCAGGGAGTCCACAATCCGCAAATGTTTGGGGATCTTGTACGCGGACATCCTGCCGTCGCACCAGGACTTGAGTTCTTCGATATTCAGTTCCTTGCCACCCTTCAACGCGACAAACGCGGTCACCGCTTCACCCCACATCTCATCTTCCACACCGATCACGGCGCATTCGGTAATCGCTTCATGCGTGAGCAGGGTGCCTTCAATTTCCAGCGCTGACAGCTTATAGCCACCCGATTTGATGATATCGACCGAAGACCGTCCCATGATTCGGTAATAACCATTCTCCAGCACAGCCACATCACCTGTGCAGAACCAGCCATCATGAAAACTGGATGTCGTGGCATCGGGGTTGTCCCAGTATTCGAGAAATACGTTGCGTCCCTTGATACGGATTTCTCCGGGCATATCCTCACTTGTGATGACATTGTGATCTTCATCAAACAGCTTTACTTCCACCCCGGGCAGGGGGATACCCACAGCGCCGGGACGGCGCTCACCGTTGTAGGGGTTGGAAATGCCCATGCCGATTTCCGTCATGCCGTAGCGTTCGAGCAGCGTTTGTCCGGTCAACTCAAGCCACTGTTCAAACACCTTGACCGGACAGGCGGCGGAGCCGGAAATATTGAGACGCATCGCCTTGAATCCATCACAGATTGCCTGGCGCTCGTCCGCGGGCAACTCGCCGAGGTGCTGAATGATCTTCACGTAGATAGTGGGCACCGCCATAAAGACAGTGTAGTCACCGCGCGCGACCCGTTTCAGTATGGCCGGCATATCGAATTTCGGAAAGACATCGATGGTTGCGCCGGCCCACAATCCGCAACACAACACGTTAATGATTCCGTGTATATGATGAAGTGGCAGAAACAGCGGTATGCGATCATCTTCCTGCCATTCCCAGGCATCAATCAGTGTGGTTATTTGTGCCGTGATGGTGGCACGAGTACTGACCACGCCCTTGGGTTTGTTGGTGGTGCCGCTGGTGAACAGAATCATGGCGCGGCGATCGGCGGTGAGCTGTGGCAATCTCGCTGGTGCGTCGGCAGTGACTTCCTCCGCCGTTTGCAACGCGATATTCAATTGCTTGCACAGGTCCTGTAAATAATCCGCGTGTTCCGGCAGTGTCACCAGCCGCGTTACCGTGGCGCAGCTCAAGGCATGCTCCAATTCCGGCAGCGCCGAGGCCACGTTCAACGGCACGGCGATCCCGCCGGCGCGCCAGACTCCCAGCAGGCTGGTGACGTATTCAACGCTGGCCGGCATGAAAAACGCGATACGTTCTTCCTGCAAGTCTGCCGCGCCCTGCAATAAACCTGAAGCGAAGCGGCTGACCAGTTCATCCAGTGCGGCATAGGTCACCGGACCGGCGGAAGTCAGTAGCGCTGTCTTGTCATTATTCGCATGAAGCTTTGGAAAATCGTTTTTCTCGGCCACAATTTAAACCTTTTTGTTTGAATGTGTTGGTTGCTGTCAATGGGTTCCTAGAAGATTGCATTAACAGCGAAGAATAGTATTGAAGGCCCCATCAAACACCCGACGCCGGTATAGAACGTTGCAGTCATGGCACCATAGGGAACCAGCTTGGGGTCTGTGGCGGCAAGCCCTCCGGCGACTCCGCTGGTTGTTCCCATCAGGCCACCGAACACCATCGCCGACTGCGGATTGTTCAGCCCGATAAAGCGCGCCACCATCGGAGTTCCAATCATCACCAGAATGGATTTCACCAGTCCAGCGGCCACGCTGAGTGCAATCACATCGGAGCTCGCGCCGATGGCCGCGCCGGTAACGGGGCCAACGATATACGTGACGGCACCGGCGCCAATGGTCGTAATACTCTCCGCGTCGGTGTAGCCAAACATGACGGCGACGGACGCGCCGACGATGAAAGAGACCACAACGCCGGCAAATATGGAGACAATCCCTGCCAATCCGGCTTTCTTCAACTCGCTGGGGTGAACACCGAAGGCCGTGGCGACAATGGCGAAGTCACGAAACATGGCGCCGCCCATCACGCCGACACCCGCCAGCAGCGGGATATCAGCAACACCATTTTCACCATCGGTAAACAGGCCCCCGATATAAGCGGCAAGCAATCCCAGACTGATGGCAATGGCGGAGCCGTGAATGCGTCCCATTGTGAGACGGTTGGAGACCAGATACGAAAACCAGACCGTAACGCCCACCAGCGCGAAGGCAACGATCAGGGAGTAGGCGGTGACGACTGAACCGAGAGCTTCCATCAGAGCGCTCCCTTGTCATTTGCTTCGACCGGGATTTCGCCGTCACCGGAGCCCACTTTACTGAGAACGGGAACCAGCGCGAAGCTGACCACCACCGCCAGCACCCCGGCCAGTATGGCAAGCCAGCCGCCTTCTACCGCCGCCACCACGTTTTGCCTCGCCGCCATGGCCACAACGATAGGGATGTACATGGCGCTCCAGAATTTCACCCCTTCGCCTGACACACCCTCCGAAAGGGGTCTCAGGGCTGGTATGCTGCAGGCCGCGATGAGCAGCATCATCGCGATGCCCACACCCCCCACGTTAGCTTCCACTCCCAGGAGAACACCCAGCAGTTCACCGGCTGCCAGCCCGAGGACCAGACAGGCGGAAAGCAGGGCCACACCGTAAATAATCATTGGAAGTCTCCTTGTTTTTGTTGTTTGTGAGGGTTTGTGACGATGCGCCCCGATTCTACGATGCCACTACCTCCAAGGCAATCGGCCAGCGCGGGCCGGGATCGCGCCTCACCCTGGGCTTTCCAGCGCCGCTGATTGACAATACGCGGCGGTTTATAGGTTAATTGGGCTTCAATTTCGATTAACAGCCCATGATTCGCGAGAGTTCGTCGGATCACCACAGGGCGCGGCGGTCTATCGGCAGCCGGCGGGACAGGTGAAACACATGCACAAGATTGTGATTGGAAAAGGGCTGGCATTATTGGCGGCAGGCATCGGCGTGGTACTGACGTCACTGCCGGCCGTGGCGCAGGATGTGACGGCCGGGATGCTGGAGAATGCCCAGGAACAGACTGACCGGTGGATTACCTATGGCAGGAATTACGGTGCCTGGCGCTATATGCCGGATGACCGCGTTAATCGGGACAACGTGGACGACCTGCGTCCTGTGTGGATCAAACAGACTGGTGTCTCAGGTGGCGCGTTTGAAACCACCGCTCTGGTGAACGATGGGCGCATGTATCTCACCACCGCCAACAGTCATCTGATCGTCGTGGATCCGCTGAGTGGCGAGACGTTGTGGCGCTATGATCACCAGTTTGACAACGTGGATTTATGTTGCGGGCCCCACAACCGGGGTGTGGCGCTGCACGGAGACAAGGTTTTCTGGGGTACGCTGGATTCTCACCTGCTTGCCTTTGACGCCGCGACCGGAATCCAGCTCTGGGATGTCGAGGTGGCCGATCATCGCGAGTCGTTCTCGATAACCGGCGCTCCCCTGGTGGTGAAGGATATGGTACTGATCGGAGTCGGCGGGGGTGAATTCGGCATTCGCGGGTTTATCGACGCCTACGACGTCAATACCGGTGAGCGCCGCTGGCGCTTCTACACGATCCCTGCGGAGGGTGAGCCCGGCAATGAAACCTGGGCAGGCGATTCCTGGATGACCGGAGGCTCGCCCACCTGGATTTCCGGTACCTATGACCCGGAACGGGATATGGTGTACTGGGGAACCGGCAATCCATGGCCGGATATCAACAACCAAGTGCGGGCCGGGGACAATCTCTACTCCAATTCCGTTGTCGCTCTCGATGCCGATACCGGTGAATTGCGCTGGCACTTCCAGGTTTCACCGCGGGATGAATTCGACCATGACGCCACCAGCGAGCCGATGCTTATCCGGGAGGAGATCAATGGAGAGATGCGGGACCTGGTCGTTCAGGTTGCGCGCAATGGCCACACTTACGCCCTCGACCGGGATACCGGCCGGTTCATATATGCGGCCGAGTATACGCGGGTCAACTGGGCTGACCGCGATGAGCGCGGTGTTCCGGTATTGAAGGAGGACTTGTACAACCCGGCCGGCATTGAAATATTCCCGGGGCTGTACGGGGGCAAAAACTGGCCGCCGGCTTCCTACAGTCCCGATACGCATCTGGTGTATATTCCGGAACACGAACGAGGCACCACGTTTTTCCGAGCCGACCGTGAAGGGAGACCTGGCACCATGGACCTGGGAGGCATTCCGCAGTTCTCTCCCGAGGGCAGCGGCCATATTATCGCGCAGGACCTGCGAACCGGTGAGGTCGTCTGGAAATTTGAAACCCCCGGCGGTGTGAACTGGGCTGGAACGCTGGCTACCGGGGGAGGGCTGGTTTTCGCCGGCGCGCCCGATGGTTATCTGCGTGCGTTTAACGATGAAACCGGTGAGGTACTCTGGGAGTTCCAGACCGGCAGCGGCATCTATGCACCCCCCACAAGCTTCACTATTGATGGAACCCAGTATATTGGTGTTGCGTCAGGCTGGCGTGATGTGATGGTGCGTGAGGGCGTCGCCAACGTTCAGACAGGAGCCTATATTCTGTTTGCGCTTCCGTGAAACAGGCAGGACGGACATCATGTTGCATTTAAAACCGGCGCTTGGGCGCCTGGCAGTTGCAGGATTTTTGCTGGCCGCGGCAGGTGCGCAGGCCGGACCCGGAGAAGGGCAGGGGCTTTATGACAGTTTCTGCGTTGTTTGTCACGGCGGTTTGGGCGAAGGCCAGACCATGGGGAAGTCGCTGACGGACAGCGCTGCCAAAAACCTCGACGACCAGGAACTGATCGCGGTGATTACCGAAGGGCGTTCGGGAACCGGTATGGCAGCCTGGGACGGTTCACTCAGTGACCAGGAGATACTCGATATCGCAGCCTACGTGCGGGTGCTGCAGGGTGGCAGCGGACTCACCTCCGTAGATGAGAACGCGGTCGCCAGTGATGACCCCGCCGTCATCGCCGGGGAGGAACTGTTCAATGGCAAAGCGGGCTGTGTCACGTGTCACTCTTACCGTGATCAGGGTGGCGCCGTGGGTCCCAATCTGGATGCCGTCAGTGCCCGGCTTGATGATGCCGAATTGCGGCATGCCCTGGTTGAGCCCTCCGCGAATATCGCGGCAGGTTATGAAGTCAAGGAGGTTACTCTTCCCGATGGCAGCGTAATCCGCGGACGCTATCGCAACGATTCGGAACTGGCGGTACAGATTCAGAGCGAGGATGGTGCCCGCTGGGTAACCTATTTCAAGGACCGGGTTGAATCGATCACCGATACCGATCGTTCCCTGATGCCGGACGACGTGTTTGCCGCATTGACTGGAGACGAGCAGCAGAAGCTGCTTGCCTTTCTCAAATCACTTTAGACTGCGGTGCGCCGGCTCTGGCGCATCGTTTTGTTCATGAGCATACGGAGGAGAAAGCAAATGCGATTCAAGGGGCTTGTGATTGCCGTGGTTATGCTGATTGGTTTGCCTGGCAGCGCCGATC
Source organism: Pseudohongiellaceae bacterium (assembly GCA_040879025.1). Lineage (GTDB taxonomy): Bacteria > Pseudomonadota > Gammaproteobacteria > Pseudomonadales > Pseudohongiellaceae > JBBDLF01. The sequence goes on from JBBDLF010000035.1 coordinate 31,273, forward strand.
AACCATTTTCCGCCGACGCGAGTTTCGGCGCGGCGATGCCCGATACCGGAGACGTGATGACACTGCAAGAGGCGATCGCCAGGCTGGACGGTCAGGCTGAAAGCGGGTTTCAGAAAATCACCGGTCAGGTGACTGAAGTATGTCAGGCAAAGGGTTGCTGGATGATCCTGATGGAAGGAGATACGTATGCCCGCATTACCTTCGAGGACTACGGCTTCTTCATTCCCACGGAAACCAGCATGCAGCGTACGCTGGTCTACGGAAAGCTTGGCCAGATCACTCTCAGTGGCGAACAGGCTGCCCATTATGCGCGTGATGCGGGAGCCCGGGACGTTGTGGAAACGACAGGTGAAGTGACCGAATACTCCATTGTCGCCAGATCGGTCCAATTGGAGGAATCGATCTGAAGAGAATGCCGGAACAAACTGATGCGGCAGACCCCTGGTCTGCCGTTTCCTGATTTCCGACCGCCCTGAACTTCCCTATGGAAAATATTTCATTCGATCTTGATACCCTTGCCCAGTTCGCCATTGTCTACGGCATCCAACTGCTATTGGCGATACTTGTACTGGTCATAGGCCTCTATGCCGTCAGCGTGATCATGAATGTGATAAAGAGAGCGTTCGTGCGTAGCCGGGTAGACCTCTCCCTGCAGGGATTTTTAAACAGTTTCCTGTCCATTCTGCTCAAGATCATGGTGTACATCACCGCTGTCAGCATGCTGGGCGTGGAGATGACCTCCTTTGTCGCCATACTGGCCGCGGCTGGTCTCGCTGTGGGGCTGGCGCTCTCAGGGACTTTGCAGAACTTTGCCGGAGGCGTGATAGTTCTGCTGTTCAAACCCTACAGGGTTGGCGACTTCATAGAAGCACAGGGTTTTGCGGGCATGGTCAATGAAATCCAGATATTCGATACCATTCTGACAACACCCGACAATAAAACCGTCATTATCCCCAACGGTCCGTTGGCCACTGACGCTCTGGTCAATTATTCGACGCAGCCCACCCGCCGGGTGGAATGGACCTTCGGTATTGCCTATGGCGATGACGTGGACAAGGCTTACGCCGTGCTGGACCGGCTGATCACCGCGGATGCACGTATCCTCAATGAGCCTGTCCCGTTCCGTGCGGTATCCGCTCTGGCGGACAGCTCGGTCGATATCGTGGTACGTGTATGGGTCAACTCCGCGGACTTCTGGCAGGTTTTCGTGGATATGAACGAGCAGGTTTACAAGACCTTTGTAACCGAAGGTCTGACCATTCCCTTTCCCCAGCGAGATGTCCATCTGTTCCCGGCGAAATGACATTAATATAGTAAATACTTTACTAATACCGAGATTGCTCACGATTCCCCTGCCCCGGGGCATGCTGTAGACTGTATCGGGTAACAGATTGTTGAAACACCAGCCCTGACCCCGCGAAGCCGGGGATTCCTCCGGAACTCCACTATGCATAAAATCCAGCTGAAAAAAGGCCGGGAATCTTCTGTACTCCGCCACCATCCCTGGATTTTTTCCGGTGCGGTTCACAAACTCGACGGTGATCCCTCAGCAGGAGACCTTGTCAAAGTGATCAGCATGGGCGGCGCCGTGCTGGGCATTGGAGCCTACTCCCCGCAATCGCAGATTCGGGTTCGACTTTTCAGCTTTGCCGATGAAGTGGTGGACAATGAGTATCTGTCCGAAGCCGTCGGCAGGGCCATCGACAAGCGCAAGCATCTGGCTAATGAAAATTCCCGCTCCGCTTATCGCTTGATCTATGGAGAGTCTGATGGTCTGCCGGGCCTGGTAGTTGACCGCTATGGTGACTTTCTGGTCTGTCAGTTTCTGTTCGTCGGAATGGAGCGCTGCAAAAAGGTCATCGTGGAGATGCTGGCGAAACACACCGCGTGCCGGGGAATCTACGAGCGCTCCGATGTCGGGGTTCGCCAGAAGGAAGGCCTGGAGAAAATCGCCGGACCACTGTGGGGCGAAGTGCCTCCCGCGGAAATCATTATCGCCGAGAACGAACTGGAATTTGCCGTGGATGTCATCGGCGGGCAGAAAACCGGATTCTACCTTGACCAGGTGGACAATCGCGGCGAAGTGCAGCGGCTTTCCATGGGAAAACAGGTTCTGAATTGTTTCTCCTATACTGGCGGCTTTTCCGTGGCGGCATTACGGGGCGGCGCCGATCATGTAACCAGCCTCGACAGTTCGGCTCCCGCGCTGAAAATGGCGGGGGAAAATGTAGAGCGTAACGGATTTTCTTGGGAACGCCACGAACTGGTCAACGGCAATGTTTTTGACCAGTTACGACAATATCAGGCTGATCATCGGTTGTTTGACATGGTGGTGCTGGATCCGCCAAAACTCGCGGAAAATAAATCACAAGTGAACAAAGCGGCCAGAGCGTACAAAGATCTGGCGTTGCAGGCTGCCAGGCTGTTGCATCCGGGGGGTATTCTGGTGACGTTCTCCTGTTCGGGAGGCATTGATCTTAACCTGTTCCAGAAAATAACCGCGGACGCCCTGCTTGATGCGCGCTGCGCGGGTGAAGTGATCCGTTATCTGCACCAGAGTGAGGATCACCCTGTGGCGCTTGGGTTCCCCGAAAGCCAGTACCTGAAAGGGCTGGTGTGCCGCGTTTTCTGAGCGATTTGCCGCGTTTATCGGCTGAACGTGGGGAATCAATCGATTTATTCCCTTCTCTTTCCCGTTTGTGCCCTGTTAGGCAGTGACATTTCACTCGCAGTGTGCGAAATTTACGCCCTTCGTGTAACGGCATAAGGTAAGCGATATGAACAAGATACTTCCTCTGATCGCCGCGCTGGCCCTGGCAGTATTTTCCGGGTCTGTGCTGGCCAAGGGAAAAGGCGTGGGCAACGCGGACTTTGAACGCAAAGGCAATGGCTATGGCCACTGCAAAGCGATAGGCAAGGGACATCACAAAGACAAACACCATGGCTGGAGCCATGAAAACTGTGACGATGAACCGGTGGTGGAGCCGGAACCGACCTGTGTCTCTGACGTGGAGACCCTCGCGCACCAGTTCTCCAGCGGACCCGAGGGCGAGTCCTATACCGCGGAATTGACTCACATTGGTGTGGTATGTTCGCTGGATGAAGGGGCATTCTATGAATTGCCGGCACTGGTTGATGACGGCACACGTGAATGTCTGGTTGACTACGAAATCTCCCTGGTCGCCTCCGATCCGGGATCCTATTGGGAAGATGAGGAAAGTCACGGCTACGACATCAACATCACCCAACGATGCGACTCTGTGGAAGAGCCTGGACTGCCGGATTAGGGTCGCCTGGCACTGACGACTTGTAGCGAGGCCGGCTCAAAACCCCCAGTCTGCCTCGCTTTCCCCGCCCGCTGAACCCATTGCCCCCTGATTCAAGCCTCCCACGATTTGTAACATTGTTTCGTTTGAGCCGCGCGAAAATCTGTGTATACAATGATTTCCCCTTGAGTCCGGCCGTTGCCGGGGTCTGCGGAGGAAAACGGATGATAATCGACAAGAAATGCAAGCACGAGCTTGCTCGCCAGGAGTGAAGATGTCCAACTCTAGAAATTTAGGTGCTTTATTCGTCAGTACACTGTCTCTGCTGATGTTCACCCACCAGGCTGTCGCGCAGAACCATGCGCCTGATCTGTGGCATACCGACAACGAATGGGCCGAGGAGCCTCCAGGCCGCGAATGGGGGGCCACCAGCGCCGTTTATCCCGATATCGACGGTGTTCACATCTGGGTCGGTGAGCGCTGCGGTGCCAACGGCAACTGCCTCGACACGCCTGAACTCGACCCCGTATTGAAGTTCAATGCCGACGGTGAAGTGGTGCAAAGTTTCGGCCGCGGTCTCATCGTCTGGCCTCACGGCATTCATGTGGACCCCCAGGGAAATATCTGGGTGGCCGATGCCCGCGGAGACGACATGCGGATGAAGGGACATCAGGTACACAAGTTCAGCCCGGACGGTGAACTGCTTCTGAGTCTGGGAACCGCCGGCGTGGCCGGGGAAGGTCGAAACGTATTCGATCAGCCCTGCGATGTGCTGGTTGCACCCAATGGGGACATCTTTGTGGCGGATGGCCATTCTGCGGAAGGCAATAACCGGATCGTGAAGTACAACAGCAACGGGGAATATCAGATGGAGTGGGGCGAGACGGGCTCCAATCCTGGCCAGTTCCGCACACCGCATGGCTTGGCCATGGACTCCGAAGGTCTGCTCTATGTCGGCGACCGCAGTAACCGGCGGGTTCAGGTTTTCGATCAGGACGGCAACTTTGTCACAGACTACTACCAGTTCGGTCGACCGAGTGGTGTGTTCATTGATAAAAATGACCACATCTATGTAGCTGATTCCGAGTCACGTGAAGGCTCCAATCCAGGCTACCGCCGCGGCATCCGGGTGGCGGAAATTGAAGGCGGCGCCTTTGTCTACGGGTTTATTGATGATCCGCTGGAAGTGCCTGCAGGCACCAGTGCCGCTGAAGGGGTTGCGGTGGATGACGCCGGCAATATCTACGGCGCTGAAGTAGGGCCCCGGCAGTTGGTGAAATATACACGCAGGTAAGACAGGCAAGGTGCCCACCGGATGATGCCCGTCAACAGGGTATCCCGAAACCCAATCAAGGTACCTGGAGATTGCGGTCAGGCCGGGCTTCCGGTTTGACCGGCTTCCTCTGCGGTCCGTCTACCTTTCACAATCAGGAACAAATCCCCGCGCCATTGCCGACTCCCTGAGGGCCTGGGCGGGTTCCATCAATCGTCGAAGATCACCGATACGTGTCTCTGGGGACGGATGGGTGGAAATAAACTCCGGCGGTCTTGAGCCTCCTTGGGAATTCATGTTGACCCACAGCTTGATGCTTTGCTCGGGATCGAACCCCGCTCGAGCCATCAGCATGACGCCGACCGTATCCGCCTCGCTTTCCTGGGCCCGGCCGAAAGGCCGCATCAACCCCAGTTCCGTCGCAAGATCAACCGCACCCATTGTCGAGCCCGGTACGCCCAGTACTTGGGCCACCACGAATCCGACATCGCGCAGGGTCGAGCGGCTGGCTCGCTCATTACTGTGGCGGGCCAGTACATGTCCCACTTCATGCGCTATGACAGCACCCAGCTGGTGTTGATTTTCAGCAACGTCCAGCAGTCCGGTAAATACGCCCATTTTGCCGCCTGGCAACGCGAAGGCATTGGCGCTGCTGTCTTCAAAAAGAGTGGCTTCCCAGACATATTCACCCTTTTCCTCCTCGCTCAGGGCGGCGACGATATAACCTGTCACGCACTGGACGAATTCGTTGTGGCGGCGGTTGCTGGAGACGGGCATTTCCTGTCGCATTTGCTGATAGGCCTGGGTACCCATCTGGGCCATCTCCTGCTCTGAATAGAGCACGACCTGGCGCCGCTCTGTGGGTGAGGTCGCGCAGGCGCCGAGGACACAGAACAAAATGGCAGGACCGATCTTGCAAACTGGCAGGCGTAAGGCAGGCATGAGTGTCATCTCCCGGTCAAGGCATCGCAGGCGTTTCCGGAGCGCAGGGGACCGCGCCGGAAGCCGCAGTGCATATTAACGCCAAACGCCGGAAAAGTCTCAACGGGCGGGAGGTCAGGCGCGTGGCGTGGTGTCTTCCCGGCATTCGGATCAACACAAATATCCGGTCCAGCCTGTTCTCAGAAGTCGCATTGCCGGGCATCAACCTGAACACGGATCTCTGTACCCCCGCTGTCGACACTGCGTTCAAAGCAGTTACCTTCAAGGTCACGCAACAGGCTTCGGCGAACAGGAGTTGGCGAGACGGTGGCCGTGCGCGCCGGCTGTTCCACATAAACCGTATCCCGTGTCACCACCGGTGCAGGTCTTACATAGCGGACAGTCTCGTGGCGGACGGTTCGCGTCGGGTAGTGAGAAGAAGAAAGCAGGGAGCCAAGTACCAGCCCGCCCAAAAAACTGCCTGAGGAATGCGAGTCGTGGCGCGCATACCGGTGTCGCGAAGGGTAACTGTGACTGTAGCGATTGTAATAACTGTTGAATGAAAACCTGAACGAGCTGTTGCTGCGCCGGTGCCTGTCGTAGCGGCGGGGAAAATGGTACGAGTTGCGTTGCCAGCTTCGGCCGCGGTCATAGTGACGGCGGAATCCCCGGTCGTGTCTCCAGCTTGAACCCGCGCTCCAGCCCGAGCCCCAGCCATCGTGGCGGCGGCCATCGGCAAGGGCCGTCTGGCTGAACATCAGGCTGGCGATCAAGGCAAGTCCGAGATACAGTAGCTTATTCATGACAGGCTCCGTTGGCGTAGGTGGCACTCCAAGTCTACCCCGGGGGAATGAATGCAAGCTTAACGATTTGGCACGATTCCGGTGGGTATTTGAGAGTGGAGCATTTATGACGGAAGGCACCAGGCCAGAGCACAGGCAATCCAGGTCTGTGGAGGAAATTCTGACAGCGAAACCCGCCTCGGACGGCGACGGCGTTCGTTTGTTACGCGTATTCGGGGGCGGCGATCTTTCCCGCTTTGATCCCTTCCTGATGCTGGACGAATTCGGTTCCGCCGAAGCGCAGGATTACATCGGCGGGTTTCCGTCCCACCCCCATCGCGGTTTTGAAACGGTAACCTACATGCTGGAAGGCTCGATGGAACACCGCGACCATATGGACAATATTGGACTTCTGGAACCCGGAGACGTGCAATGGATGAAAGCCGGTTCCGGCGTTATCCATTCTGAAATGCCCAGACAGCAACAGGGGCGGATGCGTGGATTTCAGCTCTGGTTGAACCTGCCGGCGGCGGAAAAAATGACACCCGCCACCTATCAGGATATTCCGGCAGCGGATATTCCCCGGTACCCGGCCGATAAGGGTGCCGTCAAGGCCATTGCCGGAGAGACAGCCGTAAACGGCGCGGGTGTGACCGGCGCCGTAACCGGGCTTTCCACCGATCCGGTTTATCTTGATATACAACTGCCGGCTTCTGCCGGGCAAAAAAACAACGAATTACGGTTTCGGATAAAGGACGGTTATACCGCGCTTGTGTACGTTTACGATGGGAAGGTTGCAGTGGGTGAGGAATCCGTCAGTATCGCCGTACAACAACTGGCAAGACTGTCCCGCCAGGGTGACGTGCTGGTGAGCGGGAGCGATGTCCGTTTTTTATTGATCGCCGGCAAGCCGATAGGGGAGCCCATCGTGCAGTACGGTCCGTTTGTGATGAATACCCGGGAAGAAGTGAATTTGGCGCTGAGAGAGTACCGCGACGGCACACTGGTATCACCCCGGTAGGTTGAGCAGATCAGGCAGGTCCGCCACGGAATCGAGCGTTGCAAAGGGTGTAATTCCCGAATTCTCCGCAGTTTCCCGGCGGTATTTGCCGGTTTTGACCAATGCCGCTTTCAACCCCGCAGCCTGCCCGCCACCGATATCATTATCAATGTCATCGCCAATGACGAGTACTTTGTGGGCCTCGACGCCCAGATGCCGAGCGGCAAGTTGAAAAAAAGCCTGGCTGGGTTTACCGATAATAATTGCCTGTTTGCCGCTTACAAACTCCAGTCCGGCAACAAAGGCACCGATATCCATTTGCAAACCGTTTTTTACTTGCCAGTACTTGTTTTTATGCATTGCAATCAGCTCGGCACCACCCATCAGCTCGTTAAACACCCTGTTCAATAACACGTAGTTCCAGGCTGCCCCGATATCGCCAACAACCACATAATCCGGTTGCGGGCTGTCCTGTCTGAAAGCGGCGAATTCCGGTTTGGCGGCATCGTGTATCAGGAAATGAACGGCAGGGTCGCCCGGGACCTCGCGCAGGAAATCACGGGTGGCGCTGACCGCGCTGAAAATATCCCGTGCCTGTATCCGAAATCCCAGCGTCTTGAGTTTAACTGCGACATCCGTCGCGGTCTTGGTTGAGGTGTTGGTAATGAAACGGCAGGGAATCTTCGCCCGGCGAATTTTGCCCAGAGTTTCCAGCGCTCCGGGTATGACGTCGTTGCCTACGTAGAGAACGCCGTCGAGATCAAACAGTAACCCGTGGATTTCACGATTGCTGGTCATGGCAGTTTCCATGATAAGGGACCATGGCGCCGGAGTACACGGGAACTGTTACAGCAGCAGCTTATCGGGCGCGCAAAAACGAACGTTTGTCCGGCGTGTCGGCGAACCGCTTCCCATTGGAGTGTCGCCGGAAAGGTCGTTCACAAACGCTTCCGACAGGCATATACTCGGTAACGCAGCTATCGGAATGACTTAAAATAACAGGACATCACTATGAAAAAGCAACCGAAGCGAATCATCTATGTCAGCCTGGCGCTGAGCCTGCTTCTTGTGTTGGGTGTTGGACAAAACTTCCTGCAGGAATCCGCCGTCGCGGTTAACAACGATCGTCTGGCGCCGGAGTTTATCGTCGATCCGTTCTGGCCGCAGCCCCTCCCCAACAAATGGGTGCTGGGACGCGCCATTGGTGTCGCCATCGATGAGCGCGACCATATTTTCATTGTTCATCGCGACCAGGACAGTATGTTCATGAGCCAGGAGATTGCGCTGGACTCCGGTCGGGCTGAATGCTGTACCGCCGCGCCACCGATTCTGGAATTTGATATTGAAGGCAACCTGGTGAACGGCTGGGGAGGCCCGGGAGAAGGCTATACCTGGCCAGAATCCAACCATGGCATCGACATTGCTCCGAATGGCGATGTCTGGATCGGGGGTAATGGGGGAGGAGATTCCCATGTACTGGTGTTTACCCGCGACGGGCAGTTTGTCCGTGAAATTGGTACACCGGGAGAGCCCGTCGACAGCAACAGCACCACCCACTTCAGCCGGGTCGCCGAGATTGCGATTGATGCATCAGCCAACGAAGCCTACTTTGCCGATGGCTACGGCAACAAACGGGTCGCCGTGGTGGATGTGGCGACAGGCGATTTCAAGCGTTACTGGGGTGCTTACGGCAACCGTCCGTCAGATGACCGGGTAACCTATACTCCCGGTGAGCCCTTGCCGCAGCAGTTTGTGGGTCCGGTTCACTGTGCCGAACCTTCCAATGACGGCCTGGTTTATGTGTGCGACCGTGGTGCCGACCGTATTCAGGTGTTTCGTCCTGACGGCACCTACGTCAAGGAAGGGCTGATCGCGCCGATGACTTTGTCCGGTTCAACCTGGGATATCACATTCTCGCGTGATCCGGAGCAGGAATTTATTTATGTCGCCGACGGTTCAAACATGAAAGTCTATATTGTTGAGCGGGAATCTCTCGAAGTACTGGCGGAATTCGGTGATGGCGGCAGGCAACCCGGCTTGTTCTTCGCGCCCCACAGTATCGTCACCGACTCCCAGGGCAACATCTACACCACGGAAACCTACGAAGGCAAACGTGTGCAGAAATTCCTGAACCAGGGACTCAAGCCGGTCAACACACTGCGTGATGGCGCGCCCTGGCCTCATGGCGAAATACATTAAGGACACGGCCGCTTAACAACGTACCTGCGCCGCCTCCCTGCGATTTGCCACGATCAGTAGGGAGTTTCCGCTGCTTTGAGTTTCATGTTTGAAGCAGCCCTGGTCCGGTACCCTTGCCTGGAGCGGCTCGGCTTGAGCCGTGGATAAACGCGGGTTTCCCTCCATTCCCTTATTCCGTGGTCAGTTGATTGCCAGTCATTATCACCTGTTTAGGGGATTCGTCTCCCCATTAGCATTGCTATGTTTCCCGACACTCAGGTCCGCTCGATAATTGACAGCATCCTGAGTTGAAAATCCAATTCGGGCTACTTTGAGGAGATTAAAAATGAAAATAAAAATTATTGCGCTGGCTACCTGCGCCATGTTGTTCGGTGGCGCAACGGTGAGCGCCCAACCGGGTAATTCCAATAGTCAGGCCGGGGGGTTGCCCGCACTGGCGCTGGAAGTGGCGGAACTCCGGGCGTTGGTTGAACAACTCCAGGGTCAGGTTGGGGAACCTTCCTATGCTGGATCCTATGTAGTGAATATCTTTGAAAACGGGATATTCGGCTGCGGAACGGGCAATGATCCTGCCAGTGTGATCGGTACACCGGCATTTCTTGCCTATCTCCAGAGACAGGCTATTTCATCCACTTCACAAAGCAGCACCATAGCCAGTGCCATTTCTGATGGTATGACGCTGAGTGTTTTTTCTCATTATCGCATTCGGCAGGAATTGCGACTGAGCGGTACTTTTGAAACAGATGTGCCTTACGACGAGGGCTTTGATGTTGCGATTGGACCTGGAGGTGAGTTGAGTCTGGATGCAGGTGAAGATGTTGTCTTCGAAGGTCAAATGTCAGATGACGGCAGCACGTTTATTATTGCTGTGGCAGGTCAGTTCGAAGAAGAAGATTGTGCCGATGCCTTTACGGTTTCAGCGGTGGGTGTGCGCAAGTAACTACTCACATCTTGCACACACATGTTCGACATGTTGGGCACATGTTGGGAGGCACATGTTGGGACACCCACTCAAAGGCACATGTTGGGACACCCACTCAAAGGCACATGTTGGGACACCCACTCAAATTTGCATCTTGGGAAATTTATACTACTCTGAGAATAAAGGGAAACAATGGATCAAGGATGACCCGCCCACGCTCACAGTTGGTGTCGCTGGACGCCACGCCGTATTACCACTGCATTTCACGCTGTGTCCGACAGGCGTATCTTTGTGGCGAAGACCGGTTTAGCGGCAAAACGTTTGATCACAGGAAACCTTGGCTGGTTGAACGACTGGCGGTATTGGCCGATGTCTTCGCTATCGAGATTGCAGCCTATTCCGTGATGAGTAACCACTACCACCTCGTGCTACATATTAATTCAGCCCGAGCGCGCGCATGGACAATGGATGAAGTCATCAGGCGTTGGACTACCTTATACAAAGGCCCAGACTTGGTACAACAGTACAAGGCCGGGGACTCTCTCCCAGAGACTGACATGCTACAGTTGGCTGAAATAGTGGATGAACTGAGAGGCAAGTTAGCCTGTATCAGCAAATTCATGGCGTGTCTGAATGAATTCATCGCCCGCAAGGCCAATCTTGAGGATGGATGTACAGGCAGGTTTTGGGAAGGCCGTTTCAAATCCCAGGCATTGCTCGATGAAGTCGCCCTGCTCTCCTGCATGGCTTACGTAGATCTCAATCCGATCCGGGCCGGGATTGCCTCGGACCTCGAAAAATCCGACTTCGCATCAATACAGGACAGAATCCGACAAATCAAAGCCTTCCAGGTACCAAGACGCAAGCGCCATGAAAGCGATGAGGTCGTTAAACCCGTGCTGATGCCCTTCAAGGAGTCCCTGCAAGAACGGGATGCTGTCGCTGTAATTCCGTACAACCTGAAGGATTATCTGGAACTGACTGATTGGACCGGGAGAGTTATCCGACCCAACAAGAGAGGCAATATCCAGAAAACCACTCCACAACTCATCCAGACGCTCGGGCTCTCGGATGCTCAATGGAAGATAGTGGCGCTTGAAATCCAAAAGCAATCAATCACAATGCTGAACGGCCTTGATACGCTTGCCGCATTTCAAAAAAGAGCCGCAAAACAAAAAGCGGCGTGAACACGCCATACCCAGTACAGCCTCACAGTTGGCGGAACTAGGCGTGTCTGGAAGAAAGCTTCTAAGTCTGAATTCTCAGGTAATCCTCTAAAGTCAGAATTCATTACACGTGATATTCGGTTTTCAATTTACGAGTGGGTGTCCCATATCACCCGAGCACCCGAGTGGGTGTCCCATATCACCGAAACAGGTGATTCGCCAGCCCGGTTCGCTTGCTATCTTCTCTACACTGCAGGCATACAATGCTTGTTATTGTTTCCTGCAATATCTCTCCAAATCAATGCAGAGACATGCCGGAACAGAGCTGGCAATCATGTACGGCTCGTTCCTATTCCAATGAGGTCATCCAGTCAAGAGGAACAATAAATGAAACTTAAATCATCAGCATTATTGCATGCTGTGTTGCTGTCATTCCTGTCTGCCATGGCACAGGCCCAGATACTGCCTCCAATCACTGTATATAACGGTGAAACCGGAATCCTGGAGATTCCCAATCTGGTCTTCGACGGCAGGGTTCACTATATCGAATTGACCATGGAGGATCATATTGCCTTGATGTTAAAAGTTGATGAGGCATCTCTTGTGGACATTACACCTGACGGCAGCACCCTGGGAAAAACTGCAGCCGATCTCGTGGGCGGCTGGACTATGGAAGGAGAAGATACGGTTTTCACCTTCAATTCTGATGCGACATGGTCCATGTCTCAGCCAGCCGGAGTTGATGAGGAGGCGTGTCCTGATGGCGGGATCGAGTCAGGCACCTTCAGGTATGCGGCATTTACAGGTGTTTTCACCCCCGCAATTCTCACCGACGAGAACGGCGATTGTGGGTTATCCGGTACAGATACAGTAGTACGTTTGCTACCGGACGGGAATACCATGACGTTGCTGGTCGGCAGTGACGTGGCTGGAACTCTCATTCTGAATGAATAAGCGCGGCTGAGAAAAGCGGGCAATGAGGAAAACGCTGCCCGCTTCTCGCTACGGAGAGGCATCCTGGCTGAAACAGGTGATATTCCCGCCCATATCAGGGATCATACGGTGTGGCTTTCTATGTCCGGGGAACTACGAGAGTAAGGTGACCGTCAGTCACCGTAAAGATAGTAGCGTATGAGCTATTCACCCAAAATCCTGATCAACTTCAGCCTGCTGCTGGCGGCAGCACTGCTGTTAATTGACTTGAGCGCAATTCTCTATCCCCCATATACAGGAATCAGACTTGCTCAAAACAATACCACCGCGGCCATGCAGGTGGTACGAATGGATAGTTGGGTTGCGGAGCAGGAGCAGGAGCAGGAGTTGGAGTTGGGTGATGTCGTCGTTGCCATTTCCAACCGGTTTGGAGTGTCACTCCCAATGGGGCCGCAATACTCCCAGGTGCTCGCCAGCGACGTGGGTGAATACTTCCCGTCGCGAAACGCGCGCATTGAGGGTTATGATGAAGTTTATCAACTATTGCGTGACTCGCCAGTGACACTCCACTTGGCGGACGGTAGGGAAATAACCTATGAATTGAACCAACAGCGACCGCTGTCGGCGTTGCCTGTGAACACCTGGGTCCTGATAATTCTGGGCATCAGTGTTCCAGTAATGGCCTCGTTGGTATGGGCTTGGCAGCCCAACAAGCCGGAAGCCAGATTTCTGCTGGTGAGCGGAATTGGGTTTTTCCTCATAAATTTTACCGCGGTATTCTCAATCTACAATCTGGAAATGTTCTTCCCACCAGCTATTCTGCACTGGTTAAGCAGGATCATGCTGGACATGGGGCAACTGCTTTTTGCGGCCTTTGGTACGGCTGTACTTCTCTATTATCCGAATAAATTGCAATTTGCCGACAGAGCCGCCAGATTCATTACAGGCTTCGCAATTCTGTATCCCGCGGTAATCTACCTGACCCAGTACATCTCCTCCGGTTTCGGGGCTGGTGAGTATCCCGGATTCAGAGACTTGCAAACAGCATTTCACGAGATCATGTTTTTCTGCATTACGCTGTATCTGTGCTGGCGCCAATTCAGAGTCAGCAGCCAATTGCCGGTTCAACGCGCGCAGGTACTCTGGGTGATTCTGGCTTGGACAGTGGGCCCAGGCATTTACATACTGTTTCGGGTAGTTCCAAGGTTGTTCGGCGTAGATCCGTTGTTAGAAACCAGTCTGGCAATGAACCTGGTCATTGCGACGACTTATATCATGGTTCTGATTGGTGTTGCCCGCTTCGACCTCTTTCATCTGGAACAGCATATAGGCCAGGCGTATCAGTGGGTGTTGGTATCACTGGGCTTTTTCGGTCTGGACTTTCTGCTGGTGTCTCTGGGAAATTTATCGGCAAGTGTCGCCTCGGCTATCGTCATCGCAGCGGTTCTTTGGGCTTACCTGCCAATTCGTCAATGGGTTCATCAACGCTACCTTTCAGACCGACTGGCCCGCATCCAGATATTGCTGGATGAGGCTGTGATTCTCATGATAAAGGATTTGCTCAATACGAAGTCCATACCGCGGAGGACCTGGCAGAGAGTTATTGATTATGTCTTCAAACCGGGGAATGTCAGAGAGATCGATCCGCTCCACAGTTCACGTCTGTCAGAGCGCGGGCAGCAACTGCTCGTGCAGGGTAATCTGCATTCTCCGGCGCTGTGCCTGGAATTCGCGGATAGTGGGGAACGCCTGTTTACCAGGCGTGACATCGATCTTGTTACCACTTTGAGTCTTCTGTTCGAGAAATTATATGATGTACGTGATGCGTTCCTTGCCGGCCAGGCGCAGGAGCGCAATCGTATCCGTCGGGACCTCCACGACCAGATCAGTCACAAATTACTGTCGCTCATCTATTCAGCGAAGGACAGCAAGGCTCGCCAGCTTGCTCAGGACACCATGGCGCAGCTCAGCGAACTGATCCAGGCGCTCAAGCATGAGCCAATTCATCTGGCCGATCTCGCCTCTCGTATTCACACGGTTTGTGAAGACGCCTGCATGGATTCGGAACTGAACCTTGAATGGCATGCCACAACCTCGGGATCTGACCACCAATTGACGTCTGATCAGTATCTCAATATCCTCAATATCATTCGTGAATTACTCAGTAATACCATCAAGCATTCAGAAGCCGACGGTATTCGTGTCAAATTGCAGTTTAACGACCCAACGCTATGCATAGAATACTCGGATGATGGCAACGGGTTCAGCCAGAAGGCAGTCAAACCGGGAAATGGCTTGTTCAATCTTCAGGTGCGGAGTGAGGAACTGAAAGCAAAAATGGAATGGAACACATCCTCCGGCACAAGTGTCACACTGCACATTCCGGTGTTCATGGGAAGAAAACTCGATGTCTGATCATACTACGAACCTTGATTCGGTCCTCATCGTGGAAGACCACAAGCAAGCCGCTGCAATACTGAAAAAAGTAGTGGATGCGGAATTTGGATACCCGGATATCAACACAGCGTACACATTTGCTGACGGTTTGAAATATCTGCGAGAGCGTTCTTTCAGTATGGCCCTCATTGATCTGGGGCTTCCCGATGGAAACGGAATTGACCTTGTACGCTATGCGAGCTTGAAGCAGTCTGCAATGCTGAGCATTGTCACGACGATATTCGATGACGAGGAGCATCTGTTTGATGCATTGCGTTCCGGAGCTAGCGGCTATCTGCTGAAAGGCCATTCACCGGAAGAACTGGCCACCTATCTAAAGGAGGCGGTAGACGGGCGGCCGGCGCTGTCCCCGCACATTGCCCAGTCGATGTTGGGGTTTTTTCGCCAGTCGCAGGCCAAACAGCCAAATGCCGAGCAGAGTCTGCTGGAACATCTTACTCCCCGGGAGCAGGAGATACTGTCACTGATAGCCAGGGGCTGCAGTGTCAGGGAAGTAGGCGGGCTTCTCGAAATTTCCACCAACACGGTATCTCATCACATCAAAAGCCTGTATGGAAAATTGAACATCCATAATCGCGCTGAGGCCACTGCCGCCGCTGTGCAACTGAACATATTTAAACCGGACTGAAATAATCCGGTTGGTGCGAGACGGGGCTGGGTATGAAAAAAAACAAACTGGTAATCAATGGTATCCTGCTTGGTTTCATCATTTCGGCTCAGGCGCAACCGAACTCTGTATTCGATATCTGTCCCCTTATAACGGATGCCTTGGAAAGATTGGCTTGTTACGATGAATTCGCAGACAGAAAGTCATTGGACGACAATTCTGGATCGACACGGCAAGGGGAGGAAGGTGTGCGTGCAATACAGGATCTGGCAACTGCGAACGAATTAGTCGAGCGCGGGATACCGCCTGCCACGAACCCGCTAACGTACACGCCACGAGTCCTGTCCAGTGATGGACCCAATATATTCGGAATCTCCAGCTCGCCCCGTTTCAGAAAACCAGGCGATCACGGTGAACGCTCACATTTCGAGTTTAATGTATCAATCAAATACCCATTAATGATCAATGACCGGTCCGTGCGGAGTAAGCAAAACACCGGCTGGCCGAACCGATTGCCGGAACGGTTCTTCTTTATTTACAACGGCAGCTATGATTTTCACGCGCTGAATAACTTCAAAGCCTTTAATGAAACGAAAGTGGATTGGTATCGCTCCGCGCCGGTGATCTCGCGGGATCAGAATCCCGGCTTCGCGGCAGAGTGGGACCTGGTCGCTGACGGTTCGCGGAAGTTGCGCTTTGGACTGATGCATCACTCCAATGGTCAACCCAAGTCATACAGTAGCCCCGACACCGATGATACTGATGATCAGAAAGCGGCCAAGGAAGCGGAAAAGCAGGCCCTCATTGCCGAGATCAATAGCTATATCCACGGTGAGGAAGGAGAAAACTATGCGTTGCAGGATTTGAGCCGATCAAGTAACTATGTGCAACTCCGCTATCAGCGTATTCTCGACGGGAAGGTGGAAGGAGGGCAGAATTGGAAACAATACCAGCTGGAAGTCCGGCCCCATTATTTTGGCGTGGATGATGAGATCTTTTGGGAAGCCGGCCTCGGAGACCGGCCAAAGATTACAGACTATGACGGTTTGCGTTTTCAGTGGGAACATTATGACTCAGAAAGCATCTTCAATTTTCTGCCGCGATCAAGCGCGTTTATCAAGCGTGTGGAACTGAAGACAGGTATTTCTGATTTTAGCCAATTAGGAAATATAAGTTCCCAGTTGAGCCTGGGCTGGAAATGGGACAACCTGACGGTGGTCGGCTATTGGTTCAGTGGCTATGGAAAGGAGTTGTCCACCTATCACTACCGAAGCCATCACTGGGGGGTAGGGCTGGAGTTGCGGTAATCCCAAATACCCCCCAATCAGACGCTCACTGGTCTTGCTGGAAAACCACCGTAAAATTCACAGGCACCGCGTTGCTGATGCTGGGCAGGCCGGCCACTTCGCGTAACCGTTGCACACCCTCAACCAAACCGAAGGAATCCGCCATCACGATGATGGGTTTGGTCGTGCCTGCCAGCAGTCTGCCATTCGCCAGTTTGGTTACCAGCAGGTCGGGGGCAATTTCCTGACTGGAGCCATGCAGGTCCAGTGTGAACGGTACACTCACAATCGTGCTGTCCCCAACCGCCAGCGAAGACAGCTTCTGGAGATCGAGTTGGCCGGACACGTTGCCGCGTGGGAACCGGTCGGTTTCGAACAACATGGCCTGCATGCGTTCATCGCGAATGGGAATCAGGGTATTCACGCTGGCCAGGTCGATGGTGATTCTGAGGTCGCCCTGGTTGCTGAGCTTGCCTGACAGGGTATCGAAGGTGTGAATTTCAGCTACATGGTCGGCCTTGATGGTGACGAAACTCAACTCAGAGGCATCGTTGTCGAGCGTCCACTCGGCCTGGGATTTGGTGGCGAGAACTCCGGTGGCAATAAGACAGGCAGTCATCAGGGCGGTGAACTGAGAGAGCGATCGCTTGGTCATTGTTATACTCCATTTGAATTAATGTCGAAAGTCTGGATGAGAAGGCGGCGTTTTGCAAGCGCTTGAGCGCGCGGCATAACCCAATACAACGGGTCGGCACCGGAATTAACGTATCCCGGTGTCGGCCCTTGGTTATCGTTCAAACAAGTATTGCCGAATTGACGGCGTTGGTTATTGCTCCGTACCCGTGGCGAGGCGTTGCTCCTCGATACGCTCTCCGCGCAGTATATTCACCATGCCGTAGTTACCTTCGTGGCAGGCATACTCGTACATCAGCCCATCCACCTTGGCCATCGGCACCACGGCGGTAATCCGGTCGGTAAACGTAGCCGGGTCATCCACGGTGAACTCGTAATTCACAGTAAATTCATCAACCCGTGTGAAGCGCTCGGTCAGCACCTTCTTCTCGGCGCTACCAAAAACGGCGAAGCTTTGGGTGAGACCATTGAAATTTCTGGTGACCACGACCAGGGTATCGCCGTCCCAGTAGCCCCGTGAGTCACCGGTCCACAGACGAATGTCTTCATCGATATGGTCGCGTCCGTCCAGCGGAACAATACGGGCATCGTGAATCATTTCAGTGATCAGCACGGCATGGTCCCGGTTCTGGATGATCTGCAGGTTGTTGTTATACATGCTGGGTGTGAAGGGCGGACCGGAGTTGAAGCCGACGATGCACCGCTCCGACAAACCGCGGTCCTCGGGGCCGTCCTTGCCGATGCCGCCCACTGTGACCAGCACCGGTCGTTCGCCATTGAAGTCCGGACCCAGGCCACCACTCTGGATTGTCACGCCTTCCACCCGGTCGGGTATCCGGCCATCTTCTGGATAAACGATCAACGACGTGCGTAAATTGTCTCCGCGGCCGGCGCTTTCCACCCAGAAAGTGTTATATCCCCCCACGCCGGATTCGTTGAGGGCTTCATACGCCGCCTCGGTGCCGGCCCGCAACCTTTCAAAATCTTCCCGCGACATGGTTTGCTGACTACCGAACGCAGGGTTTCTCTGCATAGGAATATAGGAACTGAAATTCCAGACTCCCTGCAGATCCGGTTGTCCCCATTGGGTACGCGGTGCGACGTAATTGTCTGCTGCCGGCAGGGTTGAACTGAACAGTCCGGTAACGACCACGGCGACAGTGGTGGCGAGAGTTAATTTCATGGTGTTCCCCCGAATGGTTGATGCTGCCAGCGTGGTAAGTCAATCCATGGCAGTGTCAGGGCATTTAATCGAAAACAGCGCTGGAACTCAATGCAATTTGGGAACCGGAGTCCACAGAGGAGTGAAGAATTCAGTAATCATCTTCTCCAGCGGCCGCCACGGGTGCCGTGGGAGCCCAGTCAGGCAGCAAAACGCGGTCAAGCTGGTCTGTGACGGGTTATTTGCGGTTGTCACCGGTCAGCCAAGCGAATAATCTATGCACACTGCTTACAGTGGAGTTTATCGATGCTGAAAATAAATCCAACAAGACGCCTGCTGCCGATATTGCTTCTTCTGCTCTTCTGCCCCTTGGCCGGGGCTCAGGAGTACCGCATACTGATTACCAACGACGACGGTGTGGATTCGCCGTTGCTGGCCGAGTTGAAACTGCAGCTCGAGGCGTTGCCGGATACAGAGGTGGTGGTTTCCGCTCCCGACGCCAACCAGTCCGGCAGCAGCCACGCCAGTATTGGTGCGGAGTTCGAGGTCACCAGGGTGATGCGGGACGGTGAGTTTTTCGGCTACTCGGTGTCCGGGAGGCCGGCCGATGCCGTGCGCTATGCTCTGTTGACGCTCGGGTCCGAGGAGCCGTTTGACCTGGTGGTGTCCGGGATCAATCTGGGCGCCAACGTGGGAGATGTTTCACACCTGTCGGGTACGGTGGGTGCCGCGATGGAGGCGCAATATCACGGTATCCCGTCCATAGCCGTGTCGCAGGCAACAAGCGAGGTAAATACCCGTGAATCGGCCCGCTTCGCCGCGAGGGTCGTGGAGAAGCTCCGTCGGGATGGACCGCTGCCGGGTGTGGTACTGTCGATCAATATTCCCGGTGGCGTATTGAAGGGTGTGCGCGTCCGGCCGGTGGGCGACTCTTACTTGCAGACCGAAGGGTACGAGGAACTCAGCGTGCAGGGCGACCGGATGGCGGTACGCCGAATACGCACCATTGCCACTTCCGAGGACAGGGTGACCGATACCTATGCCTATCAGAACGGGTACATAACTATCACACCGCTAAAATTTGACTGGACCGCTTACGAACTGATTCCCGAAGTTGAATCATGGGATCTGGAATAGGGGTTTCGGGAACAGAGGGTTTATAAAGCGAGGGTTATGGTACTCCCGGCTCCTGAGCCGGTGCGCCGTGGATTGTGTTCGGGCATTGGTGTTTCGACCGAAACTAAAATTGGTAAAGATTGGGGGGATTCGAAATGGTTGGAAAAATGCGTTTGCGTGGGCTGACTGCCTTGTGCGGAGCTTTGCTCCTGGTAGTTTCATCATTTGTTCTGGCGGACATTGAGCAGGCACGGCTGGATGCCATTGCCGCAGACCTGCAGGCCAGGGTGGACGAAGGGCGACTTGCCGGTGCGGTCGCATTGGTGGCCCAGGACGGTGAGATTCAGATGAATGAGGCGTTCGGCCACAGGAATGTGGAAGACGGGGTGGTTATGACCACCGATACCATCTTCCGTATTTTTTCGATGACCAAACCAGTTGCCGGCACGGCATTGATGATTTTGCATGATGAAGGCAAATTCGAGTTGGACGACCCGGTCGGAGAATACATTCCTGAACTTGCCGATTTGCGCGTGTTCAAATCACAGCGGGACGATGGCAGCTTCGAAACAGAAGCGGCGGGTCACGCAATGACAATACGTGAATTGATGAGCCACACCGGCGGGCTGGTTTATACTCCGCCATTGTCTCAGGGTCCGGTTGCGCAGGCTTATGCACAGGCCGGCATTTTGGGCAGGGAGACCACGCTGGCGGAAATGGCCGACGCGTTGGATGACATTCCCCTCAATCACCAGCCCGGCACCCAATGGGTTTACAGCATTTCGGTTGATGTTCAGGGTTATCTGATTGAAGTGCTGTCAGGACAGACCTTTGACCGGTTCCTGAAGGAACGGATATTCACTCCGCTGGGTATGAGGGATACCGGATTTCACGTCGTACCTGAGAAAGCCGACAGACTCTCACGTCAGTACGCACCCGTTCAGGGAACACTGCGACGTACCGACACCGGTGCCTTTCTGCAGGAGCCGAAATTCTTTTCCGGCGGTGGCGGCCTCACGTCCACCGCGGCTGACTACATGAAATTCGCCCAAATGCACTTGAATGGCGGCGTTCTCGCCGGTGAGCGCATCCTGTCGGAAGAAGCGGTTGCAATTATGCGCAGCAATCACCTGCCTGAGGGCATCAGCGATATCGGGCAACTTTACCCCGGTAATGTATTTGGTGTGGATTTCGCCGTGGTGGATAACCCGGATCTGTGGAATGGAGCCCCGGCAGGCACACACTGGTGGTGGGGCATCGCAGGCACCTGGTTCTGGATAGATCCGGTAAACGATATTATTTTTGTAGGAATGATCCAGAACGACGACATTTTTTATTCGCTGCAGGTGGCGGCGAAAATGCGAGACCTGATTTACCGCCCGCTGGAATAACCGGGGTCGGTGGCGAATGATAATCATTCTCAATCTACCTGATTGGGGGTCGGTGGCGAATGATAATCTGGATTGAGAATGA
>JBBDLF010000035.1:52478-80184 GCA_040879025.1 Pseudohongiellaceae bacterium
ACCCACCCCCCCCCCCCCCCCACCCCCAATCACGCGATCCGCCCGCCACCGCCCCCAATCCGCCCCAATCAGGTGAGTTCGGCCATGTGTTTACGGTCGAACTCAATGATTTCGTCGTTCTTTTGCTCTCGTATCTTGTTTGGCCAGGCCGGGTCGGAAAGCAGTGCCCGACCCACGGCGACAAGATCAAACTCGTCGTGTTCGAAACGTTCAATCAGCGAGTCAATATCGGTTGTGGCGGCTTCCTTGCCAGCGTAAGTACGCAGGAAGTCTGAATCCAGCCCCACGCTTCCTACGGTAATAGCCGGCTTGCCGGTCAGTTTACGCGTCCAGCCGGCAAGATTCAGGATGGATCCTTCGAATTCCGGGTCATTAAAACGTCTGGTGCTGCAATGGAAAATATCCACTCCAGCCTGGCTCAACGGGGCGAGAAAGGAGCCGAGGGCTTCCGGGTTTGTTGCCATCTTGTGCCGGTAGTCACCCTGCTTCCATTGCGAGAAGCGAAACACGATCGGAAAGTCTTCCGGAACCGCATGGCGGATGGCCTCGATAATCTCAACAGCAAACCGTGTTCGCTGCGCAAGGTCGCCGCCGTACTTGTCCGTACGCAGATTGGTGGCTTCCCAGAAGAACTGGTCTATCAGATAGCTGTGAGCGCCGTGGATTTCCACACCATCGAACCCCAGCCGCAGTGCGTCACTTGCGGCCCGTGCATAGGCTGCGACACATGCGTCAATGTCCGCTTGCACCATCGCCATGGGAACCTCTCCGCCGGGCTGTGTCGCATAGATTGGGTGCAGTATGGCTGAGGGACCATAACACGGTTCGTCGGGGACCGGGCCGACACCGCGTTTGCGAATACTTCCCACATGCCAGATTTGCGGAATGATAAATCCTCCGGCGGCATGCACTGAGTCAAGCACCCGCTTCCATCCGGCCAGCGCGTCCTCGCCATAGAACGAGGGGACGTCGGCGTTGCCATGGGCGCCCTTGAAGCTTGGCGGAGTGCCCTCTGTGATGATCAAACCCACGCCGCCTTCCGCGCGACGACGATAGTAGGCGGCTACCGCTTCTCCGGGAACATTACCCGGCGACTTGCAGCGCGTCATCGGCGCCATCACAATTCGATTGGGCAGGGTAACGCGGCCAAAAGAAAAAGGTCTAAAGAGCGTATCCATTTTCATGCGTGCTTTTGCTTTCCTGACCCGAGCGGCTGCAGGGGTTTGTGATATTCTCTCGCGAGTCGTATGTTACTGGAATGAGGCCGGATGAGCTAAGGAACCTCTGAATAACTCCGTCTACTATGCAACGAGACGGGAATCGGGAGAGGGGAAACAGGAGACGGAAACAGAGAGCGACGGATTACATGGCGCCACTAAAAAAGTCAAAAAAAATGCGCCTGTTTCTGGGCATTGGCTATTCACCTTCCACTGCGGTGCGCCGGTTACTGGATGAACTGCAAAGCGTGGAACAATCACAAGCCCGGGAATTCAAGACAACACCGGTTGGCAACCTGCATGTCACATTGAAGTTTCTGGGGCCGGTACCGGAGGCCGAGGTCACCAGACTGATCGATGTGATGGAGTCCGGCGTCTCCGCCCGCGAACCTTTTGCGGCGAATCTCTCAGGACCGGGCTGTTTCAGCAATTCGTTGTGGCTGGGGCTGGAAAAAAACGAACAATGGTCGGCGCTTTGCGAGATGGCCGCTGAACTGGAAGCTGGTATGGCCAGTGCAGGCTTCCCGCCCGAGACCCGATCCTACCGGCCCCATCTGACGGTGGCGCGGTTCAAACCGGGTCTCAGGCTGAAGCTGTCAGAATTGATGGACCGATACAGCGGTGTGAACTGGGGCACTCTCCCCGTGCATGCCATTCACCTGTACCGTTCGGAGACCTTGTCCGAAGGTCCCCGCTACTCCATCCTTCACACAGTCAAGCTGAAGACTAGTCCGGCAGACTGAAGACGTACAATGCATTGCCGTTATCCGGGTGAGTAATTTCCGGGGCTACGACGCTGGGTACGGTGCGGGGACTGCTCCCTCCCAGTGCCGCGTTGACACCGATGTATTGTTTTCCGTCCACGGCAAAGACGATGGGATGGCCTTGTACCGAAGTACCTAATCGGGTTTCCCACAGAATTTCACCGTTGCGAACGTCAAAGGCCCGGAAGCGGCGATCCAGATCACCGGCAAAAACCAGGTTACCCGCAGTCGATACGGTGCCGGTATGGAACGAGGCGCGTTGCTCATA
Source organism: Pseudohongiellaceae bacterium (assembly GCA_040879025.1). Classification (GTDB taxonomy): domain Bacteria; phylum Pseudomonadota; class Gammaproteobacteria; order Pseudomonadales; family Pseudohongiellaceae; genus JBBDLF01. The sequence goes on from JBBDLF010000035.1 coordinate 54,728, forward strand.
GCTCCACACTTCCTCCAAAGTATCTACGTTATAGGCACCGAGTTTCCCCATGTTGCCATCGGAACCGGGCATCTCGAAGAAGCGCCGGCTGGCGGCCAGACCGCCACCGCCCAATTCCAGCGAAACCTCGCGGGCGGCGTTTTCCAGGCAGGTCTGACTGAGCGGCGCCACAATAGTGCCGGTTGGCTCATGATAGGTCATTGAATGCCAGTCCTTGCCGCCGGTACTGCTGGGACAGGCGGAAGTCCATTCGTTGAGCTGGGCGTTGATAATGTCATCGCGGTAGGTGACGACGCCGGTTACCGGATCAATATGAGTGAAGATGTTCTGAAACACGGTTTCGGTAAAGCCGAGGAATTCGCCCGTGACCCGATCGTTTTTCCAGAGGATGCCGTGCTTGCCCAGAGACAGCACCAGCCTCTGATCTCCCCGGTCCACCAGAACGCGTTCAAATACTTCGTCCAGATCCAGCGCCTCGCCGGGGACGTGTTGGAAAAACCAGTCGAGTTCGCCCGTCTCCACATCCACCGCAATGGTCGCGTTGGTATACAGCCCGGCATCATGAATGGACATATGACGGCTGACAGGAACCCAGGGTTTGGCCTGGGCGGTGCCCCAGTAGGTGAGATTCAGTTCCGGGTCGTAACTGCCGGTTATCCAGGTTTCACCGCCGGCACGAAATACATCGTCCAGTTCGCCCCAGGTATTGCCGCCCGGGTCATCCGACTGGGCGATGGTGTTGAAGCGCCAGAGCAGTTCGCCCGTGTTGGCGTCATGAGCCGTCAGGTAACAGTTCTCTTCGATATAGCGTGCACAGCCGGCCTGTCCCTGGATGATCTTGCCATCGGCGACAATGGGGCCGCTGGAGTTCACGAATCCCTGGCTGCTGTCGGCTATGACTGTTTCCCACATCGGTTCGCCGGTGCGGGCATCAAGAGCCACCAGGCGTGAATCCGTTGTCGCGTGAATGATCTTGTCATTGTAGATGGCGATATTACGCATGTCCTGCCTGTTGGCGGGACCGGCGTGATGCTCCCAGATTAACTCGCCGGTTTTGGCGTCCAGCGCCTGAATAATGTTGCTGGTGTTGATCAGATAAATCACGCCGCCGTAGACCAGCGGCGCCGGTTCTGAGCTCCCGTCGTGCATGGACCAGACCCATTCCAGTTTGAGATTCCCGACATTGTCGGTGTTGATCTGGTCGAGAGGGCTGTAACTGTGAGCCAGGTAATCGCGACGGATCATTGGCCAGTCGGAGGGGTCTGGATCACGCAGCATGGAGTCGGTTACCGGAACGAAATTTTCCACGGTGCCTTCAACCACCAATCCGCGTGGAGCCTCGGGTTCGCGTTGTTGTGACGCCGACGTTGCGATCTGTTCCGGCGTATAGGCGGCGATGCGAATGGCCGATGTTTCCGTCAACGGCGTATCGCCTGTCAGCATACCGTTTCCGTCCAGCATATGAGCGACGATGTTGACGTAATCGGCATCGGACAGGGAATCACCACCACCTGGCGGCATATTGGATTTCACATTGGTGATCAGCGCCGCTGGAGTCTGCGCACCCCATCGTGTCATGAAATCCTCGCCGCTGAGCTGCGGAGCCAGGGGAGTGCCCTGCAATTCATCACCGTGACAGGTGGCACAGTTAACACCGTACAGAAGCGCGCCAGCCTCGGCCTGGGCTTCGGTGTAGGTGGGCGGTCCGGGGTCCATACTCGTGGTGTCGGCTTCCCGGGCGGGCTCGTCGCATGCCACCAGCAGTGAAAGCAATGCGATGCCATACAAGGCCTTGTTGTTGAATTTGTGTTTGCCACCAATCATTGTGCTGTCCTCATGTCTCTTGTTATCTTGACCAAACGCCTGAACCGCCACTTGAAATGTCGTGAAACATCCCGCGGCGATCAACTACTCCGGCAATAACCACCCGCGTAACTCGCCACCAGGATTGGTCTCGGTATGAACCTGTATATAGAGCGCCTCGTTATTGAACGCTTCCACCTGTTCCGGTGTCAGATCGAGCTCACCGTGTATGTCGCCGGATGTCGCATTGGTCACCTCAAGCGGATGAACCGGCGGTCCGGGAATCGCCTTGGGTCCGTTGTGTACGTGCGCCGCGGTCGCTACGGAACTGGTACCCCGGAAACTTCCCGCTATGCTTAACACGGTGCCGTTCAGTGTGGCATGAACTTCACCGCCTCCGGTGATTGAATCAACCGTCTGCGGGGTAACCGGCATCGGCGACAGCCTGGCGCGGAAACGCGTTTCCTGCGCCGCCGATCCGATCATCGACAAGCCAAAAACCATGGCAAGGGTCAAAAATCCGTACTTGTGCAGTTGCTTCATTTTTTACCTCATGTTTAACGAAAACCCGTCAGGGCACCTCACACTGAAAATTGCCCGCCATCCAGTTCTGCGGATCATTTTGGCTACCCTCGGGGCCGATATACCGGGCCTGTTGCGGGAAAGGGCACAGCGGGCGTTCATTATCTGTCCGGCCATTACTGGTGTGGGTGGCGGTGATAGAATCAGGTGCCGCTCCATTTTCCACCCAGTCCACCAGAGGAGCCAGTTTATCCCAGCTGTTGGGCCCGGCGCCGCCACCGCAATGTCCCATGCCGGGTGCCAGAAACAGACGTGCATCCTGTTGTGCGCGGTTCATGCTGTCGGCGTATGTCACCGCCACCATATCTTCATAGTAGGCCACTGTCGCCGAGGCTACCGACAGGGCGTCACCGAAACCATGATAGAGGATCAGTTTGCCATTGTTGCGGCGCAGAAAGCTGGTCAGATCGGGGTCGGTCGCGTCCGTGATTGAACTCATCAGTTGAGCTTCGCCGGCGGTAAAATCATCGACACTGAATTCCATCCAGTGATATTCCGGATTCATGCTGGACTTCCTCGCCTGATAGTCCAGGTCGCTCAAGTCGGGTATCGGGACTCCTGGATCAGTTTCATAGAACAGGTAGTTGACGTGATCACCGGCCGGCCCGGATAACATGCCCGGCGTATTGTTATTGTCGGCATGAGGAATAAAACGCAGCCAGTCGAGTTCCGAACCACGCATCTTGCCCGGGTAAATTATCTGTCCGTTGCTGTCGTACGGGCCGCGGTAGTAGTCCGCGACCGTCTGCAGTTGTGCCTCGGTAAAACAGGCATCGTTGTTGCTGTCGCCGCATCGCAGGTCGTTCAGGTCGGTGGCAGGGTCAAAGTCGCAGGCATAGGGATTGTCGATGACGCCGTCGCGAATGCCGTCATCGGCATCGCATTGCTGCAACACCCGTTCGTGCAGTACATTCACCAGGTCCAGATTCTCCCGGTCGCCGTCACCGTCGCGATCCACGGCAAGATTGCCCGCATGGTTATTCGCAGCCATTCGCTGAAGGTGCCACACACCGGCGGCATTCATCGCCTGGTAAAAATTGACCGGAGCGCCGGCAACTATACCGTCAAAGTCATAAGGGAAACGCTGGGCTTCCATCAGGCCCTGTCGGCCTCCGGTTGAACAGCCTTCAAAGTAGGAATACTGTGGCGCACTGCCGTAATAGTCATCGACGAGTGATTTCCCGGCCATGACCGTCAGATGTACCGCCCTGTAACCAAAATCGATTTCCGCCTGTCGGTTGTTATAGCCGAACGCGGATCCCGGTTCCGTGCCACTGTCGTGTCCGGTGTTGCTGTTGGCGACCGCATAGCCTTCCGCTACCCGATGATCCGCGAAATCAAGATCGCCGTCCTTGCCGCCGTCCCCCCATTGCAGGAAACGGCCATTCCAGTGTTCTGGCAGCGGCAACTGGGCATGAAACTGGATGGCCGGAGCAATGATTCCGCGTACATAACAATAAGCGCCTGACTGCGGGTTGTCGCGGAGGCCGGCGAAGGTGATTGTGAGGTTAGGGGTATGCAAAAGAGCCTCGCATTCGCCCGCCTCTTGCGACGTGGCGGACTGGGCGAAGCCGGGTACAGGAAAACAGGAAATACAGGCGGATATCAGTGCCCAGCGAAGAATCGGCTTCATTGCTACCTCGTGACAGAACAGCTTCTTTTCAGCGAACAGGGTTTTCAGCGCTGTTTTCGACAAACCTCGCCGGCAGGGTACTGGACCGGGTTCGCCACCGTGGCTTTGCCGTACTTTACCCCATGTAAGCGACAATTTCGATTTGAATTGCGGCCTTCCGCGCCCGGAGGATATAGTTGAGGATACAATTAAAGCTTCAGAAAAATCCGGGAGCCAGGCCCGGAGTGAATCAAATGGAGTGTGAGTCTTATGAAGGAGTCCCGAAACCGGGCCGGTTATGAAATCATTTCCGAGAATGCCTCGTTCGGGGGACGCCAGCTTCGCTGCCGCCACACCTCCACAGCGCTGCGGTGTGACATGCATTTTTCAGTATACCTGCCCCCGCTCGCGCAGGCCGGCGCATCGGACGGGATAAGGCTGCCGGTGGTCTACTGGTTCTCGGGATTGACCTGTACGGATCAGAATTTCGTCCAGAAAGCGGGCGCGCAGCGGGTTGCGGCAGAACTGGGACTGATCCTTGTGGCACCGGATACCAGTCCGCGGGGTGATCAGGTGCCGGATGACAACGAAGGCCTCTGGGATTTGGGCAAGGGAGCTGGATTTTATGTCAACGCGACCCGGGACCCCTGGAAATCCCATTACCGGATGTATGATTATGTCGTAGATGAATTGCCCTGCCTGATCCATTCCGCGTTTCCCGTCGATGCCGATGCGCAGAGTGTATGCGGGCATTCCATGGGTGGACACGGCGCGTTGACGATAGCGTTGAAAAACCCGGATACCTACCGTTCAGTGTCGGCCTTCGCGCCGATCAGCGCTCCGTCACAATGCACCTGGGGCCAAAAAGCATTCCGGAATTATCTGGGAGAAGACAAGTCCCTGTGGCGTGAACATGACGCTGCGGCGCTGGTCACAGAGTGCCGACCCTGGCTGCCGCTATTGATAGACCAAGGCGACGCCGATGAATTTCTGCAGGAACAGCTTAAACCGGAGTTATTGCTTGAAGCCTGCAGAAAAGCCGGCTATCCGGTAACATACAACCTCAGGGCCGGTTATGATCACAGTTACTTTTTCATCGCCACGTTTATTGAAGATCATTTGCGATTTCACCACAGTTTTCTTATGCCGGAAGCAAATCAGTAAACCGTGAAGAATCACGGCAGACTGGCAGAATGCGGCCGGAGAGCGACAAATGAATCCAGCGCTTTTTACAGACAGTCTCGTTGCAGTCAATGTTTCGGTATGTCTGTTTCTGGGCGTCCAGTTTGCCATCTGGACTCGGTGTTCCGGCGAGCTTCCGGTCCAGAAGCGCCAGATCTATGCCGGGCTGGCAACCTTTTTCCCGCTGATGCTGGCCATTTCACTGTCTCATGCCAGCTGGGTTGTCGCTCCGCGCGTGTTCGAAGCAGCGGAACTCTTGCTGACTCTCGTGATCGGGCCGGTGATATTCGACATCATTTACGGGAGATATCACCAAAACAGCGTGTTCGGCAGAGCATTGCTGGTCAGTTCGGCAGGTGGCGCCGGGGGGATTCTCATCAATCCCTTACTGCTGACAGCCGCGCCGCTTTTGTTCACGGGCGCTTCCCTGTGTATCTATGTCAGGCACGCCAGGCGCCGCCCGGATGCGCTGGCTACCCAGATTCTGTCCGTGGCTCTGATCATACATGCCGCGCAGTTCTGCCGGTTTCTTTTCAGTGATTCGCGCTGGTTCGAAGAAACCGTGCCGTTCACCGCCGCGCTGTTGGGACTGGTTTACAGTATCAGGCTTTTACTGCCGCGCAAAAAGCCGGACCGGGGTAAAACTGAAGGGATAGGCGCGGTGTTCGATGCGGTAACATCCCATTTGCGCAGCACCGCGGTTTATCGTGACGCCGATCTGACTCTGGCGCGTCTGGCTTGTGAAATAGGTTTGCCCGCTTACCTGGTTTCGCAGGCTATTAATGCCCGGGCAGGCCGGTTCAACGACTTCATCAATACCTGGCGAATCGGGGACTTTCTGGCTAACGGTAACGCGCACGGCAGTATTGAAGACCGGGCATTCGAGGCCGGATTCAAGAGTCGTTCTGCTTTTTACCGGGCGTTCAGGAGCGTTACCGGCACGACACCTTCTCAATATCGTTCCCAAGCTTGTCCTGATTTGCAAATCGGGACATAACCCGCCGCCCACAGAAAGCTATACTCATCCGTCACCACCTCTTTGTCTTTGGAGATTGACGATGAAGCATTGCCTTGTGGTCTTCGCCGCCTGTTTGTTTGCGCTCGTCTCTGCGCTCCCCGTGCCTTTGTCTGCGGACTGGTCGGAAACCGATCTGGCCGCCGCGAAAGCGTATTACCAGGAACTCGATTCCGCCGGACTCGTGGTGATGCATCAGGGGCGCACCGTGATTGGCTGGGGCGACGTCAGTGGAAAGTACAACGTGGCCTCTGTACGTAAAAGTCTTCTCAACAGCCTTTACGGTATCGGGTATGACCGGGGCTGGATCCGCCTGGATAAAACACTGGGGGAAATCGGTATGGATGATACTGACCCCCCACTGTCTGAACAGGAGAAAACCGCAACGATTGAACATCTGCTTCTTTCCCGATCGGGCATCGTCCATCGCTCACTCTACGAGGCCGGCTGGTGGGAACTGATGCCTGAACGCGATGAGTACCAACCCGGCGAGCACTGGATATACAATAACTGGGATTTCAATGCCCTCGGTACGATTTGGGAGCGTGAGTCGGGATTCACAATCCACGATGCATTTGACCGGTTCATCGCCCGGCCGCTCGGAATGCAGGATTTCACGCCGGAAGACGTCGAGTATGAGACGCGCAGGAATCTGGCTGAACGCATACGGGGCAATACCTCCGACCATCGGCTTTATCTTTTCAAAATGTCGGCCCGTGATCTGGCACGCTTCGGACAATTGTATCTGAACGAAGGCGCCTGGGGGGGAGAACAATTGTTATCCCGCCAATGGATTGAACTTAGCATGGAAGGAGAACCCACCGCGTTCGGTAGCGGACGTTTCAATACATTGTACGGGTATCTGTGGTGGGTGGAGAGTCCAGGGAGCGGAGTCAATCGCAGATTTGATGTTCCCGGTATCACTTCCAGGGCGTATGCGGCCACCGGTAACCGGGGCCACTATCTGTATATTGTGCCGGCCTGTGAGCTGGTTGTCGCCCACACGGCTCCCGTGGCCGGCGGTGCCGGCGCATTCGAGCAGATCAGGAGGCGATATTTTGGCAGTGACGGTGTTGAGGACGAACAGTTTCAGACACTGCTTGGTTTGATTGTGGGGGCGGGGCGAATCAACTGCTCGGGCGATTTTGCCTGAATGTTTTTGGTGTAAAATCGAAAGCTGTTTTTGCCTTCCTTGTCTGGTAGAAGTATTGCCGATCCGAGTAACTGCCCACCCTCCGCGGCGGCATTACAGACCTTGCGGTACAGTTCGTCGGGGGAGTGGCTGTGCAGAATGGCTTCATTGGTACCGCTCAGCGTCGCGAACATGCGCCCCTGTCGGACAGCGGTCATCTCCGCCAGTTTGCGCTCGCTGATGTCCCGGGAGATACTGGCTATAATCGGTTTCCCGTTTATAAACAGTGCACGCCGGGTTGTTTCAAAATAACCGCGACGTCCGTCTTGGGCTACTCCCACCCCTTCAGAGGTTAATCCTTCGTCTCCGTTGGCAATCACCTCGGCATACAATTGTTTCAACTGCGCTTCGTCCACATTGGCCACGTCAATCGGGGAAAGTTTTGAATACTGTTCGCGCGTGCAGCCCGTCACCCGGCACGCAGTTTCATTGACATAGAGAAATCGCATGGCTTCGGGGTCAACCAGGTAAAACAGATCAGGTGACAGATCGATTGCGACGGTTAGCCGTCGCATCTCGGCTTCGGCCAGTTTTCGGCTGATGAACTGACCCATGCTGCTCGATATCTGCGTGGCGCTGCGCAACAACTCCACATCCGCCTGATGGCCGGCCTCCGGACTGAAAAATTCAAACACTCCGTAGACTGTACCGTTGACAATGACAGGAAATGCAAAGGCATTGCGTAATTTGGCTGTGGCCGCCGCCTCACACCGGCGGAAAGTCGGGTCCTTGGTAATATTGCGAACAGAGTCCGGTTTGCCGGATTCACAAACGCGGCTCAATAGCCCTCCGTCGCCTACCGGGATTTCTTTAAGCTCGCTCGCTGATTCGAGAAAGGTTGTATAGCGGGATTCATCTTTGGCCCAGGTGTGACCGCAATGCAGAATTTCGGTGTCGGAGTCCATTTGCCAGTAGATTGCACAGACCCATCCCAGGTTGGTACATACCGCCTCCATTACCCGGTTCACTGCCACGGTAATATCAGCGGCTTCTTCCAGTATTCGCGTGACGGCCTGCTCGATGGCAATGCGGCGTTCAATCAGTGTGCGGGAAGTGATTTCTCTGGTGATACCGCGGTAGCCGATGAACTGTTCGAATTCATCCCGGACGGGCTTGCCGCTGATACTCACGTAGCGGAGTTTACCCGCAAGCGTGAGGTGTTTGTATACAAAATCGGAAAAGGGTTGCCGCCCGTCCATCCTGGTTTTGAGGCGATCCCAGCTGCCGCCATCGCTGACGGCCACCACGGTGGGTATTTCCCAGTGACATTTGCCGATCAGCGTCCGGGAATCAAAACCGGCGTTCTCCGTATCCGGACCCTGGAGACGCGTGAGCCGAAATCCGGTATCCAGCTCCCAGTAGAAGTCGGATGACAGTTCAATCAAACTGCGTAATTCCGACTCGAGAGCTTTGATGCGTTCTAAATTTTTGGACTCGCTTTCCATCGGCATTTCTCTGCATCCGGAACGACTGGATCACCGCTCGCATTGTGCCACTGTCCCTTCCGTTACGCCATTCCTGTCCTTTTTCCCCGCTTCCGGACGCTACTAATACCGTGAGAATTGGCATATACTGAGTCGCATAGATGATGGTCATGGCCACTGGGTTATGGCCTGTGAGTCATGGATTGTAGGAAGCCTCATGGATTTCGAGGTGAACATCTAGTGAGGAAAATGCCAACTGGAAGTGGATACCCCGCCTGGCCTTTGTCTCGTGCGCTCCGGCAACGGTCGCTGGCTGCGAGTCTTGTCGTGTCAATAGTGTTCCCGACTTTGCCGGGAACCGCCCCGCTGGCCGCAGACGACCCCGGCGATACCGATATTGACCCCACGGTCGTCAGTTATCGTGTTGATGACCCTCTGATCCGGATCAACCGCGCCGTCTTTCGTTTCAATGATTTCACCTACCGGTACGCACTGATTCCTGTAAGCAATGCTTACCATACGGTAGTTCCCGAGCCGGTGGATCGTTCCCTGGGCAATGCGTTCTATAACGTCAAAATGCCGATTTATGCCGTTAATAATCTGCTGCAGGGCAAGCCGCGGGATTCAGGCACCAACGCCCTGCGGTTTTTGATTAATTTTACAATCGGAATAGGGGGATTTTTCGACCCGGCGGCAGCCTGGTTTGAGCTGGAGCGCAAATCATCCGGATTTGATGAATCTCTCGAGTCATTTGGCGTCGGCAATGGGGTATTCATCGTATTGCCGCTGTTAGGCCCCACGGATACCCGCGGTGCGGCGGGAACGTTTGGCGATTACCTGCTCAACCCCCTGGCGCAGTTGATCGATAATCCTGAATCGATTCTGATCCGCTCGCTCGACTATCTACAGGGATATTCCAACACAGCGGCCCAGTATGAGGTTCTGCGTGAACAAAGCGTTGATCCTTATCTGTTCTTCCGCGATCTGTATCTGCAAGGACAGCAGCGGGATGCTGAATTTCCGTGAAATCCGGAAACGTGGCAGTCAGCCTTCTTGTTGGATATCACAAACCAGTGCTCGTCGCATTTACCGTCGCGACGGTCTTTTTTGCGATTCAGGCGCGTAAATTCGAGGTCGATGCTTCAGCGGACACCTTGCTGATGCGCGATAACGTCAACTACATCCACTCCCGCATCGACAGCCTGCGCTTCGCTCCCCAGGAATTTTTGCTCGTCGCCTATCAGCCGCGCGATAACCAGGTCTTTTCCGAAGCTACATTCAGTGAACTGCGTTCTCTGAGCGAACAGTTGCAAACACTGGACCGCGTCGAGTCGGTGCGTTCAATGCTCAATGTGCCGTTGCCATCGCAAGTGATCGATGGAATCGATACCGGTGCGGATCTGGATATAGGCAATTTGACCGCGGAAGATCTCAACATGGCTCCCGCTGCGTTGGCCGAGGTTTTCGCCGGGCATCCTATTTATGAAAATCTGTTGGTCAATGAGGCACAAACCGCCACTGCCCTACAGGTATTGTTTCGGGGCGATCCACAGATACAAGAACTGGAACGAGAGATTGTTAACTTGCAGCAGATTTCTCTGGACAGAGAGCTTACCGTATCCGAGCAGGAAGATCTGGCCGGCCTGGAAGCGAGCTCACGCGTTCTGACAAATGAACTTAACGCCGTCCGCCTTCGGGAGATCGAAACGGTACGCGAATTTCTGAACGACTACGAATTGCAGGCTGAGCTGTACCTGGGTGGCGTACATGTACTGGCGTTTCAGTTGGTCAATATAATCAGAAGTGATTTGCTTGTTTTTGGTCTGGCCGTGGCCGGGATGATTGGCTTGGTCCTGTTTCTGGCCTTCCGGCAATGGCGCTGGGTGCTGATACCGCTGGTCACCTGTGCGGTGAGTGTCACACTGACCGTCGGGCTGTTCGGCATGCTGGGCTTGAGGGCCACCGTGATATCGGCCAATTTCATCGCGCTGCAACTGATACTCACGCTGGCACTCGTGGTTCACCTGGTTGTTCAGTATCGGGAGTATCAGGCTGCGAATAGCGGCTGGGACAAGCATACGCTGGTGTCCAAAACCCTGGAACGGAAGATTACGCCGAGCATTTACGCCGGGTTCACCACATCGGTCGGCTTTGCTTCGCTGTTGCTGAGCGGAATTCAGCCGGTCATAAGTTTCGGCTGGATGATGGTGATTGCCGTAGTGGTATCCATAGCTGTCAGCCTGTTGTTGTTCCCTGCTTTGTTATTGATGCTTCCTCACCGGCAGGGGAAAAGGGAAGGCAAACTGTTGCAGACCGTGCTCGGCTCTTTCGCCTCACTGAGTGTTTCCCTGCCGGGTGGAACGATTCTGATGTCGATACTGGTGCTGGCATTGAGTCTGTTCGGCATTTCACGCCTGACAGTCGAGAACAGCTTTATTAACTACTTTGACGAGTCCACCGATGTCTATCGCGAGCTGATGTTTATAGATCGTGAAATGGGCGGTTCAACACCACTTGACATCATCTATACTCTTGATGAAACAGAAAATTCGGACGACCTGGTCATGACCGCGGAAACAGTGCAGATGTTGCAGCGCATGCATGCGGCGATTGAGGGGTACGAAGCCGCGGGCAAGCTGCTTTCCGTCGTCAACTTCACGGAACTGGCTAGCGAAATCAATCAGGATCGTCCGCTTACCGAATTCGAACTTACAGCGGTATACCGTATGCTGGACGAGTCATTGCGGGAGGAACTGTTGAGTTCTTTCTATTCGCCTGACCATAACCAGGTACGTATCAATGTCCGTGTGCAGGATTCAGTTCCGGGATTGAACCGTGAGCAGTTTATTATGTCATTGAGCGAAGATATGGATCGAATTGTCGGTGACCGAGGCGAGGTAAGGCTAAGCAGTCTCTTTGTGTTGTACCAGGATATTCTGGAACGTCTGTACCGTTCGCAAATTGTATCAATAGGCGCGGTTTACCTGGGACTTGCATTGGCTTTCCTGACCGTATTCCGTTCTGTAAGACTGACCCTGATTGGAATCGCACCGAATATGCTGGCGACATCGCTGGTACTTGGCGCCATGGGCTGGTTGAATATTCCGCTGGACCTGATGACCATCACGATTGCGTCCATTGCCATGGGGATTGCCGCGGATGATACGATTCATTACCTGCACCGGTTTCAGGACGAGCAGAAGGACCGCGGCACCGCCGATGCCATTCGTCACAGTCACCGGAGCGTGGGTGTTGCGGTATTGTATACCTCGCTGATAATCACGCTGGGTTTTGCGATGCTGGCATTTTCCGACTTCGTTCCCAGCGCCCTGTTCGGCATACTGACCGGGCTGGCGATGCTGTCGGCGCTGCTTGCCAATCTCGGTCTCCTGCCTTCGCTGCTGCAACGCTTTGGGCCGCGAATGCCGGCTGGCGAGACCGCCTGACTCGCAATGCTACCAAGCCGTTGTGGCCGCCCAGACCAGTACTGCGCACAGTAGAACGACAAACTGGCTGCGCCGGTCGGTGATGGCATAGATCACAGGGTCCTCGTGCATTTCACCACGGTGGGTGAGAATCCAGATGCGTCCAACCATGTAGAGTAGCAGGGGGCAGATAAACCACAGCACCTGGGGCGTGCCGTATAACATTTGTATATCATCACTGTTGATATATAACGCGAATACCAGCACCGCCATCAACCCGGAGGTGACACCCAGCACCAGCAACAACTGCAGATCCCCCGCGATATAGCCGCGCCCCTGTGCCTGCTGCCGACTGTCGGTGATGGTATTGATCAGATCAAGTTCAGTGTAACGCTTCACCACGGCCAGACTGAGAAATAGAAACATGGAAAAGGCGAGCAGCCAGAATGTGGGGATAACGCTGATCGCCGCGGCCCCCGCGATGATGCGCAAGGTATAGAGCGAGGCCAGCGTCAGGACATCCACCAATACCTGGGCCTTGAGATAAAAATTGTACAGACAGGTTGCCAGGTAATAGGTCGCCAGCACCGCAATGAACTCAACGGGCAGCAGTGCCGCCAGGGCAAATGACAGAATCAGTAACAGCGGGCTGGCGATCAACCCGAACATCAGGGAAATTTTGCCCGAGGCGAATGGACGCTGCCGTTTGGTCGGGTGTTGACGGTCATGAGGAAGGTCCAGCATGTCGTTGAGTAGATAAACACTGGAAGCACACAGACTGAAGCTGACAAAAGCCAGCACGGCCTGTAGCAGCAGGGTGGCGTTCAGTATTTCGTGAGACAGGGCCAGCGGAAGCAGCACCAGCGTGTTTTTCAACCATTGATGTGGCCGCATCGCCTTGAAGTAGTCAATCGTTGGTGGCGGCTTGTCGAAAACTTTCTCCAGGCGTGCCGTGTTCGCGACAAGTTTGATCAGGGACTGGTGTCGACTTACCACCAGGGCGCCTTTCGCTTTTTGCCACACCGGCAGGTCGGCCTTGTGATCGGCAAGGTAATCAAAACCCCCCTTGCAATCCTGCTCGATGGCGTCAAGCTTTACCTGTCCCTTCAGGTTGATGTGTCTGCTGCTGCCCAGCGCCCGGGAAAAGAGAGCAAGATGACCGGCAACAATTTTTACCAGCCTCTCATTTGACGCGGAAATGAGAACAATCTCTCTGCCCTGCCGGCTTTGCTGGTTCAAATAATCCAGCACCTGGGTGTTATAAGGCAGCAGGTCGGCGCGCAGGTCGACACGACGGGCGATCTGATATTTCAGATTGGCCCTGCCGTGGAACAACCAGAATGGGAGCGCCAGTACAAACAGAAGATTGCGCTTCAACAGCAACACGAGAGACTCAAGCAACAGATCGCTGCTTGTCAACGTGCCGTCCAGATCCACATAGAGCGATGTCGGATTCGAGCTATTGGCAATACGCACTGGATCCATGGTCAAAGCTTAAGCCGCTTGAAAAGAAATTCCGGAATGATCCTGACGACAAACATGATGTAGCGCCAGAAAAAGGGAGCATAAACCGTATGTTTTCGTCTTGATACCGCCTTGATGATGATTCGTGCAATTCGTTGCGGTGAAACCCAGAGCGGGCCTTTTTTCATCCCGGCCGTCATGGGCGTGTCAACGAAGCCGGGCCTGATATCGACAACATGTACGTTGAAGGGAAGCAAACTTCCTCTGAGCCCTTGCAGATAGGTGGAGACCATAGCCTTGGCAGAGCCATAGACATAGTTGGAACGCCTGCCGCGATCGCCTGCGACCGAGGTAATCACCGCGATGGTGCCTTTTCCCTGTGACGCAAATATCCGGGAAAGCAGGGTGAGCAACGAAATGACACTGAGACCATTGATATTGATTTCCTGTTGTGTCAGCTTGAAACTCTTTTCACAGGCCTGCTGATCCGGCAGGGAGCCATGACATATCAATGCGATATCAATTTCGTCGAGAAATGTTCTGGCTTCCTCCAGTATGCTGTCGTGCTCGGCAAAGTGGGTCAGGTCAGCTGTGGAAAACCCCACGCCGGAAGCTCCCCTGATCGTCAGATCGTCCGCCAGGTGCTTCAATTTCGCTGAATCCCGTCCTACCAGGAACAGTTGCGCGCCATCGCTTGCATAGAGCCGCGCGACTTCTTTGGCTATGGCGGACACTGCGCCTGCTATGAGCACTCGCTGCATAGGTATTCCATTTCAGGATTCAAGTCGATTCAGAGCGCGTCAGGACACAGTCCCAGCCTCCGCGCCTGTAATGAAGCAAACCGGCAATCAGGATCCACCTGGCGTTTAACGGCGATGAATTTTTCCCATTTTGGGTATCCCTGCCTGAAAGTATCCTTACTCATCCTGGCATCCTTGGCAAGATAAAGCCTGCCTCCATGTGACAAAACAATTCGGTCAAGCCTGTCGAGCAGACGCGGCAGGGATTTTTCGTACTTGAAGTCCAGTGCCAGTGTATACCCTTCCAGCGGGAACGACAGATAGTGGTCGTTATGTTCACCCAGTTTTTTAAGCACCGACAAAAACGACCCTTTTCCTTGCTCCGTCACCTCTTTCAGCACGGCGCCGATACCCTCTCGGGCCTGACCCTGGGGAATGACAAACTGGTACTGCAGAAATCCGTTGCGGCCATAAAGCCGGTTCCAGTGCAGGAATCGGTCAAGCGGAAAAAAATATTCGGCATAATCAAGCAACTTGTCTTTCCTGTTCGCCGCAAGTTTGAAATAGCAGGCATTGAACAGGCTCATTGAGAACTTGTTCAAAAGAAAGGCAGGGGTAGTGAAGGGAACCGTAACGCTTCTTGACGCTCCGGATTGGCGGTCTCGTTTCTGCGCCGGGCCACCGCCGTCTTCGGTTGCCGAAGCATGCTCACCCAAAAACAGCAGCGAACGACCCAGAGCGTCGCCGCGAGCCATGCAATCCAGCCAGGCCACGGAGTAAGTGCTGTCTGGGTTGGCATCAAAAAGCCCAAAAACACCGTCGAGATTTTGCGCCTGAAACGTTTGCTGGCGTATGGCGCTGCTGTTTACCGCACGCAGGCGCAATACGGCTTCGAGTACAATGCCTGTCAATCCCATGCCTCCGCAGGTCGCCCGGAAAATTTCCGTGTTTTCTTCCCGGCTGCAGGTCAGGATGTCGCCCGTGGCAAGCAGCAGCTGGAATGACTCGACGAAATTGCCAAAGCAGCCATCCAGGTGATGGTTTTTACCGTGTATATCGCTCGCGATGGCGCCACCCACCGTGACGAATCGGGTGCCGGGGATGACCGGCAGAAACCACCCTCGAGGGACAAAATTATCCAGAATATGCCCAAGAGTTACTCCTCCTGAACAACGCAGCCTTCCCTCGTCATCAAATTCGCAAAAATGATCCAGATAACGGCTGCTTAGAATCTGCGGCGCGAGCGCGCTGTCACCGTAACTGCGACCGGCGCCACGTACTATCGCGTGGCCGGCCCTGCCATCTGTTTCTCTGACCCACGCCTGCAGCGCAGCGGCGTCCCGGGGTGCTGTAATTTCCGCGTCGGTCTTGGGAAATCTGCCCCAGCCGTAAGTCTCCATATTCTCAGCCCTGCGTGAACACGAATCGTTTGTCGAGCTGGTATTTGATCGCATAGCCGATGCAGAGGCCAATGACGGCACCGGCATAGCGCGCTTCGCGTGTGCCGAACGCCACTTCAAAACCGAATTCGAAGCCCCAGAAAATGAGCGTGGTTCCCGCTCCGGTGGCAGTATAGGCGACAAACCTGCCGGTGTCGTCCCGCAGACGCTGTGACCGGTAGCGAAAAATATAGTGCTTGTCCAGGAAATACTTGCACACCAGGCCTGCGATTGTGCCGACGAGTACCGAAATCACCAATGCGTGGATTCCCTGATAAAGGTAAAGACTCATATCCTGGGCGGAGATGTTTACTGCAATGGCAACAGCGGCCAATAGACTGTACTGAATCGCCAGTTTCATCAACCACTCCAGTGATGGACAGGATCAGAGGGTACAGGCAGCGCGCTGGACGCGGCGGACCGGCGAATTCGCGCAGCGATGGTGTCAACACGTTATAATCGACAAGAATGGAATTAATTGAAGGGTC
The DNA here is from genome assembly GCA_040879025.1 of Pseudohongiellaceae bacterium. Lineage (GTDB taxonomy): Bacteria > Pseudomonadota > Gammaproteobacteria > Pseudomonadales > Pseudohongiellaceae > JBBDLF01. Next base: position 71,094 of record JBBDLF010000035.1, read on the forward strand.
CATCATGTGGCGCGACGAAATATTTGAGTTCACCAAAGGCCTGGCGAGGGAGGCTGGTGAACTGGTGCGCAGGGAAAGAAAGCAGGGAATAAGCCGCGGTTTCAAAAATGGACGCGAACTCGTTACAAGTGCTGATACCAATGCCGACCGGTTGATCAGCGAGCGTATTCGGGCGAGGTTCCCAGGACACCGGATAATCTCGGAAGAACTGGCTCCGGAATATGGCTGGGTGGAGGCGGATGCTCACGACCTGTGGATCGTGGATCCGATTGATGGCACTGTAAATTTTGCGCATGGCCACAATCAGTCCGCTGTGTGCATCGCGTATATCGACCAGGGAGATATCGTCTGCGGCGTGGTTTACAATCCCTTCACCGACGAAATGTTTTGCGCTGCCAAAGGAGGCGGGGCGTTTCTGAACGGCGATCCGATTTCCTGCAGCAAGGAGACGGAACTGCGCCTGGCACTCATTGCCACCGGCTTCCCCTATACCAAGGTCGAAATTGAAATCCTCTACCGGCGGGTTCAGGTGATTCTCAACCATTGCGCTGATATCCGCCGCCTCGGTTCAGCCGCTCTCGATATCTGCTGGGTGGCGATGGGCAGACTGGACGGGTTTTACGAAAGTCTCAGTCTGTGGGATTTTGCCGCCGCACAGATCATCGCACGAGAAGCAGGAGCCACCTACGGTCATTTTCATCCGGTGCCGGAGGGCATTCCTCCTCAGTTTCATGGCCAGAACATCCTGGTGGCCAATCCTCGGCTTTTTCCCCAATTGAAAGCCCTGTTAAGCGCTGTGGACTATCCCGACGGCTGAAAATGCGGCTTGTCCAATAATCAGTAACTGTGAATTTCGAGGATTGGTGCCGCTCTCCAGACTGTTCGTCGCATTGCCGCGGGAGTCGGACTATTCGCCGATTGACTTGACTTTCAGTTGTTCATACAGTTGACACAACATGATATTCGGCTCAAGGAGCAAAACTGTGAATAAACTGACTCGTTTTGGACTATCCGTCCTGACACTGGTTCTGGTGCCGGCGCTGGGCAGCGCCGCTGACAGGGTGGGAGATTTCGCCCTGCTGGACCACCAGGGAAATTTCCATCATATGAGCTGGTATGACGACCACAGTGCCATTGCCCTGCTTGTGCAGGCCAACGGCAGTGAGACTACCGCCGAAGCTGCAGTTCAGTTTAGTACCATGAAATCCCGCTATGAGGAGCAGGGCATTGAGTTCTTCATGATCAATGCCACCGGCGAGACTGACCGGGCTTCCGTAAACGCTGAACTCGCCCGTTACGGTGTCGATATTCCCGTATTAATGGACGAAACCCAGATTATCAGCCGCAACCTGGGAATAGAAAGGGCGGGTGAAGTGCTCGTCTACCATCCCGGGTCCTTCACCGTCGAGTTCCGTGGTCCCGCCGGTGCCGAATTCGAGCAGGCTCTGACGGCGATACTCGCCGGCGAACCCGTGGCTACTCCGCTACTGGCCAGTCGCGGAGCCGAGATCGATTACAGCAGCCTTGCGCAACACGCCGATCTTTCCTACGAGAAGGATATAGCGCCGATCATTGCCGAGAACTGCGCCTCTTGCCACCGTGAAGGTGGTATCGCGCCGTTCGCGATGGACAGTCATGCCATGGTGCAGGGCTGGTCGCCGATGATTCGCGAAGTATTGATGACCAAACGCATGCCTCCCGGTCAGATCGATCCTCATGTGGGTGAGTTCATCAACGACATGACGCTTGATGTGGCGGAAACGCAAAAGGTCATCGAATGGATCGATGCCGGCAGCGTCAAAGACGGTACCACCGACCCGCTGGCGGAACTGACCTGGCCGGACAGCAAGTGGGCGTTCGGCGAGCCTGATTACATTATCGAGGTACCGGAACAAAGCATTCCCGCCACAGGTGTGCTCGACTACCGGAACGTGGTTGTACCGATCGATATAGAGAAAGATCGCTGGGTACGCGGCAGCCAGTATGTAGCCGGTGACCGCACGGTGCTTCACCACACGCTCAATCAGTTGATTCCGCCCGATGCGGAACGCAATAGCCGAGGTGGATTCGTCGGCGGTGGCGACCCGGATGCGGCCAATATAACGGCGTACATCCCCGGCGCGCAGCCCCGACTGGAACCGCCCAACACAGGCGGGCTGTTAAAAGCCGGTTCACAGATTGCACTGCAATTGCACTACACCACAAACGGCAGGGAAACGGTGGACAACAGTGAGATAGGCTTGTGGTTCTATCCTGAAGGCGAAGTGCCCGAGGAGAGAATGTCAGGACAATGCGCCTGCATCTTCACGCCGGACTGGACCAATATTGAGCCGTATGATCCTGCTTTCGAAATGAGCCAGACGGTCACCCTGAGCAGAGACATTCACATGCACAGCTTTACGCCGCATATGCATTTCCGCGGCAAGAGCATGCGTTTCTTCGCCGACTATCCCGACGGCAATCGAGAAGAGCTGATCAATATCGCCAAGTACAATTACAATTGGCAACTGGCCTATACCTACGCGGAACCGAAGTTTATGCCCGCAGGTACCGTGATCACCGCGGAAGGCGTTTTTGACAACTCGACCCAGAATCCCGCCAACCCTGATCCGGCGCGTTCCGTGCCATGGGGTCAGCAGAGTTGGGACGAGATGTTCTTTGGCGCCATGAACTGGAAATATACACAACAGGGCGGCAGCGAGTAAGCCGCTCCGTCAGCGTTCGTTGGGCTGAACCGAGGCAGGCTTCGGAATCCCGGAGCCTGCCTTTTTTATTGCCCGGCCAGCCGTTCTCGCAGCCGGTCGAAGCGCACCAGAATCGAAGGCAGATAGAGCATATCCAGAACGAGTGCGAGAATCACAATGGGCACCAGCAGCCGGGCAGCCTGGCGGAAATAAAGCGTTTCCGCACCGATGAGAATAAGCGTACCCAGTGCCAACACCAGCGTGGTGATCATCAAGGCTGGTCCGGCACGGGACAGGGAATCCTTGATGGCGGTGAGTGTGCCGGCGGCGCGGCGGCGGCGATCGTCAAAGTGGCTGAGAATATGGACGGTATCGTCAACCACAAGACCGATGCTGATACTGAACAGCATCATGACAAAGGGGTCCAGTTGTCCAACAAACAAACCCCAGAGCCCGAAAACCATCGTGGCGGGAAGCACATTGGGGAACACACTCAACAGTCCGAGACTGATGCTGCGGAATCCGATTATCAGGGTGAGGGTAATGAGTACGAGACTGAGCGCATAACCCTGCAGCAGTTCCACGGTGACCAGTTCGTCCATGCGCGCAAACAGCAGCAACGAACTGCCATGCAACAGTTCCGCGTCGGGAAAATATTCGGAAAACCGGGATGTAATCGCCGAGTCCAGATCAATGATGCCCTGGTTTGACGCAGGCACCGCGTTCACGAACAGCGGGAGGATTGAGAAACCCCTGTCGATAAAATTATCCAGCGCAAACTCCGGCTGTTGCACCAGTTCGTAATCGTTAAGGTGGGTGGCGATGGTGTCGATGTCATCAGGGATGACGTAGTATTCCGATTGCTGTTCGTTCTGGAAGCGGTGAATGGTTTTTACCACATCCACGAGACTCGCCACCGACTCTACATCCTCCCGCTGCTGCAGCCATTGACTGAAACCATCCACCCGTTGCAGAAATTGCGGAGTAATGGCGCCGTCGATCTCGCCGCTGTCAATCGCGTATGTCAGCGATGCACCCCGGTTCAAATGCTCGTCGACCACGTTGTAATATTCAAGCAGGTCGGAGCCCGCCGCGATAAAATCCAGCCGATTGAAATCGGTCTTGTTGAGCGGTAACAGCAGCAAGGTCGCCAGCGACAGCAGTGAAAAAAGCCCGAAAAGTTCACGTTCTCGGGTATCGAGCAGGAAATGAATCCTGGCCAGAGTGCGGTGTATCGGCCCGGACGCATCAGGCGACCCACCGGTGGTGGGACAGACGCGGATCAACAGAGCCGGCAGCAGCATCAGCGTCGTAATCCAGGCATAGAATATGCCTGTCGCGACAATCAGTCCGAAGTCATTTATCGCCGGAGAGGAACTCAGCGTCAGTGAGGAGAAGCCGATCGCGGTAGTGACGGTGGTCAGGGTTATCGCCCGAAAGTTATACCTGACGCTTTGCGCCATCGCCTCCACCGGACCATCAACGCCACCTCGATTCAACAGTAGCTGCTGCCGGTAGATTGAAATGATATGCACACTGTCGGCGACCGCGATGATTACCACCACCAGCGGCGCGATTATGGAGATGCTGTTGAAGGAGATGCCGAGCAGACCTATTGTGCCGATGGTGGCCGCGACGGTTGCCAGCGCCTGAGCCAGAATGCAAATTCCAAAACGAATGGAGCGGAAACAGAAGCAAATCGCAAGTACACAAACCAGAATCACGATGGGCATCAGTCGAGTGAGATCACTTATCATTGCATCGCGGCTGGCGGCCTCGTACAGTACATCACTGTTGACATGGACCTGAATGCCGGGGTGGCGCTGTCGCAACTCGTCCAGCAATGCCAGGATCTCATCGGCTACCTGTAGACGCTCGTTGTCGCCGAGACCTTCAGGCTCCATGGTGATGGAAGCAAATGTGAGTTCGGCATCCGGCGACAGCAGGGTGCCGGAGAGTAACCGGTCTTGCAAAGCCGCCGCTTCGATTTCCCGCAATTGCTGAGCGGAGTATTCCGCGTGGTGGCGCTGGAACAGAGGCAGTTCCTGCTCCGGTGATTGATAATCAAGCAGCGTACTGATGCGCGCGACGTGGGGAATTTTCCGGTAGTTGATACGCAAGTCGGCGAGCGCGTCCAGCACGGCTGAGTCGAACACGGTCCCCGCGTCGCCGAGCAGCGCAAAGACAATCTGCTCGGCTTCGGGGAACTCCCGTTCCACGGTGCGAAGTTCTTCGAGATAAGGATCGCTGCGGGTGAGCAGCGCGGCGATGGAGGAATCGAAACTGCTGCGTAGCGCTCCCGCCGTGATGATCACCGTGGCGAGCAGGCAGATCAGGAACAGGCGTCCGCGCAGTTCAACGATGCGTTGCGACAGTTTCTTGATTGACTGATCCCCCATGACTGTATTCTTGCCTGATCTCAACGCCGTGCGAAAGGGTTCGGTAAAAGTCGCGGAAGCGGCCTAGTCTGCCGGTACCTCAACCGTGGATCTGCACAGCTCGAGCCAGTTCCGGATTCCCGTACTGTGATATTTTTGCTTGTGCAGAATAAAGTAAAACTGGCGCTGCCAGTGGCGGTGGGGTGCCGAAAGCGGCACCAGGGATCCACGGCGGAACGCGTCTTCCAACGCAATGCGGGACAGACAGCCTATTCCCAGGCCTGCCTCAACGGCGCGTTTGATGCCTTCAGTATGCTGCAGTTCCAGCCGCAGCTTCAGCTTCGGTAGCAGCCCTGCCATGGCACGGTCAAACGCCTGCCGTGTTCCAGACCCGGTTTCACGTACCACCCAGTCGGCAGACAACAATTGTTCATCCTGCAAGGGACTCTGTGTGGCCAGCGGGTGATCCGGTGCGCAGAACACAACCAGTTCATCATTCCGCCACGGAATGACCTCAATGTCCGGGTCTTGCAGTTCACCCTCGACGAGACCGACATCCAGTTCGAAATTTCGCACTCTGGCAGCGATTGCCGCGGTGTTTTCCACGGTGAGCTCAACCCGGGCGCCCGGATGACGGGACATGAAACCGGCCATGATGCCAATGGCCAGGTAGTTGCCTATGGTGAGCGTGGCACCCACCTTGAGTATCCCGATTTCATCGTGACGGCTAAGTTGCCTTTCAAACTCCCGGGCCTGGGCCATCAGCGCCTCGGCCCTGGGCCTGACCAGCCGGCCCAGTTCGTTCAGTTGCAGGCGTTTGCCGATTCGATCGAACAGCTGTACCTCAAAGCGCTGCTCCAGCTCCTTCAGCGCCGTGCTGGTGGCGGATTGTGAGAGCGCCAGACTGGCCGCCGCCCGAGTCACGTTTTCGTAGTGGGCAACCGCGAGAAAGACGTCCAGTTGACGCAGGGTAAAGTGCATAGTTATATCTATTAGATAGATAATACATATATAAACAATCTATTTTACAGATAAAAAGGGTGCTCGTACACTGCAAACCTCAACACACGGCAGCGCGAGTAACAACGGGAGACAAGGTATGGCGGCAATTTCCACGCAAGAAGTCACCAGTGTACACCACTGGAACGAATCCCTGTTCAGCTTCACTACCACCCGGGACCGTGGACTGCGTTTCGAGAACGGCCACTTTGTGATGGTGGGAATGCACGTGGAGGGGCGGCCGTTGATGCGGGCCTACAGTATCGCGAGCGCGAATTATGACGAGCGGCTGGAATTTCTCAGTATCAAGGTACCCGATGGTCCGTTAACGTCCCGCTTGCAGAACATCAGGGTGGGTGACGAACTGATCGTCAGCAGCAAACCGACCGGGACGCTGGTGGCGGATCACTTACTGGAGGGGCGCCATCTCTACCTTGTCAGTACGGGAACGGGCCTGGCGCCTTTTTTGAGCATCATTCGCGACCCGGAGATCTATGAGCGGTTTGATCGCATCATTCTGACCCACGGAGTGCGTCGCGCCAGCGACCTTGTCTATCAGGACTACATCACACGGGAATTACCTGAAAACGAATTCTTCGGTGATCGGGTCAGGGAGAAGCTGATCTACTATCCCAGCGTTACCCGGGAAGCGTTTCGGAACCGGGGGCGGCTTACCGACCTGATGGTGTCGGGCAGGTTGTTTGACGATGTGGGGCTACCACCGCCCACGCTTGAGGACGACCGCTTCATGATTTGCGGCAGTCCGGGGATGCTCAGAGACACTTGCGCGATCCTCGACAACCGGGGGTTCCAGGAATCCCGCCACGGCATCAAGGCGCACTACGTCATTGAGCGAGCCTTCGCTGAAAAATAGCCGGATGAGACGAGAGGGTCGGTGGCGAATGATTCTCATTCGCCACCGACCCTCCAAAGTCAGCTGTCGAATATCGCTATCAGGCAGCCTTTGGAATCAGGAATGTCATCCATATTGACCGTACCGCCGGCCAATAGGGTATTCAGTGCATCTTTCAGGTAGTGTTCGCTGGCGCTTACCCGCTGTGTCTCATATCCCAGCTGGTCGTTGATCGGGCCGCGGAACAACACGTCCCGGCTGCGCGGATCGACGATGAACACTTCCGCGGTTCGCTCCACACCCAGCGCCTTGGCCAGATGCTGTCCTTCATCCCTGAGAATCGGAAAATCGATACCGAATTCCTCGGCTTCCTGTTTTATGCGTGGTATGTCGTCCTGGATACTGGCGTTGAACGCCAGGAACTTGATACCGTCATCCTCGAACTCGTCGCGTGCCTCACGGAGGCTCGGCAAGGCGATGCGGGCGATAGGGCATCCAACCCCCTGAACATAGAACACCAGGTACTCATTGTCCTGGTACTGATCCAGCGAATGGGTGTCGCCCAGATGATCAGTCAGTTCGAATTCGGGAATGGATCGCAAATATTCATCCGCCGCGGTGAATACCGAGACTGATGTCAGGATGCAGGCCATAACCAGCTTGCTTGCTAACTTCATGAAGTCACTCCTCCCACGATTTCAGTTGACTCAGACTAAACTAGCCCCGATTGATCATTCACAGTCCAGTTAATCACGTTGGCGCGATACCGACAATCCCTTACAGGACCGCAAAATCTCCTGTTTCAGTTTCCCTTGTCCAGCGCCGCGAACCTTGAAAGGGGATCAATGGGCTGCAGGCTCGGTAAACGGCGTTAATTCAATATCTTAGCAACAACAGGCCTGCTAAACCCGATGGTGTTACAGAATGTTGCACTTTGACCGCTTACGACAGTATTTATCAACAGTAATTTCGACAGGGTGCAGGCGGACAGCGATGCAATGCTGAGTGAAATTGTAATTTCAATAGCCGTTACATCGTGGCAGGCGTATTCTGCCCAAGAACCCGTATTTCAACTAACGCGTGTGCGTGGCTCGGCCACGCTCCGGCGCATCACGGAGTCCAATCAATGATAAAGCGGATAGCAGGAGCAGGTTTGATGATGGCGGCTATGGTCGGCAGCGCCGGGCTTGCGGCCCAGGACTGGACCATGCCACGGACACCGGATGGCAAGCCCGATTTACAGGGCATCTGGTCGAATGCGACCCAGACTCCACTGGAACGGCCCGAAGAATTTGGCACCAAAGGCTTTCTGACGCTTCAGGAGGCAGAGGACCAGGAACAGGAATGGCGGGACCGGATTGAACGTGCCGGCCAGGCCAGTGATCCGGAACGGGCGCCACCCACGGACGGTAACGCCAATGCGGGTTACAACAATTTCTGGATTGACCGTGGCACCGATGTTGTCGAAATCAACGGTGAATATCGTACGTCAATTGTCGTGGATCCCACCGATGGCCAGATCCCCTACACTGAATCCCGGACCAACTACAGCCTGGCGTCCCAATTGCGTGACAGGCCCGGTGTTGAAGCCTATGACGGACCCGAACTTCGTCCCCTGGGTGAACGCTGCCTGCTCTCGTTCGGTTCCAGCTCGGGCCCTCCGATGCTGCCTGTAATGTACAACAACAATTACCAGATCGTGCAGACACCGGAACACGTAATGATCCTGGTGGAAATGGTTCATGATGCCCGCATCATCCCCATTGACGATGACCATAACAGCATTGACATGCAAAAGTGGATGGGCGATTCGGTGGGGTACTGGGAAGGCGACACGCTGGTAGTGGAAACCCGCGACTTCAATAAGTTTCAGTCTTACCGCGGTTCGTCACCGGAGCTCACTGTGACCGAACGTTTCGATCTGGCCGGCCCGGATAAAATCCGCTATTCATTCACGATGAATGACCCGCAGTCCTACTCCCGTCCGTGGACCGGAGAGGTGGCGATGAACCGCCGGCCTGAAGGCGACCGGATGTATGAGTATGCCTGCCACGAAGGCAATTATGCGTTCCCGGGAATCCTGGGCGGCGCCCGTCGTCTGGAGCGGGATGCGGCTCAGAACTAGGGAACCTCTGATTAATTCTGTACCGCCTCTGCGGAGCCTGTCGCGTGTCGCC
>JBBDLF010000036.1:0-40889 GCA_040879025.1 Pseudohongiellaceae bacterium
GGAGATCGACCTGCTGTTTGAGGACCTGCTGATTACGGTCACGGAGTTTTTCCGCGACCCGGAAGTCTTCGAGTACCTGGAAAACGAGGTCATCGCCGAGCTGTTCGAGGACAAGGGGCCGAACGATCGCGTGCGAGTCTGGTCGGTCGGCTGCGCCACCGGCGAAGAGGCTTACACCCTGGCGATGCTCCTGGTCGAGGAGGAAGCCCGCCGGGAGGTCAAGCCCCGGCAGGTGCAGGTGTTCGCCAGCGACCTGCACGTGCCCTCGCTGCGCAAGGCCCGGGAAGGGCTCTACGCCGAACCGATCGAGGATAGCGTCTCGCCCCCGCGCCTGCGGCGGTTCTTCAGGAAGCAGAACGGCGGCTACCGCGTGAACAAGGACGTGCGGGAGCGCATCGTCTTTGCCGGGCACAACGTGCTTCAGGACCCGCCGTTCTCGCATCTGCAACTGATCTGCTGCCGCAACCTGCTGATCTATCTGCAGCGCGATGTTCAGGAGCATCTGACCGCCCTGTTCCATTACGCCCTGGAAAAAAACGGCTACCTGCTGCTGGGCACGGCCGAGTCGATCGACTTGGACCTGTTCGTGTGCGAGAACAAGAAGCATGGCCTGTACCGGCGCCGCAGCGTGCCGACGCCCAAGTTCAAGCCCCCCGACTCACCGCTGTCGGCCAATCACCGTCCGGCGGAAGATGCAGCGCCCCGTACCGGGCCGCCGGAAAGCTACGGCCAGATGCACCAGCACGTCGTCGAGCAGTACGCCCCGCCCAGCGTGCTGATCAACCACGAGGGCGAGGTGGTTCACGCCTCGGCCCGGGCCGGGCGCTTTCTTCAGATTCCCGGCGGCGCCCCGACCAGCAACCTCTATCAACTTGCCCCCGAGCCGCTGCGCTTCGAGCTGCGGGCCGCCATCCACTCGGCTCGGGATCAGGGCGTTGCCTACCGCTCCCGCCCCGTCCCGGTCTCCCTGGACGGCCAAAAGCGCCGCGTGGTGATTCGGGTTCAGCCGATCGGTCAGCCGCAGATGCAGGGCTGCTTTCTGGTGATCTTCGACGAGTTGGAGGAGGTCGAGAAATCCGGCTCGGAGGCCGAAAGCACGGACGCCACGGTGCGCGAGCTGGAAACCGAGCTGGAGCAGACCAGGCAGCGCATGCAGGCGGTGATCGACGAGCACGAGGCGACGAAGCAGCGCATGCAGGCCTACAACGAGGAGCTGGAAAGCAGCAACGAAGAACTGCGCTCCACCATGGAGGAGCTGGAATCCTCCAAGGAAGAAATGGAGAGCATGAACGAAGAGCTCACGACGGTGAACCAAGAGAACCAGCAGAAGGTCGAGGAACTCGACCAGCTTTCCGGCGACCTGCACAACCTGCTCACTGCCACGAACATCGCCACGATGTTTCTGGACCGTGACATGCGCATTCGGCGTTTCACGCCCAGCATGGCGGCGCTGTTCAACCTGCGCGACCGCGACCGTGGCCGATCGCTGGCCGACCTGACGCACCACCTGAGGTACGACGAGCTTCAGGCGGACTTTCAGCATGTGCTCGGTCAGCTCGCGCCCGTGGAACGCGAAGTCGCCGATGAGCGGGGCCGGTGGTACCAGGCTCGGCTTCAGTGTTACCGCACCGCGGACGACCGCATCGAGGGGGTGGTCATCACGTTCATCGATATCACCGAACGCAAGCAGGCCTATGAGCTGGTTCAGGAAGCCAGACACATCGCTGATGAGGTGATCAACACCGTCCGGAGCCCGATGCTCGTGCTCGACAATGACCTGCGCGTCCAGGATACGAACGCCACCTTCAATGAAATGTTCTCCGTGGAGCCGGGCGAGATCGACGGGCGGCTGGTTTATGAGCTGAGTCAGAGGCAGTGGGATATTCCGGAACTGCGCCAGCTTCTGGAGGACGTTCTGCCACAGAACAAGACGATAGAGGACTATGATCTTGATCATGAATTCAAACATCTCGGGCGGCGGTCGCTGCTGCTCAACGCCCGGCGCATCGATCATCTCCAGCTCATTCTACTGGCCCTTGAGGACATCACCGAGCGAAAGCAGGCGCGGCAAGCCCTCGAGCAGTCGCATGACCAGCTCGAGCGGCAGGTGCGCCACCGCACCGCCCAACTCCACCACCAGACGCAGCGCCTCCAGTATCTGGTCCGTGAGCTTTCCACCGCCGAGCAGCGGGAGCGCAAGCGGATGGCATCGGTGCTGCACGATGAACTGCAGCAGTTGCTCGTCAGTATAAAGATGCAGTTGAACATGGTACGTGGCGGCATTAAGGATGAAACGGCCGCCGCATCCCTCGATACAGCCTTGCAGACTGTGGACGAGGCCATTGAAACCACGCGCACGCTCGTGCGTCAGGTGACACCGGCCGTGCTGTATGAGGAGGGCTTGCTTCCCGCCCTCCACCTGCTGCACGACGAAATGTCGCGCCGCCACGGGATGAATGTACGGATCAACGCAGATGGGCAGGAGCCGCCGCTGCACGAGCAGACCAAGGCGCTTCTGTTCGATGGCGTTCGCGAGATGCTGTTCAACATTGTCAAACATGCGGACGTGAAAGAGGCGGAGGTGACGGTTCGTCAGGATCGCGATCGGCTGCATATGACGGTTTGCGATGCAGGCGTTGGTTTTGATGTTGACACGGAAACCAAGCGGGCCGGGAACAGCGAGTTCGGCCTGTTCTCCCTCGGTGACCGCCTCAAATCGCTAGGTGGCGACTTGTCGATCGAATCGGCGCCCGGTGAGGGGACGCGGGTTCAGGTGCACGTGCCCCTCGCCGAAGGGGCCACGGATGGATTGGCCGCGTCAGCCCCGGAATGGATGTCGGCCGCGGCACCTCTGGGCGATGGGTCCGAACCCGTCGAGAGCTCGATCCGCGTACTGGTGGTGGACGATCACGCCCTGGTGCGGGACGGCATCGTGAACGTTCTGAGCCAGCACCCTGATACCGGCGTGGTCGATCAAGTCGGGGATGGCGTTGAAGCGGTGGCGGCGGTCGAGCGGTATGAGCCGGATGTGGTGCTGATGGATGTGAACATGCCGCGCATGAACGGGATCGAGGCGACTCGGGAGATCTGTCGCCGCTGGCCGAATATCGTGGTCATCGGCCTGTCCGTGGAAGATAAAGATGGCGATGCGGCGCGTGCGATGCGCGACGCCGGCGCAGCCGCTTTTATTCCCAAAGCCGATACTGCCAACCGCATGATCGAAACAATCCGGCAGTTGGTGCAGCAACGCAGGTCTTAGCGCACAAGACAACCGAGCACACCCTGTCGGGCCTGACCGTGCTGGTATAGTCCGTTCGTTCCGGTCCTGCGGGAACAGATTTTGCTCCCGCTACCTTGCTCGCCGTACTTCGATCTCCGGTTGTTCGTCATGAAAGGCAATCATGTCTTTCAGTGCCTGATGCTCGTCGAAAGGCTCCTCGTAGCTCCAGGCAACCTCCTCCAGAGACTGGCCACTGCTTTTGAAATCGAAATAGTCGGCTTCACCCTTGAAGGGGCATTTCGTCGTCTTGCGGGACTGCTCAAAGCAATCCATCCTGACGTCAGCGCGTGGAATATAGATCCGCGCCGGATGCCTGTCCTCGTCCAGTTCGATGGCGCCGGACGACTCGGCGACCACCGTGCCGTTGATGAGCACCTGAACCGGATCATCCATGGGTTTCTCTTCCACCTTGTGCTCAGGCCATTTCCTGTGTCCGGGCGACTGGGTCATGACAACCTCCTGCTATGAACTGAGGGTTATTGTTATTCAACAAACTGCGTACCGTGAGAGCTCTTCTTGCGTCTCGCGACAGTTCATCCTCTACCAATAGCACATCGCGGCTGTAATATCTTTCGGTGAAACCCCCCACGGTTCGCCCAGTCGGGTCCGGCGCAGATCGATACTGGTCAACGTTCCCAGCAATCGTCCACACTGCCGCCGGTGGCGGCGCGCACACCGGTATTGGTCAGCGTGAGTGAGCCGCAACTGTCAGCGGACTGGTTGTCCTGCGGCACTGCCGTTGCCAGAAAGCAGTTTGCGATGCTGCCGGAGGTACAGGCGGCGACGCTGACCACATAACTGCCATCGCGGGATTCCACAGTCGCCTGAGGAGACGCACTCAGGGGATCGGCATTGGTGGAATAGCTGTTGTTGGCCGAATAGAATCTTTCCTGGTTTGCCGCCACCTGCATCAAAGCCGACTTGGCCTCGGCGCGAGCAGACCGCAACACACTCTGCTGATAAGTTGGCAGCGCCACCGCCGCAATGATTCCTATGATCGCGACGGTTATCAGTAGCTCAAGCAAGGTGTACCCGGTTGTCTGCCTCATGGCGCTTCTCGCTCAGTGTCTGTCTATCTGTTCCAGTCGATCCAGCGGTCCCAGCAGAATAATATCGCCGATGGTACCGTCCGGGTTGAGCCGATAGGTGATCAGCAGTCCCGGAGCCAGGAAGGTGGTTCTGATATCGCGGCCCTGATAGCGGACTCTTACGCTGCCTTCGCTATAGGGCAGCCTGATACCACTGACAACGATAAAACCGGCATCCTGATTGATGGATTCGATGCTGCCCCGTCGCGCAATCTGCTGGGCCTGCAATGCAAATGACAGCAGGCCAACAACCAGCAATGTCAGCGCCCGCCTTACAATCATCTTGTGCATATCCCCTCCCATTGCAGCTGGCTCACGGCCACTCATTCCGATACTCATTGCCGCACACTTTGAATTCTGTACCAGTTTCAGTACCAAACAGTTATCGCAGTTGCCGCCAGGACTGACGGCCAGTATAGCTGCCACCGATATTCAGCCCCACGCTTTCGACATCGCCGCTGCTGCCGCTGCCGAACGCCAGGTCGCTGTCAGCACCGGAAAAAATAGTCAGGGTGGGAACGATACCGACGTCCGACATCATACCTGAGGCGAGAGTATCACTGGAATCGAAACCTCCATCGCCATTCAGATCGAAAGCGGGAAAGTCGAGCTGTCCACCGTTGCGGAAGTCCAGTTCCATTATGAAGCTGGAACCACCGAAATCGCACAAACCCTGCGAAGGAATAAGCGTGGTAAAAATCACGCGGCCGTCTCTCACCAGGGCATTGCTGACCTGCTTTTCGCCGAAATTGTTGCTGTTGGCGCTACCGCCGACGTTCTCGGGTATCAACTCTATAAACCAGCCCATGTGGGTGGAGAAGTCGATATCGTGGCTTGTCACATCCCGGAGAGTCAGAATCTCATCACCGGTGTCGTGTTGATACTGGTCAGTGATGGCTTGTTGCAGAAGGTCGTCCTCATCGAAGGCGTCGAGTGACGACTCGTTCTTGTCCCAGATTCCGTAGAAAGCCTGTGTAGCGGCTCCCGTGGCGTCGTCATCATCCGTTTCGAGGTATTTACCGGTTCCGAAGTACACCATATACCCATCCAGCCCCGCGGGATGAGCGGTGATCTGCGGCCGTGTAGTGATGGGGTGATCAGTGCCGGTGGAAAAGAGCGGCAGCTCATTCGGTCCCTGGGAATAAGCCACATCCCACTGATTAGGATTTGCCGCGGTGACGTTGAATTTCCACAGGTTGCCGTAGAGATCGCCAGCATAGATATAATCGACTTCGAAATCCCCGTCTACGTCCACCAGTGCAGGGGATGACAAACCGTTGGGCGTGGTGGCGGAGCCGACGCCGGTATCGATCTTCCTGATCAGTTCGCCGGTCTCGGTGTCCACGATATAAAGTACCGCATGACCCGTGGCACTGGCGTTGCCATCGGCAGCGGTGTTGTTGTAGCCATTGCCAAACACGGCAGCCCAACTTCCGTCCTTCATTTTTGCCACACTGGGAATGCTGTAAGTGAATCCCAGGTCGGCATCATCGCTGTCGTCAAACTCCCACAGCGCGATATCGGCGGCGCTTGCCTCGGAGAACCCGTCCGGATCCGTCACATCCAGCGCATAAACAGCCTGCCCGCCGCGCCCCAGCGAGCCCACCAGTACGGTGCTCCAGCTTCCCGTAGTACCGGTGTTAGGGTCCGTTTTGCCGCTCAGGAACACATCCACCACGGTCGGCGCCTCGTTGACAAAGTAACGGTGGGTGTAAGTCGTCTGGGCCAATTCCGGAAGATTTTCATAGACGGCGCTGGGTATGAAGGCCAGCCTCTCCCTGCCGTCGGCATCATCGAAGCCATGCAACATGCCATCGTTCGCGCCCACGTAGACAATTCTGTCCCTGTCGGCATAGGCTGACCGGAACGCGGAATAAGGCGCGGCTTCCATATCGTCCGAATATCGGAAACGCGGAATTCCCACAAACTGCGGATCGGAATCCACCAGATCACCCAGCACGGAATCACGTCGTCTCAAACCATGGCCCGTTCCTTCATTGCTGCGATCGCCTCTGAGGTAATTCACCAAAGCCTCGCCAAAGGACTGGTTGGTCGCAATTTCACCCGCATTGGTGGTGCTGAATGGATAAGGTGCGTAGCTTAACAGGTGCTCAATCTGTCCGTCTCCGAGCTCCGTGCTCGCCGAGGGCGAGGTATAGTTGGCTGGAAAACGGAATGGAACGCCGTCGCCTTCGGGATCTCCGCCCGGTACGGCATCGATATCCGGGTTGTAGCTAATGATTACTCGACCCAGGCTGTAATGCTGGTTATCCAGCGACTCCGAGGCGTCCCACGCGGGATTGGGATTTATGGTGCCGTCAGCATTCAAGGTGTAGGCCAGCAACTGCCCGCTCCAACGGGCGCTGTCAAAACGGGCCTGGAACAGTTTGCTTCCCGAATTGAGCGAGCCGGAATTGGTGGCGACCGACGCAGAGGAGCCGACGCGGTCGGATATTTCAGCCAATGCGGTGACCAGGGAACTGACGAGGGCGGCCGGCGTTTGTGCCGAGAGGTACTCTCCCTTGCTATTGAAAGCGGCATGCCAGAGGTCGTCGATCTTAGCCGGTTCATTGGCGAAGGGATTTCCCCAGTGGTCGTCCTCGTCCAATTCCGGGTCCGGATAGCCATCAGCGTTGGTGTCGACCAGTTCGCCCTCCACGCCGAATGCGACAGTGAAGGTAACCAGGTGCTGTTGGTTGTTCTGGTCGATGAGCGAGGTTGGAACATTGTCGTCAAGGGAACTGAGATCCTTGTCATAGTAGTACTTGGCGACATCCGCGACTGTCCTGCTGTAGCCATCACCGTCGGCATCGCCTATGGAAGCACTCGGTGCGGAACCGCTCCAGTATCCGTCTGAAATCAGAATGCCGAAGTTCTGCTGACACTCGGAAATGACAGGGTCTGCACGTCCGGGCAATTCGTCGTCAAAATACCGACCCACTCTTTCAAGGCCGGTGCGCAGCGGAGTACCGAGCGCCCGCCAGCGATAGTCGAACAGTTCCGCCAGCAGGGCGGCATTGTGGGCACTGTAATCATTAACGCCCGCCGCGGGGACTTCGACAAACACATCATCGTCATCGTTGATCAGATTGAGGCCGTAGCGAAAATCCGGGGAAGAATCGATGACTTCCGAGATGGCGGCTTTGGCCACGAAGGAACGTTTGCGGTAGTACTGGTACCAGTTGGCGATGTTCTGCTTCTCCTGCGCCAGTGTTCTGCCCCAGGTATTGGTTTGAGCGGCCGTATAGCTTGAGCTGCTATGTTCCGTTCCAAAACAGTCCTCATAGGGTATCGAGTCCAGGGCATCATTGAGATCACAGTCTGAATTCAGGCTCGCGATGTCCGCGGCTGAAGGAATAGTGTAGGTATCCACCTCCAGCTCCGCACTGCTTACTGTGTAGGTGTCGCGCGAATCCCACAGGTCGACGATTTCGTTGGCACCGTCCGTGGCATCATCAGGTCCGTTGGGTCTGCTTCCTCCGTAGCCATGGTCGTCGATCCACACCTCATACACAAAGCCTGTCAAGTCCCGGATCTCACCGTACCCGGCGGTTCCCGGCTGAGGGTTTCCCCGGGCCGCCGTAAAATCGGCATCGGAGAAGCCGGGCCAGGGAATATAGGTGGATGCAGGATTGTAGTAGATGAGATTGAAATCCGAGGAACGGGCGCGCCAGTCCCGTTGCAGCGCCTCTGAATTTTGCTCAGCGTCAGCATAGGAGAATGAGGTGTACAGATTGTCCGCTTCATTGAACAGGTAAACATAGTCGCGTCGGGCGTTCGCCTTTGGACCGGAACTGGAAAAGCTGCGCCATACTCCCGAATCGATCTTGGGCTCGTTAGTATTCTCCCAGTACGCGGTGTAGTAATCGAACTCTCCAACCGTGGTTTCCCAGTCCATGGAACCGGAATCATCGAGCTGGAAGAATACGTTCGCATCTATACTGGTTCCCAGGAACAAAGGTGATGTTGCCAGATCCAGTTCGGCGGCGTTGCCGCTGGTGAAACAGGACAGCACGCCCGCCGACCAGAGCGACAAACGCATTAGCTTCATTCTTGTTTTCATTGCCCTGACCTCGTCATCAGTCGTAGGGGCGGAGGTGGGTTGATTGCAGCAACACTTCTGCATTGCTGTCTCCTCCCACACCCCGCGCCGTAATGCGGTGCATCACCCGGGATGTGGAGACTTCTCCAGTTCCTATGGTGAGGGACTGCCCCTGAAACCCGGTGAAATGTTCTTCTATGACATACTGCGGTTGATTCTGCACGCCGCTCAGCCCGCCCAGTTGCTCGGCATTGCTGTTCCACCACACGCCATCGCGCTCCTCCCACCACTCATCACCGTCACTGTCCGGGTCGGGTGCGTTGCTGGACCATACCACGGTCGAGCCGTCCGAGCTGGTGCCGGGCAGCAGGACCTGGCTCTGCAACCAGCCTTCACCGGACTTGAGAGAAGACTCCGCTGCCTGAAACGCCAGGTTGTGGCTGCGCAGATTGCCAGCCATGCGTTCCTCCAGGATGGAAGACTCCATGCTGCCCGTGGCCAGGAGAGTTACCACCAGCAGAAAAATCATGCTGAGTATGAGGGCTACTCCAGACTGCCGCTGCGGAGCGGCGGAATGTCTGACTATGTCTCGATTCATTACATTCACCTTACCAGTCACTCTGCGCTTGCGAATGTCGCCAACTCGGTACAGATGTCGTACAGACAGGCACTACAGGACCCGGTTCCGCAATCCGACCGTCGCGGTAAACGCACGGCGGAGCCGGCCATCATCGGGAAGCGCGCCATTGCCGGCTTCTCCATCGTAGCTCACCGCGTTGAACACGTAGGGCTGCGGGTCACCCACCAAATAATCTTCCAGTGATTGCACCAGAATGGAAATGCGAACACTGACGACGTTGCTCCAGTCGGTCACCTGATCCGCGGTCACATAGGCATCCGCCGTACGGTCGTTGTCATTGTTTATGTTTTCGCCGTAGAGAATCTGCATGTCCGCGACGCCTTCAACCAGTTCCTCAGGCGCGCCCAAAGTCGCGCTGCCGGTCAGGCGGCGCCGGTACAGGGAAGGAGGGTTCGTCGCCGCATCATCCCGTTTGCCAATGTAGTACATGATGCCGTTGAGTTTCGCCACTTTGCCGTCGTCGCTCACGCCGACGCTGAGGTTGGCGACATTTCCCGGATTGCAACCTGAGGAAAGGGTCAGGTTCAAGGTAACCGGGCTGCCTACGCTCTGCACGTTGCAGGCCTGAACCCAGGCAGCCTGTTCGCAGTCGCTCAAGAGCAGAATGTCTTCATCTTGTATATCCAACGCTTCCGTATTGACCACTGTCGAAGCGCCAGGTGTAATCGAATTGATATCGCCGTCCTCTTCATCCATAAACCAGACACGCAGGATATCGGTGCCGGGAACGACGCTGGTAGTTTCCAGCACGTTGGCACCGGAAGCGGACCAGCCGCCCCCTCCGGTGCTCACCACAGCAACATTATCGACGCGATTGTTGATGTCACCGGGAGCCGTGCCGTCGGCTTCCCACCCCTGGATCTCCCGATCCGGCTGAAAGGCCGGCGGTGGCCCGTCCAGCGTATTCTGTATGTCCTCCGCAGCGATGCCGCTGAGACAGCCAACGTAGCCCGACATATGCAGGTCATTACTCAGGAAGCCGAGAGCGAAGCGTTCTGATTCCTGCATGCGTGAAATCGCCGCCTGGGTTGTTTCTGTCTGCCGCATGCCGACCAGCACCTCAACCAATCCCGCCGTCAGCGTCGCGGTCAGAGCGAGACTGACCATCAGTTCCGTCAGAGTGAGGCCCTGCTGGTTCCTGGCTTTCTCATTCAGCGTGTAACGGGTATCGCACATGATCTCTTCGCCTTTGGCTCGGGTTCCGCTGGGTCAGGGCTGGAAGGTGGCTATGAAGCGCTGTTCCGCCACGCCATCCCTGTCATCATCCCACCATATTTTGACTGCATAGAGACTTCCGGCGCCGTCGCAGGCCGGGGACGCGGGCGTGCCATCAATCGCTGAGGCATCGATACAGACGGTAGCCGAGCCTGACGGCAGTCCCGCCTGTACCAGGGTTTCCCATTCGGCAACGTCGTGAGCTGCCATGGCCGCCGCGGGGCAACCTGCCGGTGTAAGGCAGGAAGCGGTAAGTATGGCTGAAGGATCGTCATAATCTCCTGCCTCCGTCGCACTGATATTGGAACGCATTCGCTCGATGATGTCCTGACTGTACAAAGTCGCCTGGGTACGGAAATTGGATGACTGATTGATCTTGAGGCTGGATGTCAACAGGGCACTCATGCCAAGCATGCCACCGGCAAGGATCATCAGCGAGATCAGCACTTCCAGCAGGGTCGCCCCGCTTTCTCTGGAATGAGAATTCACGAAGCGCATGTCAGGTCGTCCACGATGAGCCGGACCCTGCCAGTAATCCCTATCTCGAGCTGGCGGGCATTCTCGGCATTGCCATCAGGAGGGCAGACGGTGAGGGTTTGGATTTCATCGTTCAATCCGTAGCCCCGGCTGTCGTACTGGATCAGGTTGGTAGTGGCGGTAACCACCGATTGCGCGGACACATCGCTGATTTGTATGATGGTGTCGTTGGCATCGATGGATCCCGCTCCTCCACTGGCATCGCCATTGGCGTCCACAAATACAATCCAGCCATTGTTCCACTGCCCGGCGGCGCACTGCTGCCCATCCGTGGTGGGGCATACGCTGACAGTCAGGCCGCGTTTGGCAGCTTCACTCTTTGCCAGACCTAGCGCGCTTTGCAGAGATCGCGACGCGCTCCCGGCTTCGATTCGGCCCGCGGTTTCAGTGAAGCTGGGAAGCCCCACCGTCAGGACGATGCTGAGTATCGCGACCACAATCAGCATCTCGAGCAGCGTGATGCCTACGGAGCGAGCGATTGGCGATGCCGTTTTGCCGTGCATAGTGATGTTCCACAACCGTTGTAGACAGCGAACCTCGGTTTGTTCTCGAGCCCGTCAACCCCCTTGCATAAGGCAGGACTCTATAACTATCACGGCACATTGCACGAATGTTTTACCGGGTTTGTGATCCCCATCACGCAATTCGGGTCGTGGCGCAGGCTGAAAGCGACACACCGATGATAAAAATGCGGCGAAAACCGTGCTCAAGCCTCGATGCCGTCAACTCCTTTCCCCAACCCGCGTCGCACTGTTTGATTTTCACCCGCACCGGATATCGTATGGATGATTTTTTGTGCACGGCGTTCACCAACTTCACATTCGGTATTACCAATGTTTTCGATTGGGAACCAAGAAGGCTGCCGGTAACAGGCGGGTTTGAGAGCAGACTCTACGACAATTTCGGCAGGTATTTTGTCAGCATGGATATTGAACTCTGAAGGCCTGACGATCGTTCTTGACCGTATTCGGCAGCGGTAAAGAAATTCGTCATTAATATTCTGTTTTCCGGAAGAATCGGGGTTTCAATAGTAGTTAAATCAAACTGTCAAATGGTATCGATATTATGTAAGAACATCAGAACAAGCTAACCGTCCGGTCACATTGGGAAATTATCAGTAAAAAACACCGCGAACGGTAGCGGTACGATTTGGGTATAAATATGAACTGTGGGGGTTCCTGTTTATACACTGGCTGCCTGGGTCTCTCTCCTCCGGGCAGTTTTTTATGTGGTGGTGCTCGAGACGTTCGGGACTGGCACCTTACGACTGCTGGGGAATGTGAACTCATGACCCAATTTATCAATCTTGCATCTGCCCTGGCAATTTCCCAGCTGGTCTTTCTGAGTTGCTCCCTGTTTGTCCATTTTAAAAAGCATCGGGCCGCTCAGCTATTTGCTGTATTTTGCGTTTGCCTGATCGCCTATCTGATAACCGCCACCACCTTTATCCCTGAGAATCCGGTAATCACTTTCGTTCTGTTCAGGCTGGCCGTGGCAACACCCGCAGTGCTTTGGTTATTTGCTGTTCTTCTGTTTGTTGATGAAAAGAAAATTCCTCCCGTCGCAATTTGTGCAATGGCTCTGTACATGCTCGCGCGGGCCGGTGGGGGGATTCTTTACGCTATGGAGTACCAGTTCACGGCGTTGTCTTATACGGTCGGCTTTGTTCTTCCCCAGATAATCATGCTGGGGTTTGCGGTGCACGCTGTTTATCTTGGTATTATCGGCAGAGACGACGATCTGGTGGAAGAAAGGAGGAGAGTAAGAATCCCATTCGTCATAGCAATGGGGGTACTGATTGCTACGGTGATAGGTAATGGATTTCTGGCGGTTTCGCTCTCAACCATCGCAATTACCAGTACGATTTCGTTTCTCGATTTTCTCAACGCCTTCCTTGCTTCCTATGCCTTTGCCGTTGCGTTGGCACTCAACCTCGCAGTTTTCGCGGTTCATCGCGATGCCGCGGCAATACTTACCGAGCCACTGCATCTGAATTTATACAAGAAAATTCTTGTGATCAAAAGGCCTGACGCTACCCTGCTGGAGAAACTGAAAATAGCGATGGAACAGGACCAGCTCTATCACCGTATGGGGCTCACCATCGGGGACCTGGCACAAGCGATGTCCGTCCCGGATCATCGGCTCAGGAACCTGATCAACAAGGAAATGCATTTCAGGAATTTTAATCAGTTTCTCAATAGCTATCGAATCAGGGAAGCCGGTTGTCTGCTGCAAAGCAGCGACGAGTCAATCGCCAACATTGCGCTTGACGTTGGCTACGCGTCCCTGAGTTCATTCAACAAGGCTTTCAAGGATATCCACAGGAGACCTCCCCGGGAGTATCGTCTTATCGCCAAGGTCAAACGGGGAGAGGCCGAACTGCTTCCCCATGGCATGGCCCGGTCTCTCGTGTAGCTGAACACATGTCCCCTGACGCACCGTTCGCCGACAGAGCGACTACTCCGTCGCGACGGCGCGTTTCGTGGTCTGCATGGACGAGAGTAGCCGCGCGACTGTCTCCGGTGACCCGGTATTTCTGGCAATCAGATTGTACATCACCGGCACGACGAACAGGGTCATGAGGGTTGTCATCAAAACTCCCGAGAATATTACCACACCCAGTAAAACCCGGCTTTCCGAACCCGCGCCGGTTGACAGTATCAGCGGAGTGGAACCCATCATGGTGGACAGCGCCGTCATCAGTACCGGCCGCAGCCTCAGGTCGCAGGCCTCCACCAGGGCGTCGTGGAATTCACGCCCCTGATCGCGCAACTGATTGGCGAATTCCACAATCAGGATGCCATTCTTGCTGGCGATTCCGACCAGAATGATCAAGCCGATGTTGCTGTAGATATTCAGCGTACCGTCGGTAAGGATCAGGCCGATCAGGGCGCCAAAAATCGCCAGGGGCACGGTCGTCATAATGACCAGCGGGTGGACGAAGCTTTCGAACTGCGCCGCGAGAACCAGGAATACCACCAGCATGGCCATCATGAAGATGAACATCAGCCCGCCGCTGGACTCCTTCAGTTCCAGCGATTCACCCTTGTAATCGATCTGTGCGTACTCCGGCAATTCCTCCACAACGACGTTTTCCAGGAATGTCAGGGCGCTGCCCAGGTCAGTTCCCGGAGTCAATCCGGCACTGATGGTTATGGCCCGCACACGATTGTAACGGTTCAGCGATGTCGGCCCTGAAGAATTCGCGATGGTGACCACGTTCGAGAGCGGAATCAGGCGTCCGGTGGTGTCGGAGCGGACATAAATGTTCGTCAGGTCGTCCGGCGATGCCCGCTGCGCGTCCTCGGCCTGCAGGATCACGTCATACTCTTCACCCAAATTGGCGAAGGTGGTGACGCGACTCTCACTCATCATCGCCTGCAGGGTCTGGCCGATGGACTGGATCGATACGCCAAGGTCGGATGCCCGTATCTTATCCACCGTTACGGTCAGGCTGGGCCGCGTTTCCTGGTAGTCGGCCTGCGGCCGCGTGAACAGGCCGCTTTCTTCGGCGCGGGTGATCAACAGATCGCGCCACTCGGTCAATTCTTCGTAACTGCGTCCACCCAGGACGAATTGCACCGGCTGCCCGCCGCCGCCGCGAACGAGACCCGAACGCATGAACATGGATACCTGCAGGGCGGGGATTTGCGACCACTTCTGGTTCAGCTCGTCCATGACCTGCTGCGTCGACTTCGGGCGCGCGCCCCATGCCGGCAAGGACACGATGCTCATGCCGCCATTGACAGCCCCGCCGCCTCCGCCGAAGCCCGGCACCATGGAGATCACGTTCTCGATTTCGCCACGCTCGATGTACGGCATCACGTCCTGCTGCATATCATTGATCTGCTCTTCCATAAAGGTCAGGCTGGCACCTTCGGGACCGCTGATTCTGACCAGGAACACACCCTGGTCCTCCGGGGGCGCGAAGGCGGTGGGAATCTGCTGCAGCAGGAAGTAAATACTGGCGCCCACCAGCAGCAGGACGCCGATCACCACCCAGCCATAGCGCAGGCAGGTGGCCAGCGCATCGTGATAGCCTCTTTGCAGCCAGCGGAACAGCCGATCCGCATTCTGTGTCAACCAGCTTTCATGGGCATGTTCGGTGAGCAGCTTTGAACTGAGCATCGGCGTCAAGGACAGCGCCAGCACACTGGAGAAAATCACCGCTGCACCGATGGTCACAGCCAGTTCGTAGAACAGAATGCCCATGTTCCCTTCCATGAACACCACCGGCACGAACACGGCAATCAGCACAGCGGTCGTCGCGATGACCGCGAAGGCCACTTGCCTGGCCCCGTTGAATGCGGCCAGCAGGGGAGGCTCGCCCGCCTCGATCCGGCGCTGGATGTTTTCCAGCACCACAATGGAATCGTCCACCACCAGGCCCACGCACAATACCAGCGCCAGCAGGGTAATCAGGTTGATCGAAAGCCCCATGGCCGCCAGGGCGATGAACGCGGACAACAGGCACACCGGTATGGTCACCGTCGGTATCAGCATGGCGCGAAACGAGCCCAGGAATATGTAGATAACCATGCCCACCAGCGCGATGGTCATGAAGATGGTCGTGTACACCGAACTGATGGCGTTTTCGATGTAGGCGGCGTCACTGGAGGAGAGAACCAGATCCATGTGGTCGGGCAAGCTTTGCCGTATGCTTTCCGCCAGAGCGCTCGACGCCCGCAGCACCGTCAGGCTGTTGGCGGTGGACTGCTTGACGATGCCGATACCGACGGATTCCTCGCCGTTGCCCTTGTAGGTGGAGCGATTGTTGGCCGAACCCAGTTCGATGCGCGCCACCTCGCCCAGCCGCACCAGGTGCCTGTCATCGCCGCGGGCGATAACCAGGCGTTCAAAATCATCCGCGCTCTGGTAGATTCGCTCGACGCGGACGGCAAACTCAAGATTGGTCGAGTCGATGCGACCGGCGGGCAGTTCTATGTTTTCCCTGCGCAGCGCGGAGGTCACGTCCGTTACCGTCAGCCCGCGGGCGGCCAGCGCAATACGGTCCAGCCATATCCGCATGGCGAATCCGCCATTGCCGTTCACGGACACGCTGGCGACACCGTCGAGTACGGAAAACTGATCCACCAGGAAGCGGTTGGCGTAATCATTCAACTCCAGGTACGTCATCTGGCTGCTGGTCAGATTGAAATACTGGATCGGTCGCGATTCGCTGTCAGCCTTGGCAATGGTGGGCGGATCGACCTCCTCCGGTAGCCTGCGGGTGACACGGGAAATCTTGTCGCGAATGTCGTTGGCGGCCACGTCGATATCGCGGCCGACGTTGAACTCCACGGAGATGCGCGAATTGCCGTCGCTGCTGGACGAGTTAATGGAACTGACGCCGTCGATGCCGTTGATCTGGTCTTCGATCAGTTGGGTGATCTGGGACTCAACGATCTCGGCGGAGGCGCCGGGGTAGCTCGTGCTGATGGAGACTACCGGCGGGCTCGTGTCCGGATATTCCCTCAGCGGCAACTCCATGAATGACAGTATGCCGAAGGAGACCAGCAGCAGGCTGATTACGGTTGCGAAGACCGGCCGTTTAACGGAAATGTCGGAGAGAATCATGGTGAGGTCCTATGGGAGGAAACGAATGGCCGGAGTCTCAGGATCTTTCACGATCGACATCGGGGATGGTCGGAACGCCGCCGGGATTCAATACCCGTACCTTTTGATCCGGTCTCACTTGGGCGATCCCTTCGGTAACCACACGCTGGCCGGGAACCACGCCCGACAGGATTTCGACCAGGCCCGGTCGGCGCCGGCCCAGTTCCACTTCCACCTGGTGGGCATAATTCTCCTCGTCCACGACGAAGACATGCTGTTGTCCCTGATTCGCCACGACAGCCATTTCGGGAACCACTGTCGACTCATGCTCGTTAAGAGCCAGCGCCACGGTGAGCAGCATGCCCGGCCGCAACGTGCCGTCGGGATTGTCGATATGCGCCCGCACCGAGACAGATCGGGTCACCGGATCGATCCGTGAACCCACAACCCGAATGAGGCCTTCGAATTCGTGATCCTTGTAGACGATGCTTTTGGCATGCACCGTCTGGCCCGGTTGTACATCAGCGAGGTAGATTTCCGGGACCGTGAAGTCCAGCTTGATGATCGAGATATCGTCCAGCGTGCTGATCACCGTGCCGGGAGACAGCAGGCTGCCTTCGCTGACATTGCGAAAGCCGAGGATGCCGCTGAATGGTGCGCGGATCAGGCGGTCGTCCATGGATACCAGGATGCCGTCCAGCCGTGCCTGTGCCTGCTCGAGCGCGGTGCCGGCCTGGTCCAGGTCGACGGAGGCCACCAGGTTTCTGGCAACCAGGTCCTGCAGGCGTTCGTATTGTCGTTTTGTGTCTGTCACGCCGGCCTGTGCTTCGGCGAGCCGCGTTGCCTCCGCACTGTTGGTCAGTTCCACCAGAATGTCGCCTTCCTCTACGTAGGCGCCATCCTCGAACAGGACCTTGCTGACGGTTTCCGAGACTTTCGCCGTCAGATTCACTGACTCATTGGCAACAGTTGTGCCTATGGATTCAACCTGGTCGGCGATAAGCTGGCGGCGGACCGGCTCCACCCTCACGACTGTTTCCATTGACCGGCCGGCTCCGCCACCGAAGCCGCCGCCGGGACCCGGCAGAGGCTGCTCGATTTTGCCATAAACCAGATAGCTCAGGCTTCCTATGCCAAGGATGAAGGCGATGACGAGGGGGTGACGAATGAGAAAACGCAATTCAGACTCCAGGGCCGGTGTGTGACCGGGCAAGATTCAGCAACAAACAGTATTAATAACAACTAAGGACGAGGCCCGCGAGACCAGGGGAAATACGCCAGTTTCGCGCAGGCTAGTTTGAGCCACAACAACACCAAGTGAGTGACAAAGTGTTACTTTTCTTCGTTTTTGCGCCGAGCTGAAGACATCGTACGGTGAGCGGCAGCGGGGTGTCGGGGACTGTCTTCAGCAGGGCAAAACGGGGTCAGGCAATGACCGATTGTACCGTTAATTTGTTGGGTTTCCTGTCCATGGCACCCTACACGCAGGTTATCGGGAGACTATTACGAACTCGAGGACGAGATTGAACTTCCAGTCGGCAGCGAGATAATCGGCCATTTGTCCGCCTGTTCGGATCGGCCATTTTGCCTGTAGTCCCAGAAGCTCGCGACGAATCGTAGAGATAACTGACACTGGCAAAAAATCCGGCTAATTTGTAAGGATGTTTTTGAGGCCACCTTCCTTTCGGCTATATTACGGCTACTTTGCGGCTATATACATTACCCGTCCCGTCGAATTTACGGCTTGACTTTACGGCTAATTTACGGCTAATTTACGGCTATGAAATGGAAGCCGAAATACACGATTACCCACAAGTTGCTATCCACTATCCGGGAGATTGGAGAGGCTATAGGTGAAATCAAGAGCTATCATCCAAGCGGCCAGGCTCTGGCCAGGCTCGAACTCAGTGCCAGAGAACTTTCCAGCTACGCTTCCACCAGTATTGAAGGAAACCCGCTACCTCTCACCGATGTTCGCCGCTTGCTGAAATCAAGGAAAGAGCATATCCGGGATACCGAGCAGGAAGTTTTGAACTACAACAAGGCCCTTCAGACTCTCTATGCGGCTGTTCATACGAAGACATTCAGGCTCGATATCCCCACGCTTGAGAAAGTTCAGAAGCAGGTCGTGGACGGTCTTATGGACAATCCGACTGACTGCGGCCAGCTCCGGAAGGCGCCGGTTATCATCCGCAATCCTCGCAAACCGGATGAAATCATTTTCATACCGCCGGACGCAAACGATGTCAGGAAATTAACCAAAGCGTTAATGGATTTTATCAATGCCAATATCGGGAAGATTGATCCGGTCGTGCTGGCTGGGCTTTTCCATCGGCAAAGCGTCACTATTCATCCCTTTATGGACGGGAATGGCCGCACCACCCGCCTGATGACGACAGCCATTCTCGGCAAGGCGGGGCTGGATTTCTTTGAGATTTTCAGTTTTGAGAACTACTACAACCAGAACATTACCCGGTATTTTAAAGCGGTGGGCTTGTCGGGGGACTACTACGAACTTGAGGACGGGATTGAGTTCACTGCCTGGCTGGAATATTTTGCCGATGGCATTCTGGACGAATTAGGACGCATCAGGAAAACGCTGCCTCGTATGGAAGCCGGGAAGCCTCGACTGGAAGATCATCACCGGGAAATACTGAACTACATAGAAGAGCACGGCAGTATAACGCAACGGGAATATGCCGGATTCACTTCCCGGAGCCGTGCGTCAAGAAAGCTTGATTTTGAAAAATTAATGGATTTGGGCCTGATAGAAGCCAGGGGTGTTGGCAGAGGAACCTATTACGTTTTACTGAATGATCATTCACCATAAATGCGATGATTTTTTATCTCCTCCCTTGTCTCGCAAGGCACCGCGGCCGATCAGGTAGAGGATTTAATGCTGGTTGGCACGTCGATGGGCGGGGCGCGGCCCAAGGCTGTGGTCGAGGGTGACGACGGGCGGTGGATCGCAAAATTCAACCGTCCGGATGACAAATGGAACCATGCGCGTGCTCGCCCGCGCCTGCGGTATTCAGAGCGCGGAAAGCCGTCTCATCACGGCGGGTGACCGGGACGTGTTGCTCGTCAAGCGTTTCGACCGGGAAAAGACAGAAGGTGGCTACCTGCGTACGCGCATGGTCAGTGGCCTGACCTTGCTGCGCACCGAAGATACGCCTCAGCATCGGGACCGCTGGTCCTATGTAGTGATGGCGGAAGAGCTGCGCCGACTATCCGCGGACCCGAAACGGGACGCAGCGGAACTATTCCGATGGTTAAGGTCGGATTGGGACTTACAGTCAGCCTGGCTGTGCAGACCTCTCCGACAGCAAATGAATTCGAACGCTGCAACAAACTGGCATCCACCTTCCTGCTTTCGTGTTTGAACGAAAACTCTACACCTGAGTAACTGCATTGCTATCCTGCTCCAGGATACCGGCTTTGACCAGGAAGCGGGCCAGTCGGGTGCTGATACGGTGAAGCAAGATCTCAAGCTCGGCTTTGGTGGGGGCGTTGACACGCCTGAAGATCTGGAGCGACTCGCTGCCGGCAGCCCGGGACAGGTAAACCCCGTCCAGGAGAAGGATGTGAAAGTGCACGTTCAGGTTTAGCGCCGAGCCGAAGCGCTGGATAAAGGTGACCGCCCCGGTGCGGGCAGTGCTGTGGGTGAAGCCCGCCTGATGGATCAGCCAGGTGACAATAATCCTATAGACTACTCCCAAGGCCCATCAATTCGGGGTAATACCGTTCAACCAGTTGGTACAGCAGGGTCTGCTCGGGCCGGTGCCTTGCATAGGCAGCCGACCCCAGGGCCTCGGCGGCAAGTGACATGACGGCATCCGTTCCATCAGTGCTGGTGCGTGGATACCGAGCCAGTGCCGGAGAACACCCGAGTAGCAAAACTCAACGGTTTCAGCCCGCACGCCGGGGTGGCGGCCAAAGCCCGTCAGCGCAAGAAGGTGGAGCGGCTGTGCCGTTACATCGCAAGGCCCGCTGTGTCCGAGAAGCGTCTGTCACTCACTCCTTCGGGTGATACCTTTTTGTTCTTCCTATACCCTTCCTGCTCAAACTCAACGTTTGGTTCCGGGGCAGGCTGTAGCCCGCCAAGGTAATTGTCTCTTAATAATATATAGCAAGCTCTAATTAAATGATATATACTTCGTGATATATACCGTAACTTGGAAGGGTACCAGCCATGATAACTCAAATTGCCAAAATATTTATGAATGGCCGAAGCCAGGCTGTGCGATTGCCAAAAGAGTTCAGGTTCGATTGTGAAGAGGTGTACATCACTAAACAAGGTGACAGAGTAATTATTTCACCGGCCAAGCCCACCTGGGATGATTTTTTTTCGCAAGCCTCAGCGTTCGACGAAAATTTTCTTAAGGAGCGAGACCAAAATACTCCACAAGAAAGGGACTTCTAAGAATGTATATGCTTGACACAAATACCTGCATTTTTGTTCTAAAAAATAGAATACCCGCGCTGAAAAACAAGTTTAAAGCAATCAAGAATATTTGTATTTCTTCAATTACATATGGTGAATTGTGCTTTGGAATTGAAAACGGTGAATCCAATCTGCGCGAAGTGCGTTTTAACCAGTTGGATTTATTTTCTCAGCGTTTGCTAATTGATCCATGGGACGAAGATGCCGCCAGGCACTATGGTGTAATAAGAGCTTTATTAAAACGGCAAGGCAATACTATTGGGAATAATGATTTACTGATAGCCGCTCATGCTCGTAGCATTAATGCTGTTCTTGTAACTAACAATACCAAAGAGTTTTCCAGAATTCCCGATATTAGCCTGGAAGACTGGATTTGAGTTAGCGTGCCAGCTCAGCTGCGGCGGTGCGCAGGCGACCTCGGTCCCGAAGGTGTAGCAGTAACACTCCATGTTCACTTCGACAACAATACCTTGCCTGCGGTGCGCATCGATGCAGCAGTTGCAAAGAGGGCGGCCGATGACTTCGAAGCAAAGATCAAGAACCAAACGCATGATCCGGCACAGGCAATGCGTCAGCAATTGCTCATGCTGGAACAGAGACTTAGAAAGATGGGAGCCGTCAAGGAAGCTAAGTTCAGTCCCAAATCGTGTTTTCAGGTGATGGACGAAGACCGGGAGTGGATTGATGCTCCACTACGCGTCGAAGAGATCTTAGGCTCATGTATATCCCCGACCAGGGTCATATCGTGTCCCTCGATTTCGATCCCGGTAACGAATAATTGCCTAACTAGCTGATTAGTATCGTTGTTTGGGATTTTCTAGGAGGTTGCTGGATGCCGGTGTGGTGCCCAGGGGCGGAATCGAACCACCGACACGAGGATTTTCAGTCCTCTGCTCTACCGACTGAGCTACCTGGGCTTCAGGATCAACTAACTTTGTGCATCCTGCACGTTCCGGCCAGGCTCCGCCTGGCTCCTCTGCTCATTCCAGCCGTCAATCACAGATTGCCGGCGTTCGGCTGCGCATAAAGCTACGCTTTATAAACGCTTGCCTCACCCAACTGAGCTACCTGGGCTTAACAGGATCAACTGACTCTGTGCATGCGACGCCTGGGGCTCTTTTGCAAGCCGCGTATTAAACCTTTCCGGCGTCTTCGAGTCAAGATGGCTTGCCGTCCTCCGGCACGTAGCCTTCTGCGGTATCGTGGTCTTCGTTATTGAGGAACTTGTCGCGTTCCTGCTCCAGATACTTGCGGTCGTGGGAGTTGACCATGCTGAGCTGCTTTTCGTTGATCAGCATGGTTTGCTGTTTCAGCCAATCGCTCCATGCCTGCTGGGAGACGTTCTCGTAAATGTCCTGTCCCTTGGGGCCGGGGTAGGGCGCCATGGGCAGGCCGGGGAGTTCTTTGTTGTATTTGCGGCAATGTACCATACGGGTCATAGGGTCTCCTTGATCATAGCGTCTCCTGGTCTTTGGCGCCGGACCGGGCTCAGGCAGTGTGGCCGGATTCGGACAGGTGGTGAGTGCCCAGTCGGTCCAGCAGACGGGCCACCGGGGCGGCCAGCCCCACCTCGATGGATTTGTCCAGTGGATACCAAAGCCAATCGGCGGATTCCATCACTCCGTGGCATTGTACCGCGCCGGTGACTATCGGTGTAATGTCGAGGTGGTAATGACTGAATGTATGGCGGACCACGGGCCATTCTTCGGTGGAAAGGGGGTGGTGCTGTGCCAGCAGGCCCGGCGGCAGCGTTGCGGGGAGCGTGTCGGGGCATTCGCTTTCCGGCAGGCTCCACAGGCCGCCCCAGATGCCGGACGGCGGGCGCCGCTGCAGCAACACGTCATTGTGCTCGTTCCGCAGCAGAAACATCGCCACCTGCCTTACCGGGACGACCTTCGCCGGTTTCCTGCCGGGGTAACGGGAGATTGAGTCGGTGCGCAGGGCGCGGCAATCGGTTTGCAGCGGGCAACCGGTACAGCGAGGGCGGGTGCGCGTACACACCGTGGCCCCCAGATCCATCATCGCCTGGGTATATTCTCTCACTTGTGCCTTGGGCGTCAGTGACTCCGCCAGTTGCCACAACCCCGCTTTTACCGCGGCCTGCTCCGGCCAGCCTTCCACGGCGAAACAGCGAGCCAGCACACGTTTTACATTGCCGTCCAGAATCGCCGCCCGTTTGCCCATCGCGATGGCGGCGATAGCGCCGGCGGTGGAGCGTCCGATTCCCGGCAGTTCCTCCAGGGCTTCAATCGATTCCGGAAACCTTCCCTGGTGCGCCTGCATCACGATCGCGGCGGTGCGATGCAAATTTCTCGCCCGGGCGTAATAACCAAGCCCCGTCCACAGATGCAGCACCTGGTCCGGGTCGGCCACCGCCAGTTGATCCACTGTGGGGAAGCGTTCCATGAAGCGCTCGTAATAGGGAATTACGGTCGCCACCTGAGTCTGTTGCAGCATGATTTCCGAGACCCACACGCGGTAGGGTGTGATATTGCTTTGCCATGGCAGGTCTTGTCTGCCGTTTACGGCAAACCATTCCAGAATTCGTTTGCTGAAACCAGTTGTCATCCGGGGAATGCAGCTAACGGAACAGGTCACGTAAAAATCCGCCGGAGTCATCCTGATCGTCTTCCGGGGCTTGGTCCGGTTCCGATGATGGCCCTGCCTCATCGCGCGAAAGTTGCGCAAAAAGGTCGCGCACCTGGTTAAACTCCGGACGGCAGTACTGATTTATGGCGCTGTCGAAATTCGCGGCACAACGCACAGGCCAGGACATTCCGTGATAACGCTCACTGACAGGAATGGTTTGCGGCAAGGGTTCGCCCATGACGGTAAACAAAAAGTCATAGCCGAAGCTTTGCTCCTCCCTGTTGATGCCGCCCTGCCCCGTCATATCAAAATTGTCCATGCTGACATTCACGATTTGATCGCTGGCGAGGCCGTTCTCCAGCAACACGAATCCGACCAGACGCTCGAACTCAACGACATCAGGCCATTGTTGAATGGCCTCACCGGTCGGGCTGAGTGCGGCGATTGTAGTGAACACCTGCTTGATCAATGAAAAATTCACCGAGTTGTCTTCCACGGTAAACGTCGTGGATCCGGCGAGACTGTCCAGCAGTTCCGACCGGGTATTGCCGGCGGCTGTATGTGACATTTCCGCATCCAGCAGGCCCTCGACCGGATCGAAGCCGGTCAGTTCAGGTAGCAGGTGGCCCACATTAACATCGCTGAGTGAAAACCGGCTTTCCACCAGCAACTCAGGCTGTCGCCCGTTCAGTCGTACGCTGCCCTCCAATTGTCCGTCGTAGAATGCCACCGGTCGGGCTTCAATATCCAGTACGCCATTTTCCAGGTTGGTGAACAAGTCCATGGGACCAAACTGCAATGCGCCTGCGGTAAGTGATTCCAACCCGACGCTGCCCTGCACATTCATACTGCTCAGCAGGTCGGTGGGGATACGGAATTCCGCTTCGTCGGGCGCGACCAGCACCGGGACATCCTGCTCATCGCCGGGTGACGCGATGATCTCGGCCGGTTCGGAGGCTGCCGGAGTATCGGCAAACAGCAAGGCATTGGTGTCGAGCCGATAGTTGATGTTCATGGGAAGCCGGTCACGCGGAAATCGTACCTCTGCTTCCAGGTCGAACTCCCTGTCGTCCAGGGTGGCGGTGAGGTGGTTCACCGTAAGTTGTTGCCTGTCCCCACTGAAGTCCAGTCGCATTTTCAGCTCTCGTTGTATGGCGTTGCGTTCCGGCAGAAAAGCCGCGTTGTCCGGCGCGCTGACCACCCCCATGTTTTGCAACAGGTCAACGGGATCGAAGGTATTGCTGTTCAGTGATCCCGTGTACTGCGGTGTGCCGCGAAAATCCGTGACCGCCAGTTGGCCCTGAAGCAACAGCGGCGTGAGGCTGAGCATGATGCCGTCCAGACTGAGATTACCGGCCTGGTAGTCAATGCTGGCGTTGCTGGAAAAATTGAAATTCATGACCTGCTCAGAGGGATGGCTGACAAGGGTAAAGTCCGTGGCCAATGGAAAAGGCCTGAATTGCAAATTACCGTTGGTACCGGTCAGGTTGAGATCGCGCACCGTGTAGTGATAGCCCTGGGCGCTATTCTGGATGTCGAGACTGGCGTCGGCAATCGTGACGCGGCGAAATGCGGCGCTGATCGCCTCCTCGCCCGCCTCCGATGCCACCTCAGGTCCTTGCGATTCCGGATCGGCGGTTTGCCAGGAGCCGGTGCCGTCCGCACTGACATAAAGATTGATATGCATTCCGCTGGCGGTCAGTTCCTCCATCGTCAGCGTGCCCCGGAGCAGCCTCCACGGATCGGCGCGCAGACTGATGCGTGAAAAGGAGGCGAGTTCCTGATTGATCCCGGGATTGCGTACCCGCACGTCTTCCAGCATGACACCGATATACGGAGAGAACGTCAGCGACATGTCGCCGGCGATGTTCAGTTCAAGCCCGGTGGATGTCAACACCGCATGTTGCAGCGCCGGGCGGTATTTCCCGGGATCCACCAGAAACGCCAGCGCCAACACCATCACCACGCCCAGCAGAACGAGCGAGGTAAGAATCTTGAGAAAGGTCCCCAGGAATTTGCCCATGGTAATGACGGATTTGTTGTTTTCTGTGAGAAGATCAACAGTTTAACGGATGGCGCTGAATCTTGCACGGCACATCGGCCCGGCGCATAATGCCTCCCGGTATAGTGCGGAAGTAGCTCAGTTGGTAGAGCCCTTGCTTCCCAAGCAAGCTGTCGCGAGTTCGAGTCTCGTCTTCCGCTCCATTTCTCTTTATAATTCGCGTCTTTCCTTTCCCGGCGGGAGCCATCCATGCCAGACCGACAAGCCAAGGTAGAGCGCAATACCCGGGAAACCCGGATTTCTGTCGCCGTCAATCTCGACGGCGCCGGTAAACTGGATATCGAAAGCGGATTGCCGTTCCTTGACCATATGCTGGATCAGATCGCCCGTCACGGGCTGCTGGACCTGACCATCCGTGCCGATGGCGACCTGGAAATCGACGCGCACCATACCGTTGAGGATTTGGGCATAACCTTGGGCATGGCGGTCAACAAGGCGCTGGACCGCACCGGTATCCGCCGTTATGGCCACGCTTACGTGCCGCTGGATGAAGCCCTCTCTCGCGTGGTTATCGATTTTTCCGGACGCCCCGGGCTGGACTACCACGTGGACTTCGCGCGCGGCGCGGTCGGCGGCTTCGACGTCGACCTGTTTCACGAGTTTTTCCAGGGCTTTGTCAATCACGCTCTCGTGACGTTGCACATCGACAATCTTCGTGGAAAAAACGCCCACCACCAGGTTGAAACAATGTTCAAGGCTTTCGGTCGCGCGCTGCGCATGGCGGTCGAACTCGACCCGCGCAGCAGCGGTGTCATTCCGTCCACGAAAGGCTCCCTGTGAGCTAAAACAGGGAGTGGGGGTCAGTTCTATTTTTCCGTCAAAGGCTGCCAACAAAATCGCGGTAATCGATTACGGCATGGGCAATCTCCATTCCGTCGCGAAAGCGCTGGAATTTATCGCCGCCCGTGATGGCCTGCGGGTGCAGGTGGACGTGACCGCCGATCCTGAAATAATCGGCGCCGCCGACCGGGTAATTTTTCCCGGCGTCGGAGCTATCCGCGATTGCATGGCGGCAATTCGCCGGCTGAATGTGGATGCCATCGTCGAGGACGCCGCGCGGAGCAAACCGGTGCTGGCTATTTGCGTGGGCATGCAGACGCTGTTGGAGTTCAGCGAGGAAAATAACGGGGTGGAATGTCTGGGTCTGGTAAAGGGTCAGGTACAGTATTTTGGTGAAAACCATCTCGACACTCAGGGCAATCGATTGAAAGTACCCCACATGGGATGGAACTGTGTCCGGCAGACTACTTCGCATCCCCTGTGGAAAGACATTCCGGATGACAGCCGCTTCTATTTCGTACACGGCTATTACGTTATGCCCGATGATGAAAAATCCGTGGCAGGTGTCACGGAATATGGCATTGAGTTTGCGTCCGCGCTGCAACAGGGGAACATTTTTGCAGTCCAGTTTCACCCGGAGAAAAGCCACATTGCCGGACTTGCCCTGTTCCGCAATTTCATGCACTGGGATGGAGGCTGTTAGACGATGCTCGTTATTCCCGCCATTGACCTGAAGGATGGTCAGTGCGTTCGCCTGAAGCAGGGCCGCATGGACGACTCTACTGTTTTCTCCGATGATCCGGTCAACATGGCCGGTCACTGGCGCGAGCAGGGAGCGCGCCGCCTGCATCTGGTGGACCTCAATGGCGCGTTTGCCGGTACCCCGGTAAACGGCGCGATCGTCAAGTCGATTGCCGCGGCTTTTCCTGACCTTCCGTTACAGATTGGCGGAGGAATACGCGACCTCGAAACTATAGAACAATATCTCTCAGCCGGTGTCAGCTACGTGATTATCGGCACTGCGGCAGTGAAAAATCCGGAGCTTGTGCGCCATGCCTGTGAGCGTTTTCCCGGCACCATTATCGTCGGCCTGGATGCCAGGGACGGCAAGGTAGCCACCGACGGCTGGGCTGAAGTGTCCGATGTTGACGCCGTTGCTCTGGCGGAAAAACTTTCCGGCTATGGCGTCACCGCGATCGTCTATACCGACATCGCGCGCGACGGCATGATGCAAGGTGTCAATATCGACGCCACGGTCAAGCTGGCTGAAACCTCGGTGATTCCCGTCATCGCTTCGGGCGGCATCAGCACGCTGGATGATATCAGCGGTCTGCAACGTGTGAGCCGGACCCGCACTGGAGCCGGTATCATCGGCGCCATTACCGGCAGGGCAATCTACGAGGGCACTTTGGATCTGCGGGCGGCCCAGAAGCTTTGTGATGCCGGTGAGGCCAATATCGAAAGTTATACGCGCAACTGACCGGAAGAGAGTTATGGCACTGGCAAAACGTATCATTCCCTGTCTTGATTGTGACAAGGGGCGGGTCGTCAAGGGCGTTAAATTCGTCGAAATCCGCGACGCCGGCGATCCGGTGGAAATCGCCAAACGTTACAGCGAAGCCGGCGCTGATGAAATTACTTTTCTCGACATTACCGCGAGCCATGAAGGCCGTGAAACCACGGTGCAGACAGTGAAAGCCATCGCCGGCCAGGTGTTTATTCCTCTCACTGTGGGCGGTGGTATCCGTAAAATGGAGGATATCCGCACCATGCTGAATGCCGGGGCGGAAAAAGTCGCGATCAATACGGCCGCGGTAACCACACCCGAGTTCGTTCGGGAAGCGGCTGAACGATTTGGCTCCCAGTGCATTGTCGTGGCACTGGACGCCAAGCGCGTCAGCGCCGACGGGGAGCCACTGCGGTGGGAAATATTCACGCATGGTGGTCGCCGTCCCACAGGACTCGATGCCATCGAGTGGGCGAAACGCATGGTGACATACGGGGCGGGAGAAATACTCCTGACCAGTATGGATCGTGACGGCACCAGGTCGGGGTTCGACAACGACCTGACCCGCGCGGTCAGCGAGGCGGTCACTGTGCCGGTTATTGCATCCGGTGGTGTAGGCAATCTGCAACACCTGGTGGATGGTGTTGTTCAGGGCAAGGCCGATGCGGTACTGGCGGCGAGTATTTTTCACTTCGGTGAATTCACTATCGAACAGGCCAAAAAATACATGGCGGACCAGGGCATAATCATGCGTCTGTGAGTCACCCGCGCGACACTTTCTCAGGAATGAGTGCGGGGGCGGAAGAGGGGGTGAAGCAAAGCGGAGTTACATCCGCTTCATTCCACTGAGTGTGTTGAACCCTTTAAGCAAATTCAATGCTTCATTCAACGGGTAATCACTCACGAGCACTTCTTCAGCGCTGGTCGAGGCCTGTCTGGCGACATCGGCGTCGGTGGCCTCACTGCCGTCCCCGTTTTCCAGATGGCCCGCGAGGTCCGCTTCCGAATACATGCCTATCCGCGCATTGCGACGGGTGACCAAGGCTTCATCCACGACGATGTCGGGAATAATGCCCTGGGCCTGGATCGAGCGACCGCCGGGCGTGAAGTACAGCGAGGTCGTGAGCTTGATGGCGCGTTCCTCGCTCAGCGGCAACACGGTCTGAACGGAACCCTTGCCAAAACTGCGGCGTCCCATCACCACGGCGCGGCCGTGGTCCTGCAACGCCCCGGCGACGATTTCCGACGCGGAGGCTGAACCTTCATTGATCAATACCACCAGCGGGATGTCTCCGGCGGGCGTGTTGCTTGTCGCTTCGAACTCCAGGTCCGCTTCAGTGAGGCGACCCTTGGTATAGACGATTCTGCCTTCGGAAATGAAAGCGTCAACCACGCCCACGGACGCCTGCAACACGCCGCCCGGATTATTGCGCAGGTCCAGTACGATGCCTTTCAACTCGTCGCCGTTTTCCTCGCGCAGGCTTTCGATTGCCTCAACCAGTTCGTCGCCGGTGTTCACCCGGAACTGGGCCAGGCGGATGTAGGCATAACCGGGTTCCAACAGCCGCTGACGTACACTGGCGACGGCGATCACCTCGCGGGTAATGGTGAGATCGAACGGTTCGGGTTCATTTTCCCGCACGATCGTGATGGTGACGTCGGTACCGGGTTCGCCGCGCATCATCTGGGCTGCTTCTTCCGGCAACATCTGTTGCAGGGGTTTGTGATCTATCTGGATAATCAAATCGCCCGGCTGAATTCCCGCCCGGGCAGCCGGCGTATCATCAATGGGGCTGATTACCCGGATATAGCCATTTTCCTGCCCCACTTCGACGCCCAGCCCGCCAAACTCACCCGTTGTGGTTTCCTGCAGATTTTCGTAGTCGCTGGTGTCCAGGTAGGACGAATGCGGGTCCAGACCCGATAACATGCCGCGAATAGCGTGCTCCAGGAGGGTTTTATCATCAATATCTTCCACATAGGACATGCGGATGCGGTCCAGTGCTTCAGTGAACATGCGCACCTCATCCA
This sequence comes from Pseudohongiellaceae bacterium, assembly GCA_040879025.1. Taxonomy (GTDB): domain Bacteria; phylum Pseudomonadota; class Gammaproteobacteria; order Pseudomonadales; family Pseudohongiellaceae; genus JBBDLF01. The sequence continues at coordinate 29,772 of JBBDLF010000036.1, forward strand.
GGGGGAGCTGACCTGTGGGCCGTGTGGTTTCCGACAATTGTGCCGGCTGCTGTGCCACAGCCGGAAAGGCCAACAGAATCAACAGCATCAGCGTCGGCATAAAGACCGCGGCATGCGTTGTTGGCTTGAAGCTAAGACGTCTCATAATCGGTTCCTGAAAGTGCTTGATCATGGGTGGCGCAAAGGCGGTCCATTGGGGTCCGCAGTATCCGCAGGTGAGACTCTGCAACTTATCCAGACCGGTTGCGTGGCAATAGTTGTTTACTCATTCTAACGCGGGGAACAGCCACTGTAACCCTGTCAATTCCGGGATTGCAGCCAGCCCGCCGGATTGATCGCCTGCCCCTGTTGCCGTATTTCAAAATAGACGCCGGTTTCAGGCACGCCGCCGCTATTGCCTGCCCCGGCGATCACCTCACCGAGGCTAACCTGGCTTCCCGCCTCCACCTGGAGTGATTCGTTGTTTCCGTACAGGCTCATATAACCGTCACCGTGATCCACCACCACCAGCAATCCCGTGCCCCGCAGCCAGTCGGCGAAGACGACCCGACCGCCGTGAACGGCCCGTATCGGACTGCCTCCGGGCGCGGTGATAAAAAGCCCGTTGCGACGCAGGCTGCCGTCGCCGTAGGTGTCCCCGAACCGGCTGTGAACCGCCCCGTCCACCGGCCACGGCAGTTGTCCCCTGGATTCGGCGAAAGCGCCGGGTTTCGGCAGGGCCGGCAACTCTTCAATAGCCCGCTGTATCTGATCGAGCAACTCGTCCAGCTGTTGCCTTTGTGCGACAAGACTGGACAGTTCCCCGCCGCGCTCGCTGATGGATGCATTCAGGGCCAGAAGCGCCCGGCGCCGTTCATCGCGCAGCAGATCAAGTTCCTGTAGTTGCGATTCCAGATCTTGCCGTTCCTGCTCCAGATTTTCGGTCCGCGCCGCAAGCTCCAGTCTGACGCTATCGATTTGCGCCAGGGTGGCCACATAGACTGCGAGTTGTCGAAGGCGTGACTGGCTGAAGTAATCGTAGTAACGCAACATCCGGGCGGCAAGCTCCGGGTTTTCCTGATTCAGCAGCACCTTCAGGTAGCTGTCACGACCGCTCATATAAGCGGACCGCAGGGCGGCATTGACCTGACCCAGTTGTTCGCGTTGCAACCGGTCCAGCCTGCCCCGCTCGGCACTCAACCGTGCCAGTTCGCTTTCACCCGCGCTTACCGCCGCGCGACTGGTGGTAACCGCGGCGGACAGATCGCTCATCTGCTGTTCTGTTTCCCGCAACCGGGTTTCAAACTGATCGCGGTCGGCGGCAGCGTCTTCCAACCATCGTTCTATGTCGGCGATGGCGGCGGTAACCCGAGCCAGTTCCTCCCTGGTCTGCGTCACTGATGCGGCCGATTCAGCCGCGAAGGCGGGTGGCGGCAGGGCATGCGCCAGCAGCGCATACGCCAGCAGGGCGCAAGTGTGAACAGAACGGGGGTGAAGATTAATTGCTGGCACGCTGTTGACTATTGCCGGCCGGCAGCAACAGGGAGCGACCGGTCATTTCCGCGGGCAGGGGTAGTTTCATCAGTTCCAGCAGCGTGGGCGCGATATCCGCCAGGCTGCCGTCGCCCGCCAGATCGCAGGCCACCGGACCCACATACACCAGAGGCACCGGACCGCTGGTGTGAGAGGTCAGCGGTTGACCTGAACTTTCATCCATCATCTGTTCCACGTTACCGTGATCGGCCGTCACCAGCATCTGACCGTCCGTTTCCCGCAGCGCGGCGACCAGTCTGCCCACACACTGGTCCACGGCTTCCACCGCCTTGACCGAGGCGTCAAAATCGCCGGTATGGCCGACCATATCACCGTTGGCATAGTTGCAGATTATGGCGTCAAACCGCCCCGACATGATGGCATCCACCAGTTTATCAGTGACTTCCGGCGCGCTCATTTCGGGTTTCAGGTCGTAGGTTTTCACCTGGGGTGATGGCACCAGAATGCGCTCTTCATTCCTGAAGGGTTCCTCACGTCCCCCATTGAAGAAAAAGGTAACGTGGGCATATTTTTCCGTCTCCGCTATGCGCAACTGCGTTTTACCCTGATTGGCCACATACTCGCCGAACACATTGGGCAATGGTTGGGGCGGATAGGCGCAGGAGGCATCAATGTCGGCGGCATATTCCGTCAGCGTCACAAAATCCGCCAGTCCGGGCTGCCGGTTGCGGACAAAGTGTGAAAACTCCGACTCGACAAACGCACGGGTCAGTTGCCGAGCACGGTCCGCGCGAAAGTTCATGAACACCACCGCATCACCCTCCTCAATACAGACTGGTTCCTGAAGGGCGTCGGCGATGACCGTGGCCGCCACGAATTCGTCGTCCTCATCCCGCGCGTAGGCCGCCTGTAATGCCTCGGTGACATTGGCAAACCGATGTTCAGCCTTGCCTTCGGTCAGCAACTCATAAGCCTGTTGCGTTCTGTCCCAGCGATTGTCGCGGTCCATCGCGTAAAAGCGGCCGACGAGGGAAGCCACCCGGCCGCATCCGGCTTCAAGCAGTTGCTTTTCCGCAGCCTGCAGTGAGGCCAGCGCGCTGCGTGGCGGTGTATCACGTCCGTCCAGAAATGCATGGATGAAAATTTTTGTAGCGCCCTGGCGACGCGACAATTCGACCATGGCGGCAATGTGCCGCTCATGGCTGTGAATTCCGCCGGGAGACAGTAACCCGAAGATATGCACGGCACGGTCCGCTGACACTGCTTTTTTCACCGCCTGACACAGCGCTGGATTTTGGTGGAAATCGCCGTCCTCTATGGATTTGTCGATGCGGGTCAGACTTTGATGGACCACCCTGCCGGCGCCAAGGTTCATATGACCCACCTCGGAATTTCCCATTTGCCCGGACGGCAGCCCGACCGCCAGGCCGGAGCTGTGAATCAGAGTATGGGGAGCCTGCTGCCAGAGCTCATCCCATACCGGAGTATCTGCCGCGGCGATCGCGTTGTTGCTGGTTTCCTCCCGATAGCCCCAGCCGTCCAGGATCAATAGTAGTGTGGCCTTCTTCCCTGTGTTTGCATCGTCTGTTGCGTGTGGTGTCATAACGAGGAACTTCCCGGATATTTCGGTTTTGCAGGTTGGTGAACGAGTGAGGCAACGCCCCGCCCCGCCGTGCTGCGTGTATTATCGCGAAATGCGGCCGCGTAAGCGAGGGTCGGTGGCGAATGATTATCATTCGCCACCGACCCTCGCTTAGAACTTCTTTACGTTCGACGGGCCGTGTATACTGCACCCCTTTTTTCAGACTTCAACTTACCGGACCGGGTATTCACAGCGCTCGGGAATGACCGGACAGATTCGCAAGCTTATGTTGCAATTCGTTGAATTTATTGGCAATCACTGGATCCTCGCCACACTCTGGTTATTGATCCTGGCCGCCATAATCCTGCACGCCAAGCGTACGTCCAGCAAGTCAGTCGCACCGCAACAGGCTGTGATGTTGATCAACCGGGCCGATGGAGTGGTACTTGATGTAAGGGATAAAAAGGAGTTTGATAGCGGCCACATCGTGGATTCCATCAATATACCCTTGTCCAAGTTGGCGCAACGTATCAGCGAACTGGACAAGCACAAGGCCAAACCCGTGATCGTCGCCTGTAAAATGGGGCAACATTCGTCCGAGGCGTGTAAAATTTTGTTGGAAGCCGGATTCACCGAGGCGGTGAGGTTGGCTGGCGGTGTTACCGAGTGGAAGGCGCAGGGTCTGCCACTTATTCAGAGAGCCGGAAAAACCGGATTATAAAGTAAAGATTAAGGAAGGAACATGGCAGAGAACGAACAGAACAACGATCAGGCGGCGGCAGCGCAGGACCAACAGCAGGCGCCTGAAGGCCCCGGCTTTGCGCTGCAGCGCATTTACCTGAAGGACTCCTCCTTCGAATCACCCCGCAGCCCGGCTTCGTTCCAGGGCAAGTGGTCTCCCAGGGTCACGTTTGATATCAAGACCCGCAGCCAGAAAATCCAGGATGATCTCTATGAGGTGGTGCTGGTTCTGACGGTGGAGGCCAAGCAGGACGAAGAGAATGTGGCTTTCCTGGCGGAGGTGCAGCAGGGAGGCCTGTTCGGCGTAAAGGGTTTCAGTAATGAACAACAGGAGCAGGTTCTGGCCGCGGTTTGCCCTAACATCCTGTTCCCCTACGCGCGTGAAGCCATCGACGGACTGGTAGTCAAGGGCAGTTTCCCTCCGCTGATGCTGGCGCCGGTCAACTTTGATGCCCTGTACGCCCAACGCAAGCAGCGCGACGCCGAACAGGCGGCCGAGGCCGGCACAAGTGGTAATGGTAATGGTGCATCCGGCGCGGAAGAGACCAAGGCGTAAGCGCGAAGGTTGTGAGGACGGGTGGCGCTCATCCGCCCGTCTTGTCTGGTGCGTTCAGTTGCCGTTGATGAAACCCGACTGGCGCCACGCTTCATACACCAGTATTGCCGCGGCATTGGAAAGATTCAGGCTGCGGCTGCCGGTTAGCATGGGAATACGAAGTCGCTGCTCCGGCGGCAGGGCTTCCAGTATCGACGGCGGCAGACCGCGGGTTTCGGGTCCGAACGCCATCGCATCATTTTTCTTGAACCGTACACGGCTGTAACAGTTGCCGCCTTTGGTGCTGACGGCAAAAATCCTCCGGAAATCGCCTTTCGCAACACATTCCTCCCAGTTTTCATGAACCCGCAGGTCACAGAACTCGCGGTAGTCCAGCCCCGCGCGTCGCAATTTCTTATCATCCAGTTCAAAGCCAAAAGGTTTCACCAGATGCAGTTTGCAACCGGTGTTCGCCGCCAAACGGATGATATTACCGGTGTTAGGAGGTATTTCCGGTTGATACAGGATAATGTGGATCAATGAGCGGTCCTGTGACGAACAAAGCGGCGAATGCAGAAGTCAGACGCCATGGGGCGACCCACATAATAGCAGTTTTATATTCCAGGCACGTGGGGCGATTGCTGCTTTGAAATCATGCGTTCAAATTTACCCTGCGCGTATTTACCCTGATTTACTCGCTGTTTCCATCCGTATTTTCCCTTCAGCTTGAGGGAGTTGGCAAACGCACCGCATTGACGGGGCATACTTACCCTAATTTGTCCCGGTAAATCCCCGTTTTCATTATAGAATTTAGTGGCTTAAACGATACTTTTATCAGGCTGCGGGTAACAGGCAGCGTATACCTGTGCTCGAAGTTTTTGTTTTCAGATAACAAGATGACGTGTCAGACACGCCTGACTGTGATGCTGACTAACCAATTTATTGACGTAATTCCGGACAACACGTGCAACTTTTCAGAAAAAAGGCCAAATCGATTGGACTGACGGGGGTGACCACCGGCCCGTCGTTCGTGGCGATTGCGCACGTAGTCAATGCCAGTGACAAACCGAAACTCACTCACTGCGAACGCGTGAACCTGCAACCGAAACAGTCCGCCGCAGAGGTATTGACCAGGCTGGTCGACGATCTCGGACTGGCAGGTTCAGCCTGTAACTATGTCCTGGGCGCCGGAGATTACAACCTCCATCTGATGGAAACACCCCAGGTTGAGGCGCATGAAATGCGCTCCGCGTTGCGTTGGAAGCTCAAAGACCTGCTTGATATGAAGGTCGACGCCGCTGCACTGGAACTGTTTCACGTTCCCGACGATGCCTACCGCGGACGAACCGACATGACTTATGTGGTAGCCACGGCCAAGTCGCGTATTCGCAAAATAGTCGAGATGACCACCGACAGTGGCCTTGATCTGGCTGTAATTGACATTCCAGAACTGGTTATGAAAAACCTTTCGGACTATTTTCTCGACGACGAACACGGTCTGGCATTCATTGATTTGCGAACGACCGGCAGCACCCTGAACCTGACCCGCGGCGGCGATCTGTACCTGACCCGCCGCATCAGCACGCAACTGGATCCTGGCGTGATGCAGTCACCGGAATGGGAATCAATTCGTGACCGACTGGTTCTGGAAATCCAGCGATCACTGGACTATTACGAAAGCCAGATGGGCCAGCCGCAGATCGCCCAGGTGGTTATTGCGCCCCGCGTTTCTGACGCATCGGCCATTGCCTCGGTGCTCGACAATTCCCTCAATGCCAGGGTCCGGGCGATGGATATCGCAGAAAAACTGGACAGTGAGCCGGCACTTACCATGGAATTGCAACAAACCTGCATGAGTGTCATCGGTGCCGCATTGCGCAATTCAGTTCCGGCCGATGCCGGGAACGCAGAGGCGGAAGCGGCATGAGAAGCGGCAGGACAACTCAGCGGATCAATCTGTATCTTCCGGAATTTCGAGTCCGAAAAAACCCGCTGACGGTTGTTTTGATGGCGCAAATTCTGGGTGCCGTCCTGCTAGTGATGATCCTGTCAAGCGGCTATCAGGCATGGAACCGGTATCAACTGACCGCTCAGCTGACGGAATTGCAGGACGTGTTGCGGGAAGAAACGCTCCGCACCAGCGAGATGGAAAGCAGGCTGTCCCGTCTTTCCGAAAGCGAAGAGTTGCGCCAGCGACTCGATGCGGCCGAGGCCAGGTTGACAGGCAGCAGACAGGTGAAGCAGTTTCTGAGCGAGACCCAACTGGGAAATGTGGACGGGTTTTCCGAACATTTCAAAGACCTGTCACGGGCGGCCGTGGAAGGGCTCTCACTTACCGAGTTCGCTTTCAAAGAGGGAGGCCGGGTTGTGACATTGGCCGGTAACGCGAGATATTCGGCGTTGGTTCCGGGTTTTGTGGCCAATATCGAGCACGGCCGCAGCAGTTTGCGCAATGCCCACTTCAGTATTGAGACTGAGCGTGAATCCAGCGAATCGCAAGCGTTCACCTTTATCCTGAGTACGACTGCCTCGAGTACAGCGCGATGAGTCCGGACAACCGATCCAGGCTGGACACAGTCGTCCGGGATATCGAATCCAGAAGTTCGGCCGAGAAGCTGCTGGTTCTGGGAATGGTTTTGGCCGGACTGGGCATGGCTTACCTGTCGCTGTCATGGGACCCGCTCAGAGCGGATATCACCCTTGCCACGCAGCAGATCAGTAATGTGGAAAGGCAAATTGAAGCGCAACGGCTCAGCTATAACGAAATGCTGGAAAGCAGTCGGCAGGATCCCAACCGTTTCGCCAACGAACGCCTGGCACGCATCACTGCGGAACAGACCCAACTGGACCGAGACATTGCCGGTCTGGCCGGTGATCTCATCAGCCCTACGGCGATGACACGGTTATTGACCTCGCTGTTGAATCAGCAACCGGGCCTGGAGTTGCTGGCTGTACGTAACATCGCGGCCAGGCCACTACGGCCCGACCTGACACCGATCACCGTGGAAGGCGATATGGAAGCGGAGAATGCGCGCGCGTTAACCGGGCAGGTTTATGAGCACGGCCTGAGACTCGAATTTCAGGGGGACTTTTTCAGCACCATGAAATATCTGCGTTATGTGGAAGAAGTTTCCGGCAGCTTTTTCTGGGATGCCATCACTTTTCGGCAGCTTGAATGGCCGCGGGGCCATGTGACCCTGGAAATTCATACGCTGAGTACGCAGGAGGGTTTTATCGGTGTCTAGGGAGAACCTGTCCAGGGGGAACAACGTTCTGACCATTCTGCGCAGTCTGGTGTGCGGGTTCTGCCTTTTCGGTATCGGCAGCGTGGCCGAAACGATCGACGGTGAGGAGTTCGTGGATCCGACGCGGCCTTACGGGTATGTCGCCGAACCCGGCGGGGAGACCGCAACGGACCCGGTACAGAATTCGTTAAGCGGAAATTTCAGCGTCAGCTTCATCCGGGCAGGGGATGGCGGTTCCATGGCGGTGGTGAACAACAATCGCGTCGTCGTCGGCGATATGGTGGGGGGCGCCCTGGTCATTGGCATTGAACGCGATGCGGTGACCTTGTTGGTCAATGAGGAAGAGCGGCGCGTGGGACTTCACGGCACAAGTGTTAAAGCCAGACTGGAGCAACTCTAGGAACTCTTTAGGATCTCTCCAGGAGCGCTCCAGAAACTTACCAGGAATTTTCAGGTACCTTAAGTGGTTAATTGGAACAAACAGACAATAAACCTTGTTGCTGCCCGATGGGCGGTACTCGCACTGTCCGCGGCAGGGCTGGCCTCCGGCTGCGCGTTGCAGGAACGCGCAGTGCCCGACACTGAGATTGTCTCGGGAATTCAAGCCACCCTGGACAGGGCGGTGGCAACCAATGAAGCCCGGGATGCCGCCGCCGGTGAAGAATTGCTGGAAGAACTGATTCCATCGATTTCAATCGATGAGAGTGTGCTGGAAGCGGTGGAAGAGCGTTTCGATATCGTTGCGAACAATCAGCCCGCCAGGGCCCGCCAGGGAATTTTTCAATAACCTGGTAACGGAAACCGAGTACGGCATAGTCGTCAGTAATGATGTCAATACACAAATCAGCGTCACCCTGCCTGGCGTGACTATTGACGAGGCTATGGAAACCATCGGCGAGATCTACGGACTGGATATCACCCGGCGACGCAATATCTATTATGTGCAGACCGGCGGACTGCGAACCCGACAGTTCACCATCAATTATCTGGATATCCGTCGTTCCGGCAGTTCCAACAGCCAGATCTCCGGTGCTAACGCTAACCAGTTGGGAGGCGGTGCTCAGGGTGGTTACGGGGGGGGTTATGGTGGCGGATACGGCGGTATCGGCGGCATAAACCAGGGAATAGGAGGAGGAATCGGCGGCATAAACCAGGGAATTGGCGGTCTGGGTGGTCTGGGTGGTCTGGGTGGTCTGGGTGGCGCCGGGGGTGTCGGCGGGGGTCTGGGCGGAGGAGGCGGCAGCCAGATTTCGACGCAGTCGGAATCCGATTTCTGGACCAACGTTTCCGAAGCGGTGGAAACGCTCATCGGTTTAACAGGCAACAACAATTCCGGTTCCGGCGCAACCTACGAAAGCAATCCGCTCGCAGGGCTCGTCTCTCCTTTCAGCAACAGAAGCAATTCTTCCAGCAGCAATGGAAAAAGCGTGCTGGTGCAGCCCCAGTTAGGTTTGATCATGGTCACCGCAACTCCCGCTGAACTGGCACGAGTGGAACAGTTCATTCAGCTGGCGCAGGAATCGTTGAGCAGGGAAGTGGTCATTCAGATACAGGTGCTCGAGGTGATTCTGAACAAAGGTTTTCAGTCGGCGATTGATTTTGATACGTTCGGTCCACAAGCTCATGCATTGGGAACCGGGTCAGGTGAATTCAGGGGCCGAATCGATGATGGCAGCATTTTGCTCGGGAGTGACAATAACGTGGCTGGTGAGCTGGAATCGGCAATCAATCCGCTGGATGCCATTTCCAACCCCTTTCAGTTCACCACCAATTTTACCGACTTCGATGCCGTTTTCAGAATCCTGGAATCCCGCGGCACCACCCAGATCGTTTCCAGTCCGAATCTGCGCGCCCTGAACAACCAGAAAGCTGTGTTTCAGGACGGTACCCAGGAATATTTCCAGACTAATGTAGGCTCCACCGTTGTTGCCGGCGGTGAAAACGTGACCACCTCGTCGCAGAACGATATTCAGCCTTTCTTTTCCGGCATTTCCATGGACATCACCCCGCAGATAAGCGCTGACGGTGGAGTGACCCTTCATGTTCACCCGATTATCAGTGCCGTGGTGGAGCAGACCAAGAATATTGGCGGCCAGCAGGCGCCGCTCGCCCAGTCGTCAATCCGTGAAATCGACAGTGTCATCAAGGCGGAAAACGGTAAAATCATTGTACTCGGCGGTCTGGCTTATGAGCGCGACCTGAATGAAGCGGCCGGCCTGCCAGGCGCCAACAGGCTTCCGGTTGTCGGTGCCGCTTTCGAGCAACGCCAGCAAACGTCTGTAAAAAGCGAATTCATTATCTTGTTGAAACCCATCATCGCCGATTCCGCCGGCGACAGGGCCTTGCTGGACGAAAGTAACGAGCGTTTCCGACAGCTAAACCGTGCCATTGATCCTTTCGCCAACTGATCAGCGCAGACCAGGACCGATATGTATCTACAGCACTTTGGTTTGAACGAGTTACCTTTCTCGCTGACGCCAAATACACAGTATTTTGTGAACATGAGCAGTTATCACAAGGCTTTCAACCTGGTGATAGTTTCGCTTGCCAATTTTGAAGGATTTATCAAGGTTGTCGGCGAAGTGGGCACTGGCAAAACCATGCTGTGCCGCAAAGTGCTCAACACCCTGGAAGAGGACAAGGCACACTATGTGTCCGCGTACATTCCCAACCCGGTACTCAGCCCCAAAGGTTTATTTCTCGCGTTCGCGGAAGAACTCGGTGTTGAAGTGGATCAGGATATCGGTCAGCACAGCCTGTTGAAGCTGATAACGAAAAAGCTCATAGACTATGCCGCGGATGAAAAGCAGGTGGTACTGTTTATTGATGAGGCCCACGCCATGCCCGAGCAAACGCTCGAGGCCTTGCGTCTGCTGACAAACATCGAGACTGAAAAAGCAAAATTGTTCCAGGTGGTACTGTTCGCACAACCGGAACTGGACGCAATGCTGCATCAGCCTTCCTTGCGACAGCTGCTGCAGAGAATTACTTTCTCCTACCATATCGAGGCGCTTGATCCGGCAGGCGTGGACAGGTACATCACGCACCGTGTCGCGACCGCCGGATACAACGGTCCCGCGCTGTTCAATCGCCGGGCGCTCAAACAGATTTACCGCGCCAGCGGGGGCATTCCCAGACTGGTCAATATTCTTTGTCACAAGTCTCTGATGGTGGCGTTTGGCAAAGGTGACAGAACTGTCCTGCCCGCGCACGTGCGCGATGCCATTGAAGACACGGAAGGGGCACAAACTCCTGCAACCGGTTACACCCCGGCGTTAATAGCAATCTCCGGTTTGTTGGTCGGTGCCGCATTGATTTTCTACCTGGGTAATTTTTATTTATGAGTCTGGTCAACAACATGCTGCGCGACCTGGATCAACGCAGGCGCACAACGGACCTTTCCGGCACCACGACGGTTCGACTGAATCCCGCGGTGGACGACAGGTCCGGCAACAGAAAGCTGGTGCTGGGTATCGGCATTGTAGCGATGCTGGCTATTGTACTGAGTGTTCTTTATTTCAGGATATATCAGCAGGATTCCG
>JBBDLF010000036.1:40989-66970 GCA_040879025.1 Pseudohongiellaceae bacterium
GCAGGATTCCGCCACCCGGGAACTGAACCTGCCTGTGGCTGCAACCGACCCTGTTGAAGCGACTCCGGAGCCGGATTCGGAAACCGTGTTTCTGCAACAGCAGGCTCAGCAATCCATTGCTCAGCCGCCGCAGGTAACCGTTCCGCAGAATGTTGTTGCGAACCCGGAGACCGCCGCGTCCTCATCACCTCAGGACTCGCCTGTAGAGCAGTCCGATGGGGAATCGATGCCAGGTGACGTGAACCACGTGGCCGACGCAGCCGATGCGGCGGAGGTCGATGTCGAGGGCGTGGTATCGCCTCCTATGCCGCCCATCGACATGGCCGCCGTCGTGACAACCGATTCCGGGCCATCCGACACAATCGCTTCTGTGGTATCCAACGCACAGGCCGCGGTCGACTCCAACCCGCTGACAGATGTGACACAACTGCGTGAACAGGCTCCGGTAAAAAGCTCAAGCGAGTTGACACCTCAGCAGCGTGATGCCGCGAACGCGCAGCAGGCGTTGCACTTGTATAACGACAATCGCACCGATGAAGCGTTCTCCGTGCTGTTCAGTTATATCACCAACAACCGGGATGGCCACCAGTCCCGTGAAACGTTCGCCAAATTATTGATCCAGCAGGGCGCGTTTGTTGATGCAATGAATGTCATGGACGAAGGTCTCGCGCTGTCTCCCAATCATTCCGGCTTCAAGAAAGTGAAGGCGCGCTTGCTGATCAGCGGTAACCGGACTCAGGAAGCGGTGGCGCTGCTCACCACCCGGGCGCCGGCGCTGCGAACTGATGTGGAATATTATGAGCTGTTGGCCGGCGCTCAACTGGCAAACGAGGAGTATGGGAACGCGGCCGTTACCTACACCAGTTTGCTGCGATACGACCGGTCGCCGGGGAAATGGTGGTATGCATTGGGCGCCGCTTACGACGGCGCGGGCGACGAAGCGGCCGCGACCCAGGCATACAGGCAGGCATTGGCCCAGCCGAATCTCAGCGCGGGGTTGCGGCAACAAAGCCAGCGCCGCATCGCGTCCCTTTCACCGCAGTAAGGCGTGGCAATAGTGTAGCAATGGCAATCGTTAAGCAGAAAATCCGCATTGGCGACCTGCTGGTCCAGAACGGAATAATTACCGAAGACCAGTTGCAAACCGCTCTCGAACGCCAGAAGGCCATAGGTCACCGGCTCGGGCAGGTGTTGGTCGACCTGGGCTACGTGGAAGAGGAACAGTTTCTCAGTTTCCTTGCCCAGCAACTGCAAATCCCCTTCATTGATCTGCGCCGCTACAACTTCGACATGACGCTGGTGCACCGGCTTCCCGAAATCTATGCTCGCCGCCACCGGGCGGTGATCCTTTCCGATCAGGGAGGCCATCTGCTGGTGGGCATGGCCGACCCGATGGACATTTTCAGCTTTGATGAACTGGAACGCATTCTCGAGCGGCCCATTCGCCAGGCCGTCGTGAGGGAGAGCGAAATTCTCAGCATGCTGGATATGGTCTATCGGCGCACAGGGGACATCGCCAGTTTCGCTGAAAAACTGGACGAGGAACTCACCGATGTTCAGTTTGACCTCGCCGCGATGGCGCCATCGGCCGATGACAGCGACGCGCCGATTGTCAAACTGCTGCAATCGATTTTTGAAGATGCAGTACAGGTTCGCGCGTCGGACATTCATATCGAGCCCGACGAAACCGTGCTCCGCATCAGGCAGCGTGTTGACGGTGTGCTTCAGGAGCAGGTAATGAAGGAGCGGCGTATCGCTCCGGCGCTTGTGTTGCGGCTAAAACTGCTGGCGGGTTTGGATATCTCCGAGAAGCGCCTGCCACAGGACGGCCGGTTCAGTCTGAAAGTCAAGAAACGCCGCATTGATGTGCGCCTGTCCACGATGCCGGTCGAATACGGCGAGTCCGTTGTCATGCGGTTGCTGGACCAGACCGGGGGTATTACAGACCTGGACAATGTCGGCATGCCGAAGGATATGCTGACCCGTTTCAGACAGCTGATCCACCTGCCACACGGCCTGATACTGGTGACAGGGCCGACCGGCAGCGGTAAAACCACCACGCTCTATGGTGCGCTGCAAGAACTGAATGTGGTAGGCAAAAAGATTATTACCGTGGAAGACCCGGTGGAATACAAACTGCACCGGATCAACCAGGTGCAGGTGAATGCCAAAATCGAATTGACTTTCGGCAGGGTGCTGAGATCGGCGCTGCGCCAGGACCCTGACATTCTGCTGGTGGGTGAAATTCGCGATACCGAAACCGCGGAAATCGCGTTGCGCGCGGCCATGACCGGCCATATGGTGCTGTCCACGTTGCACACCAACGATGCGCTGACCAGCGCAATGCGACTGGTCGACATGGGAGCGGAAGGGTTTCTTGCCGCCGCGGCCTTGAAAGCCGTGGTGGCTCAGCGGCTCGTGCGCCGGCTGTGTGACAACTGTTTTGAAAATCACGAACCCGACCAGCAGGAGAAAGCCTGGATTGAACATATTGTCGGCCCCGATAAGGCAGCGGCGATCAGGCTCAAGGGACCGCAGGGATGCCACCGCTGCAATAATACCGGCTACCTCGGACGTACAGGTGTATTTGAATTGTTGGTCATGAATGACGAACTGTCCGATGCGTTACGCCGCGCGGATTCCAGCGCGTTCGTCCGGGTAGCGAGAACGGTTCCCGGTTATCGTCCCTTGGTTCACAGTGCGCTGGCAGATGCCGCCAAGGGCATTACCAGCCTGGAAGAAGTGATGCGGGTCTCGGAACAGGTTGATGAATCTGCTGACTTTCTGGAATTGGCATAGAACTTATGGCGACTTTTGAATATAGCGGACGCGACACCAGCGGCGGACTGGTACGTGGCAGTCTTGACGCCGGGTCCCAGGAGGATGTCGCCACCCTGTTGTTCGGTGACAGCATCACACCGATTGAAATTCGAGAAGTGAAGAATTCCGAACGCGTGGGGAAGTCCGGGGCCGTCGCGGGCGCAAAGGACCTCGCGAATTTGTCGCCTGCGGAATTCTTTGAGGCGCTGACCCGCCCCAAGGTAGGCCTGGAGGAACTGATTGTATTTTCCCGGCAAATGTACAGCCTCACCAGAGCCGGGCTACCCCTGGACCGGGCCATCACCGGCCTCGGCGCCTCGCTGAAGAACCGTACCTTTCAACAGATTTTGAAAGAAGTGGTCAACAGCCTGGAAAATGGTATGACGCTGGCAACAGCGATGGGTAAGCATCGACAGGTATTTTCGCAGTTGTTCCTCAGTCTCGTGCATGTGGGAGAGAACACCGGCAGGCTCGACCTGGCATTTCAGGAAGTGGGCAAGTACCTGGAACTTGAACGGAGTACCAGGAAACAAATCAAAAGTGCCACGCGATACCCCATGTTTGTGCTCGCCGCGATCGCCGTCGCGCTGGGAGTGGTGACGGTTTTTGTCATTCCGGTGTTCGCTGGAGTGTTTAACAGAATTGGTGCCGACTTGCCCTGGCAGACTCTGGTGTTGATAGAAACGTCGGATTTCGTCATCGGGTACTGGCCGTATATGGCAGGCGCCGGTGCGTTGCTCTGGTTCTGGTTCAGGCGCTACCTTGCCACCGAAAAGGGCAGGCTGGACTGGGATCGGCGCAAGCTTGGCTCGCCCTTGATGGGCTCGATATTGGAGAGGATTGCGCTGTCGAGATTCGCCCGCGGTTTTGCCATGGTTTCCAAGGCCGGACTTCCCATTGTGCAGGGGCTGACGATTGTGGCAGGCGCGGTAGGCAACGCGCATATAGCCCGGCATGTGCTGAAAATGAGGGAAGGTGTTGAGCGGGGCGAGTCCCTGTATCGGACCGCGGTGAACAGCAGAATGTTTTCACCTCTGGTATTACAGATGATTGCGGTGGGGGAAGAGAGTGGCAATATTGACGAACTGCTGGAGGAAGCCGCGGACTTTTATGAAGCGGAAGTGGCTTATGACCTGAAGCGGCTGGGTGATGCGATAGAGCCGATACTGATTGTATTTATTGCCGGATTGGTGCTGATTCTTGCTCTGGGCGTATTCTTGCCCATATGGGACTTGAACACTTCACTTAACTAGCCGGGTCGATGAGCGCCAGTATGATTCCTGTCGCGGCCGGCGCGGGAGACCAGACAAGTTGGAAACCAGAATTGCGTGCATTCAATGACAAAAGACCGCCTCGCCACTTCCAGTCGCCGCGGCGCAACCGTGGCTTTTCGATGTTCGAGCTGGTGGCTTTTATTATATGCGTCGCCATTATTTATGCGGTCGGTGCCAATCGCTTCAGTGAGTATCCGGCATCGGCGGAAAGGGCCAATTTTATGGCTGTGGTGACCCAGGTTCAAACCGGGGTCAACATGGAAGTGCTGTTCGGGATGGTCAGTGGCGGCAATCTGGATCAGTATGAAAACGCCAACCCGATGGAGTTGATGCTGGAAGCGCCGAGCAATTACATTGGTTCGTTCGGTTACGTGGACACCGCGCAAATGCCCAGGCGGGTGTGGTATTTCGACCGAAACAGCGGCGAACTGGTTTACCTGATTAACGAGTCGGACGATGTGTATCTGGTGGAGAATGGCGTTGAAGTTCCTACAGACGAAATCCGCTTTCATATTGAAGTCGATTATCGGGAGGAACCAGACCGGGGGCTTGCCGATACCGGCCTGGATACAGGAAATGCCCCGCAGGCCGAGACCGACAGGGAGATTGTCGGGCGGCGCCGTATCAACGGCATTGTTATGCGCCCGGTGACGCCCTACAACTGGGGGCGCAACAATGTAACGCTGAGCGAGACCCGGTTCTCAGGTTGACGCAGGTGATACCCGGAACCGTGCATCGCATAAGGCTGGAAAAACGGGGGAAAAGCAGGGAAGAAATGGCCGGTTGAGGGTATACGCTCGGAAAGAATTGAGGAACAATGGCTGCCATTGTGATAATCCCGAGATATTACCTGCTGTTTCGAGGTTAAGTTGTTGGAAATCGGGCCGTTATTAGTAGAATGATGAACGGATTCTGTACCGGACCAGCCAAAATGCGCTTTGGCGGTCAACGGCACGGTTCAGCAGAAGATTTCAGAACTGAAAGGCGGATAGCGCATAAGTTGCACTGGTTTATGGTACGAAAGCAGACTAAATTCAAAGGTGAACAAAGGTGAACAAAGGTGAAGGTGACCAGAATGAAAAATTTTAACGGGGTAAGCGTGGGCAAGGGTAAACGCCAGGGCGGTTTTACCATTATCGAACTGGTCGTGGTGATTCTGTTGCTGGGTATTTTGACCGCAACCGCGTTGCCGCGTTTCATGGATATCAGTGACGAGGCGCATGGTGCGGTGGTGAACTCGGTGACAGGTTCTCTCCGTACCGGACTGGCCTTGTATCACGCCCAATGGCTGGCCTCGGGGCAGCCTGACAACTCAGTTGCCGTGGACTACGACGGCGTTGACTTGTATCCGAATGCAGGCGGCGACGGCTATCCGGCTTCGTCGGGTGATCTGGATTTTGATGCCGAGAGCGATTGCACGGACGTGTTCAATGGTCTGGTGACCATGGGCGGGATGACCATCGATACGATTAACTGGGATGCCGCTGCGGCGAATATAGAAGCCAACATTGAGGCCACCCTCGGGGCAAATGACTGGCTGGGTTCTACCGCGACCGACCCTTCCGCCGATCCGGAAACCTGTATTTACTACTACACGGGCCAGTTTGCTTCCGGAACCGACACCGCCCCAAGCGTCATACCCGCGCTGACGTATGATGTGACGGCCGGCACAGTGACGCCAGGCACCTTCACGCTTCAGGAGGACTGACCGTTGGTTGATTACTGATCGTTACAGATCAGTAGCCGAATCGAGTTGAAGGGCTGATGTAACCTGGAATCTTTCTTGGCGACATCGGCCCTTTTTGTTTGTCTGTATGATCAGGAATACCGGGTGCAAGTTATGGCTGGCTTCTCACGCTACCTACCGAGGTACGCCGGTTTCACGATAATAGAATCGGTACTGGTGATTCTGGTCATCGGCATTCTCAGCGCATTCGTTATGTCCAGGATGTTCGGCGGCAGCGCGTTTGACGACGTGGTATTACGTGACCAGATTGTGTCACTCTCACGCACCGCGCAACAAAGCGCGCTTGGGCGTACCGGCGTGTCTCTTACCGTGACCCCCAACGGTTCCGGTGATCAGGTTTCTGTCGCGGTGATCGACGGTGGCGGTACGATCGAGAGCGTCAACGTGTCAATGGACTCGTTGAGCCTCAGCGGCGACATCAACGAAACCGACAGTTGCGGCATCACCAACGGAGCCCAGGCAATCTCCAGCGCCACCCCGATGACGGTCTTCTATGACAGCCTCGGCAATGCCGGCACCAGCGGTGTCACTGGAAACACCGGCGCGGTGACCTCTGCGGTAAGAATCTGTATCAACAACGATCCGTCGGTCTCGGTCTGCATTTCGCCCTCCGGCTTTGCCCATATCGGTGACTGCGATGTCTAGGCAACAGGGCATCACGCTGGTGGAACTGATTGTGACCATCATCGTACTCGGAATCGCCTTAACGGGTATTTCACTGGCCATCCAGCTTGGCGTGGGGCGAAGCTCCGATACGCTGCTCGAGTTGCGCACGGTCGCGCTGGCACAGGCGTACCTGGATGAAATTCTCGGCAAGCGTTTTGATGAAAACACCAACAACCGCGGAGTACCGCCCTGCCGGCCCGCTGGCGATGCCTGCACACTGGAAGGCGCTTTCGGTCCCGACGGGGGTGAAACCCGCGCCACCTTTGATGATGTGGATGACTATCACGGCATGGATGAAGGGGATGATCAGACTAATGCTCTCCAGGATTCGGAAGGCAATGAGAGGCAGGGCTACGAAAACTTTCGTGTGCAGGTGAATGTGCGCTATATCAATCTGGGCGGGGGCGAAGAGGAAGAAACCCTGGCGCAGGGGGATGAGCTGAATGATGAGGGGGATGCCAAACTGATTACGGTCACAGTGCGCCACCGTGGTCTTTCCCAGGGGTATGACTTCAGCGCCTACAAGGCCAATTTCTGACTGCGATGGAAAACAGCAAGCATGTGGACAAACCCATGACAATGACCAAGGGTTCCCGGGGATTCACCCTGATCGAATTGATCGCGGTGATGATTGTCAGCTCCATACTGGCTATGGGCCTGGTCAGTTTTATTGGCGATTCGGTCACCGGGCTGATCAGCGCCGGAGCGCGTAATCAGCTTTCGTCCGCCGGACGCATCGCCCTGGACCGCATAGCCATGGAGTTGCACAACGCGATGCCCAATAGTATCCGCACCACTGTTGCCTCCGCCGGGGGCGATCAGTGCATTGAGTTTGTGCCGGTGCGTGCCGCCACCAACTATCTTGATGCGCCGTTCACCGGCGCCGGAGCTGCGGCATTCGATGTGGTCGATTTTGTACCGGACCAGCAGGGTACCGAGGGGGGTTATGCGGTCATTTATCCCAATGATATCGATGAGGTGTATGACGGTCAGAATGCGACCACCTCCGGCTTTCCGGCCCGGGGGCCCATCGAAGAGATTGACACGGTCACCACCGGCGCCATAGCCAACGCCAGTACCGTGACACTGGTGGAGACACACCGGTTTGACCGCCAGTCCCCCGCCGGCCGCCTGTTTCTGGTGGACCAGCCGGTCAGTTTCTGTGTGGCGGGTACCAGGCTTTACCGCTATACCAATTACGGTTTCCATAGCGCGCAACCCGACGAGGAGGCAAGCGGCGGTTGCACTGTCGGTTGCCTGTCGAACTATAGCTCGGCACCGGATAAAATGCTGGTTACCGACAGCATCGACAATACCGGTGTCAGCGCGTTCACCGTGGAAAACCAGAGCCTGACGCGTAATGCCATTGTGACACTGGTATTCAACTTGACTTCAGCCGGTGACAGCGTGGCACTGACCCATGCTGTTCTCTCGCGGAGCGTGCCGTGAAACAAACCAGGTTCCCTGGAAGGAGCGTGATGCCGTTGTGGCTGGGAAAGCAGCACCGACAGGCGGGAATTGGGCTGCCCGCGGCAATCTTTGTTATTACACTGATGGCGGTCATCGCGGTGGCGATTAATCTGCTGGTGTCGGAAAACGCGCGGAGTTTCGAGGAAGAGCTCAATCTGACCCGGGCTTTTTTCGCGGCGGAATCCGGCGCGGGTTTCGCGATGAACACAATTTTTCCACCGGAGGAGTTTCCACAGTACGCCTCCGGTTCGGGCACGCCCAACGCGGAATGCGCCGCGGGCCCGCGCGTTTATGATTTTACCGTGGGTGGATTGAATCAATGTTCGGCGTCGGTAAGCTGCGCGCCGGTCACGGTCGATTCGGTCGTCTACGCCACGATAGAGAGTACGGGAACCTGCGGGGACGTGTCGCGAATCATCCAGGTGCGCACGTCATTTGATGAGCCTTGAAAGCTCGCCGGAATGCGCGGTTCAGGAATACGCGGTTCAGGAATACGCGGTTCAGGAAAAAGTACCGAGCGCCCTGAATATGATATAGACGATGGCAATCGTCACAACCGCGGTGAGGGTATAAGTGACGGTGGAACTCACTCCAACCTGCGAACGATAGGGGTCAAAACCCAAATTCTGATCGTTAGCCCGATGACTGGTCTCCCGCTGTAACCGCAATTTGTAGTTGTCGAGTTTTTCTATCAGTTGCCAGCCGGCACGGGCCTCCTCTTCCAGTATTTCCCGGAATTTATCGGGTTTGGCAAACATCGGGGTGTTGGACTGAAGTATCTTGTATTCCACTTCCATTGGCGGTTCCACCCTTGGTTTTCCGATATCAGGTCAGTGAGTCTGGGGCAGGAACGCCTACGGGTCCCGTCCAGAGCGGTTATTCTGAACAGGAACCCGCCGATTTGCAACGTCAGAGCCGTTCAAGCGTGCAAATTGGCTGTCCGGTGATGACGGAGGTCGACAATGCCCCTGTTTGGCCCGGAATTGCCCCGGGTTTAGGGTTCTGGCTGGGGACCGGTCAAGGTAATATTCAGGCCCGGAATGCATGATACCGGTGTCAGGTCGATATCCTGTTTATCGATCCGATCAGCCCAATTCAGGGACTTACATCAATCTGTATGAACAAGTTGGCACTCCTTGCTGAATAACCCGATGAAAGCTTTCCGCCTGTTTTGGCACCCTGGCAAGAGCTGTTCACTGCTGTTACTGGTGTTCATTAACGGATTTGTCGCCGTGCCCGGCGCCGAGGCGGCCTGCCCGGCCTCTTTTTCGGCCATAGCCGGTGAACGGGTGCAACTGGTCAGTTGCACGGAAGCCGTGTCCGGTAACGGCAACTTCACCTCCGCCACGGTACCGGTGCCGGCGGCCGTGGGTGTGGGTGATTTCCTGATGGCCGTAGTCTCCCTTGACGATGTCGAAACCTTTGGCGGCGCTCCGGCCGGCTGGACGTTTGTGGGATCCGCCATCAGTACCGACAATTCCAATACCCTGGGAATGTACTCTCGCATCTCCACCGGCGTGGAACCCGCCAGCTACGCTTTCACATGGGGAGGGGGGCAGCAATACTATGCGTATATGCTGCGGTTTACCGGCGCCTCGGGGCTGTTTTCCTTCGAGGTAACTGAAGGCGAGGACGACGGCACTCCGCCGGCGCCTTCGGTGACGACGCTGTCGGATAACAATCTGATACTACGCATCGCCGGGTATGACCGAAATTCCATCAATATTGATCCTGCAACAATCATCGACCTGCACAACAACATCACCCAGGACAGAAGCAGTCAAACAGGACAGTCGTCTTCAGGCGCCGCCGCCTACACCTATCTGGCGGACGCGGGAGCGAGTGGCTCCGCCGATTTTTCCATGACTGCCAGCAATGTGGGTTTTGTCACCGCCTCTTTCGGCATAGAGCCCATCGAGTTCGTTTTTCAGCATTCCGGCACGGCGAGTACCTGCGGCTCGGAGCTGGTCACTGTGGCCGCGGTAGACAGGAACGGAGCGCCGATTCCCTGGTTCAATGGAACCGTGACATTGTCGACCAGCACGGGCAATGGCGACTGGTACGATCCTGGTGGTCTTGGTGGCACGTTGAACAATTCAGGTGGAGGCGACGCCAGCTATACCTTTGTGCCTGGCGACGGTGGAGTGGCGGTGCTCGAGTACCATAACCCGAACGCCGAGGTGGTTAATTTTGATCTGGCCTGGGGAAATTTTGTCGAGCAGCCTGATTCTGATGCGGACCTGACCATCGATGATCAGTGCGAATTTCAGATCTCCCACGACGGCAATGCCGGCACCTGCGGTATGGAAGAGATTACGATCTCCCTGGTCGACAGTGCCGGTCAGCCGGCGACCTTCTATACCGGCACCATTGATCTCGACACATCCACCGGTGACGGTGCCTGGTCGTTGAACGCCGGTGCCGGCGGTTTCAGCGACCCGCCGCCTGACGATGGCAGCGCCAGTTATACCTTTGACCCGAGCGATGACGGTCAGGTGGTTTTGGGTTTTCTGCACGAAACCGCCGCGACGGTCAATTTTGGCGTCAGCGATGCACTGAATCCTGGCTATGTGGTCGACGGTGCCGCGAACCCTGACCTGATCGTGGCCGATTGCACGTTCCGGTTCAGCCACAGCGGAAATTCCGATGTCTGCTCTGTTGCTGCCATTACCTTGTCGGTGGTGGATTCGGTCGGTGGCGCGATAACAGGATACGCGGGAACCGTATCTCTCACCAGCGACGCCGGGGCCGGTAACTGGTCCAGTATTGACGGCGCCGGGGTACTGACACCGGATGGCGGAGGTTCGGCTACGTATGTCTTCGATCCCGCGGACGGTGGCGACGTGGAGCTGGGTTACAACCTGAACTCGCCGGCAACGGTAAACTTTGGCGCCACCGCCACCGGTGTGGCCACCCCGGTGGCGCCATTTGATGATGATCTTGTCATCGGCAACTGTTTCGCGGAAATCCAGGTAAATCCGACGGCCAATGTGTGCAGCTCCGAGGGAGAGACGCTGACGCTGACTATTGTTAACAGTCTTGGAGCGGTCGCGACCGATTTTACCGGACTCATCACACTCAGCACCAGCACCGCGAACGGCGATTATGTATCCACGACCGGGAGCGGAAACCTGGATAACGGCACGGAAGAAGATGGGGTTGCCACCTACGAGTTTGACGCGGGTGACAACGGTACGGTGAATATCAGCTTCACCGACGATGTTGAGGAAACCCTGGACTTCAGCGCGCTGGCCACCCATATCAGTTTTGATGCCGGCGAGTCGAATGAAACCCTGCAGATGCTGGGCTGCGAGTTTCGCATTGCCCACGGTGGCAGCAGCGATGTGTGTTCGGCAGCCGCGGTGACGGTATCGGTTTTCAATTCCAATGACGAAGCGGTTGTCGATTACACAGGCACCGTCAACCTGGAAACCTCGACTGATAAAGGGGGGTGGACACTGAATGCCGGCAATGGCGATCTCGATGATCCGTCAGAGACTGACGGCAGCGCCACTTATGAATTCGACCTGCTCGATGCCGGAGTGGTAGTGCTCGATTTGACCTATCCCGACGATGAACTCGTCAATATCGATGTGTTCGATGGTGTCAGTACCGATCCGGGGAATTCCGCCGATCCCGATGACCAGAACCTCAATGTTCTCGCCTGCACTTTTCGTATCACCATGGTCGACGGTGTGATGACGGGATGCACATCGGAGGAGGTCACCTTCACGATTTACAACAGCAACAACGCGATAGCCACTGACTACACCGGCACGATGACAGTGAGCACTGATTCCATCACCGGCACCTGGACGCTGTCATCCGGCATCGGCCTGCTGAATGAGAACATCGCCGACGACAACGGGGCGGCTTCCTATACTTTTGATGCGAGTGACAATGGCAGCGTGGTATTCGATTTCTACAACCCTCATCTGGACACGGTCAATTTTGATGCGGTGGACGGTTCCATCATGGTGGACAGTAACTTCGATCCCAGTGTCAGCGTCACGGGCTGTGCCGCCGGCACGGGAAACTTCGTCTGCGAGAACGGTCCGCAAAACGCCAACCTGACGATTTCCGGTGAACACGCGCTGCCCACGCTCCGGGGGCGCATGGTGGTTATGTGGATATTCCATCTCGGTACCGAGGACGTCTCGGTATCCCCCACCTTCGCCGGTCAGGATATGACCTTGATTCACAAGGTGCAAAACAGTGTCGGTACCGGCACCTCGGTGGAATTGTGGGGCATTACCGATGCGCTGTTACCGGATCTGGGAGGCTCCTACACCGGCTCATATACATTCGATTCGGCGCCCGGCAATGATCCTTCCATGTGCCTGGTGGAACTGGAGGACGTCGAACAAAGCCTTCCTGCCTACAATGGCGCGACACCCAACCAGGGTCAGGTGAATGGCTCTCTGGCGATCAACCCCGGTAACGGCGACATGGCTACCACGATAGCCACAACCGGTAATAATGCCCTTGTGATTTCCGGAGCCGTTAGCGACTACACGGCGGGAACGACTTATTTCAACGGTGTCAGTCCCGATCCCCCGATGAGCCCTTTGCTGGGCGACACAAACCACGACGCGAATCCCGAGAACGGCACTGCGGGCGGCAGTGCCGGGGTCAATTCAGTAGCGGGTACATTTACGGTTACGGACATTGACAATCAGGTCGCTCCCAATGGGTGGGCGCATATCGTGGCTTCGTTTGACCCTCTGGTGCAGGGCCTTCCCCAAGTCAGTGGTTATGAGCCGGTGTTGTTGTTTCAGACCATGTCCGGAAATCTGAGCTACCGCGCGGTGGGGGCGCCGCTGCGGCGAACCTCGAACGCCAATCCCGATGGCGGCGCGGGCGCCACGGGCTGTCAGTTCGTTCCCGAAGGTACCGGCTCGTCGACCTCGTTGACTTTACCGCCGGGGTCCAATGTTCTGGCGGCGCACCTGTACTGGGGAGGATCGGGATCAGAAGGCGAGGCTGATGCCAATGTTACATTTGGACCGACCGGTAGCGAAATCAATGTCACCGCGGATAGCATGTTTTTGATAGAAGGGGTGGGGGGTGCCGGTGATCTTGATTATTTTGCCGGATACAAGGATGTCACCGCTCAGGTATCGGCTGCTGAAGAAGACTACACTTTCCGCAACCTGACTGTACAGACGGACGACTGGAGTGCCACCCAGGCCTGTGCCGGCGGCTGGGCATTGATTGCCGTATTTGAGCATGAGAGTGAACGGCTCAGGGTAATCAACTTGTTCCATGGCTTCCAACCGTTCCAGAATTCGTCCTTTGTTCTGGTACCCAGAAACTTCCGCATGGCGACTACCGATAATGCATTTCTGCCGAATGGCCAGGTCACCCATATTACAATAGAGGGTGATGAAACCCTGGCGACAGGCGACGAGTCGCTGGGTCTGCAGAATGTTCCCGGCGGTGAAATATTCGATGCGCTGCTGACCAGCTTCAATCCATTGACCGCGGAGTTCAACTCCACCATCACACGTCCCATCTACGCAATCGACGGCGGCACGGGCTTTTATGAATTTCAGAACAACGCCGGGATCAACTTCGATGGTTACGAGATAGACTTCCCCGGCGACGATGCGTTGGAGGCGGGGCGAACCGGCGATGAAATCGGCGAATCCTGGGGCCTGGACGTGGACACGCACTACATTACCGGAGCCACGGCATCCGATCCTCTGTTTCCGTTCGCGCAGCCGGGATCCGAGGCTGAGGAGATAACAACCCGGTACAGTGCCGGTCAGGATCTGGTCATGCTGATATCGGAAGTGATCAGCGTAACCAATTATCCGATCGCCGACTTCGAAGTGTTCATGACCCAGGGAGGCCCATTGAAAGTCAACGGAACCGGTAGCTATCTGATTGAGGTTCAGAACAACGGCAACGGCGCCTTGAGCGGAGGATTCGCCAATGGCGAGGTTATCGTGGGCGATATTCTGCCGACCGGGCTGACGCTGGATTCGGTGGCGGGCGACGGATGGGTCTGTTCCAATACCACCGTAAACGCGTTCACCTGTGCCTTTGACATCGCGGCCTCCTGCGCCGCGGCCCAGGGTTGCGTGACCCAGACAGGGGAACTGTGGGCGGGGGAGAGCTTGCCGACAATAACCGCCAACGTCAGCATCGCCGGCTCCGACACGTTCCCGCTGGAGGTCAACAACGTCAAAAATGTTGTCCGAATGGTGCATACGGGAGGAAGTTGCGGAGCGCTCGACGCCGGTGTTATCCCCGTCGAATCAAACTGCACCCGTTCGCCCCAGTTCGATAATGTCTACGATCTGCAGGGCGGGGCGGTTGATATCAACGACCTGGATGACAAGCAGGTTGTCAATAATAACGTCAGCAGCATTATCAGCCCCGTCACAGGTATCCAGACCGATCTGAGTATTCAGAAGTCGGTTAACGGAATTTTTGAAGTCGGTGGCACCGGCAGTTATACCCTTACCGTGACCAACAACGGCCCTGATGCGACCACGGCAGTGATCACGGTCACTGACCCGCAGCCGGCCCGAATAGCCTTTGACTCTGCCGGGGGAGTTGGCTGGAACTGCACGCTTGGACCGTTCAATTGCGAGTATGCCGGCTCACTGGGCTCAGGTGACAGCGCCTCAATTACCTTGAATGTCGACGTGACCGGAAGTGCCGGGCAGAATGTCACCAATACTGCCACCGTGACCGCCGGGCCGTTCAATTTTGATGTGGCCGGGAACAATTCCGACACCGAAATCACCCAGATTGTCGCCGAGCCCGTCGCCTCACAGGAACGTTTCCTGATGTCGGTGTCAGTCCCGGCCAACAGCACCCAGATCGGAGGACTGTCTGCGTTCGAGAATCATGACTATATCGTCTATAACCCACAGACGGATAACGGAACGATGTTCTACGACAACAGCGACCTGGGCTTTAACGTCAATGACGCTGATGCAGTACATTTGTTCAAGAATGGCCATATCGCCATTTCCGCCTCCAGCGCCAGCGATGTCGGCTCAAACAGCCTGTCTTTCCAGCCGGAAGACATTGTGGTGTACGACCCCATTCTGGGCACGGCGGAAATGCTTTTTGACGGCTCGGCGGTTTTTGACGGACCTGTCACCGCTGATCACAATGTCGATGCGGTCTACGTGCGGGATGACGGAAGGATTCTGTTTTCCACTGAAGGCCCGGCGAGCATTACCTTTGCCGGCCCGACTACCGTAAGCTGGAACCAGGGAGATATCGTTGAGTACAACCCTGAAGACGGGTCGGCAACAATTCTGGTCGATGCCTCGGATGCCAATATTTTTGGCGGCGAAGTGCAGGTGGACGGTTTATACCTGCGCGTGGAAGACAACGACCCCAATGCAACCAAAGATATCTATGTTCTGTCCGTGGGAGAAACCAGTGCCACGCTTGGCGCCTGCGGTTCCTGTGATCCGGTCGGCGGCACGACGCTTACTCACGATGACGTGGTTGAACTGGACCTGACAGGGCCTGATCCGGTGACGCAAAACCTGTTTGTAGGTGACCTGCCACTCGGCGTTTTCTCACCGGCTGATGCGGACCGGCGCATTGATGCACTGCATGTGGCCGAGGACGGCTACGTCGGACATTTCGCCATTTCGCAAGCCCAGGCCGGCAGTACATGCACCGCGGGCGAGATAAGAATTCGCAAGCACATGGGGCTGTCCCATGACACGGATATCGACTACTACGGATCGGTGATCATAAGCACCGACACCGGGACCGGCGATTGGGGTGTTGCCGACGGCGTTGGCAATCTGGATAACCTGACACCGGATGATGGTGTGGCGATCTACACTTTTGATGAACTGGACGAGGGCGAGGTGACGCTCTATCTGACCGAAGATTCGCCGGGCACCGTTAACGTCGATGTGACCAATGGTTTCCGCACCGAACTCGGCAGTGAGGACCCCAACTTCACGTTTAATGAAGTGATTACCGAGGTGACTTTTCGTGACGAATTCAGCCAGGATGCCTTCGATAACAATGACGGCAGTACCCTCTGGGCCGGTGACTGGATAGAGGGAGATGGCGTGGCGGCGGGTGTCGATTCCGGAAACGTGACTATAGAAAGCGGCAGCGCCCGCTTTACAACGACATCCACACAATCGCTGGCAAGCCTGTCACGCGTTGCCGACCTGAGCACGTTCATCGCCACCGAAGATGTGATGCTGGAGTTTGACTTCAGTTACCAGTCACTGAACGAGGGAAGCGACGTGTTCGTTGCCGAAGCGAGACCCAGTGACGGAGCAGCGTTCACACAAGTCTGGTCGTTCTCGCTGGGCGGAAGCAACCTGACGCCTCAACATGTGACCCTTAACCTGACCACGCTGCTGGCTTCACCGGAATTCACCGACACCACGGAAATTCGCTTCCGTATTACCAACGGTTATACCGGCACCAGCCGTATGTACATTGATAATGTGGAGCTCTCCACCGGAACCAATGACTGCGGCATCGGTTTCTTTCACCACTACGAAATCAGCATCGAAGGAATGACCGGGACCTCGGCGCTGCTGGTCGACGGTATCGCCTGCGTCGGCTCGGTCATCACTATTACCGGACACGACGCCAATCATTTCCCGTCGGCATCAGACGAACTGGTCACTTTGCAGACCAGCACCGGACAGGGAAGCTGGGCGACAGTGCTGGTGGGTGGCGGGGCTCTCAATGACGGCCTGCCGCTTGACGATGGCATGGCGACGTATGACTTCCCATTGGGTGAAACCACAGCGAGTTTCCGTTTCAATTATACGGGTCCGGCAACGGACCCCGAGCTGGTCAATTTTAATCTGGCCACGGCATACGGTGTGGCTTTGTCGGAGGATCCCACTCTCGCGGTCAACCAGGCCGGCCTGTTGTTTTTTGATGAGACCAATCAATCCTCGCTTGGCCCGATACCCATGCAGATTGCGGGTAAAAACTCTAACGTGGCACCTTTGGACAGACTGTTGACCATCGAGGCGGTACGAACTGCCGATGAGAACCCCCTCGCCTGCTCACCACTGTTCGATGCCGGTAACACTTTGACGATTGAATTTGGCCTTGAATGCCAAGATCCGGGGGTATGCCAGGCACAGCCTGGGTCGATCAATGGTGAGGCAGTGGCGGTCACCGATGATAACGCCGGAACCGGAGCGACTGCCTATACACCGGTGGACATTTTATTCACCACGCAGCCGAATTCGGGTCACCCTGCCGGAAGCATCGTTTTGAACTACGCGGACGTGGGGCAGATGCAGTTACACGCGGAATATGAGATTCCACTGAACGACGACCCGCTGGGGACATTGTCGGGCAATTATCTGCGAGGCAGCAGCAATGCCTTTATCGTAAGGCCGTTCGGGTTTGATATCGACTTCAGCGGTGATCGCAGTCTGAACGGTATCGGGGGTGACTCCTATGCGGATGATGCGGACGACAGTTCATTCTGGACCGCCGGGTTGGCTTTCGACACGACGGTGTCCGCCATCGCCTGGGAGCCGCTGGACGACATGGACAATGACGGCATCCCTGACGTTGGCGCGAACCTGTCTGACAACGCGGTCACACCGAATTATGGCAACGAATCAACAGCGACGGATTATGATGTGCTGATCAGCCTGGACTCCATTGTGGCACCGGCAGACGGAGTGGGCGATCTCGGCGATAATCTGTTCCCGCTGTTCAGCAATGGATCGCAGACGAAGAGTCTGGTATTCAGCGAAGTGGGTATCATCGACCTCACTGCGGAGTTGGTGGATTCTGCGGACGGCATGACACCGGCCGGCTTTATGGGAACCGGTGTGGGGTTGTACGGTAATGTGCGCAATGTCGGTCGGTTTGTGCCCTCCTGGTTTGATATCACCGGTGCCAGTATCGTTTCACGTCCACTGGCGGATATGCGGGCATTGTGCATCGCACCATCGAGCTTCACTTACGTGGGCGAGGAGTTCGGCCTGAGTGCTACGGTCACTGCCAAAAACGAGAATGGAGATACCACGCGCAACTACGTGAATGGCTTTGCCAAACTGGACAGCGATGAACTTGGACTTGTACAGTTTTACGCGATTGATGAAATCGCCGGTCCGGATGATGACTTCAGTTCACGGTTATCCTTGCCGAACGCGGGGGATAATCCGGACGTGACCTGGAACCTGGACCCGGGCAGCGACGGCGGCCAGGGAATGCTGACCGGCAACCTCGTTTTCGGCAGACAGGCCGATGGCTCCGAGGACGGGCCGTTCGAGAATCTGCGGATTGCCCTGAACACCACAGACGATGATGGAGTGGGTTTCGAACTGGATCTGGATACAGATGATGTGGGTGGCGAAGATGTGGCCGTCATCGCCTCGGAAGAGTTTCGTTACGGCAGGTTGCTTATTGATAACAGTTTCGGCCCGGAAACAGAACCGCTGGACCTCATGTTCCAGATTCAATTCTGGGACGGCGGCAATTTTCTTGTTAATACGGATGACGGCTGTACCACGCTGTTCCAGGAAGTGGATTCACCGCCGGGCGCGCTGGACTTTGTCGCAGGAAGCTATCTCGACAATCTGGGCGCGGGTGAAACCACATTGGAAGTTGACGCGATCAACGACGTTGAAATCAGTCTGTTCGAGGGCAGAAACGCGGCGCTCGCTGATGAGCCGAACCTTGGCGATGACCGGCCGTTCGTGACGTCCGCTCCCGGCCTTGGCAACGATGGCAGCGTATTGATTGAATTCGATCTGGAGAACGCGTCCCTGCCATTCTCGCTGGGCTTTCTGTCCTATGACTGGCGAACCGACAGTGACGGTCCGCTGGATCCTGACGTTGAAGATGGAAACTACGATGACAATCCGAGGAGCCAGGTAAGGTTCGGCAGCTATCGCGGACACGATCGTATCATCAACTGGCAGGAAATTTACGTCGGCGACTGATCGTTGTCATCGCCGTCACCTTTCCCATCGTCCCGGCCGTCGCCGGATCGTTGGTCCGGTCCCAGTTCCTTGATCTTGCGCGTGAGTGTATTGCGTCCCCAGCCCAACAATGCGGCCGCGTCGCGTCGGCGACCCGAGGTATGTTTGAGCGCCACATCGATCATTGTGCGTTCAAACATCGGAACCGCCTGGTCCAGAATGGCCTTGTTGCCGACACTCAATTCCTGGTCAGCCCAGGCTTCCAGTGACCCCGTCCAGTTGTCGGTATTCAACCCCTGGGTTTGCTGGTCTGCCAGTTCCGGAGGCAGGTCACTCAGGTGCACTTCACGACTGGATGCCATCACCGTGACCCAGCGGCAAAAGTTTTCCAGTTGTCTGACATTGCCGGGCCAGTTCAGTCCCGCGATGTAGGTCTCCGTTTCCGGACGCAGTACCTTCGGTTCCACATCCAGTTCGTCCGCCGCCTGCCGTAAAAAATGCCGGGTCAGCCGCGGGATGTCTTCGCGCCGTTCGCTCAGCCGCGGAATATGGATGCGTATTACGTTGAGCCGGTGAAACAGGTCTTCCCGAAAAAGATGTGCTTCAACCAGTTGTTCCAGATTTTGATGAGTGGCAGCGATAATGCGCACGTCAACCTTGATCGGCGTGTGGCCGCCCACACGGTAGAATTCTCCGTCGGACAGAACACGCAGCAGCCGGGTTTGTGTTTCCGCCGGCATATCCCCAATTTCATCAAGAAACAGGGTGCCGCGGTCGGCCTGTTCAAAGCGTCCGGTGCGTTGCTGGTTGGCTCCGGTGAAGGCCCCCTTTTCGTGACCGAACAATTCGGACTCGATCAGGTCCTTGGGTATTGCCGCTACGTTCAGTGCAATGAACTGCTGGTCGCGCCGGGGGCTGTGACGATGCAGCGCCTGCGCCACCAGTTCCTTGCCGGTTCCCGACTCCCCGTTGATCAGAACGGAAATAGTGGAATGAGACAGGCGGCCGATGGCTCTGAAGACCTCCTGCATTGCCGGCGCTTCACCAATTATCTCCTGCGCTTTTTCCAGTTTTTCCGAAGTGACTGTGCTGTCCCTCTGGCGCACATGCTCCAGTGCCCGCTGGGTCATCGCTACAGCTTCCTCAATATCGAAAGGCTTGGGCAGGTATTCGAAAGCGCCGCGGCTGTAGGAGGACACCGCGCTGTCCAGGTCGGAGTGGGCGGTCATGATAATCACGGGTAACTGGGGATACTGTTCCTGGATTGTGGAAAGCAAATCCAGGCCGTCGATTCCAGGCATGCGAATATCACTGATGATGGCGTCGGGTCTGTCATGCGACAGCCGATGCAGCAGGTCGTCACCACTTTCAAAGCACACCGTGTCGAGGCCGGTTTTGCCCAAAGACTTCTCCAGGACCCAGCGTATGGATCTGTCGTCATCGAGAATCCAGACAGAATTTCGTATGTTCATACTTTACCAGCCCTCCAGGCAAACCTTATGTGTCCAACAGGGGGAGTGAAATGGAAAAATTGGTATAGCCCCGGCGGCTCTCACACTCAATAATTCCTTCGTGCTGATTAATAATTGCCTGTGCGATGGATAGACCGAGACCTGAGCCATCCGCCCGGCCACTGATCATCGGGTAGAAAATGTTATCGATTAGATTGGCTGGAATCCCCGGTCCGTTATCAATGACGTCGATACGGGCCACCAGCCGGTGGAATTTTGTGCCCACGGTTGCGTTGCGGGTAATGCGGGTTCGTAGCAAAATTGTGCCAAGGTCATGATCCACGCCATTGCTGGATAAGGCCTGCATCGCATTCCGTACGATGTTCAACACGGCCTGAATAAGTTGTTCGGAGTCTCCGCGCAGAGGCGGAATGCTGGGGTCGTAATCGCGATCCAGTTTGATAGCCTGTTTGTCGATTTCCGCTTCCACCAGGTTTCGTACGCGTTCCAGAACCTCGTGAATATTCAACGGCTTCATATCCGGTGGCTTTCTGTCCCCAACCAGCCGGTCCACGAGATTTCGCAGCCGGTCAGCCTCCTCGATAATCACGTTGGTGTAATCCTTCAACTCCTCATCCGGCAGTTCCTGGGCGAGCAACTGGGCCGCTCCACGAATACCTCCGAGAGGATTCTTTATTTCATGAGCCAGACCACGCACCAGTTCGCGTGTGGTCGCGTGTGTGGAGATCAGCGCTTCCTCGCGACTGATGCGCTGGTAGTAATTCAGTGGCTGAATCTCCATCAACACGTGCTCGCCGTCTTCGTCTTCATATGTGTTGATGGAGTAGTCAACGACGATGTCCTTGCCATTCGTCAGCCGCAGCGTGGCCTTGTGTTTGGTGAAACTGGCCCCGGTCTGGAGTGCGTTGCGAATCTCTGTGATGTCCTCACCGGCTCCGATGAAGATTTCTCCGAGAAACAGGGAGGCCACCTGTTTGTGGCTGATCTCCAGCAGGTTTTCCGCCGCCATGTTGATATAGCCAAGGTGCAGATTGCTGTCCAGCAGGATGACTCCCGTCTTCAGGTTACCAAGCAGGCGCACGTAGGGGTTGTTCGGAGTCACGATAGGGTTCCAGGTAACCTTTGCGCCGGACAGAAGTTCCGCGCTCTCCCTTGCATTACGGCTTGTATGCAAAATGCAAACCAATGCAAGCAGATCAGGCAAACACAGGGTTTCAGCCGCTAACGGGACTCCACCAGCCATTTACCTACAGGCACTATGCACTATATTGGTGCATGACTCAAACTTTCAGGCGGTTTACGTTCGGAATTGGCCGAGTTCGGGACACCCACTCCAAGCGGGAAAGCACTTGCAAGAACCGCTGATCCGGCGTCCGTTGGAGTGGTGCCTCCGCGGTCCAGGCTGGAAAAATGCTCTGAACCCGTTTTGTGGGTGTCCACAATTCGCCTACCAGGTCAGCCTAACCATCATTACAAAATCCAATCTTGAGTGAGCTCATTCCTGCGATCCTGATCTTGTGGGTGTCTCCAATTTATCAGAACTGTCTGAGTTTGTGGGTGTCTCAAAATTCGATGAGTCCCGAGCGGGCGGGAGGACGCTTCCTTCTTCGCTCCGGTGGGCCATCCCTGGCCCGGTCCCGCGCTCGTCCCTGGCGCTAGTCGCTGCGAATGAAGCGTCCTCCCACCCGCGCTACCTTCCTGCATGACACGTAGGCCGGAACCGCGTCGGCTCCCTTTGCAGGAACCGCTGATCCGCTGGCTGCACTATTTAAGGTCGGGGACCGCGAGGCGCTACTCCAACAATCAGGGCGCGCTTTCCGCTCACCCGTTTTTCGGATCAGCGCGAGGACTGTTTGAGCTTGCGAGTTCCGCAGCGCCCGAAAAACGGGTGAGCGGGCGTCCGTTGGAGTAGTGCCTCGCGGTCCCCGGCCGGAAGAATGCACCGAACCCGTTTTGGGGGTGTCCACAATTCGCACAATTCGCCTGTCCACTCAGGGCGTTTCGCTGCTTGAGGTTGGGGCGTAAACCGCGACATTGGCGAACCCTTCGTCGAGTAGGTGTGCGGCATGCAGTCGACTCATCATTCCCTTTTCGCAATACAGCAGATAATGCGTCTTGGGGTTCAGTTCGCCGAATCGTGTGCGCAACTGATAGAAAGGGATTTTCATCACCGCCGCATGCAGGTCGGAAGACAGCGGTCTTCGCTCTTCCTCGTCAGGGTGGCGGATATCGACAATAATGTCTCCTGACGCCGCGCGGTCCACCACGGGAATGTCCACTGCCCCGGTGGTGCGATCGTTCATGACCTCGGAAACAAGCTGATACCGTGAATTTTTCATCGCCCGGTCAAGAACGGTAAAATCGAAGAACGTTTCCTGGCGCTCAATTTTTTCCTTGCGCGCCCGTGTTGTGGGTTTTACGGAAATCACACCGCAGTATTCGGGAATATTTTTGGAAAATTCCTCGGTACCAATACGGCGGGCCAAATCGATTATGTCCTGTTTGTCGGTGGTAACAAGCGGGCGCAGTACCAGTTTTGAAGTCACGCTGTCGATCACCGCCAGATTCGCCAAAGTCTGGCTGGAAACCTGTGCGACGCTCTCTCCCGTCACCAGGGCCTGTATGTGCAGCTTGTCGGCAACGCTCTGCGCTGCACGCAACATCATGCGCTTGAGTATCACTCCCATCTGGGGGTTTTCCACCTTGTCCAGAATCTCGGCCACCACTTCCTCAAAGGGGACGGTCACAAAGCGAACGCGATGCGACGCTCCGAACTTCATCCACAGGTACAGCGCCACTTCCTTCACTGCCAGTTCATGCGCCTTGCCGCCGAGATTGAAAAAGCAGTAGTGGGTCAATAACCCCCTTCTGATGGTCTGAAAACTGGAAACCGAGGAGTCAAACCCGCCGGAGATCAGCGACAGCACGGCATCCTGGGAGCCCAACGGGAACCCACCGAGCCCCTGGTATTGCTGTTTAACTATATAAAACGCTTGTTCGCGAATTTCTATTTTCACCGTCACATCGGGCGCCCCTAATTTCACGCCGGCGTTGTCTGTCAGTCGGTTCAGCCCGGCACCGACGTATTTCTCAACATCGATGGAACGAAAGGTATGTTTGCCGTGGCGTTTGCAGCGAACGGCAAAGGTTTTGCCGCTCAACGCCTTTCCGTAATAGTTGTGGCAAAGCTCGACAATGCCATCCATGTCGGGTAACGGATAGTGATCCACCTGCTGAAACAGACTTATACCGGGGGTATTGGCGAGTACCGCGATCACCAGTGGCGCTTGCGTGTCGGGTTTGCCGCTGGTTTTGTCGGGCAGTTCGATTTCCAGGTAATCCCATTCTCCTGTTACGGTGACCCTTTCGTCGATATCCCGCAGCAGTACGCGCAGGTTCCGTCGCAGCATACGCAACATACGGCGACGCACGGGACGGGTTTTGATGGTGATCTCGGGAAATAGCTTAACGACAAACAGCATAGTCAGATAAAGGCCTGTGACCTGAATCCTGCAGGCCGGTAACGAAGGTTATGGAAATCCGATGGGTAACCGGGTTAATTTATGCAAAGAGAGCCCATATTGGACTCACACTGGCAGTGCGCCACTCTTGCACATTATATGCACCATAATGATGCACTACTAAACGAGTCGCACCATTATGGCGCGCATTGCCTTTGCAATCTGAATCAGCCGTCTGACGAGGCTTACCGGAAACCCCGGTATTCCATGACTTTCATGTTTGCGATTAATGGCATATATTTTGCTCCCTCACTTGCACGCGAGGCAAGACAGCGGCAAGTGTATTCACTATCGGGGTAGCTTGCAAAACGAAAAACAGCCTTCCGCTCATGCTTGGCGCGGCAGGTAACGTCGAGCAGACCTGCTGGAAGTGACCGGAACAGATTTCTGATAACCAGGCGGCCCCTGTCGGGACGCCAGAATTGATCACACGGAGGATCATGAATGTCTGAAAAGACTCTGAAGCTTATAAAAGATAATGATGTAAAGTGGGTTGACCTCCGTTTTACGGATACCAGGGGCAAGGAACAGCATGTGACGTTCCCGGCAGGGCGCGTTGATGCTGAGTTTTTTGAAGGCTCGATGTTTGATGGCTCTTCTGTCTCGGGCTGGAAAGGTATCAATGAATCCGACATGATTCTGGTGCCGGACGACGGCACCGCGATTCTGGACCCGTTCGCTGATGAACCCCAGGTGAATTTGCGGTGCGACATTATCGAACCAAAAACCATGCAGGGGTACAATCGCGACCCGCGCTCCGTCGCGCGCCGCGCCGAGGAATACCTGAAATCCACCGGTATCGGTGACACCGCCAACTTTGGCCCCGAACCGGAATTCTTCATCTTCGACGACGTGAAGTGGTCGGTTGAAATGAAAGGCGCGAGTTACAGCATTCATGCGGAAGAAGCAGCCTGGGTGTCCGGTGAAGACTTCGAAGGAGGCAACCTTGGTCACCGGCCACGCATCAAGGGCGGCTATTTCCCCGTACCGCCGGTCGATTCCTCCCATGACCTGCGTTGCGCCATGTGTGACGCCATGGCGAGCATGGGTCTGGATATTGACCTGCATCACCATGAAGTGGCTACAGCCTGTCAGAACGAGATTGGCACCAAGTTCAATTCTCTGGTGAACAAGGCGGACGAGGTGCAAATTCTGAAGTATTGCGTTCACAATACCGCCCACGCCTTCGGCAAAACCGCTACTTTCATGCCTAAGCCTCTGGTGGGTGATAATGGCAGCGGCATGCATGTACACCAGTCCATCTTCAAGAACGGGAAGAACGCATTCGCTGGTGACGGCTACGCCGGCCTGTCGGATGAAGCCATTTTTTACATCGGCGGCATCATCAAGCACGCCAAGGCACTGAATGCCTTCGGCAACGCTTCCACCAACTCCTACAAGCGGCTGGTGAAAGGCTTCGAGGCTCCGACACTGCTGGCGTATTCATCTCGCAACCGTTCGGCAGCGATTCGAATTCCTTACATTATGGGCGGCAGTCCGAAGGGCATTCGTATCGAAGTCCGTTTCGGTGACCCCAGCGCCAACCCGTACCTGTTCTTCGCCGCCATGCTGATGGCCGGGCTTGACGGTATCAAGAACAAGATCCACCCGGGTGAACCGGCCAGCAAGGACTTGTATGATCTTGAGCCGGAGGAGGAAGCGATGATTCCGCAGGTATGCGGGAGCCTGGAAGAAGCGCTGGATGAATTGTCGAAGGATCGGGACTTCCTGAAGGAAGGTGGTGTATTCGACGATGACCTGATCGACGCCTATATCGCTCTGAAACACGACGACGTGATTCGGCTGGCCATGACAACTCATCCTGTTGAGTTTGACATGTACTACAGCATCTAGATCTCACGCTTAATCTGTCGATCAAGCCCGGGCTCGTCCCGGGCTTTTTTGTATGGACGCCAAAAAGCTGGCCTTTGCCCAATTCTGGACACCCACAGAAATGGTTTAGTGCCTAATCCTGGACACCCGCAGAAATGGTGTAGCACCCACGGAAGTGGTTTGGTGTTCTTTTCCGGCCGGGGACCGCGAGACGCTACTCCAACGGACGCCCGCTCACCCGTTTTTCGGGCGCTGCGAAACTCGCAAGCTC
>JBBDLF010000037.1:0-59101 GCA_040879025.1 Pseudohongiellaceae bacterium
TCGTCATGTGCCCATTCTAGCACCATGTGTGCACTTTGGCATCCGGGCAGCTAACGCCCGGCTCACCGAGCAAATTTTTGATGGCGGCTTTTGTGCGTGTTTTTGCACAAAAGGTGACAGCGGAAATTTGTCCGGTGCAGCCGATTGTTATGTGCCATAAAATACGCTATCACGTTCAGTCAGGTACTCACGATAGGCGATTCGACGAATGGTTTAAATCCACCGTAAGCCATCCGCTGCGCATCAAATCCTACGTCCAATGTACTCATTAATTCCTCCATTCTCGGGTCAGCTGCCACCTTCTCGTTGGCCAAGTCACGTGCCTCACGTGATTCAAAAACAACACAGCCAAATAATATGGCTTCATCTGTATCAGCTGCAACGAGATCAATAAACGAGCGCGTTCCTTCCAAGTGCAAATCGTCACCAATAACTTCCCAATAGTCGAGCGCACCATGCTCTTTCCAAATTTCCGCGATTTTTGAAGCAAGAATTTTGTACTCGTCTAATTTATCGCGGGGGATGGGGTGAACGAATCCGTCGATGTAATTTGGCATACCTGCTCCTTCTAATTCGCTGAATTATTTGGTGGCGCGATGTCAGTGCACATAACGCTCCTGATCTGGCGCGAAAGTATGTTGGCGTGGCTTTTGCGCTCTTTGCAAAAGGCATGACGACATACTTTTGTCGCTCAGGATCGGTTTGTTATGTGCAAACACTGGCCAATCTATGGGTCTGGAATATCCTTTATCTCTTCATTCTGGCTCCATCGATAGTCTGGCTCCGTTTCGAGCATGAGCCGCTCCTCCGGACCGCCTGTTTCAAGCCAGTACTTATATGCCGGGTCTGTGTACTCTACTTCCCATTGATTAAACAATTGATGGAATCTGAGAATGGCGACATTTTCACACTCTTGGGCGGTCTTTCGCGCGAAGCTGGCCGTCTCCCCGAATGACGAGAAGTATTGCTTAAACGAATGGTGCTCAGTCTCAGTAATCAAGTCCTTCTTCCCAGCCTTCATGCTCAGCGTTTGCGCTGTTGATCGCATCTTCAACACCGGAGTAATTATGCACATCACCGGTGTCATCGTGCTCAAAGTTTTCAGAACCCTCTTTGAGGTATCCAGATCTATTACCCACTACACGGTTCTCGCTGGCGGGCTCGCGTTTGTCAGAGTCAGGTATCTTCTCGTCTTCCTCGCGAAAGTGCCGGTCTATGTCTGAAGGTTTCATGGGGCCTCCTGGAGCCGATGGTGCACATAACGCTTTTCTTCAGCGGCGAAATCAGACTGGCGTAGCTTTTGCGTCATGCAAAAGCTATGACAGTCTGGTTTTGTCCGACTGCAAGAATTTGTTATGCGCTTACCCATACGAACCATGCTGGTTTAAGTGCCGTAGCCTACATAATTGAATCAAAAGCTGTTTATCAAGGAAAAACCGAGTCGCATGACACGCGCACTCTGATCATTGAACGCAGAGACATTGGACAAAACAATAACCCCTTGGCGCTTTTCAACATTTATAACCATAGACGAACTGTACCCGCCAGTGCCCCCATTATGCCAGTACCAGGTTTCCGTGTCGTCGGGCTGTAGAATTATCCACCCAAGGCCCATGCCCAAAGTTCTGTAGCCGATTGATGGGCCTTTGTCGCTGGTTAGTTTGCGAGTGAAGGCCAGTAGATTATCGTCCAGATTAAAATGGGCACGCACAAACTGACTCAAATCGTCTACTGTAGAGAAAAGTCCGCCTGAAGGCGCTAGTATGTTCAGATCCCAATTGCTGGTTTTATCACCTTCTTTGTCAAGGCCTTGCACCATAGCTACATTCAAACTATTGCGTTGTGTTGTTGAGTTTTCCATTTTATAAGGTTTCAGTAAGCGGTCTTGCAGTAAATCTTCGTAAGACTGATTGGCTATTTCGCTGAGGGTAACGCCCACCAAGCTCATACCAAGGTTTGAGTATCGGAATTGCACTCCGGCCCCGGACTGAATTTCTAAATCATTGGATAGATAGTTATAGAAGTCCACCTCATCGTAGTATTTATAAGGATTACTCGGCGAGATCAGCGACAGAAATCCAATATTTTCAGGCCAACGCGGCATTCCCGATGTGTGATTGGCCAAATGTAAAAAATTTAAATTGATATCGTTGTTTAGTTGAAGAGGTAAATAAGCGTTGACGTCCTCTTCAATCGCCACAGTGTTGGACAGAACAAAATCTGCTAATAGGGTAGCTGTAAACACTTTAGTGATTGAACCAATTTCAAAAGCACTGTTTCGATTACTTATAGGATAGACTCTATCGTCCTTCCGCTCTATCCCGATAAATTGCGTTTCATCTCCCTGTACTAAAGCAATAGCAAACTGAGTATTGTTTGGAAATCGTTTTATACTGTCGAGGATCTCGTTTTTTTGGAAGTCAGTAATTGGTGCTTGCTCCA
Organism: Pseudohongiellaceae bacterium; assembly: GCA_040879025.1. GTDB lineage: Bacteria > Pseudomonadota > Gammaproteobacteria > Pseudomonadales > Pseudohongiellaceae > JBBDLF01. The sequence goes on from JBBDLF010000037.1 coordinate 2,443, forward strand.
TGGATTGGCTGACTTCGACATCAGTTTTCACCTCCGAATTGCCGGAAGTCAGAATAAGCGCCGCGCTGAGGCATACTATTCCACCGATAATAAAACCGACCATTTTCGTGTTTTTAATTCGCATGGTGCCTTACTGTGAAGTGCGAGGAGCATAACGCTTAGCAACAGCGGCCGAGCGCAGCGAGGTCCGGGCCCGCAGGGCCGTACTGCTTGCTTTTGTTAAAGCACAGCACGCTGAACTTATGACAGGGTGCTGAGCGGAGCGAAAGCGCAGCCGAACCAAGAACAGCGCCAATGTTGTGTTTAATGGCGCTGATTGTCCCACATAATCTGGACTGAAAGGTAGCACTGAGAAAGGAACTGCTGGAGATGTCATTTCACATTAGCCTGAAGGCATGGCTGAGAACGAAGCTACTGGTCATGAAATCTTCCTCTGATTCTAAAGCCTCACTGAGAACGAAGCTGATAAACTTGGATCTCCCACCTCTGTCAATAGTGCAGGTGCTGATCGAAGTCGATGTCGTCACCGCCGCACTAAAGCTTAGGGACTGGTTGGCTGACGATTCAGCATATTTGAATTCGTGCGCGAGGACCTGTGCCCTTTAACGCCAAGCTCACCGGTAAATTAGGAGCGCAGCGAGTAATTTATCCGCGTGCAGCTTTTTGTTAGCTGGCTTGCCTCTCCCCACCTCGCCTTCGATGACCATCGATAAAACTGCTACTTATAGTCGGTCGACCTAAAGTCATCACTAGCGTAAAAATATCACACTTTGACGAATGGTTGCAATTTAGATGAAACAGGGTGGCTTGAGAAAACCAAGTGAAGATTTGACGCGGATACTTGCAGCAAATGTCCGGGGCTTTCGACACGACAAAAAGCTTTCTCAAGAGGAGCTAGCCGATCTTTGTGGGTTACACCGTACATATGTTGGCTCCGTGGAAAGAGGCGAGAGGAATGCAACCTTGAGCACATTAGAAACGTTGGCAGCAGCCCTCGACGTCAGCGTCATAGAGCTATTAAGCAAGCGAGATTTAAACGATGAAGTATGATTCTCTTGAGGCGAATCAGTACGTTACCATGATAAAAGACAGCGGCTTATCTATCTATGACGCTATTGAAATAGGTGATCCTGATCTTTGGATTCCGACTCCAGAGCTGGAGCAACTTCTCAATGCCTCAATGAAGGGGCTTTCCCTTACTGGCCTTCCGCTCCGCACACGCTCAAAGGTTGTGAAAGAACATGTGTGTCGAGCCCTTGGGTATCCGGTTCCCTCCAGTTTTAAAAAAACACAGCCGAGATTTCAAGGACAGTTCTTTGACACGTATGTGCAAAAGTCGAATAACCTTCAGGTGTGGAATGAAGAGCTTGCACCATCGCGCCGCTATGTAATCATTCGTGTAAATGAGGAAGATGTTATCGCCAAAGTAAAAGTGGTGACTGGTGATACTCTGGCCATGCTGGATACCACTGGAACTTTGACTCAAAAATACCAAGCTCGGCTAAATCCCAGCGATGCCAAGTTAGAACTCATAAGCAACAATGACACAGAGCTTCTCCGCCCATTTGTACGTTCCTCTGTGGATCTCGCCGCTGTGGCTAGCCCAGTAAATCAGCCCCAAGCTGGCCAGCTTCTGCCGATTGGCGAACTTTTTTCTCTGCTTCAATTACTTGTTGGCAAAAGCTTTTCTGATAGCGGCTATGACCAGGAGCGCAATAGAGGAGCCGCGCTTCACCGGCTTGTTTGTCAAAGCTTGGGGTACGCGGACTATCGAGATGATGGTCAGTTCCCCGACGTGCGACATCAGCTTTTAGAAGTGAAGTTGCAAACATCACCAACTATTGACCTTGGTCTAGTCTGTCCAAATAGCATTGAAGCTTTGGATGTGCCGATGATCGAGAGAAAACAAATCCGACACTGTGATGTGCGTTACGCCCTATTTTATGCGGTCACGGACGGGCAAAAAGTCACTTTAACGAACTTGTTCTTGACTACCGGCGAAAAGTTTTTTACCCGATTTCCACAATTCCAAGGGAAAGTACTGAACAAAAAGCTCCAGATACCCCTCCCTGCTGGGTTTTTCGACGATTAAGAACAGCGTGATTCCTCGAAAAACTAGAAAAGGTCTACATCAATCTTCTTTATCACCTGTAAGGGCGTTCCATACCAGTGCATTCAACTCTTTTTCCAGCTGTTCAGCTTTTAGTGAAGGGCTGCATTCGTATACCTGCTTTGCAATACTTATGATTTTCTGTCCGAGATAACTGTATGGATCAGGGAGAGGAAATTTTTCGACATATTGAGTGATGAAGCGGCGGCGGCCTGCATAAAGTTTATTATTAAAACGAAGGTCATAATACTCTTCAATAAAGGTAGAGTTGCCAACAGCACAAGCAAGCCATAAAAGATCTGCCTGATCTGTATTTTCACATACAAGCCAGTAGCAATCGCCATTAACAACGGAGCCAGTTAAGTTAATCCAGAAGGTAGGCTCCTCGGAAATGTCTCGGAAGACAAGTTTGGGTTGGTCCCAGGCGTCAGGGTCTTGCGGAACCCATATTTCGTACCATTCCCTACCCGCTTCAATAACATATCGGCGCCCCTCTAGGGCTTCCCGATTCTTCTCAAGATAGGCTTGACTTCGTGGATAGTTTTCCAAGTTCACGGCGCGTCGACGTCCATGTACGACTTCATGAGGATAAAGAATTTGGGCTTTTTGGTCAGATACGAGAGGCCTGAAGCGATGCGCAATATGATGAGTGTCGAGCGGCTTAAGTAGCTCCGGGTAATCCTCTGGACTCATGTCCTCCCAGTCTTTACGGATGAAAACCTTGTCAGCACAGGTTTTGACTCCAACACGAATTTTACCAATATCGCGGAATGTTCCCCAAGTATGGGAACTCACTTTAGCTAACCATACATCAACAGCTTCTGTAGCAATACGCCAAACCCCATCCGGGGTATCATTGGTGTGGAGTTTTCCGTGTTGTACATGGAAACACCGCCCATTATTTATTTTAACGAAACCTTCTTTAGAGAGCGCCTCGATTGGATCTGAGGCTTCATCATTCGCCTGGTTGGTGGTTTCGTATATTGTGGAAAAGGCTGGCGCAGTCTGGCTATGGCCGTTCTTACCTTCTACGAGTAAAACTGCAGGGAGAACAGCCGCACCAAAGAGCTTGGTATCACCCAGATCCCACGCATGCCGCATGTTAAAGCGTTCAAAAATAGCTTGACGAATAGAAGCGCCAGATTTTGTAGTCATGAAGCGATTAGAGACGATTATCCCAGCGATGCCTTTTGGCTTTAAAACCCGTGACATGCCAAGAATGAAGGCATAGTACAAATCTACACGACCAGAAAGACCGAACTGATTTGCTAGAATATTCGCCTGCTTTGCACCCATAATTTGGGTGCGGACATATGGTGGATTAGCAATGATCAGATCATAGGACTCGGGAACAGACGAACCAAACAGATCTCCATGGTCGTGAAGCCCAAAGTTCTCGAGCACAAAATCAAGAAAGCTAACCGACTCTAAATGGAATGAAACGAAGGGGAACTTCTGCTCAAGTCGCTCTGCGGCGATACTTAGCGCGTTGGGATCTGTCTCGAAGCCATATACTTCAAGTTGTAACCCCCTCTGGGGCTGGAGCTGCTCCAGTAAGCTTACAAGCAACTCTCCGTGCCCTAATGCTGGGTCAAGAATTCGAAGCGTATTGTTACCCGTAAGCTTTCCGGCACCCTGCACGATTTGCCGGGCTACAAAATCTGCTAGGAGCTTCGGAGTATAGGTTGCACCAACGGACTTTTCTTCTGTGACCGAAGAGTAACGTGATATCAAGCTGGCCTGATCAGTGACAGACATAATTTTCCCATGAGCCAAATGCTACTCATAGTATTCATTTTGTCTCCGAATTGCAATCCCTATTTGCAAATAACCGGCGGTCTCCCGTGCAACCCGGCGCATGCCTGCTAACTTTTATATATCGCGCATGCGCGATAACCGAATCTCTGAAGACCGGGTCGGGCAGTCACTCCTCCAGACCACTTCATCCCTGTCCCAGTCACCTAAACCAACCCCGCTGCAAAAGCGCATGCCCAATACCAAGCAATCCACTACCCGATATTTCCCCCTCGCCAGCAAAATCCACACACATCTCACCGGCTCCAACCTATTCTAAGCTCATAACCGCGCCCGATAAGAGCCAAAACCGCGCAACATCTCCCAGCCTGGGCTAATATACTGGACATATGCACAGTATTTCTCCTCCGGACCCCAACATGAAGCAAAGCCCCTTCCTAAACGGAATCCGCGCGGAAATGCGCTTACGCGGCTATAGCATCAGAACTGAAAAATCCTGTCTTCCCTGGATTCGAAAGTTCATTCTGTTTCACCACAAGCGCCATCCAGAGGCCATGGGGCCGGATGAGGTCAAGGCCTATCTGGGCTGGCTTGCCAACGAAAGACATGTCGCCGTGAATACCCAAAAGGTTGCTCTCAATGCGTTGGTTTTTCTTTATAACTGACTGTGGCGAGGCCGTCACGACACCTGCTCCGGGCACAAGTCACGCTACCGCCCTCGAATGTCGGGATCTTCGTCACCGGGCCAGGTGCAGCTTGTCTTCTCGATCCTGGAGCTGCATCACGGTCGGTGAATCCGGCGAGAGAGACCCTATTCTGCCGCTATCTGGCGGGGATGGCAAAAATTTTGACGGGAAAAACTTTACGCCCCCGGGTACTCTCGTCACCGACCCCGTATCAAGAGCCGATTCGGTAGCGCAGTTTGACTACTAGCGTGTCCACTACCCGGTCGGTCCATGCCTGGCTCAGCAGGCCGGTGTATTCATCGAACAGTCCACCGGGCAGGTTGCTGCCCCGGGTGTACACCACAAACAGATCGGACAGCGGTGCGATTTCCCAGCGGTAGCGCGCCTGGAAGGTCATACGGCTGATGCTGAAATCGTCGGGTGTGGCGGTGGGTTTCGCAATTTCCTGCAGATAATCCAGTTCGTCGGGATTTACCTGCCAGAACTTGTCTTCGTAGGCTTTCAGCCCGGTCCATTGCATGCTGAGCCGCAGCTGCTGCTTGGCGCTGACGAAGTAGTCCATGTTCACCCGGGGCGACCACTGGGTAGACTCAAAACTGGTGTAACGACCCGAGTCCTGGTAGACGAGGAGCGCCTCATTATCATTGTAGGAAATATCCACGCCGAGGGAAAAATTGTCGACAGGACGGTAGTTCACATCGAATGAGGTACCCATGTCCTTCTTGCCCAGGTCGTTCTGGCCGGCATTGATGTTAAAGCCGTAACCCACCACCTGCGCCTGGTCGCTGTTCCAGCCGAGACTCAGTGCCCAACGCTCGGGAATGCGAAACTCGCCGCTGCCGCGACCCAGTCGATCATCGATGCGAGGGTTGAAATAGCGTAACCCCAGGTTCAGACGAGTGTTGTCCAGAAACGTGTAACCGCGGTTGGCGAACAGTCCCAGCCGCACCGGTTGCCCCGCGGTGTTCCACTGGTTGATCACCTGGTAGCTGGTGTTGCGCGAACGCAGCCCGGGCACATCCGATTCATTGATGCTGTAGTTGTAATCAAGCTGCACCTGGTCGTTACGGCTCAGGAAACCCAGATCATTGATATCGAGCGTGTCGTCCATGTAGGTTGTGGTGATGCGATGCTGCCGGCCCCGGGCAGGCTGATATTCGATGTCCGCGAATGCGCCGGCGCCGGTGACTCCGTCCACATCGCTGTGCAGCAGTTGCGCGTCCACCAGCCAGCGGGCATTGGCGGAGAAATAATGGAAATCCACCCCGTTCACCCTGGCATCGGTATCCGGATGAGACAGGTTGGTGCCCATCCACCCTACCGAGCGTCTGCCGCCGGCGTAGGTGTCCTCGTACAATACCCGCGCGACACCGTAGTCGCGGCCATCCGTCTGCAGTTGAACACGACTGCCGTCATCGCGACGGCCGCGGATTTCCATGTCGTCTTCCGCCGCGAGCAGTGTGCCGTAACGCCAGTTGCCGCTTTGCCCGGTCAGCTTGACCGCGCCGAGTAGATCCGTTGGCTGACTGAGATCGGTGGCGATGACGTTGACATCGTCCGGCACCTCGAAACGGGACGCTCTGCCGATGCGCCGGGTGTTCAGCATGGCGGTGGGTCCGCCGGGTCCGCGCGATCCGCGGCTGCGGGGCGTGGTGTCAAAAATGTCCTGGCCTTCCAGAAAAAAGGCCCGTTTTTCAGGAAAAAATGTTTCAAACGCGCCGAGGTTAACCACCACATCGTCGGACTCGACATTGCCAAAGTCGGGATTCAACGTTGCCGCCAATTGCATGTTGGAGGTGGGGCGCCAGTAGACATCCGCGCCGGCTCTGTAGGTGGTTTCATTCTTGATATTGTCGAATGTTGCCGACGAATACGGATAGTAGGTGATCTGCGTACGCGGGGCGACGCCGCTCAGCTCGAATTGCTGGAACTCCGACAGAAAGGAGTTGGACGTATTGGGCAGGGCCGGCCAGGACCAGGTTTCACCCAGACCGGCCACTTCCCGCTCCGTATAAACTCCGATTTGCCTGCCCTCGTCGCCTTGAGGCAGCGCCATCATGGACCAGGGAATAAACATCTCCGCCACCCAGCCCTCGTCCGTCTCGCTGGTGACCGCATCCCAGGAACCGTCCCACTGCCCGTTGAACTGCTTTTCCGGCAAAATGGTCGCGTCATTCAGCGAGCCGCCCAGATTGACTCGCATCATATAGCCGAAAAGTCCCTCGCCTGATGCGTCTATCGATATCGCGAAACTGTCCCGCTGCAAACGGCTGTCGCGCGAGCTCATTCTGGCGATCAGGGTGTCGGGGGACTGGTAATTCATGACGCCGACGTAAATGCCGCGATCGGTATAAAACAGGCGCGTATGGGTTTGCAGGCTGGCGGGCACCAGCGTATCCGGATCGATCACCCGCATATCATCCAACACGGGGATGTCCTCCCAGACCGGCTCATCCAGCCGGCCGTCCAGACTGATGCCGGCGATGCTTTCGTCCACCCGGGTCAGTGAGGGCAGGCTGTCAGGCGTCTGCGCGACCGCATTGACGGAAGCCGCAAGGCCGCCAGCCAGTACAGTGGCGGCAAACAGGAGCCTTGGCGGGCCATTCGATTGGGGAAATAACTCGCGAACTACCATTAACCCGAAAACTCGATTCGTTATTTATGCTGCCTGGACGGTCCGATGTCGTCCGGCATTTCTGGACCGAACTATAAACCATTTGATGCGGTAAGGGCACACGGAAACGACCAGTCGCCGCTCCGGCGGCATGGGGCACGGCCAGGGTGGACGACTCGGTTGCCGCGTGACCCGCAATCCGCTCCCTATTTGCCGGCGGGCCTGGGAGGTATCGCGATCGGGTCACTGGCCGGAAAGGTTTGCTTCAGGGCTTCGTCAAGCAATTCGGCCTCATGTGCGTCCGCGGCGCTGACCGGCTTGGGTTTGGGGTCGTGTACGGGTATGGCTGGTCGGGGCTGAAATGGCGATTTTCCTTCGCGGCGCATGGCTGTCTCCCTGATCATTGATCGTCGCATTGAAAAGACAGACCGGGAGGGTGACCGTCCCGCTTCACCCAGAACCAACCTGAGGAGGGTAGAGACAATTACGCATTACTGTCGGTCTCGTCCGGATTCGCCATACCCAGCCATTGCACCTTGTAGAGATCGCGGCGGCGATCCAGGTAGTTTCTCACTGAGCCTTCGTTTTGCAATTGCTTCAGTTTCGCGATATCCAGATCAGCGATCAGGGTCATCTCGGTGTTAGGACTGGTTTCCGACACGATCGCATCGTGAGGAAATGCAAAGTCCGAAGGAGAAAATACCGCCGAATGGCCGTATTGAATATCGACGTTGTCCACCTTGGGCAGGTTACCCACACTTCCGGCAATCACCACATAGCACTCATTCTCTATCGCGCGCGCCTGGGCGCAATGTCGAACCCGTAGATAGCCGTTCTTGGTGTCGGTCCAGAAAGGGACAAACAAGATCTGCACTTCTTCCTCGGACAGCAGTCGCGCCAGTTCGGGAAATTCGACGTCGTAGCAGATAAGAATACCGATCCTCCCAAAATCAGTGTCGAACGCTTTCAGTCTGTCACCACCGCGCATGATCCAGTCGCGCTTCTCGTGTGGTGTGGGATGCAATTTGTACTGATCCTCCATCGTGCCGTCCCGGCGACACAGATAACTGACATTGTACAATTCATTGTCATTGATCACCGGCATTGAGCCGGCGATTACGTTGATATTGTAAGTCACCGCAAGCCGGGAAATGGCGCTGACAATATCATCGGTAAACGAGGCCAGATACCAGATGGAATCGATGGAGTTGGTGCCTTCTTCCGCGAGCCCCATCAGCGGCGCCATGAAAAATTCCGGCAACATCGCCACATCGCACTGATAACTCGATAACGCGTCAATGAAGTACTCTACCTGCTGCAGCATTTCATCGATGGACTGGAAGTAACGCATCTGCCACTGAACCAGTCCGATGCGCGCGATCTCCTTGACGGCGCCCACCAGCTTGGGCAATTCAGCATCATAATAAATGTTATGCCACTGCAATAGAGTGGCATAGCCCATCGACTCCTTGTCTTCCGGCATATACGCCTTGAGAACCTGTTTTACCTCAAAGTCGTTGGACAACTGAAAGCTCAGTATCGGATCGAATATGTCTTTTGATTTAACCAGGCTGATATATTCATACGGCGACATTTTTTCCGCGTATTTTTGATAGTTCGGTATGCGCCCACCGGCAATGATGGATTTAAGATTCAGGTTGCGGCACAACTCTTTGCGGGCATCATACAGTCGACGTCCCAGCCGCAGTCCGCGATAGCGCGGAGAGACCATCATTTCAATGCCGTATAACACATCTCCTTTGGGATCGTGGGTGGTGAGATACGCATCACCGGTGATTTCATTGTAAGTATGCTTGTCGCCAAACCGCTCGTAGTCAACAATCAAGGAAAACGCGGCTGCTATAACCGTTCCGTTGTCCTCAAGACACAACTGTCCCTCGAGAAAAACGTTCAACTGGGCTTCGTAATTTTTGCGCGGCCAGCCGCCCAGCGCGGGATAAACTTCATCCTGCAACGCCTTGAGGCCTTCATAGTCTGCCAGGGTCAGATGCCGCAACGTCAGGCGCTGGATATCCGGTTCCTGGGTTTCAGTCGCAGTGCTGTCTGTCATCTTGTCTCTCGTCACACACGTGTATTCACCGAGGCACAGGATACCTCAGAACCGGTGTGATTGACATGAGACGGACAAAGGAGCCGGCGGCTTGTTGCTCACCATTTGGATTCGTAGGACTTCACTGTGGTTCCCAGTGATTCCCAATAACTTTCGATGCCGGTTCTCACGTGATCCCAGGAACCGTCATCAACTTCCCGCAGGTCGGCCAGCTTGGCTCTGGCTTCCTCTTGCTGGGTTCGAAAAATGGCTATCTGCTTGTAATATTCAAGGCGAGTATCGGGGTCGGCGGCATAGGCTTTTGCCTGCAGTCTTTCAATCTCTTCTCCGCGTTCTCCGACCTGCGTCAGTAGCCTTTCTTCGTAGGCTTGTTTTGATTTCATGATTACCTCCTCGTAAACGATAAGCGAGCGGAGGGATCGCTGTGATCAAGTGATCCCTCCGCCGCTCATTCCTCCTTTCGCTCCCTTCGCTATATGCCTTCCCTGACTTCCTTATGCTCTGGTGATGTCCCGCGGCGTTTGCATGTGTTACCGCGGGCCTATACATTTCGCTTCACAACTCTGTTTACATTTCAGTTTGCATTGCATTGCTTCAGTGGAGACAGCATAGAAGATTAAATCCCATAATGAAGTAGATATATAACCTGCTTTTTGCTCCTCAAAACCCGCAGGATTGTTCTTTTCGCCGCGAGTGGTTATCCTGACCGGAACCAGAGAAATCAAACCAGAGAGCCAATAATGGAGGGAAATCATGGGCTTTGCCTTATCGGATATGCTGCTGACCAGCGCGGCTTTCAAAAACGGAGCACCGATTCCGGTTAAACACACCGGCGAGGGTGAAGATGTGTCTCCCGCCATGTTCTGGCGCAATGCCCCGGAAGGCACGAAGTCCTTCGCTCTGTTCTGCCACGATCCTGACGCGCCTCTGGTTTCCCAGCGCGGCTCTTACGGGTTTGTCCATTGGGTGTTGTACAACATGCCGCCCACAACGAAGGGTCTGGATGAGGGTGTCAAAGAATTTGCCAGTGGCAAGAACAACTTTGGCAACAGCGGCTACAACGGGCCCATGCCTCCCGACCGCCACGGGACCCATCACTATTTCTTCTGGATAATGGCACTGGATCTCGAGCCTTCCCTGCCGGACGGACTGGACCTGCCGGAATTACTGGAAAAGGTGGAACCCCATATTCTTGGCATGAACCGCCTGGTGGGCACCTACCAGCGCGCCTGAGTGCCAACTTCGTCCTGCGGGTGAAACCGCTGGGCCGGTACGGCGGTCATGTTGACGTTATGTCGACGTTCTGAATCGTGTCGGAGCGGCGTATTCTGCTCCGGTGGCTGTACCCATTAATTTTCTCCGGATCCCCGAGGCTCCAGTCCCTATGAAAACGGTTCTCAAGGTACTTTTTGGTATTGTGACTGTATTGGTAGTGGTCGTTCTCCTCAGCGCTGCCTACATCACCACCCGTGACCCCAACGACTACAAGGAATGGATCGCAGCGGAATTCAGGGAATCCACCGGCCGCACTCTCGCTGTGGAAGGGGACATCGAAGTCAGCTTCTATCCCTGGCTCGGCCTCGACGTGGGCCGACTTACCGTCAGTAATGCACCCGGTTTCGGCGAGGAACCCATGCTGGCGGCGGAAAACGCAGCGGCGCGGGTGAGGCTGCTTCCTATACTGCGGGGAGAATACCGGATCGATACGTTGCGACTGCACGGCACGCGCATCAACCTCGCCGTGAATGAAAGCGGCGAGAGCAACTGGCAGGATCTGGTGTCGGAAGCGGGTGAGGAAGCCGACGAGGAAGCCGCAGGCGACGGGGATGGATTGCAGTTGGAGAACATCATACTGGGCGGGGTCGACATCCGTGACGGCGCACTGCGGTACGAAGACAGGATGGCGCAGCTGGTGTATGACATCGACGATTTCGACTTCACCACCGGCGCCTTGACCTTTGGTGAACCCATCGACCTGAACATCAATTTCAATGCCTCCGCTTCGCAGCCCGCCTTGTCCGGACAGGTGGCACTTACCGGCACCCTGCTTTACGACCTGTCCACCGATGTTTATGAACTCAGCCCGCTCGCCATCGATTCGGTGGTGACCGGTTCGAATATCCCCGGGGGCTCCACAGAAGTCACTCTTCGCACCAGCGTACGTCTGCTCGCCGAGACCAGCACCCTCACGGTGTCCGACCTGTCGGTTTCCGCGCTGGACACTGAAATCAACGGAAACCTGACCGGTGTTAATGCCGGGTCCGCCCGGGCTGCGTACCGCGGCGATTTGCAGGTTAATGGTGATGACCTGGCGCAACTGTTCACCATCCTGGAGATTGAACCGCTGGCTACGCAGCTGGCCGCGATGGACAACCAGTCTTTCAGCCTGGCGAGCGATCTGTCGTTTGACCAGGGCGAGGGCAGTGTCGGTGTCTCCGGCCTGGAAGCGGTTTTGCTCGGCTCCACGATACGGGGCCGACTGGATGCCAGCAATCTCAATTCCGACGCGCCACTGGTTCAGGGAAATCTGAATGCCTCGGGTCCGGATCTCCCCGCCGTGATGCTGGTGCTGGGCCAGCTTTCCGGCGGCAACGAATCACCCCTGAGTCAGGCTGCCCGGGAACTCGACCCGATTACCGACAGGAATTTCACCATCGGCACCGATTTTGATGCCGACTGGCAGCGCGGTGATATCACTGTTTCGACCGTGAACGCACAGTTGCCCGGCGCCAGCGTCGAAGGCCATTTGACCGCATCCAATGTCCGCTCCGATTCGCCGGTCGTGGCTGGCCGGCTCAATGCGTCCGGCCCTGACCTGCCTCTGTTGCTGCGCGTTGCCGGCCGGTTGCAGGACAGGCCGAATGCACAAGGAGCGCAAGAAAGTGCCGGGTCGCCTCTTTATACCTACGGTCAGCAACTGGGAAACATCAATAACCGCTCATTCTCGATTCTGGCGGAGTTCGACGCTGATCTGACTCGAGGTGATATCCAGGTTCCGGTGCTGGAGGGCCAGACCCTCGGGTTTCAACTTGACGGCACGGTCAACACTCGCGACATGAATGCCTCCGGAGGCAACATCGACGGCTCGCTTGATCTCACCGGTGAAAATATGGGTGACTTGCTGCGCGCACTGGGACAGCCCGACCTGGCAGAAGTGGTGCAGAGTGTCACCGCCCGGATCGAACTGGGAGGCTCGCGCGCGGACCTGTCCCTCAGCCCGATGGTGATCAGTGCGGTGCTATCCGGACCCACCATTCCCAATTCGCCGGTGACCGTGGCGCTTGAGGCTGATTCCCGCATCAATCTCGACAGCGAAGAACTGACGGTGGATTCGTTTGCACTGACCGGCCTGGGCCTGGACGCCACCGGCAATCTGACCGCGAACAACATTCTCCAGAGCCCTGCGTTTCAAGGCCAGTTAAACCTCGCCGAATTCAGTCCGCGCCGTTTGCTGTCCCAGTTGAACCAGGAGGTGCCACCGATGGCCGATCGGGAAGCGTTTCAGCGCTTCGCTCTGAGCACGTCCTTTTCCGGGTCGGCTGACAGTCTCACACTGGAAAATGTGCAAATGGAGCTGGATGAATCAACCCTGCAAGGGCGTTTCGCAGTAAGCAATTTCACTACCCCGGCCATCGATTTTGAAATGGAAGTGGATCGCATCGACGCAGATCGTTACCTTGCCGCCGAGACATCGCCGGCGGCAGCGAATGGAAGCGCGGCCGGGACCACGGAACTGCCCGTGGAGATGCTGCGAAACCTGCAAGTGAACGGCGACATAACCCTTGCCGCGCTGAGCGTAGCGGGCATGACATTTGCGGATTTCGCCGCCACGATGAACGCCGCTGATGGCGAGGTCAGCCTTTCCCCGTTGCGGACCCAGCTTTACGAGGGTGCCTTTGACGGCGCGGCCCGCTTGTCCGTCAGCGGCGAGGTGCCGGAGGTCACTCTTGAGGTGAATCTGCTGGAGGTGGCCGTGGAGCCATTATTACAGGACCTGATGGATGCCACTTACGTCAGCGGTTACGGCAATATCGAGTTGGCGCTGTCAAGCAACGGCGGCGACACCGCGGCGCTGGCGGAAAACCTCGATGGCTCCGGGCGCATTGAATTGGAGAACGGCGTGCTTTCCGGCGTCGACATCGTCAGTGTGCTGGGCCAGATTGAAACCATGTTGCGAAGCCGTCGCATCGCGGATTTACAGCGCGGCGAACAGACGGCATTCGATACTTTCTCGGCAACGCTCCGCGTACAGGACGGCGTTATCGCCAGTGACGATTTACTGATTACGTCACCCGGGTTCCGGGTGACCGGACAGGGCACCCTGCTCAATCTGTCGGATAACAACATCAACTACAACCTGGTGACCACGGTGGATGAAAGCACCGCGACCACGGCCGCCGAGGAGTATGACATCGGCGGCTACAGTGTGCCCATTGCCTGCACCGGCTCACTGGAATCGCCACGCTGTTTGCCCGATGCCGGCGAAATCGTGCGCACGGCGCTGGCGAGAGAAGCGCAGCGACGGGTAGGTGACTTTATCAACCGGACCTTGGGTGGCGACGAGCCGCAAAGCGACGATACACAGAACGGCGGCAGTCAGAATCAGCCGGCACAGCAAGACTCACAGGATTCCCAACAGCAAGACTCACAATCCTCACCAGACGACGCGGCGAACGAATTGATCAATCGCGCTTTGGATCGCCTGCTGCGCTGAAGCCGAGTCAGGGGGATTCCGTAGAAAGTGGTGCATCCGGTGAGAGTTGCCAGGCCGACATTCCGCCAAGCACGTTAAACACATTCCTGTAGCCGTGCCGCATGAGAATGCTCACACCCAGACTGCCCCGGTGACCAACGCTGCAGATCACCGCGATGCGCGCCTCCCTGTCGAGTTGCAGCTTTTCGAGGTGCGATTCAAGATCTCCCACCTGCCTGTGTTTTGCGCCGGGAATATGGCCGCCCTCGAACTCGGTTATGGCGCGCACGTCCAGCACGGTGTACTGATCCAGGGTCTCACTCAATTGCTTCGCACTGAGGGTGCCCGACATCTCGATAGGCATGTTGGCGCTGCGCCAACTGGTGAATCCACCCGCCAGCACCCCGGCAATCTTGTCACGTCCGATGCGTGCGAGTGAGAGGCGCGCCTCGTCAAGATCGCTCGACCGTTCGAGTACAAGATAAATGGGGGTGTCCTCATCCTTGATCCAGCCGCCATATTGCGGCAGCCCTTCAAGCCAGACGCTGTAGGAGTCTGGTATATGCCCTCCCGCGAAAGCCTCGGCTTCCCGTGTGTCCACAATGATGCCGTCACGGGACCGCTGGCTGAACTCCTCGGCGCGCAACCACGGCACCGGACGCAGATCAAGCGGACGGCCCGCTTCGAGGTTCACGTTCTCCATCAGCGTGAAATATGGCGGTCGCGGATTTCGTTCACTCATTTTGTGCTTAACAAATTCCGTACTGTTCATTACGCCGACGGCGTTCGACTGACGCTCGATCCCCAGGGTGGATTCGTCGCGATCCGCGACATTGCCACCGCATGCCGAACCGGCGCCGTGAGCGGGTAGTACCAGCGCCTGATCGCCGAGCGGAAAAATTTTATCGTGCAAACCGTGATAGAGACATTCGGCGTTCTCTGCGGTTTTGTTTTCGTCAATCAGATCGGTGCGCCCGGTATCCCCGATAAATAAAGCATCGCCGGTGAACACGCCCCAGGCATGGTCGGGGTCATCCGCGAGGAACACCGCGTAACAAATACTCTCTGGTGTGTGACCAGGGGTTCGCAGTGCGCGCAGGCGCACATTGCCTATCTGAATTTCATCGCCATCGTTCAGCCGGACATCGGCATGGGCGGTTACCTCATCGGCGGCAGCGACAATTTCAGCACCGGTGAGCCGGCGCAGACTGGCGCTGCCCATCTCAAAATCTTCCTGCCGATGGGTTTCCAGCACATATTTCAGGCGCAGGCTGTTATTCTCGAGCATCTCGATATATTCATCGACATCACGCCGCGGGTCGACCACCGCCGCCTGGCCATCGTCTCCAATAATGTAAGCGATGTGCGCTATTCCCGGAGTTTTCACACGAGCAAAAAACATGGAACTCCTCAGCGATGACTGGTTCAGCGTTTTGACCCTGCGATATCCATGCCAACACCACTCGGGCACCACAGTGGCAGATCAGAGAAAGAGCTGAAAACAGCAAGGAAAATTCATTACCCAAAGTAGCACCCGCCGACATGTCTGTCGGTCGGGGCCAACAATGCCGTCCAGCAGCGACCCTTACAGCCCCCACTCCTCCGCCAGTAGCTGATACGAACGTTGACGGGCTTCGGGATCATGGGTAATGGTGAGAATCATCAACTCTTCCGCGCCGAACTGCTTTGCCATGGCCTGGAGCTTTTCGCGCACCTGAACCGGCGTGCCCACCGCGCGCTTTTCGCGGTTGGCGGCGATAGTTCGCCTTTCGGCATCCGCATAAGGATAGTCGGTGGCTTCTTCCACCGTCGGCACAGGACCCGGTGCCCCTTGCAGCAAACGCACAAACCAGAGATCGCGGCTGCGCGACAGGCGCTCGGCCTCTTCTTCCGTTTCCGCGCATACGGTGAAAATGCAAAGGCTGGTATGCGGTTGCGCCTGATTGACACTCGGCTGGAATCGATCGCGGTACAACGTGAAGATATCTCGGCGTATTGCGGGGTTGATAAAATACGCAAAACTGTAGGGCAAGCCCGCATTCGCGGCAAATATTGCACTATCCTCACTGGAACCCAACATCCACAACTCCGGCGGGGTTTCCACCAACGGATAGGCGCGGGCCCCTTCCATTCCCGGCGTCGGGGGACTGGTGTCGTTCAGCAGGGCCTGCAAATCAGCCACCATATTGGGGAAGTGTTCGGGTCCGACCCGCGAACCATAGCGAATCGCCGCGGCCGTAAACGGATCGGTACCCGGCGCACGACCGATGCCGAGATCCACGCGGTCGGGATAAAGCGTCTGCAACAGTTTGAAGTTTTCAGCTACCTTGAACGGGCTGTAGTGAGGCAGCATCACTCCGCCGGAGCCAATGCGAATGCGGCCGGTTTCCGCGCCCAGCCGTCCCAGCAACACTTCCGGTGAACAGCCCGCCAGCGCGTCCGAGGCATGGTGCTCCGCCACCCAGTAACGCAGATAGCCCAGTTTGTCGCAAAGTCGGGCCAGCGCGACGGTGTCATTCAGCGCCGTATGAGCATCGGCACCGCTGCGAATCGGTGACTGGTCGAGAACTGACAGTTTGATCATGGTGACAGCTTAATCGGTTACAGGCTGGACAACTACCCTGGCGAACAGGGCGGGCGTGGACACTGATGTTAATATTGCGCAATATTAAGCTGTTCTTGGTATTCTCTTCGCCTCGGGTTCTTGTCATCCCGGGCGGCAATTCGGCAGGGATGAATGAATTCTCAAGTTTTACGCTCACACCTGGCTCTGTTGCTTGCCATGATGTTGTGGGGCAGTTCTTTTGTGGCATTCAAAGTGATGCTGACCGACATGACCCCCATGGTGGTTGTGTTTCTGCGTATCGCTGTCGCCGCCGCGGCATTTCTGGTCGCCTGGCCCTGGGTGCGTCAGGGATTCCGCTATCGGCAGGGCGACTGGCGGTACCTGCTGGCCATGGCCTTGTTTGAGCCCTGCCTTTACTTCATCTTTGAATCCTACGCGCTGCAAAATACCGGCGCGGGTCAGGCGGGGGTGATCACCGCGATGTTGCCGCTCATGGTGGCGGTGATGGCCTTCTTCGTTCTGGGCGAGCGCAGTTCAGCCCGACAGTGGACAGGCTTTGGCATCGCGGTGTCCGGCGTCATCTGGATGAGTTTGTCCGGCGAAGAAAACGAACAGGCGCCGAACCCGATGCTGGGCAATTTTCTTCAGTTGCTGGCGATGATGAGCGCAGTGGGTTACACCCTGCTGGCAAAACAGTTGACCCGGCGCTATTCCGCCTTTTTTCTTACCGCCGCGCAGTCCTTCGTTGGCGCAGTGTTCTTTTTGCCGCTGGCGCTGGCGTCCGACTGGCCGACACAAATACCGATGAATTCAGTCGCCATTTTGATTTACCTGGGGCTCGGGGTTTCCCTTGGCGCCTATGGTCTGTTTAACTATGCGCTCACCCATTTGCGGGCTTCGGTTGCGGCCGGTTATACCAACCTGCTGCCCGTGTTTGCACTGATGTTCGCCATGCTGCTGCTCAATGAGCGGCTTACCAATACACAATGGCTGGCCATAGCGGTGATCTTTGCCGGTGTGGTTTTAAGTTACGAAAGAGAGCCCGTTATTCCCACAGAAATTCCACCGGCCGTAACCGGCTGACCAAGAGGACGCGTTATGCGGAGAGTGATTGTATTTGGTAATTCCGGGTCGGGTAAGTCCAGCCTCGCCGCGGAGCTGGTCGCCACCGACAAGCTGGCCCATCTGGATCTCGATATTCTGGCCTGGCAGCCTACCACTCCACCCCAACGCATCCCGCTGGCGGAATCAGCAGAGAAGATTGAAGCGTTCATGCAGCATGACAACTGGGTGATTGAAGGGTGCTATGCTGACCTGCTGGAAATTGCGGCAAGCCGGGCGACGGAACTCATTTATCTCGACCTGGATGTGGAACAATGTATAGAGAATGCCCACAACAGACCCTGGGAGCCGCACAAATATGCCTCAAAGGAAGACCAGGATGACAACCTCGACATGCTCGTCGACTGGATCAGCGATTACCCCAACCGCGATGATGTATTGTCTCGAAAGGCCCACCAGCGGCTGTTCGAGACGTTCCCCGGCCTGAAAACCCGCTACACCAGCAATTCCAGAGATTAGCAGGGGGTCAGTGCCCCGATGTCAGTTAAACCAACTCTGATACTGCTTCCCGGTCTTGACGGCACCGGCGAACTGTTCGCGCCACTGCAGGCTGCACTCGGCGACGGGGTCAACACCCTCGCTGTGCGTTACCACAGCGAAACCCGATTTGAGCAGTACGTGAACACGGTGATGGCGCAGCTTCCAGAACGCGACGCGGTGCTGGTGGCGGAATCCTTCTCCGGTCCCATCGCGATGGAGATTATGGCGTGTTATCCAAAGCGCATCCGCTGCGCGATTCTAAGCGCCACCTTCGCCGTTGGCCCGTTTCGCAGACTTTGCGCAATGGCAGGTTTTATACCGCCTGTTCTTTTTCAACCCGGTCCGTTACGGCGTTCACTGATCCGGTACTTTTCCCTGAATGGCGAGACGGAACACGACATTATAGACAAGGTGATGGAGGTGCTTCATGAGGTGCCCAGTCACATCACCCGCTCCCGCCTGACCCTGCTGTCGGAGATGGACATGCGTCAGTCCCTTCCACGAATCACCATGCCGGTGCTGTATTTGCAGGCAAAACACGACCGAATAGTCAAAAAAACGCTGTACGGACAGGTGAAAGCGGACCTGCCCAGCGTGGCGGTACGCCAGATTGACGGACCCCATATGCTGTTGCAGACCCGACCAGAGGAATGTGCCGAGGCCATCGCGGCATTCCTGGAGCTCTACCGCGCCGGCTAGCAGTAACCGTCCGGAACTCCGGAATTGCGACGCCCGGCGGTTTCGAAGGCCGGCGGCTTCCGGCTCAAGGAGAATTGCCTGATGCTTCCTCCATCTCCAACCTTCGTGCACCTGCCAAAATACCCGGCATCGCGTAATTGCCTTCATGGCAGGCGTATTCATACAGCTGATCTTCGGTGGCATAGAAGCTCAGCTCCGCAGTCCAGGGTTGGCTATAGATGTTGCTGTCTTCAACGGTAAACTGATAAAAGATCTCATCGTCGGAATAGCGGCTGAAGCGCTCTGTAATCCGACCCGCTTTAGTCACGGGTACAGAACTCTGGCTCAATTGCTGGGGGTGAATGTTCACGGTTTCGACAACCAGTTCATCACTCTCATACCAGCCAACCGAATCGCCAAACCATGGTTCGAGCACTGCCGGGCGTCGGTTTGCGCGAGCTTGTTCGGGTGAATCAAAGATGGGAATGATGCGGGCATCATGCACCATTTCTACCAGAATCATGACGTAGTCATCGGTCTGTACAAACTGGTAGGTGTTGTTGTACAGCGCGCCCATCATGCCCGGACCCGCCTTGTTACCAAAGCCAAGCAGGCAACGTTCGGCATTGGGAATGGCTTCAGGACCGCGCGCATCGCCGATACCCGTGGCATAGCGCGAACCGAAATTCATGCGTTCGAAATCGTATCGCGGATTGTCCAGGCGCGGCACTTGCCCATTCTCCGGATCAACCACATACGAAGTTCGATACGCGCCCTTGACCAGCGCGAGATTGGAGCCGGGTTCGACCCAGAAGTTATTGTAGGCCCTGACGCCGAAATCATCGGCGCCTTCGTCCGGTGTGTCATTGGCGCCATCGCCTTCGTCCAGGCCGCCTTCAAGACCGGCAATCGGCGTTCTCGCCGCAATGAGGCGGGCTTCCTCCGGTGATACGATCAGGTTTTCCACACCGCGGGGGCGGTTGAGGTTGGTCAATGAAGCATTGGTCCAGATGCCTTCAAGGTCTGGCCGTGCCGCGCTTTGCGCCAAAGCCCCGGCGCTGGCCAGCGTAGTGAGAAGCAGCAAGGAACCGATATGTGCAGTATGTTGAAGCAGCATTGTCATGTCTCCTGAATCAAGGTATCCGCTGTCATCGAGTCGTCTCGCATTATGCCTCTTGGCGGATTGAATGAATAGGCGCCCTATGACGCTTCATAAGGCCTTCGACGGGGCTACCGATTCAGGACGCCACTTCCTTCCAGATAAAATATCGCGTCGCCAGGCCGAACCCGATAGCAAGCCAGACCAAAATACCAATCAGTTCGGGCGCTACGCCTCCAAGGGATGTGCCGTTGTTGGCTATCTCTCGCAGCGCGGTGGCGACGAAACTCAATGGCAGTATCCGGGCAATGGGCTCCACCAGCTGCGGCAAGGCCTCAATGGGGTAAAAAATCCCGGACAGAAATATCTGTGGAAAAATGACGATGTTGCCTATGGCCATTATTGACTGCTGGGTTTTTGCCAGACTGCCGAGAAAAAAGCCCAGACAAAGAAATACGATGGTGCCCAGAATGATCACCGAATACAGCGACAGGTAGCTTCCGACTATCGAGACATCCAGAAAGAGGACGGCGACCGCGAGAAGAATGGAAAGCTGGAAAACACAGATGACCAGGCGGGAGATGACGATGCCGGTGATGAAGTCCCGCGGGCGTAACGGTGTTACGAACAGCCGCTTCAATATACCCTTACGGCGAAATTCCACCAGGTTGAAGCCGCTGCCGGCGATAGACAGTTGCATCAAGGTGAAAGCGAGAAGTCCGGGTATCAGGAAATCAAGATAGCGCTGCGACCGGGCGCGCACATCCTCGATGTCGAATGAGAACAGCGGCTCGGTTCCCCTTAACTCCCTTTCTATGGTCAACAGCGTTTGCTCAAGCACCGGCATGATCAGTCCGAGTTGCTGTACCTGGCCTGCGTCAACCACTACGGTCAGGTTCGCCGGGGCGTCGGTCTGTTGGAACTGCGGCGGAATGAGTAGTAACAGCGTCAGGTCTCCCGCCACCAGCGACGTTCGCAGTTCATCCTCGGCACCGCGCGTGACTTCAAACATCGCGTTACCGTCGAGCAATTCGATAAACTCCGATGAGAGTTCTCCTCTGGAATTGTCTACCACTCCCACAGTGACAGGATCGGGGCTCTGGCTTCCGGTGAAACTGAAAACCACCATGAAGATAATCGGGAAAAACAAGCTGAAGAAAATCGCCTGGCGGTCTCGCAGAAAAATTTTCAGAAAGGTGCGGGCAAGTTTCAACGGCAGACCGGTCATGGCTCTACTCCCTCAGTCCGTGGCCTGTCAACGCCAGAAACACATCTTCGAGGCTGCCCTGAAGCGGTGTGTCGGGCGGTTCCGGCGCATATCTGGCAATCAGCTTTTGCGGTGTGTCTTCGGCCACGATTTTGCCGTGATCCATGATGGCGATGCGTTGGCACAGAACTTCCGCTTCCTCCATATTGTGTGTGGTCAGAACAATCGTCATGCCACTTCGGTTCAGGTCTCGTACCAGGTCCCACAGATTACGCTTGGCCTGGGGATCCAGGCCGGTAGTGGGCTCATCCAGAAACAGCACCCTGGGGGTGTTGACCAGCGCGCAGGCAATGGAGAACCGTTGTTTTTGCCCGCCGGACAGGCTGGCCGGTTTGGCCGAGGCTTTTTCCTCGAGGTTGACGCGTCCAAGAAGCTCGCTCGCATTCACGCTACAGTCATACAGCGCACCGAACAGATCCAGCAGTTCGGTGAGTGACAGATTGTCGAAATATTCATTGGCCTGAAGCTGCACGCCGATGATCTTCTTGATCGTATAGGGATCGGTGTTGACGCGCACGCCGTCGATGAACGCTTCGCCGCCATCGATGTCGTTCAACCCCTCCAGCATCTCCAGCGTCGTGGTCTTGCCGGCGCCATTGGGGCCAAGAATGCCATAAATGATACCCTCGGGTATCTCCAGAGAGATTGAGTCGACCGCGTTGAAAAGCTCTGATTTGTTGTCTGGTTTCGGGTACTTTTTGACCAGATCTATAATTTGAATAACAGACATTGTACGGACCGGAAGTGAAAGCCCGTCAATAATACCTCAAAGCCTCCCGGCATACAGCGGAATCTCCGGTTAAATCTTGGGAACCTTGCTATCACAAGCGCAACAATGCCATGCTTGGAACAGAATAACTGGAGGTGATGATGAACAACACGATATCTGCTCCCTCAGTCCTGCTGCTTGCCGGTCTGCTCTTCAGCGCTGTGGCGGATGCCCAGCCCTATCCCAATCCCTATCGCGCCGTGGAAGGCTGGGCTTCATTACCCGACTCCCGGACCATGGGGGCGGTCGGAGACATTGATGTCGACCCGGACGGCACACACATGTGGGCCGTTATCCGCTGTGATGCCACGGCGCCTGATCGATTTGGCAATGAATGCGTCGATTCAAGCCTGGATCCCATACTCAAATTCGACAGCGAAGGCAATGTGGTGGAAAGCTTCGGCGGCGACATGTTCATCTGGCCTCACGGTATTGATGTGGATTCCCAGGGTAATGTCTGGGTGACCGACGCGGTGTCCTCGGCACGTATTCCCGACGGAGACAAACGCGGACATCAGGTGGTGAAATTCAGTCCCAGCGGACAGGTATTGATGACATTGGGCACCCCGGGAGAAGAGGGAGGCGGGCAGACGCATTTCACTTCTCCGGCCGATGTGGTGATCGGTGATGACGGGGCGATATTTGTGGCTGACGGCCATGGCAACAACGGCAATAACCGGGTGGTCAAGTTTGATCGCAATGGGCGTTATATCAGCGCCTGGGGTGAAACCGGTTACGGCCCCGGAGAGTTTCGGGTGCTGCACACCATCGCCATTGACCAGCGCGGCCGCTTGTTTGTCGGCGACCGTTCCAACAACCGCATCCAGCTATTCGACCAGGAAGGCAATTTTATTTCCCAGTGGACCCAGTTCGGGCGGCCCAGCGGAATTTTCTTTGACCAGCATGACAATATCTATGTGGCGGATTCCGAGTCCGATGATGTTCAGAACCCGGGCTGGGAGATGGGAATCCGGATCGGTGATGCCGAACTTGGCTGGGTTCACTATTTTATCCAGCTGCCAACCGGTGACCCACGCAGCACGGCGGGCGACGGGGCGGAGTTTGTCGCAGCCGATAGCGCGGGCAATCTCTATGGCGGCGAACCCAGTCCGCGCAAATTGCAAAAATATATCCGGGTTCGTCCCTGACCGGGTCCCGGTGGAGGCCGCGCTGAACCTGTTCACTCACCAGATACGAACGCGTTCCTCCGGGGGCAGATACAGCGCGTCACCGGGTTGCACATCAAAGGCTTCATACCAGGCGTCGTGATTACGAACCACCCCGTTCACCCGATATTCCGCCGGTGAATGCGGGTCCGAGGTCAGCCTGGAAACAAGCGCATCCTCACGGATCTTGCTCTGCCACACTTGCGCCCAGGCCAGAAAGAAGCGCTGGTCTCCCGTCAGGCCGTCAATGACAGCGGCTTCCTCACCATTCAGTGCAATGCGATAGGCGCGATAGGCCATCGACAAACCGCCCACGTCACCGATGTTTTCACCCAGCGTGAAACGGCCGTCAATGAATTGGCCAGGCACCGGTTCGTAGGCATCATACTGGTTTGCCAGGCTGGCAGTCAGGTCATCGAATGCGGCGCGAACGCTCTCGGTCCACCAGTTACGCTGTATGCCAAGTGAATCTGATTTTGAACCCTGATCGTCAAAACCATGACCCATCTCGTGGCCTATAACACTACCGATTCCACCGTAGTTCACCGCGCTGTCCGCGGCCGGATCAAAGAAAGGTGCCTGGAGAATGCCTGCCGGAAATACGATTTCGTTGAACGAGGAGTTGTAGTAGGCGTTAACCGTTTGTGGCGTCATGCCCCATTCTTCACGATCGGTTTGTTCGCCGATACGACTGATGGTTTCATCATAAAAGAATTCCCGCACGTTTCGGGCGTTGGCCAGCAGGTCGCCGCGACTTATTTCGATGGAAGAAAGATCCTTCCACTCATCAGGGTAAGCGATTTTGGGCCGGAACGAATTCAGCTTGAGCCGGGCTTCTTGTTTTGTGGCTTCATCCATCCAGTCGTTCTCATCAATACTTTCCGCCAGCGCCGTGCGCAGGTTTTCGACAAGTTCTTCCATTTGCTGCTTGGCGGACTCGGGGAAGTAGTTGTTCACATAGACCTGTCCCAGCGCCTCGCCCAGACTGTTGAGGGCGCCGACTCTCGCCACGCCTCTTTCCCAGCGTTCGCGTTGCTGGGGAATGCCATTCAGAATGGTCCCGTAGAAACGGAAATTTTCATTGTCTATTTCTTCGGACAGTATTGAGGCATTGTTGCTGATCAGCTTGTAGGACAGCCAGCTTTTCCAGCTTTCCAAGGGTGCATCATTGACCAGCTCAATGATGGGCGACATGGCGCTGGGGTAGGAAACGTTCAAATCCTCCAGGTTGTCGACGCCAGCGGCACTGAAAAATGCATCCCAGTCAAAGGCGGAATAAGCCGCTTTGAATTCATCGTAGCTCATGGGATTGTAGGTCAGGTCGCGATTGCGGCGTTCAGCGCGCGGCCACAAGTGAGTCGCTATCTGTGTTTCCAGTTCCAGAACTGCGTCCGCCATGGCTTCACTGTCGTTGAATTCGGCGAAATCCAGCGTCGTAACAATATGCTGCCTGAATGCATCGCGAACGCTCGCAAACCGCTCATTGTCCTGAAGATAGTAGTCCCGGTCCGGAAGACTGATTCCGGTCACGTAGACACCAAGCTGGTAACGGTCCGGATTCACGCGGTCGGGGCTGACGCCAAAATCCAGTGGTGACGAAGTGGTGTCGATACTTGAGCGACCAAACGCCTCGGTTAAATCCGCGACATCTTCAATCGCCTCGATTGCAACCAGTCGGGGATGCAATGGCTGAATCCCCAGTTCATTCAGCGTATCGGTGTCCATATAACTGCGGTAGTAGTCGGCAATTTTCTGTTCCACGCTGCCGTGCGCCGGTTCAGACGAAACCAGGTCTTCGATGATGGTGCGCACCCGGTCGTCAGAACGGTCGCGCAACGCGATGAAAGCACCGTGGTTGCTGCGATCAGGCGGTATTTCAAATTCCTCCAACCAGCGGCCGTTGGCATAACGAAAAAAGTCATCGCCGGGATTGATCGAAATGTCACGGCTGCTCAGATCAACGCCCCAGTCTCCGAGTTCGGGCGTCGGCCCTGGCGAGGACATGGACACCTGTTCGGCCGGTTCCACAGATTCATTCGCCGGTTGACAGGCCGCCAGACCAAGACAGGCACCGAGGGTTACAAATACCGAAAATTTCATGAAATCTCTCCACAGAATTTACTTCCGCCATACAAATATCAATACCGATGAAGTGAAGGTTACTGCCAGTTGATTTAAACGGCAAGGATATCATGGGCATCAAGCTACCGCGGGAGTGGTTTCAGGGTACCGTTTCGGTACCCGAGTCTCTCATCTGGTCTGAATGGTGAAATTGCGTCACAATTGCGCTGCAAACCTTGAAATTCATTGAAATTACGTGAACCATAGGGGGCCGGGAAGCGAGGCAAATATTAGGGCTCGGGATCTGACAGGCAACCCCTCAGCTGAAGTACAAAAGAAAAAATGCGGAGGTCCTGCCGTGAGAAGTGGTAACAGGCATCGCAATGCATTTCGTATTGCCGCCATCTATTTTGCTATTGGGGCAGTCTGGATTTTCATCAGTGATTTTTTGCTGCTTGAATTAATTTCAGCGAATTCCGAAACCGGCGGCATCTCGCTCTATCAGACATTGAAGGGCGTGATTTTTGTTGTATCCACCGCACTGCTTATCTATTTTCTGGTGCGCACCGCGCTGGATCGGCAGGACAGGATTCTCGAAAAGATTAATCTGCTCAAGGAACATCATTCCCAGATACTGCGGCAAATTCCGGTGGGAATCTATCAAACAGATTCCGACGGCATTTTGACCTACCATAACGGCATGGCCGAAGAACTCGTCGGGCTGAAGCGAAACGGCAGCCCTCGCAGCGAGGCCTTTTCCCGCGTGGTGTCGCCCGATTACAACAACATACAACAGTTCTGGAACAGGGCATTAGCCAACCGACACCTTTTCTTTGAGCAGTATGCTCTCTCATTCGAAAACTCCTCTCCCGCTTCCTGGGTGATTGATCACGCCTATCCCCAGTTCGACAAATCCGGCGTCTTTATTGGTTACCTGGGCACTGTGACCGACATCACCAGTCTGAAAGAGGCGCAGCAGTATGCTCTGGATCTTCGGGATCGATTGCGACTGGCGCTCGACGTGGGTCACGTTGCTTTCTGGGACTGGGACTTGCAAACGGACAAGGTTTACTATTCAGAGAAATGGAAAGAACAGTTAGGCTATACCGGTGATGAAATCACTGGGAACGACCCTGCTCTGGGTCGCCGCGCTCCTACTCTTCCCGCAACTGAATCACCGTCGCCGGCAAGCATCGCCGGTGGCCTTCAGGGCAAACAGTCAAGTGAATGGCGCAGCCGGCTTCATCCTTCTGACGAAGACGCGGCGGTTGAACGGCTCAGCAAATTTTTGACCAATCCCGGCGAGGCCTACAGTAACGAATTTCGCCTGCGTCACAAGGACGGTAGCTACCGCTGGTTTTATGCCCAGGGAACGATGCAGTTTGATGGCCGCGGTAAGCCGCAGAGGATATTGGGCACACACACCGACATAACCTCAATCAAGGAAAGTGAGCTGGCGGTAATTGCATCCCAGGAACGCGTTCAGCATTTGCTGGAAGCCAGCCCGACAATTCTGTATGCACTCAAATTTGCGGACGACAAGCTTAAGGCTGACTGGATAAGCGAGAGTATCACCCGGATACTCGGTTATTCCGTTCACGAAGCCTTGCAGAAGGATTGGTGGCACAGGAATATCCACCCGGATGACACAGGCATCGCGGAAAGGCTGGATGCGGCGATAGCCGAGGGTGGCAGTATCGAATGCGAATACCGCTTCTACGACAAAATAGGAGAGATACACTGGCTAAGGGATTTTGTTCGCGCGGTGCGCACCGATAACGATCCGAACTCTCCCAATGAAGTGATTGGCGCCTGGATAGACATAACCGATCAGCGCAAGGAAGAAGAGAAGAAACGTCTGCTAAGCGCAGCGCTGGCCAGCATGGGCGATGGCGTGATCGTTCTTGACCAGGACCTGACGGTATTGTCTGTGAACCCAGCTTTCGAAAAGATAAGTGGCTATCTGGAAGGCAGCCTGCTTGGAAACGGACCCGGGGTACTGCGTACCGATGTGCCGGATACGCTTTCGCTCGAAGATGTGTGTGGGAAGCTCAAGGACGCGTATAACTGGAACGGGGAAATTGCCTGCAAGACGTCGCAGGATGAATTTATTCCGTTGTGGATTACCGCCAGCGTGGTTCGCAGCACGGAAAGCGCGGCTGACAAATATGTGCTTATTTGCAGGGATATCAGCGACCTCAAAAAGCGGAATTCCGAGCTGCGCCGGTTGGCGCATTTCGACACGCTGACCAATTTGCCAAACCGGCTGCTGCTTATGTCACGGCTGGAACATGCGATCCAGAAAGCGAAGCGCCATAAGCACATACTGGCATTGCTTTATATTGACCTGGATGACTTCAAAAGCATTAATGACAGTCTCGGCCACAGTGTCGGCGATGAATTGCTCGTGGAAGTCGCCAGACGTTTCCAGGCACGGGTAAGAGAGTCTGATACCCTCGCACGGCTTGGCGGTGACGAATTTGTCATCGTACTTGAGGACACAGGCTCCCCGGAAAGAATTGCCGGCATTGCCAAAGACCTTCTCCAGAGCCTCACCATTCCTTTCAAACTTTCAATCGAGCGTGAAATTTTCGCTGAAGCCTGTATCGGCATCAGTGTGTTTCCTCAAAACGGAGACAGCTCGGAAACGCTGATGCAGATGGCCGACACAGCGATGTACAGAGCCAAGAAGACAGGCAGGAACCGGTACTGCTTTTTTACCGCCGAGATGGGCTCGGTGGTGGCGGAACATCTCGACATCATTACGGCGCTGCGCCACAGTGTCGACCGCGAAGAGTTGTTTTTGGAATACCAACCCAAAGCCGGCGTCGATGGCAGTTATGTCGGTGCCGAAGCGCTCGTGCGTTGGCAGCGCCCCGGCATCGGCCTGGTGTCGCCGTCTGTATTTATTCCGGCAGCGGAACTTTCGGGTCTGATTTCCCCAATCGGCGCCTGGGTGATCAACGAAGTGGCAAGGCAGATACGCAGCTGGCTGGATGCAGGCTATAACCCGGTCAACATCGCCCTGAATATTTCAGGCCGCCAGTTTCGTGACCAGAATCTTCGCCAACTGGTTGAACAGGCTATAGAGAGGCATGGCATTCCACCGGCCTGTATGGGACTGGAAATTACTGAATCTGCTCTCACGGAACAACCCGAAGAAGTGGAAGAAGTGCTGCATAATTTGCGCAAACTGGGAATACAGATTTCGCTGGATGACTTTGGTACCGGGTTTTCGAGTTTTTCCTACTTGACCCGGTTCTCACTGGATATACTCAAGATAGACCTGTCGTTTATCCGACGTATCAATCTGTCTGAAAAGGACAATAAAATTGTGATCGCCATGCTGGACATCGCGAATAATCTCAATCTGTCGACGGTTGCCGAAGGCGTGGAAACACAGGACCAGCTCGACTTTCTCACCGCAAACGGCTGCACACAGATTCAGGGCTACCTTTTTGGCCGGTCACTGGCAGCCAGCGAATTGCCCGCCATAATGAAAGCGGCGCGACTTGAACCCAAAACCGGAACGGGTGGCATTTAAGGCGGAGAATGCGCGTGCATCACTCGGCGCACAAACCAAGCGATCACGCGAGTTCCTGGACGCTGTGCAGGGCTCAAAAAGTATTGAGCGCGAGCTGCCGGGTGCCTCCACGAGTCCTGGCGGCGTGATTCACGATCATATCGGGCGTTACCGGTACCCGATTGAACAGGTGACCGTCGAGCGCGTCAGCGATGGCACTGGTGATTGCCGCAACCGCACAACCCTGTGACGGCTCCCCCACTCCTCTGGCACCGGCCGGGTTCTCCGGGTCGGCGATGTCCACGGCACCATTGATCATTTCCGCCGGCACATCGAGGATGCTGGGAAGTTTACTCTGATATAAACCGACATTGGCGGGAAGCGCGTTTTGCGGATCATAAACATGGCGTTCTGAACTTGCCATACCAAATCCCCAGACGGCACCACCGTTGATACCCTGTGAAAGTCCCTTCGGGTGAACCACGGTACCGCAGTCGGCTACGCCGACGTAGTCCAGGATGGTGTACCGGCCGGTGTCCCTGTCTATCTCTATTTCCACCATACCCACCGTCAGCCCCGGCGCGATGCCATTCATCGGCAAATTATCCCTGGCGACACCAATCAAGCCGCTGCCGGCCAGACCCTGAACCGCGCGCTGGGTAATGGGATGAATATCCTCGGGAAATTGCCGGCCGCTGTAATGGCCACCCATCTCAACGGCCCTGGCCGCCGCTTCGCCATAGGAAAAGCCTTGAGACGGATCGTCCGTTCTGAAAACCCGTTCTTCGCCGATGCTGTATTCCTCAATGGTACCGCCGTATTCGACCGCGGCAATTTCCTTGAGCTTGCGTACCGCGTCCTCAGCCGCGACCCAGTTCGCCCGCGTGTGAGTAAAGACCGTATTGCTTCCGCCCTGGGTGGAGCTGTGAGGCAGATGAAGATCGGTATTGCCACGTACTATTTCGCAACTTTCCCAGCGACACTGAAGCACTTCGGCTGCCGCGCGAACTGTGGCCGCATAGGAATAAGTGCCAAGATTACCCACACCATTGTGAAGATGAATACGGCCATCCGGGGTGATACGTACCAGACCGTCATAACCATTGCGTCCCGCAGAGTGATATCCGAGCCCGACTCCCAGGCCCCTGACTTTGTTACCGTTCCGTGGCCGCGGCTGAGCCGCGCGCTGCTCCCAGTTGAACAGCTCGGAAGCCTGATCCAGCGCTTCCTTCATATAGGCGCTGGTGACCGGACCGCGATGTTGATAGATCAGAGAATCATTATGCGGCGCGTTGACCCGGCGGAATTCCACCCGGTCCATGTTCAGTTGTCTGGCCGCCTTGTCCATGATCGGCGCAATGGCCGCGGACATCTCGTTCTGACCCGGACCCCGCTGCGCGCCGCGTGGCGTGGTGTTGGTGAATACCGGAATGTTGCGCAACCGCATCGCCGCGGGGGTATAAACAACCGACACATGTTCTGCCGAGGCCGAAGCGCTGTTGCGTCCCGTAGGTCCCCCGTCAGTAACAATGATCAGGTCGACAGCGGCAACTGAACCATCGGCGCGCACACCGATTCGGGTCCAGCCCTGCATGCCCGGACGACCTACACCGATGTAGTATTCCTCTTCACGGGTAATACGCAATTGCACCGGCCGGTTGAGCATGCGTGAGAAATGTCCGCATACCCCCATAATGGGATAGGCGCGGGCCTTGGATCCGAAACCTCCGCCGGTGTGTTCGGAAATCAGGCAGAGGTTTTCCGGTTCGATGCCCAGCATAGACGCCAGACCTTCGTTCACGGCGCTCTGGCTTTGCAGTGAACCATAGAAATAGCACTTCCCGTTTTCCCAGTAGGCCATGCTGCTGCGCGGCTCCAGGCAATGATGCGGCGTACCGGCAGTGACGAAGGATTCCTCGACTATCACTTCGCTTTCGGCGAAGGCTTCATCCAGGTCTCCGTAGGTCCATCCGTCAGTAAACTCAACATCGCGGGGCTCCTGACCATTGCGGAAGCGTTCCACTTCGGCTTCCGGCCACTTCACCTTGCCAATGGCTCCTTCAATGGTCGCATTCTCGTCCGCGAGCGCCGACAGCTGCAGCAGCGTATTGCCCGCGGGATAGGCATCAGGTCCGCCTTCGGTGAGGCTGACCAGCGGGTCGGTAACAAACGGCCTGCGCTCGAACTGAACCCTGATCCGGCCCAGCGCGTTCTCCGCAATCTCGTCGGAGATGGCGGCTATCGCCAGAATCGGTTGTCCAACATAGGTGATGTTCTCGGCGGCGAGCATCGGATCGGAGGGTGCTTCCACAGAGGGAACGTCATCGGCGGTAATAATGCCGAGTACGCCGTCCATTCGCAGCGCCTCGGAAGCGTCAATGCTGCGCACGCGTCCGCTGGGGAGAGGACTGGTCAGCAAACGCGCGAAAACCATGCCTTCACGAACGAAGTCTTCAACGTATTTGGCGTCGCCGGTTACCTTGCCTTCAACATCGGGTGGTGTGAAGTCCTTGCCGATATGCATAGTGGTCATGACAGCAACTCCGAGGCGCGCATGACGCCGTTAAGATAATGGTCGTAGGCGCCGCAGCGGCAAAGATTCCCGGATAGCGCCATACGCGCCTGTTCGCGGGTGGGGCTCGGATTGGCCCGCAACAGCGCGGTAGCGCTCATTACCTGACCCGGAGTACAAAATCCACATTGAGGTGCCAGTTCTTCTATGAAGCCCTGCTGCACCGCGCTCAGGGCTCCGTCTTCACTGCGCAACCCTTCCACCGTCGTTATCGCCTTTGATTTGACGGTATGGGTAAGCAGGGAACAGGAGTAGTTGGCAACATCGTCGAGCAACACGGTGCAGGCGCCACATTCGCCCCGGTTACAGGCTACCTTGGTGCCCGTCAGCCCAAGCTTGCTGCGCAAGGTAAAGGCCAGGGTTTCCTGGGGTGCCACGTCGACACGACGCAGGCGGCCATTGATATTCAGCGACACGAGCCGCGCTTCGGCGGCCTGAGAGCCCGATTGGGCAGCGGAGAAGTAAAGGCCCGCTCCCGAGGCAGCGGCCGCGCTGGAGAAAATCACTCCCTTGATAAAGCGTCTGCGCGTTAGTCTTGGATTCACGGCGGGGGTACTCCATACCTGTTTGTTTTTTCCAACCCTACTAACTTGCCACACAAAAATCAACGGAAACCGGCTGTCGAAACGGGCGCGGCGCAGCATCCCCGGGACGTTCGCGGGGCGGCTTGACCGGGGGCGCTGTTGCGCTTACAGTGGCTGCTGTTACAGGTGCCTCTCGCTTGTTTCAAGGGAGAGGGTAAACGGGAAGTCCGGTGAGTCGCGTAGCGCGACAATTCCGACGCTGCCCCCGCAACGGTAAACAAGGTCTCAAGCCTTGCAAGCCCGACACCGGCCTGGACAGACGACGCCGAACCCAACCCGGGTTTTGGCACTACGATGCAGCGGAGGGCTCATCGGTAGTCGGAACTCCTGCCCGCGGGCACTCCCACTACTTTGCCTCTCCCTCATGAAATGTTTTTCATCGAGGACCTGAAACATGAAACCTATCACCACGACCGCCCTTGCGTTGGCGGCATCTCTCAGCGCCTTTCCGGGCCATGGACAAACCTCCACCAACGGGGTTACCGAGGAGATCATCGTCTCCGCCAACCGTTTCGCGCAGCCGGCCGGCACCGTCATGGCGGCTACGAGCGTAATTACCAGAGAGGAGATCACCCGGTCCCTGGCGCAGAATCTCGCCGACCTGTTGTCAGGCAAGCCCGGAATTCAGATGGCGCAGTCCGGAGGCCGGGGTGCGTTAACCAGCCTTTTCATGCGTGGCACGGAGTCCGATCACACACTGATACTGATCGACGGCGCACAGATAACCACGTCCACCGGCAGTTCGGGACGCCTTGAATATGTACCCACCGACCAGATCGAGCGCATCGAAATAATACGTGGTCCTCGCTCCAGCCTCTGGGGATCAGAGGCCATAGGCGGTGTCATCAATATCGTCACCGCCAGACGCACAGAAGCTGATTTTGACGGCTCCGTCAGGCTCGCCGCCGGAACTGAAAACAGCCGTAACGGCAATGCGAACCTGGCAGGCAATCTCGGGGGCACCGCCTTGAACCTCGGTTTGTCGAAATCGAGTACCGACGGGATAAATTTCAGCCGGAGCGGCAGTCCTGACGATGACGGTTATGACAATGAATCCCTGACGCTTGGCTTGCACCGGTCGATCTCGGACGACGTGGCGCTGTCACTGGTCTATTCGGATTTTGACGCCAGCTCTGAATTTGATGACGGCGAGGTGGATTCGCGCAGCAGGCAGCTGTCGGCGACACTGGATTATTCCATAAGCCCCGATTGGACCACGCGACTGACGGCAAACCGTTTCAAAGAGGACAACGATAACAGGGCCACGTTCGGCGACACGATCAGTCGCAGTGAAAACGCGTCGTTACGCTGGAGCAACACACTCGATCTGAATGGCGGTCAGACCCTGGGGTTTGGTGTGGACCGTCAGCGGCAGCAACTCGATTATGCCAGTTTTGGCGCTACCCAATCCGAAAATTCCCGCGACAACACCGGCTACTACGGCGTCTACAACCGACCTTTGGCCGACGTTGACCTGACCTTGTCAATCCGCAACGATGACAATGAAGCATTCGGCCACCACACCACGGGGAATATCGCCGTGGGCAAAGCGTTTGGCGACAATACGCGAGCCTGGCTCAGCTACGGCACAGCATTCAAGGCCCCCAACCTGCTGGACCTGTATGTAGGTTTTCCGGATTTTTCATTTTTTGCCAATCCCGATCTGCAACCGGAAACGTCTGAAAATATAGAGTTCGGCCTGGCACTTTCAGCTTTGGGCGGAGACTGGTCAATGAACCTGTTTCATAATGAGATTGAAAACCTGATCAGCATCGATGCCAGCTTCACCACTCTGGACAATGTGGACAAGGCAGTGATTGACGGTTTCGAGCTGACGTTCGGGCGTGACATCATGGGCTGGAATGCGAACGTGGGTCTCACACTGCTCAACCATGAGGATCGAAGTACGGGAGAAGACCTGTTGCGGCGTCCGGAACAGACGGTCTCAGCCAGTCTCGGAAAAAATTTCGGTCGTCTCGACTTCTCCCTGCAATGGCTCGCGCAGAGCAAGCATCGGGACGTCAACCCCGAAACGTTCGGTTCTTCCGAAGTGGGAGGGTACGGCATCGTCAATTTCATTGCCGGGTATCACTTCTCCAACACGCTGGGTCTGCGACTGCGGCTGGGCAATGTGCTGGACAAGGACTACGAAGTGGTCGACGGCTTCAATACGCTCGGCCGAACCGCGCAATTGTCGATGGACTATCAGTTCTAGCCCGGACTAGGGAGCCTCTGAATAACCATGTACCGCCTCTGCGGGAGCTGTCGTGTGCTGCCGCAAGGCGTCGTGCGCCGGGAATGGGGAGGTTAGTTCCGCGAATTCGCCTATAATGCGGCAATGAAAAAAACGCGTATCTACATCCTGCTCGTGCTGCTTGCGTTACTTGCGCTGGTCACGCGGTGGCTTTTCGCAGCGCCCCGGGTACCGGCGGTCGCTATTCCCGCTACCGCCGAAGCCATGGAGCGGGGTGAATACCTGGTGCATGCCGGTGGTTGTATCGGCTGTCACCAGGGCGATGATGAGTCATCCCTGAGTGGTGGCATGGCGCTGGAGTCACCGTTCGGGACGTTCTATGTGCCAAATATTACACCGGATCAGGATACCGGCATCGGGGGCTGGCAGGCTCGTGATTTTTTACTGGCACTGCAGCATGGTCGCCGTCCGGATGGCGGCTTTTATTATCCGGCATTTCCCTATCGTGCCTACGCCGGCATGAGTGACGAGGATGTGCTCACTGTCGCCGCCTGGCTGATGGCGCAACCAGCCGTAAGTGCCGACGCGCCCGCGCATGATTTGCCCGGATGGCTGCAACGCTGGATGATCGCAGGCTGGAACAGGATTGCAGATGTGATGTATCCCGTACCTCCGGCCGAGACGGACCCGCAACGGATCCGGGGAGCCTATCTGGTCCGCAACCTGGGTCATTGCGGCGAATGCCATACCCCTCGCAATCGCTTGGGAATTCCGGACCCAGGGCGTGAATTTGCCGGCGTCGTGCTGGAAGACGGTGAAGTCGAAGCGATTACGCCGCAGGCATTGGCCGACTGGACGGAAGAAGATATCGCTTTCTTCCTGTTCCTTGGCCTGAAGCCTGATGGCGAATTTGTGGGGGGAGAAATGGAGCCGGTGATAGAGTACAACACCAGCCGACTCACGGAGAACGACCGCTATGCGGTAGCGGCATTCCTGAAATCCTTGCAGCCAGAACAGGAGTGAGGGGTCACGACGCCCTTAATCATCAACCCTGAAGGTTTCATGGCAATTACCACAGGTCCCGCCAAAAGCCCGCACCGCGCCAATGGTCTGCATACGGTCACCCGCCGCGGCCACATCAGCAAACGTGTTTGCCGCCGCTACCAGATTGGCCGCTTTTTCCTGAAACTCATTCATATTGTCCCAGATAATCGGTAGCGCCTCGGTTTCTACAGTGAAGCCGCGCGTATCCCGCGCCGCGAACAGTTCGGGAATCATGGGAGCCATCGCGGCGATGCGCCGTGCATTACGCTCGGCAATGGCAGCGTCAAAGTCTACGGTACCGCGAGCCATGCCGCTGATGGTGCCCATGTTAAAGGCGAACAGTTTGAATACCGCCTGCCGGGTTTCGGCGGCGCCGACGGCCAGTTGTTCCGGCGAAGGCGCTTCCTGAGCGGTGACAGTGGTTACCGTCAAACCGGTCACGACAAGCATCAACGTGAATACGCGTTTAAACATAACTCTACTCCATTGTCAGTAGTGGTGCCGGGTTGGCTTGAATCCTCTGTCAATCGGGCTCACAGCGGGCCCAAGCATGGCATAGCTGATTTCCGTGGGAAAGCCTTATTCCCGACAGGAACGACAGTTCGCCGGAAGGCCGCGGCCAATTGACGGGACACGGCGCTATTGATCCTGGGAACCTCTGATTAATTCTGTACCGCCTCTGCGGAGCCTGTTGCGTTTCAGGCGACGGGGCGCTGCGCGCGCCGCCTCTATGGAATCGCCGGCGATTGCGTGTATGATTGTGTATTCAACCGAGGAGGATTCTCTATGTCACTTCGCATCAATGATGAAGCGCCCAATTTTACCGCCGAGACCACCCAGGGCCCCATTGACTTCCATGAATGGATAGGGGACAGCTGGGCGGTGCTGTTTTCACACCCGAAAGACTTCACGCCCGTTTGCACGACGGAACTGGGATATATGGCCGGCCTGGAACAGGAATTCGCCAAGCGAAATACGCGAATCATCGGGCTGAGTGTAGACCCGGTGGACGATCACGCCCGATGGGCCAGGGATATCGAAGAAACCCAGGGTCACGCGGTGAAATACCCGATGATCGGCGATACCGATCTCAAGGTGGCCAAGCTCTACAATATGCTACCCGCCGACGAGGAAGGCGGCTCTGAGGGCCGTACTGCCGCGACCAATGCCACCGTACGTTCGGTCTTTGTAATCGGACCGGACAAAAAAATCAAATTGATGCTGACCTATCCCATGACAACCGGTCGTAACTTCGATGAGATTCTGCGGGTTCTTGACTCCATGCAACTGACTGCCCGGCATAAGGTCGCGACGCCGGCCAACTGGATCAACGGTAACGATGTCATTATCGTGCCTTCAGTTTCCGATGCGGAGGCGAAAGACCTGTTCCCCGGCGGCTGGAATACCATCAAGCCTTATCTGCGTACCACCAAGCAGCCTTCCTAGCCCCGCTTGCCTGGGCTTGACAGGTGTGTCCACGGCATCAGCTGAACATTTTGCTGCGGATGCCGGCGCGTCGGATAGCCGGGTGAACACGGGGCTTTCGTTGATCGTGCCGGCGTGTGTAGTGCCGGGAAAGCAAGGCAATGGCAATGCCTCCTATGACACCCGGACCTGTCCAGAAAATGATCATTACGCCCTCGAACCCACCGGTCAAAAATTCTTCCAGAAGGCGGCTGCCGCCAAATACGAAGAACGCCGTATAGGCTCCGATGCCTGCGCCTATCAATCCTCCCAGATGTTCGTTCCACCATTCACGAGGCTTCAATTCGGCCTTGAGGGCGTACCGGATCAGGTTGACTCCGACGATAAGTTCCACAATGGCGAAACCCATGAATAGGGGCTGACCTGTTGCCGTGCCGACAATGAGCAGAAGCAGTCCGACAAGTACCAGCGATCCGCACAGCAGCAAATGGGCCGGTGCGCGCAGGGCGGTTCGGTCGCGCTTGTGCAGAATCACCAACCACCCTTGCCGGGTGCTTGCCAGCACCAGGATGCTCAGCGAAAACAGAAACAGCGCCGCATGGCGGATCTCGGCTGACAGTCGCTGCTTTACTTCATCCGACACGCTCTGTTCGATGCCGTGACTGGCCAGCGGAAACAGCAGGTCCGAACCGGCCATGGCCAGACCTGATCCGGCGACAAAGTACATCGCTCCGGCAAAGTATCTGCCGAAGCGGCGGTGGTTCAAGGAGCCCTTCCGGGCGATTACGGGAATCCAGAACAGCAGCAGGGCGACAGCACCGATACCCGCATGCATAACCAACGAAAATTGATGAACAAATTGCATTACCTTCTCCAGGACGGGACTTCCCGTTGCCGAAACCAATGAATCCACGATCTATGGTATTTGTCCGTGTCGGCCTCCGTCAGTGCTGAAAGTCATGAAATGTAACGTGACTTTCGGCCTATTGGGCGGCGTGCCGCCTATGCCATAATCGGCGCATGTGGAAAAGCGAAAAGGTCCTCGACTGGAGCGGTCTGCTGGCCCAGGTTGTAGTAGCCGGCCTGGCGGTTTACCTTGAATTTGATGCCGCCGGCGAATGGGCATCCAGGGTAGGCATCATCGCATTGCTTTTTGTCACTCAACTCGCGTTGTTCATCCTTTTCCTGCATAACCCGCAACAGTCCCGTAATCGGCAGATCACGCTGGTATGGCTCCAGACTCCATTAATCGTCAGTCTCTATTTCCTGATAGACACGAGCATCGTTGCGATTCTCGGAATCGTCTGGGTGGTTCAGGTTGCCGAAACCTACAGCATCCGCAGCAGTGTCTGGCTGTTTCTCGCCGCAATTACAATTTTCGCCGTAAGCCAGTTTTATCACTGGTGGGATGATTTACTCGTAGCGGTAATTGGTTCCGCAACGCTGGCACTTTTTCATTTGTTCGCTCTCGGAGCGACCCATCGCGCCCAGCGCGAACAAAAACTGCGCGAACAGACTGCACAGCTTAACAATGAATTGATAGCCACCCGGCAATTGCTTTCGCAAAGCTCCCGGCAGAGTGAGCGGCTGCGAATTGCGCGCGATTTACACGACCTGCTGGGTCATCACATGACGGCGTTGATATTGAATCTTGAGGTGGCTTTACACTGCACGGAAGGCAAGGGCAACGACAAGGTGGAACAGGCGCTCGCGATGGCCAAACTGCTATTGAGCGACCTCCGGACCGCAGTCAGCGAATTGCGTGAGAATGATGAAATTGATTTTGGGCACTCGATCGAAAAACTGCTCAAGGATGTTCCCGGACTGGCGATTGAGGTGGATTTTTCCGCGGCGCCGCCAATCAAGGAATTCAGAGTCGCTGAGACCCTGTTGAGATGCGTACAGGAAGCCATAACAAATGTACTTCGGCACAGCAATGCCACCGAGTGCAAAGTGTCGCTGACGAGCCAAAACGAAGATGTTGTACTGACCGTTTCCGACAACGGCAATTCGACCAAACTCGTCGTACCCGGCAATGGTCTGACGGGCATGCAGGAACGTGTCCGCAATCTGGGCGGTGAAATAAACTGGGAGCAGCTGGCAGACACGTTCAGCCTGAGAGTTCGACTTCCCCCGGGAGAAAGTGCGTGAAAATCAGGGTCATGCTGGCGGACGACCAGAACCTCGTGCGCCAGGGCATCCGCAACCTTCTGGACCTCAGCCCTCGCATGGAGGTGGTAGGCCAGGTTGCCGATGGTTCGGCGGTGGTGGACGGCATTCAGAAATTTCAGCCGGACGTACTGCTACTGGACATTCGAATGCCAAAAATGACAGGCATTGAAGCGCTTCGGGCGATGACCGTGGCCAGCATCATGGTTCCGACGATAATTTTGACCACTTTCGATGATCACAAACTGGTACTGGAAGGGCTTGAAGCCGGGGCCAGGGGATTTCTGCTCAAGGACGTTTCGCTGGAAAGCCTGGTCAATGCGATCGAACAGGTGCATGCGGGCAAAACGCTGGTGCAACCAGCGATTACCGAGCGAATTCTGAAGGGGCTCGCGATGTTACAGGCTCCGGAGCAGGAACCTGTGATCACGGAAGCTCTCACCGGCAAGGAACTGGAAGTTCTGCGGCTGATGGCGGGCGGCTACAGCAACAAGGAAATTTCCTTAGCCATTCACAAATCGGAAGGAACGATCAAAAACCAGGTATCTTCAATACTGGTCAAGCTTGGCGTCAGGGATCGAACCCAGGCCGTGTTGCGGAGTATAAACCTGGGACTGCTGTGACCGGTCACCATATCCTCGTGGAGGTTCAGAACAAGCTGTCCAGCAATGCGCCCAGTGTCGCAGCGCCGCCAAAAATATATACCGCGCAGATAACCCCTTCGCCGATTGCCGACCCGAACAGCGTTTTTGCCAGGCTGATTCGCAGGACGCTGCAGACATAAACGATCATATCGGTGGGGACCATCGGAGCAAATCCCCAGACACTGATTACCGGAAGCTCACGATTCTTCAACAACCCTGTAAGCCGGGCAATCTGATCCGGGTAGTGTTGATGGAAAAAGTGATCGAACCGCGCCATGCGGGCCATATAATAAACGATAGCCGATGACGTAAAAACAGCTACCAGATTGACCAGATAAAGCGGTATGGGGGGAAACACCAATATACCCGCGAGCACGATAGGTGTAGAGGGAATCAGCGTAAACCCGCGCAGCGTTGAAACAATAAAATAGACCGACAGGCCCAGCACCAGATTATCGGAAAACAGGCGGCGCAGACGCTGCGGCTCGAACCAGTCCGGCTGAAAAAAGAACAACGATAAACTGATGACGATGATCGTCAGCCAGAAATAGAGACCAAAAAAATTGATGGTTCCCAAGTCGTCTTTATTCACGGCTTGTTGTAGGGCAGGTCACTTCGTAATGCTGTAGACAAAAGCCGGCAGTACGTTCAGAAAAACAAAGCTGATATCGTTCATCTTTTTCCCGAATATGTTCTCTATGTCCGCCTTGTTGCTACGGAAATACTGATATTGCAGGTAGATGCCGCCGGTTTTCAGATTGCTCTCGAAACCTCTGATGACCTTGTACAGAAACGCATTGTTGTCTTCGCGGCTGGCGAAGTTTTTCAACGGCAGGGAAGACAGTATCACGTCGTACTTTTCTGTACTGTCGGCCAACTGAGTAATACAGTCGTTGCTGAGCGTAATTTTCTTGTCGCTGTGATTGCGGATTATCGCTTCAATATAGGGGTTGTATACCTGTTTTATTTCACATACGTCCAGCTGCGACCCCGCCGACATCTTTGCCGCCAGCTTCTTTGTAAACACGCCCCGTCCGCTGCCGATTTCAAGGATACGCAAATCGCGATGAAAATCGATACGCCGAATCATTGCATTAACCAGAAACACGGAGCTGCTCATGATCAGTCCGTCTTCGGAAATATTCCTGCGCAGGCGTTGGTAAAGTTTAACAGGCATCGTTGTTCCCTATTGTGAGCGTCGTGATTATAGCGTCTGGCCAGCTCCGCGCCAGCTGTTTTTTTGTGTGGCTTGGAAGTGGCATTCCACCCCCCGGTGCGTTTCACCACCACCTCGCCGGGTAGCATCGCGATGCGGCGAGGTTGGTTTAACGCCTTGGGGGCGGACGTGGAAAACGGACGGAATATTCAATATTCTCTCTGGCGGCGGGCTCACCATCAATCAGTCCGGGCGCATAGCGGTATCGTTCGACTGACTCCAGGGCGGCCTGTGCATAAGCGTCTTCTCCCGTATTCTGAGTCACTTGTGCGTTGGTCACGAAACCTTCGGCATCGATGTCGAACTCCACCGTGACCGAATGATCCTCGGTTGCCTGACGCGCTGCCCGTGAAGGATATTCCGCCGCCGTTTGATAGATCGGCGCCACCGGATCTTCATCACCAATCTCTGCGGCGAGTCTGGCAATCGCCAGAAGGTGCGGCGTGGATTCCTCCGAACGGGAGGTTTCCTCGAAAACCGCGACCAGCATCGCCCTGATTGCAACCGCCGTGGGGAGGGAATCCTCGCCATTGTTTTCCACTACCGGAAGGCTGGCAAGCAACAAAGGTTCGGCGCGTCTGAAATCATCGGTGTTGACATAGAACTTGCCCAGGTAATAGCTGGCATAGGCTGAGTTGAAATCGTCGGCACCCAACGTCGCATTAAAGACATCCTGACTCTCCAGAAGAAAGCGACGGGCATTGGGAGACCGCGCCTCATCCAGCAAGATGCGGCCGCACTCCAGGCTCATGCGGGCGTATTCGAAGGAGTTGTCTCCGTAGATGCCTTCGATGATGTCCATAGCCTGGCGAAAATAGCCCGAAGCCCCATTGTCGTCGCCGTCCAGTACCTGGGCGCGGCCGGCGTCCATATAAACCGGGAACAGCTCTTCCGCGTCGTTGCCGTAAACCGCGCGGTAACTACCCAGGGTTGCAGCGAACTGTTCGGCCGCTTCCGCCGTACGGTTGAGTTGCAGAAGGTTAATGCTGTAGTTGTAGCGCAGCGCCGCCGTATTGCGATGCTCCTCGCCATTCATCGCCAAGCCCAGTTCCAGGGCGCGTTCCGCCTCGGGAAGCGCTTCTTCCCAATTGCCCTGTTCGCTCAACGCGCG
Organism: Pseudohongiellaceae bacterium; assembly: GCA_040879025.1. GTDB lineage: Bacteria > Pseudomonadota > Gammaproteobacteria > Pseudomonadales > Pseudohongiellaceae > JBBDLF01. The sequence continues at coordinate 44,062 of JBBDLF010000037.1, forward strand.
ATAATTCCGGTACACCTCGTTGAACACGGCAACATCATTGTCTTCCTGGGCGAAAGTGTTGGTCATGTGGCCGAGGGACAACAGGCTCCCCGTTATCATTGCCAATGCCAGTTTCAGTGGGCGTGTGGTTATCATAGGAGTCACCGTCAGGCTGTTCGCAGGTTACGATGCTTCTGTTCCGGGGTTTGTTGTTATACTGTTCCAATACCGGACCGGCTAGCGTAATCAATCGAATAGGCATTGTCCATTACCGCGAACCGTGGCACCAAATCAGAGGAGATGCTCATGATATCGGATGACCCTGGCTCAATGAACGATTCCCGTCCACTGAACCGGCGGCAGTTTCTGGGTGTTACCGGCCATACGCTGGCCGCATCGGCTGTCACGCTCGGTTCGTTGCGAATATTGCCCGCGCGGGCGGCCGACAATCCCACCGCCGTTGCGGATACATCACATGGTCCGGTGCGCGGCTACAGGGACGAAGGCATCAACGTGTTCAAGGGCATCCCCTATGGCGCGGATACCGGGGGCGGCAATCGCTGGCGCCCTGCCCGAAATCCGGAACCATGGAGTTCCGCCCGCGACTGTGTCGACTATGGGCCGACCGCGGCTCAGGTTTCAGGAGACCGGGTTATCGGGTCGGAAAATTGCCTGGTATTGAATGTTTTCACTCCCGCGCTGAACGATGGCGGGCGACGGCCGGTCATGGTCTGGCTTCATGGTGGCGGTTTCGCCTCCCTTTCCGGTTCGAGCCCGATGTATGACGGGGTCAATCTCTGCAACCGCGGCGATGTGGTGGTCGTATCACTGAATCACAGACTCAATGTGTTCGGTTATCTGCACCTCGGAGATCTGGTCGGCGAGCCCTTTGACCAGTCAGGCAATCAGGGCATGCTGGATATTGTGCATGCGCTGAAATGGATACGTGAAAATATCGCTGAATTCGGCGGCGATCCGAACACCGTGACGATATTCGGTGAGTCGGGCGGGGGCCGCAAGGTTTCGACCCTGTTGGCGATGCCGGATGCACAGGGGTATTTTCACCGCGCTATTATCCAGAGCGGCCCCGGCATGACACTGCAGCCCCGCGACAAGGCCCACGAGATTTCGTCAGCGTTGTTGCATGAACTTGGGCTGCGGGCAAACCAGATTGAGCAACTGCAGGCTCTGCCGATGAGCGCGGTGCTGTCCGCGTATAACGCCGTGGAGGGAGGTCTCGACAACCAGGCTCGCTACAAGGGGGTCAACGAACAACACGGTTTTGTCCCCACGGTGGGAATCGACTCGTTACCGGGTTACGCCTTCAATCCCGTCGCCACCGAAATATCGTCGCATGTGCCCGTCCTCATCGGATCGAACAAGCACGAGTATGCCTATTTTGGCGGCCGGGATCCTGTGGTTCGCGACCAGCTTCTCACTGAGGAGGAACTGTATGCCCGTGTACAGACGATCGCCGGCAGCGCCGCCGATCGTGTGATGCAGGTGTACAACCAGACCTACCCTGATACATCACCAAGCTGGCGCTGGATCCTAATGACGACAGACCGCACCTACCGATTCGACTCCATTACCGTTGCCGGCCGCAAAGCCATGGCGAACAGGGCCCCGGCCTACATGTACTACTTTACATGGGAACCGCCCCACAACGACCTGAAAGCGCATCACGCGCTGGAAATTACTTTTGCGTTTGACAATACCACCAAGGTACCGGGGATGTCCGGAGGGGGGCCCGAGGCGGCGGCACTCGCCGATAGAATGAGTGATGCGTGGATTGCGTTCGCCCGTCATGGTGATCCCAACGCGGAAGGGCTTCCGCACTGGCCCGCCTACAATATTGACAGCCGGGACACGATGGTTCTCGACAACGAATTGCGTGTGGTAAGCGACCCGGGCGCGGAGGTGAGACAACTCTGGTCCACGATTTGACGAATGCCGGGATGCCAGGATAGAGGCGATGGTTGCTTTAATCCGCCTTCATCCGGATTTTAATTCACGAACCGGGAGTGCCGGAAGACCGGTCTTTATAGAACGACTGTCACCATTTGTGTCATCGCTAGACTCTGGAGAAAATGCCGTTTATCCTTCGATACCGATTGAAGGATTGATCGGAAAATACAAGAGAAGGGTGTTCGAGGTTTGACGAATTGTACTTTGGAGATTAGGTCGATGATTAAAAATAGCAGAACAGTTGTTGGCGTTGCACTGAGCCTGGTATTGGCTGCTGCAGCCGCTATGGTTCCCGCACACGCTCAGCCACCGAGATTCCTTTCCCTGGAACCCCCCTCAGGTTTGCCGGTGGTTCCCGTAATGGAAGGCTGGTATGGAAACGCCGATGGTTCCAGGACCATTTCATTCGGTTATTACAACAAGAATTCCGCCGAGTCCGTGGACATTCCCATCGGCGAAAACAACTATATCGAACCCGCCGAGTTCAATGGATCGCAGCCTACTCATTTCATCATTGGACGCGATACTGGCGTGTTCACCGTGACGCTGCCGCCCAACATGGCTGACGAGGATGTCTGGTGGTACCTCAAAACCGGAAATAATGAAATCCTGAAAGTGCCGGGCCGCGCTGGCGAGGGAGCCTACGAACTGGACCACAGGCCTCGCCCCCAGGGTACCGTCTCTCCGGAGGGATGGCTTGAGCCTGGTGGCGAGGTTGGCATCGGGCCGGTCGGTGTGGTGTCAGAAGCCGCCCAGACCGTATCCGTGAATACAGCCGCCACTTTTACTGTACACGCCCGGGACCCTTCCGAGCGGGATCTTACCGATCCCCGTTTTGCAGAGCCTGTGCCCATTCGGCTGACCTGGTTCAAGCACCAGGGTCCTGGCGAAGTGGAATTCAGCCGACATCCCTCGACCGAGACCGTTTCCGCGCCGAGTGAGGATGAAGATGACGGTGGCCAGCCTGCTCCGGAGAACCCCCCTGAAGTCGTGAGACTGGCCCAGGGCGAAGGCACAGCCAATATTATTGCCACTTTCTCTGAACCTGGTGATTACCTTCTGAGAGCCCGCATTGACAACTGGTCAGCCACAGACAGCTCGCAGGGCAATCAGTGCTGCTGGACGAATATTTATCAACGGGTCACGGTTACTCCGTAAAACCCACGGTTGGCGGGGGCCTGGGGTAACTCTGAGCTGTAACAAAGAATTACATCAAGGTCCCTTTAAACAGTGGACATCAGGCCTGTTGAGCGTTACATTTTGGAGTGAGTTTCAGCCAATTTTGGCAAATCTAGGAGAGGAACATGAAAATCAAGCAGTGTTGGAATAAGAAGCCACGCTTGCGGGAGGCCCTGACCGGTCTTGCGGCCCTTAGTTTACTGGGCTTCCAGGTTCAGGTTCAGGCGCAGTCCAACTCCGCGGCAGAAGAACTGACCTACAACGAACACGTAGCAACGATCATCAATGAGAATTGCGTGGTTTGTCACCGTGAAGGCGGTATCGGACCCATGCAGTTCACAACCTACGAGCAGGTTCGTCCCTGGGCACCGCTGATTCAGCTTAAGGTGGCAAACAGAGAAATGCCTCCTTATGCCTACGACCAGCATATTGGTATCCAGGAACTTCAGGGTGACTGGCGCCTTGAGCAGGCAGAAATTGACACAATCGTTGCCTGGGTAAATCAGGGTTCGCCGCAGGGCGATCCGGATGTGGTTCCGCCGGTAGCTGACGTTCCGGATCTTGAGGAATGGAATTTCTCTGATCAGTTTGGTGAGCCGAACCTGATTCTGGGTTCCGCTCCCATTGATATCCCGGCCAGCGGCAATGACATGTGGCACAGGCCCTACAATGACGTTGCGATGACTTCTGATCGCTGCATTAAAGCCATGCAGGTCAAGCCGCGCGGGGAAGCCAAATCAGTGGTTCACCATGCCAACTCTTCTGTAGAGATACTGAATGAAGATGGCAGCTATGACCGCTATGGTCAGCTTACCGAGTACGCCATGGGTAAATGGGGCGAAGTCATGCCTGAAGGTGTATGCCGAACACTTCCGGCCAACGGCCGCGTCTCCTGGGACATTCACATGTTCCCTGGTGGACTGGGTGCGATGGCGCCGGGTGCTATGCTGGAAGACAACGTAGTTGAACTGGGTGTCTGGTTCCACGACGAAGGTTACGAGCAACAGGCCAAGTACAAGCAGGACCTGCGCCTGTACCGTCTTGGCAGCCAGGGTGAACTGGCCATTCCGCCTCACGGTCATGAGATGACCCAGGGTTTCCATACCTTTGACCATCCGGTGCGGATCGACAGCTTCCAGCCTCACGGTCACCTGCGTCTGCGCGCTGCCTCTTTGGAGATTTTCTATCCGGAAACAGGCCGCACTGAGGAGATCAGCCAGGTTTCCAACTGGAGTGCCACATGGCATCACAGCCACCTGTATGAGCCCGATGTTGCTCCCCTGGTTCCGGCCGGTGGTGTACTCATCATCAAGCAGTGGTACGACAACACGGCTGATAACCCCAACAACCCTGATCCCGATCAGTGGGTAGTGGGCGGTAGCCGAACTGCTGACGAAATGACTCATGCCTGGATTGCGGTAACTCACCTCGACGAGGAAGGTTACGACGAACTCCTGGCCGAGCGTGAAAGCAAGGAACAGCGCACTTTAGCCTCTGAGTAAAGTAGCCTGATCCTGCCTTCAAGGCAGTAACGACAGGGGGACGGGGGTAGTAATCCCCGTCCCCTTTTTCATTTATAACGGAGTAGATATTATGTCTTTGCAAGTAATTGAACGCAGCAGCCCGGCGGTCGCTACTTGCGTCGCTCTTGCGTTTGCCCTGGTTTCAGCCATCGGCTCAAGTTCTGTCCTGGCTCAGTCCAACGCTGATAATTTCAGGGCCACGGATCCGGAGTTGGCCAGCCTTTTTGATGCCTTTGATGTTTCCCAGGCAGTCATGTTTGAAAAGATTGCTGAAATCAACAACGCAGCTGACACGCGAGAGGCGCGCAACGAATTTGAACATGCCCTGCATATGCAGAAGACCATGACCATGTCAGAAATGATGGCCATGGGGCATCAGATGTCCATGGGCGACAACGGTCCCTATGACGACATGGAAAGAGAGGCCCGGACGCAGCTTATCGCCATGGTGCGTGACGAGCATTCCGCGGACGATGCCATGAATGCCTATGATGACAGCGTGCTGACTTCAAGGGCGATTGCAGTGATCGAACATGGCCGCGACTTTGAGAATCAGATCTATGACATCTATGCCGACCGGAGCATTGCCGATAAGGGTCGTGCCGTGGATTCCGCTATAGCCGAATATCTGCGTGAGTCGGGCGTTGCGGTTCCCGCTCTGCCGAAGCCTGCCTCGGCAATGTTCGGGCATGAATATGCCGGAGCGTTCAAGGAAGGCTTTCCGCGCCTGCGCAGCCTGTGGTGGTCAACCCAATGGATACAGTTGGCGACCATCGAAGCGATGATACTGGAGCAACAAGACCCTCAGTATCGAAACAGTATCGCCACGGTGAAGGAGCGATTCTGGAACAAGGTAGGGTCGGACGGCGGCATGTCCATGTTCCCGACCCCTGTGGAGCTTCCGATGGCACCGGCTATAGCACCACAATTGTACAGCGCGCACCCCCAGGCATCGGTGATTATTGATAACCTGAATATGTTCGAGACGGTGATAGCAGATATTCTCGCTTATCCCAATCTGCAGAACAGGCAGGCCGCCATTAACGCGGCAGTCGATACCTTCATCAACCAGGAAGAAAACATCGACGAAACGTACGATTACCTGCTGTCCGCCCTGCGAGGCGGAATCTATAACCAGGGCGGTCCCGCCGTAGGCGAACTCGACCGATCCGAGCGGAACCGTTCCCGCTCGGCAATGAACATGCAGCACAGCATGGTCATGCCCACCCCATAAGGTGGGTCTGACCCGTGCAATTGATTGATTTTGCTGAAGATGTTTACGATTTTTGAGGGTTGTTGCCGCTTAGAAGGCCCATTTGGGTATCCAAATGGGCCAATTAGGGAAAGTGGTAGCGCCAGTTCTATCTTTACGGGATTGGCTGTTTCCAGCAATGAGAACCGGTCATTTTGGTGATACCACGCTGAGGGCTTTCTGGAACGTCGGACGTTCATTGAGCTGTTTGTACCACCGATCCAGATTGGGGTATTCGTCCAGCGAGACACTGGTGGTTTCGTGGATGGTGAAGTAGGCGAAGGCGAACGTGTCGGCAATAGTCAATTCGCCGCCGCATAAATACGTTCCACTCCCAAGCACCTTGTCCACATACGGGAGCTGTTTGGTCAGCCATCCCTTGGCCTCGTCCAGCAATTTGGCATTGCTCTCCTGTTGCATGTATTTTGGCACGACGACTTCTTCCCAGAAATGCACGGCGAGCCAGCGGCCGATGTGGAGGCTCATGGTATCCATTATCTGGTCTATTTTTGCAGCCTGTAACGGGTCGGTGGTGTACAGCCGGTCGCCATTGACTCTCGCCAGATAGCGGCAGATTGATGCGCTTTCAAACAGGCAGTTACCCTCATGTTCCAAAACCGGCACCTTGCCAAACGGATGACGCGCCAGATGCTCGGGCTCGTGATTTTCACGCTTGCCCAGATCCATATGCTGATACTCGTATTCAAGCCCCAGTTCTTCAGCAGTGGCGACAACTTTCAACGGGTTAAAACTGGTGAAACCATATATTTTGTACATTCAAACTCCCGATAGCACGCTGCGACAGACAGGCCCAGCCCCGTCACAACAATATGAACATTTCGTTTTGTACGCGCCTTGGCGGTAATTTGCAAGCCCATCGACGCAGCGTGCCATCGACAGCCGCAGCAGGAATATCTTACGAAGACCTTGATACGGGAACCCCGGTTCCTCAACAGGCGAGCCTTCGTCGCGCGCCGGTACGGCCGCTAACCCTGATTCCGGATTTTGGTGTATAGTTGGCACCTTCGGGGTGTAGCTCAGCCTGGTAGAGCACTGCCTTCGGGAGGCAGGGGCCGGAGGTTCAAATCCTCTCACCCCGACCAGGTTGCACCACCGGTATCGCAGCGTGCCCCCTGGTGTTCTGTCCCACCCTGATTCCGCTACTGCAGCTCAAGCCGCCGTTTGAATTCCTGCATGATCAGAGAGTACAGCTCCCGGCCGAGGTATTTGTCCTCAACTCCGCTGTCGACGTTGGGGTTGTCGTTAACTTCAATAACATACCCCTTTCCGTCGGACTCCTTCAGATCCACACCGTACAAACCGTCACCGATCGGTTTGCAGGCGGCAAGTGCGGCCTGCAGAATCGGCTTCGGCACTTCAAACGTCGGCAGAGTATCGAACGCTCCACTGGCGGTTTTGGTCTCGCCATGCCGAAAGATTTGCCAATGGTTGCGCACCATGTAATAGCGGCAGGCGTACAACGGACGATTGTTGAGAATGCCGATGCGCCAGTCGAAGTCGGTGTAGAGAAATTCCTGCGCAATCAACAGGCTTGACTCCTCAAACAGGGGCGCACACTTGCTGTCCAGTTCGTCCAGGGAACTCACCTTCACGACACCGCGCGAGAACGAACCGTCCGGTATTTTGACCACCATTGGCAGACCCAGGGTTTCCACCGCCTGAGCCAGCTGTTCCGGATGATTGCGATGCAGTATCAGAGTTCGGGGCGCGGGCACCTTATGGGTATTAAACGCATTGGCCAGGTAAATTTTATTGGCGCACCGCACGATCGACTGGGGATCATCTATCACCACGAGGCCCTCGTTTTCCGCTTTTTTGGCGAAGCGATAAGTGTGATGGTTGATGGCTGTAGTCTCGCGGATAAACAAGGCATCGAACTCCGCCAGACGGATGAAATCGTCCGGGGTAATCGTTTCCACATTGATATCGAGGTTCTTTCCCGCCTTGATAAATTTTCTGATCGCCCGCTCATCACTGGGAGGCATTTTTTCATCGGGATTGATCAGCATTGCCAAATCGTACTTGGCGCTGCGCGGGCTCTTTGGCTGAATCCACACTTTGTTGCTGAACTGGTCGAGTGCCTCGGCGAAACGGGTTTCCTCGACATCGGTAAGTTCCGTATGGCTTCCGATGCGCAGATCGGTAATTTCCCAGCGCGAATTGTAGGAAAGCGTCAGTTCCAGAATCGGACAGGCGAAGCGCTCAAACAGCAGCCGCGCCAAAGACTTCAGCTCCGGTTCCGCCACCTGTCCGAAATAGGTTTTGATCTTTAGTTCACGGCTCTCAGGGGCCAGCACCCTCAGTTTGTCCAGCGCCGAAGCCATATCGGCAAGTTGCAACCGGTAAAGCAGCGGTGTGCCCAGATCGTTGAGTACCCTGGAAGAAGGGATCACCCGGTGGCCGCGCGCCTCCGACAGCAGCGAGCAATAGTAACCCTCGCTGAGGTAACTATAGTCGTGGCAAAGATTCATCACGCGGACGCGTTGTCCGGTTTTGGTAGGCAGATCCAGATATTTCTCGAAACTGATTACCTGGTCACTCGGGTAATAAGGTGCCCAGTCTTCGAGCCGATTGACGACGATCAGTACTTGTGACATAAGAGCTGGCTTCCCGGGCGCGGGCCTTCCGGTCTCGGCGACGCGTGATTGCGCAACAAAAAAACCGGTCAAATCGATGCGGACTATAGGCTAAATCTTCAATCTGTCAATGTATAAGTGGTATCGGAAAGGGTACTGGTATATTCTCGCCACCTCCCGAGAAACCGAGTTCCCGGATTTAAAATGGCCAGAATGGTTAACCGCAAAGAGAAGGGCAAAGACGTCCGCATACGCCGCGCGACCGCCTCCGACTGGGAAGCACTGGTGCGGCTTGAAGCTACCACCTTTGACACCGACCGGTTAAGCCCGCGGCAAATGAAGACCTGGCTGAAGCGGGAGAATTGCGTGTTTCTGGTGGCAGTGCGTGATGCCGAGGTACTCGGTTACGTGCTGGTGCTTCTGCATCGCGGCACCCGTCTGTCACGGGTGTATTCGCTTGCGGTACACACCAATGCCCGCGGACACGGTCTCGGGCGCCGCCTGCTTTCCCGGGCCGAAGTGCTGGCCTCACAAAACGGTCGGCTCTTCATGCGCCTGGAAGTGGCGGTGGACAACCAACCGGCGGTTGCACTCTACAAGTCGATGGGCTACGTGGCGTTCGGCACCTATCAGAACTATTACGAAGATCACCGCCCTGCCCTGCGCATGCAGAAGCGCATTCGCTACCCGCAAAAAAATCTGCTCAGTCGCCGTACTCCCTGGTTTCAACAGTCACTGGAATTCAGTTGCGGACCTGCTTCACTGATGATGGCGATGGCGAGCCTGAACCGCAAGTACCGACGCCCAAAGGCTGTAGAAGAACTGTCCATCTGGCGGCGCGCCAATACCGTGTACATGACCACCGGGCTCGCGGGCTGCCACCCGGTGGGACTGGCGCTTGCCGCCGAGGACAGAGGGTACAAGACACAGGTGTATATCAACAAGCGCAAGCCGCTGTTTGTGGACAGTGTGCGCAGTCAATACAAAAAGGATGTCCTGGCACTTGTGGACAAGCAGTTCAAACAGGAAGCCAAAGGAAAGCTGGCGATCTCCTACAGTGAAATTACCCAGAACCTGATCGCCGATTTGCTGGGAGAGAATGCAGCCATTATTATACTGATCAGTACATATAGACTGGACGGGCGCAAGGCTCCGCACTGGGTGGTGGTTACCGGTATCGATGATGTTTGTCTTTATGTTCACGATCCGGATCCTGACGAAGGTCGTCAGACCCCGCTGGACTGCCAGAACATTCCCATCGCGAGAAAGGATTTCGCCGCAATGAGCGCATACGGCAGCGAGAAACTCAGAACCGCCGTGGTGATAAGGCCGACCGATACGGGATGAGGTCGGGAGAAACAGTCTGATGTCGCGGTGATCCGAAGTTCGTGGGAAGTCGCCCCGAATTGATGTTGCGTGGTGAGAATCGCTATTTATTGGCCTATCGGTTGTGGATGCCTGTCCGATGACCGGCTCCAAAATGCCGCGGGCCCTGTTTTTGCGTGTTTCGAATTTGGCACGGTATTCGCATAACCTCAAGTGACGTAGTTAACGCTGGCGTGTCAGCGTCTGAATGTGGGAGGTATCGCTCATGGAATTCACCGGCAAACTGATTCTGGCCGTGCTCGTGGTTATCGGGGTACTGGCGGTTGTTCCGCTGGTAACAGCCCTGTTGGGCCTGCTGATTGCGGCAGGGGTTTTTCTGATCTGGCTGTTGCCGATTCTGGTTATCGCCCGCTCGGACGAGACTGAGACGGTGGAAAAGATGCTGTGGATTCTGGCGATCATTTGTCTCTCCTGGTTCGCCTGGGTGTTCTATTTCTTCCTCGCCCCGATCAAAACACGTCGCCGCGTTTACCACGACTTTCCATAAGCTGTCAGACGCCGTTACAGCAGTTTTTTTGAACGCTTTAACCGGAACGGTTCGCAGCGGTACCGGCGGTCATGTCTGTCATTGCGGATTGGCCGCGGGCCCCGCATGCGATAACATGGCGTCATGGAATCTACTCTCAGCTACGCGCTACTCGCCTTCGGGTCCTTGTTCGCCGTTCTCAATCCTTTCGCGACCGTTCCGCCGTTCATTGCCATGACTCAGGACAATAGCGAAGCCGAACGCAAGGTGATGGCACGTAATGCCTGCACTATCGCCGCCGCAGTGCTGATTGTCTTTACCGTGTTCGGCATCCGGGTTCTCAGTTTTTTTGGAATCAGTGTGCCTGCGTTTCAGATCGCCGGGGGACTGGTACTGGTGCGCGTGGCATTTTCACTGCTCCAGGGCATCAAGGAAGCAAGAATGGAATCCGATGAAAAATTCGAAGGTATAAAGAAGGACGATATCTCGGTAACCCCGCTCGGCTTTCCCATTTTGTGCGGGCCGGCAACCATTACCGCGGCGATACTCCTGGCCAGCCAGTCCTCGCGCTGGTACCACCTCATCATTCTGATTCTGATCATCTGCCTCATCTATGCCGTGATAAGCTGGCTGCTTCACTTGGCGGCGACCCACTCCCAGAAGCTGGGCAAAACCGGCATTCTGATCAGTTCGCGCATGATGGGGTTGATACTCCTGGCGATCGCGGTCCAGTTTATAGTCGATGGAATAAGAGAATCGAACCTCTTTATTACCTGAGGAGCCACCCGGCTCCAGCGGCGAAATCGCATCCAGCAGGCACCAGCAAGGTATACCAGGCCATTTCAATGGAAAAATATGTCAAACAAATCCTGTCCGCCAGAGTCTATGATGTGGCCGTCGAAACGCCAATTGACAGCGCCAGGAGTCTTTCCTTGCGCACGCGCAATACGGTCTTGTTGAAACGGGAAGATTTGCAACCAATCTTCAGCTTTAAAATCCGTGGAGCCTATAACAAAATCGTCAACCTCGACGAAAGTCAACGCCACCTTGGCGTGATCACCGCGTCCGCCGGCAACCACGCTCAGGGTGTGGCGATGGCGGGGGCGGCGCTGGGTATTAAAACCGTCATTGTAATGCCGGAAACAACGCCGGCTATCAAAGTGGATTCAGTCAAGGCGCTCGGTGGGCGGGTAGTCATGTTCGGCGACACCTACGACGATGCCGCGGAAAATGCGTTTGAGCTGGCGGATGCGGAAGGTTACGAGTTTGTACACCCGTTCGATGACCCGGCTGTGATTGCGGGACAGGGAACCATAGGGCTCGAGATCGCCAGACAACATCCCTCGGCGCTGGATGTTCTGTTTATTCCCGTCGGTGGAGGCGGCCTTATGGCCGGCGTGGGCGCGTATCTGAAGTACCTGCGCCCCGAGATCAAGCTGGTCGCGGTTCAGGCTGAAGATTCCGCCTGCCTGAAAGCAGCCGTGGAAGCCGGACGCCGGGTCAAGCTGCCGCAGGTAGGCCTGTTCGCCGACGGCGTCGCCGTGTCACAGATCGGCAAGGAAACCTTTCGGCTGCTGCGCAAGGTCGTCGATGAGATCATCACGGTCAACACGGATGAGATCTGCGCGGCGGTAAAGGATATTTTTGATGACACCCGGGCGGTTGCGGAGCCTGCGGGCGCACTGGCCACCGCGGGATTGAAAAAGTACGTGCGCCAAAACAGGCTCCGCAAACATATACTGATGGCCCTGGTCACCGGAGCGAACGTCAACTTCGATCGGCTGCGGCATATTTCCGAACGAACCGAGTTGGGGGAGCGAAGAGAGGTCATACTTTCGGTAACCATCTCCGAAAACCCGGGTAGTTTTCGCGATTTCTGCAACGCGCTCGGCAAACGCAATATCACCGAATTCAATTATCGCTATGGCGACCGCGATGCGGCAAGAATCTTTGTCGGCGTCGCCATCCCGGACAAACACAACGGACGCAAAGCCCTTTTGAACGACCTCTCGAGGAAAGGTTTTGCCGTGACCGATATGACGGACAACGAAGCGGCGAAACTTCACATTCGTCACATGGTTGGCGGTCGCGCCCATAATATTCAGAATGAACTGGTTTACCGTTTCGAATTTCCGGAGCGACCCGGCGCCCTTATGCGGTTTCTCAATCAGCTGGGCCAGGAATGGAATATCTCGATGTTTCACTACCGCAACCATGGTGCCGCTTATGGACGCGTTCTGCTGGGTATTCAGGTACCGCCCCGCGACCTGAAACGCTTTGAGCAATTCATGCGCCAGATCGGTTACCGACTGTGGGACGAGTCCGACAACGTCGCCTATCTGTCCTTTCTCGCTCCCGAATAATCCCAGGCGCCGCTTCAATGCGATAGAGCGGCTGTTCGATCACCGGAAAAGCTCTCGGTTTCGTGCTGTCGGCGGGGATGAGCCTGCCCAGGGTCTGGCAACCGAACGCGGAATGTGTAAAGATGCTGGAGGGCGCAACGCCAGCTTTTCCCCGGCTTGCCCGGAAAACCAGGCCCGCCCCGACCGCTTGAAACCACCCTGGAATTAGCCAGAGTCTCCCCGAACCTTCGGGTCAGGTCTTTGAGGATATTAAAATGACAAGAGAATCAACTTCAGGCGCGTGGAAGGACATGATGTCCGTCGCCCGCCGAGCCACCTGTGTGTTTGTTGGCCTTATCATGACTACCGCCATGGTGTCCGCCCAGGACACCGTGGAATGGACAACGCTCGGTAATGATTTCGCCCACACCCGTTATACCCCCGCAAACCAGATAACACCGGAAAACTTTGACGAACTCGAAGTGGCCTGGGTCTGGGACGGCTCCAGTTTCGGCGCACAAAGCGGGCGATCCACCCCTACTTATAAAGATGGCCTGTTGTTCACGGTAGCCGGCACACGCCGCCATGTTGTGGCGATTGACCCCGCTACCGGCGAAACCGTCTGGTCGTACCGGGAACCCGATACCGGTCGCTGGGCTTACTCCATGCGCGCTGATTACGGCAAAGGCGTGGGTTACGCGGAAATCGACGGTCGCGGGGTTATCTATATCATCTCACCGGCCTTTTTCCTGACCGCGCTCGACGCCAAAACCGGCGCTCCGCTGGAAGGCTTCGGACGACCCGTTCCGGTAGACGGTTTTCCCGAAGCCGGTGTGGTGGATCTGATCGCCGACCTCGGCCATCCCTATGATCCTTATGAAGGCATTCCACTGGAAACCGGCTACATTACCTCGTCCTCTCCGCCGATCGTGGTGAATGATGTGGTCATTGTCGGCAATTCCGCCGAACAGGGTTATCACCAGTCCCGCATTGAAATGATCCCGGGTGATATTCTGGCCTATGACGCGCGCAGCGGAGACCTGTTGTGGAAATTCAACGTGATTCCCCAGCCTGGAGAATATGGCCATGAAACCTGGGAGAACGATGCCTGGCAATGGACTGGCGATGTGTCTTCCTGGGCGCCGATTTCAGCGGATCCTGAGGCGGGAATCGTGTATATCCCGACCAACGGGGCCACCATCGACTATTATGGCGGTTTCCGTCCTGGCGACAATCTGTTCAGCACCAGCCTGATTGCGTTGGATGTTCGCACTGGCGAGCGGGTATGGCATTACCAGATGGTCCATCACGACATCTGGAACTATGATAATCCCACCGTGCCCGTGCTGCTGGATGTGAATCTTCCCGGACGTGGACAAATACCCGCTATCGCGCAGGTGACCAAGCAGAGCTTTGTTTATGCGTTTAACCGCCTCACAGGCGAGCCCTTGTGGCCAATCGAAGAGCGGGAGGTTCCTGCCTCTATCGTGCCTGGCGAGCAGCTTTCGCCGACGCAGCCTTTCCCGACCAGGCCGGCTCCCTTTGATATCCAGGGCGTGACTGTGGATGATTTGGTCGACTGGACACCCGAGTTAAGACAACAGGCTGTCAATGCATTTGCCGACTATCAGATGGGGCCGCTGTTCAATCCGCCTATTCACAGGGATAACCCTCTGGGCAAGCGCGGGGCAATGTTCTGTCCCGGGGGCGGCGGTGGAGCCAATATCACGGCGCCCGCGGTCGCTGACCCCACGTCGGGCTATCTGTTCGTGTCCTCCCACACAGCCTGTAGCGCCATTCAGCTGATCCCGGGCGAGGAAGCCGACACGCTGTACGAAGCGCCGACCGGCACCACTTATGCTCGATATGCCAATGGCACCGGGGCGGGGGCTCCACGTCATCCGGCCAATATCCCGCTGTACAAGCCACCGTACAGCCGGATTACGGCTATCGACATGAATACCGGCGAACACGCCTGGATGATCCCCACTGGAGAGACTCCTGATCGTATTCGGAACAATCCGGCGCTGCAGGGGATTGATGTTGGCGACACCGGCACCGGTAATTTGGTTCCGATGGTCGTTACCCCGTCGATGCTGGTGTACTCTGACGCGGACCACGATGGCACCACTGCCCTGTTGTATGCGATCGACAAGGCCACCGGTGAAGAAGTGGGGCGCATTGAAGTACCCGCTACAAGCCGTTATGGCATGAGCTCATGGGTTCACCAGGGCCATCAGTACATCATACTGCAGACCGGCAGTACCCTGACAGCGATGGGTCTGCCTGGTTCAGGCCCGGCACCTTCCGGCTACTGAAGCGAGGGTGGGGGGGGGGGGGGGGGGGGA
>JBBDLF010000037.1:59111-172546 GCA_040879025.1 Pseudohongiellaceae bacterium
TCGGTGGCGAATGAGAATCATTCGCCACCGACCCTATTATTCTGATTACCGGGTCATGGCCTGCTGAATCTGCCTGAGGGTCTCCCGATACAATTCAATTCGGCTTCCGCCGATTGCGATCGCACGGCCGGCATGATCCATCGCGGCTTGATACTCACCCAACTCTGAGAGCACAAAAGCCAGGTTATTGTGTCCATCGGCGGAATCAGGATGCTGTGTGGTTACCTGCCTGAACCTTTCTGCGGCATCCTGCAGCATGCCCTGGCTGTAGTAGGAATTGCCCAGCGCAGCGTTCAGTGAAAAACTGTCAGGCCATCGGCGGATTCCCGCAAGGTACGCAGCCTCGACGGCAGCAAAGTCCGCCAGCGGTTCAAATGCGGCGACAGCTTCCAGATAACGGATTTCATCCACACCGGCCGGTAACTCCCCGGGCGTGAGCACCACAAAGCCCCAATGCTCAGAGCGGTTCCAGGTTCGTTCGAATACGTTCATATTCAACTCGTAATTACGACGGAGGCCGGAATGCAGTACCAGCTCTTCGCCGGCGAGATCGTAACCAATCACCACAGCATAGTGCCAGCGCGGGAACCAGCCCAGGCCCAGGTTCTGCAACACCAGCACCGGCCGGCCATTCCTTACCTCATCCATCAACGAGGCAAGATCCGGATCAATCAGGTAGGGAATACGGCCGTGACGCCGGGTGGAGGCCAACATCTCGATTTGCAGGGATCCCTGGCGCGCTGGAACATAAACTTCATCGACCAGCTCGTCTGGAACAGTAGACTGGTTACTGGCGCTGAGTACGGTAGCCAGCGCAGCGGGGCCGCACTGATATGCATCCTGGGGAAAGAAGGGAATATCTGTCAGCAGGGCGGGGGACTGGTATTCGACCAGTTCAGCGTTCTGCAATCTGGTGACGGTGCCAGTGGTACACGCCACCAGATTTAACAGAAGTACAAGACTAAAGACTCGCATGGATTACCCTGAAGTAAACTTCACCGGGCGAGTAACACAGTAACTATAGACCGGGGAATATATCCGTCACTCCGGCCACATCAAGCAGAATAACAATAACCAGTATTATGGCTATTGTGCCGAGCGCATCGGCGCCCGCCGGCATCGCCTCGATATTTTCAACCATTGACGCCACTTCGGCATCCGTCATTGCGTCAACACGATCCAGCGCGTTTTCCGGATTCACACCCAGGTTTATCAAAGTATCTCGCACGTCTTCACGTGCAAACATTGACCGCAGCTGGTCTTTTTTGGCATCCACTTGCTCCGCATTGACCAGATCCCTGGTGGGGACCAGATCAGCCATGGCCGGCGCAGTGGCTCCGAAGCCGAGCATGGTGATTATGAGCAGGTAAGCCTGGAACTTTCTGGTAGCACCTTGTCGTAACATACGGTCTCTCCTTGGTGAATTTCAGATATCTGAAGGTAGTTAAACATAGTACAAACAATCGGTAAAAACAATGACATAGATCATATTTCGGCTGTGAGCACCGTTTAGGCGGCACAGGATCAGAAGCCCGCGAACATAACCTCGCACAGCCAGAAACAATAATGCCACATCCATTAGTAACGACGAAGATTCACCGTTAAAATAAGAAACATTGGGTCAACAACATAGGGATGAAATATGCATAGCGCGGACGGGACCGTGATCCGCGTCACGGTTTTTCTGGGTTCCCTGGTACTCGCTGCAGTGACCGCCGCTTTCCCGGCAGCGGCACAGTATGGTGGCGGAAATCAGATAGAGTCGGTGCGGATTTCGTCCACGCTTGACCCGAATGCCATTCTGATTACCGATGTTGATGTCGTCTTTATCTTTGATGAAGCAAGGCTTGCAAACTTCCCTGAAACCAAGTCCGGCTGGTATTCACAGAAATTCATGATGCGACGCAACGCCGGCGATGCGATCAGGGTGGTGACCACCTCGGTTCCCCAGGGTTTCGATTATCAGGACATCATCCTTCCCGAGGGACACAGGAATGCCCTGCGGGTGCTGGCCTTTGCGCAGCACCAGGCGCAGGACACGTCCCCGCTGGATCTCACCGACATGATCCGGCCTATGCTGGAAGTAGATGATTTCGGCTTGATACTCAGCGAACGCGATCAGGTCGAACAATAAAGAGTAAGACAGGAAACCGCGATAAAAAGTCAGGACCGCTCTGCGGGAAAGCTTAGCACCTCGTCAATTGATGAGGCGCCAACCGCAGCCATAAGCAACCTGTCCATGCCGAGTGCCACACCGGCGCAAGACTCCAGACCGGACTCCATTGCGGCAAGCAAGCGTTCATCCAGTGGATTTACATCCTTCCCCTGCTGTCGGCGCCGGCGCTGATCCCCGGCGAAACGCTCGCGCTGCTCTTCTGGATCGGTCAGTTCATAATACCCGTTGGCGATTTCGAGTCCGTTTACAAAAAGCTCGAATCGTCTTGCCACCCTGCAACCATAGTCGTCCACCTCCAGCCGGGCCAGTGCCGCCTGGGACCGGGGATAGTCATAAACAAAGCAAAAGGGCGGCATGGCGGGCTCAATCACATGAGTCAGCAAAAGCTGGAGGTAATCGTCACGGTCGTAATTGTTACTGTACGGGTTTTCCCTGCCGGGTTGTTCGCCGCTGAAGTCGACCCGGGCAGTTGCAGTAACGCGAAGTTGCTCCAGTGGGCAGGTATGGGGATCGACATTCACGTAGCGCTTGAATAATTCCCGGTAGCTCAGACGCTGCGTATCTCTGTTTCCCAGCACCTGCGTAACCAGGTCTTCGACTTCGTCCATCAGGCGCTGCTCATCATAACCCGGGCGATACCACTCCAGCATGGTGAATTCCGGATTATGGCGGTGGCTACGTTCATCACCGCGAAATACCTTGCAAACCTGAAAGATGGGTCCGATGCCGGCAGCGAGCAACCGTTTCATCGCGAACTCGGGAGAGGTATGCAAAAAGTAAGGTGCAGCGCCGATTACGCCGGCAGTCTTGATGCTTTGCAGATGGATATCCGTGCTGGCAGCACGAGACAATACCGGGGTTTCAACTTCCAGCACGCCGCGCTCGCAAAAAAATTCGCGCACTTGCCTCAACAGCGCGGCGCGTTGGTGAAGGCAGTCAACCGAGGCTGTGGGCTGCCAGTCGCTCACCGGGCTTACTTGTTGGCGCGGTTTTGATATTCGCCGGTGCGGGTGTCCACTTTCAGCACATCACCCGTGCTGACAAAAAGCGGTACCTTGACCACGGCGCCGGAACTCAGGGTCGCCGGCTTGGTGCCACCCTGAGCGGTATCGCCCTTCAGTCCGGGATCGGTTTCCACCACTTCCAGTTCGACAAAATTGGGGGGCGTCACGGAGATGGGGGCATCATTCCAGCACATAACGGTGTAGCTGGCCTGCTCTTTCAGCCAGTTAAGCGCCTCGGACACGGCATTGGAATCTGCGGCAATCTGCTCGAAACTGCCATCGGTTTTCATGAAATGCCAGAATTCACCGTCGCTGTAGAGATATTCCATTTCAGTTTCCATGACATCGGCTGATTCGATTGATTCACCGGACTTGAAGGTGCGCTCCCACACTCTGCCGTTGAGCAGGTTCCGGAATTTAACGCGGTTGAATGCCTGTCCCTTCCCCGGTTTCACCATCTCGTTTTCCAGAATCGCACAGGGATCACCGTCCACCAGAACTTTTAATCCGGATTTGAATTCGTTGGTCGAATAGTTAGCCATTTTTTCCTCTTGCTGATTGCTGGTATGATCTTTCCGGGTCGGGATCGAGTCCGGACTCCGCTCATTACTTCCATCTTCGGTTTTTTCAATGAGGTCCCATGTCCTCTACAGGATTATCCCTGCACAACTGCGGTACAGCCCAAAAATGGCAACAAATATTATCCGATCTGGTAACAGATCCAAAGGAATTGCTGCAAATTCTTGAGCTTGACCCCTCGCGGTTACCAGTCAGTGGCCGCGTGCTGGCTGGCTTTCCGCTGAAAGTACCGCGTCCGTTTATCGCTCGAATGGAGAAGGGAAATCCCGCCGACCCTCTGCTTGCGCAGGTGCTCCCTGTCAACCGCGAACTGGAAAGCCATACGGGGTTCTGCCACGATCCTCTCGCAGAGACCCAATACAATCCCGCTCCCGGTCTGTTACAGAAGTATCAGGGACGCGCACTGCTAACGGTTGCCCCTCACTGCACCGTGCATTGCCGATATTGCTTCCGCCGGCACTTCGATTATGCCTCTAATACGCCCGCCCGGTCCGAATGGCGCCAGGCACTGGATTACATAGCCGCCGACTCTGAACTCACAGAAGTCATCTTCAGCGGGGGTGATCCACTGGCCTGCAGCGACCGTCAGCTTGCCTGGCTGGCGGAAGCCGTTGCCGATATTCCCCATGTCCGCCGTCTGCGAATTCATTCACGCACACCCATCATGATACCGCAACGCGTTACCGGCGAACTGCTGCGGTGGATGACCGGCACCCGGCTGAAAACCGTACTGGTCCTGCATTGCAATCACGCGCGGGAAATTGACGATGAAGTAGGGCAGGCCTTGGGTTTGTTGCACGCCAGCGGCATCACTTTGCTGAACCAGAGCGTGCTGCTGAAAGGTGTGAATGACAGCGTGACGGCACTCAAACAGCTAAGCGAGTCGCTTTTTGAAAAAAATGTACTACCTTATTATTTGCACCTGCTCGATCGCGTCGAGGGTGTCGGCCATTTCGACGTGGCTGAAACAGAGGCCGTCGGGCTGTTGAGGGAACTGCGCGGTCACCTTCCCGGCTACCTGGTTCCAAGGCTGGCGAAGGAAGTCCCCGGAGAAGGCGCGAAAACCCTGATTGCCTGATTCACCGGGGTAAGAAAGGCTGTTTGCGACCCGCACACAAGCCGTCAAGGAAGACGACAGGGACAAAATGGACGACCGAAAAGCAGCGACACACCGATTCAACTCCAGCGACGCCAGAGACAAGAACCCGCTCACCGGTCTGGCTGGCCAGGACTGGTTCAACCAGCAACTGGACCGGCTGATCTCGGGCGGAACCTGCCGCCAGACCACCACCTTGGCACTGCTGCAACTGGAGAATTTTTACGAAATTTTGAGCTGGATAGGCCGTATTGAAGCCGACCTGCTATTGCATGATCTGGCCCGCCTGCTGGAGAAGTCGGTTCCTGAAGGTTCACTGCTGTGTCATTGCCGCAATCACGAGTTCGCGGTACTGCTATACAACCAGGGTGACGGCAAAGTGCGGCTGGTCGCTGACAGGATACGGCAGGCATTGCAAACGGGCACATCGCTGTCCATTCCACCTCAATTAAAACTGCGATGCGGAGTGGGGCTCGCCACTGTCAACACGAAGAGCCCCAGCGCGACGGTACTGTTTGCCCGCGCACGCCATAATCTGTCCCTGGCGCAAAGTCAGTCCGGCAGGGAATTCCTGTTGAACCAGGCCGTGGATACAGAGCAGCTGTTGTCACGAATCAGCCGCTGTCTGCAACGTCGATGCCTGCGGCTCAGCTTTCAACCTGTCGTCAGTCTTGCAGCGGACCGGGTGCAGCGATACGAAGTGAGGGCGCGGCTCATTGAACCCCACTACAAGGCAACAATGCCGACTCGGGAAAACGTTTTAAATCCGGGGTTGTTCATGGAGCCGCTGGTTCAAAACGCACTCGGCGAATCCCTCGACCGACTGGTGCTGGAAGCAGTTGCCGGCGTACTGACACAAGCGAGGCAGCCAGCGTTACAATTTATTGTCAATCTCACGCAGAATTCGCTGGTCAGCCGCGATTTTCCCGT
Organism: Pseudohongiellaceae bacterium; assembly: GCA_040879025.1. Classification (GTDB taxonomy): domain Bacteria; phylum Pseudomonadota; class Gammaproteobacteria; order Pseudomonadales; family Pseudohongiellaceae; genus JBBDLF01. The sequence continues at coordinate 64,897 of JBBDLF010000037.1, forward strand.
TTGGCTGGAAGCAGCCGGCCAGAAGTGGCCGGCCTTGTCCCCAAGCCTGGTCCTGCAGCTGAGTGAAATCGACATTCTTTGCGCGCAACATCACATGGCTGCTTTCTCGCGAAAGCTGCGGGACTTGAACCTGGTACTCAGCGTGAGCCATTTTGGGTGTACTGAGAACCCGTTCCGTTATCTGCCGTTGCTCCGCGCCGGCTATGCCAAGCTCGATCCCTCACTGTGCGGCGACCTGATCAACGATGGCATCCAGCGGGAGCTTGTCGCGTCGATCGCCGGCGACCTGAACCGGCGCGGCATTCGCCCGATAGCTTGCATGCTGGAAACGATGCCCCTGCTGGCGCCATTGTGGCAGGCCGGTGTGCGGCTGGTACAGGGCAACTGCCTGCAGGCGCCGGTCGCGCAATTCAATTACGCCTTCCCGCGGGAAAGAAAATTTTCATGACAGCCGACGCCGGCGGACGCCGCAACATACATCGCCTATCAAAAACCATTGGGGCAAGGTGGTGAAACTGCTATTCTTGCCGCCATCAATCAGTGAACGGCACACGAGTACCTTCTCTTGACCCAGGACACCAGCGCAACACCCCGGGGAAGCGACAAGCGTAACTGGAGTTTTGTCATTCCCCGCAAGCTTGCTGTCGCCATCTGCTCTCTGGTGCTGCTGGCGATGTGCGTATTCTGGCTGATCAGTAATTTCAATACCCGGAATATTCTGCGGCAACAGGCCGACCTGCTCGGCAATGCCATTGCCACCCAGACCGCTTTGATGGTAACCGACCTGGTACTGGCCAATGACCTGATCAGCATGAATGTGGTGCTGGGCCAATTGACGAACAGTTCAGCTATTTCCGAAGCTGCCATTCTGAATGTTGACGGCGGTGTCATTGCCGCCTCCAGTCGTTATGTCGAACAACCCCGCCGGTTTTTCCCCATCGCACCGCAAAGCGGAGAATATCTGGCCGGGATCACATTGCCGGCCGCGGTTGCCGGGCAGGTGCGCATTCGTCTGGACCTGACGCCGATCGAACAGGGCCTGCTCAACAATTTCCTGTTCGTGGTTGCGGCCACCGGCCTGCTGCTGATCGTAGCGGCGGCACTGGTAATCACCTACGTTCAGCATGTTGTCAGCTTTCCGCTACGCTTGCTGGCGTTTTGCCTGCACGGCATTACACGCGGGGAGATGGAAGCCTGCCCGGAACCCCGTGACAACAACGAAGTCGGGCGCACCGTGAAACAGTACAACAAGGTGGTTCAGTTTCTCACCCGCTATACCTTTATCGGCAACATCGCGAATCATCCGGACGGCGAAGACGTGCCACGCGGTAGCGAGGGCGAAGCCACGGCTACGGTTTTGTGCATCCGAATGGCCAATTTTCAGTATCTGGCGTCAACCCATAACGAAAGTACGATCGTGACGCTGTTAAACCGCTATTACTTCTTTGCCGAAAAAATCAGCCAGTTGTACAACGGCACGCTTTGCTATTGCGCGGACGGTGAAATCGTCATCAACTTCGATGCTGTCACGCTCGAAGAGGAACAGGGTTTCTACGCCATGTGTGCTGGACATCTGTTTCTGACGCTGATCGAGACCATCTGCGATGATCCCACCGCAGAGTCGATGCCGGCGAAGTTCCGGCTGGCGGTACATAGTGGCCCGGTGATCGCGGGATTGTATTCACCCCTGAACCAGAAAACCAACCTGATCATGGGACAGACCCTGGACACCACTCGACAGATCTGTGAGGAGTGCCCTGATAACGCGCTGCTGGTAAGCGAGGTGGTTTACGACAGCGCCGGCGCCGGCACCCGGGTGGAGGGCGAGCTGTTTTCTTCCACTTCCGGTTCGGCCGCTGGAATTTTTGGTCAGGATCGACTCAGAATCTGGTTGAGCAACAGCGCCATGTCCGGCTTCGGCACACTGGTCGAAAAGCAGGCCCACCAGCTGGTCAGCCTGTATGACACCGACCCCGAGGCTTAGAGGGTGATTTCAATTCGATCCACGTTCTGGAACCCGCGTGGCAGTTTGTTGCCGCGCCGGCCACGCTCGCCACGGTAATGCTCCAGATCGGCTGCCTTGAGATTGTGATGGCGTCTGCCGGCGTAAACCGTCAGGGTATCTTTCGGGGCAAGTACCGCGATTGCAACCACAAACTCAATCCGCTCAGCCACCCGCGCTGACGGAATACCAATAATCTTGTTACCTTTGCCCTTCGCCAGTTGAGGCAATTCACTAATGGGAAACACCAGCATTCGGCCCTCGTTGGTCACTGCGACGATCCTGTCATTCTGGTAATCGTCAACCCTTGCCGGCGGTAATACCCTGCTGCCTTTTGGCAGGGTCAACACCGCTTTGCCGGCCTTGTTCTTCGCGTACAGGTCGACGACGGTGGCGATAAAACCATAACCGGCGTCACTGGCCAGAAGTACGCGGCTCTTGTCATCGCCGATAAGTACACCTTCAAAACCCGCGCCGGAGGGAGGGTGTAACCTGCCGGACAAAGGCTCGCCCTGGCCTCTGGCTGACGGCAACGTGTGCGCCGGCAACGAATAGGAGCGTCCGGTCGAATCGATAAATACGGCATAGTGATTGCTCTTGCCAAGCGCCGCCATTTTGAAACCATCGCCGGATTTGTATTGCAAGGTCTCAGGATCCACCTCGTGTCCCTTGGCCGCCCTTACCCAACCGCGTTCCGAGAGGACCACGGTGACCGGCTCGGTGGAAATCAGTTCGAGCTCACTGAACGCCTGCGCTTCTTCCCGCGCCACGAGCGGCGAACGTCGCTCGTCACCGAATTTTTTCGCATCCGCGGTAATTTCCTGCTTGATGAGCGTCTTCAAACGTGCAGCCGACTTGAGCAATTGTTCGAGCTGCTTGCGCTCTTCGTTCAGCTCTTTCTGCTCCGCCTGAATCCTTATTTCCTCCAGTCTGGCCAAGTGCCGCAGTTTCAGTTCCAGAATGGATTCAGCCTGCCGATCGGACAGTTTGAACTGTTTCACCAGCATCGGCTTGGGCTTATCCTCCGTGCGGATAATTCTGATCACTTCATCGATATTGAGATAGGCGATCAGCAAACCATCCAGAATATGCAACCGGTCCAGCACCTTGTCCAGGCGATGTTGCAGACGCCGACGTACGGTCACTGTCCGGAACTGCAACCATTCCTTAAGAATTCCTAACAGGTCCTTGACCTGGGGGCGGCGATTTATACCGATCATGTTAAAATTGACGCGGTAGCTCTTCTCTAGATCGGTAGTGGAAAACAAATGTGACATAAGACTGTCGAAATCCACGCGGTTGGAGCGTGGGACAATCACAATACGGGTTGGATTCTCATGGTCGGATTCATCTCTCAGATCCACCACCATCGGCAGCTTCTTTTTTTGCATTTGCGCGGCGATCTGTTCCAGCACCCGGGAACCGGAAACCTGATGCGGAATCGCGTTGATTACAATTTCTCCCGCTTCAATGGCATAGGTGGCCCTGGCTTTCAGCGAGCCCCGCCCGTTCTCATACAGCGCAAGCACTTCCTCTCGTGGAGTGATGATCTCTGCCTCGGTGGGGAAATCGGGGCCCTTGATGTGTTTGGCAATGTCAGCCAGAGTGGCCTTGGGGTTGTCCAGCAGGTGTATACAGGCGGCCGCCACTTCTCGCAGGTTATGGGGAGGAATATCCGTTGCCATTCCCACCGCGATGCCGCTGCCGCCGTTGAGCAGCACATTGGGGATGCGTGCCGGCAGTATTTCCGGTTCATCCAGTGTACCGTCAAAATTGGGTTTCCAGTCCACCGTGCCCTGACCGAGCTCCTCCAGCAACAGCTCCGCATAACTTCGCAATCTGGATTCGGTGTAACGCATCGCAGCGAACGACTTGGGGTCATCCGGCGAGCCCCAGTTGCCCTGGCCGTCCACGAGAGGATAGCGGTAAGTGAATGACTGGGCCATCAGCACCATGGCTTCATAGCAGGCGGAATCACCGTGGGGATGAAACTTGCCTATCACATCACCTATGGTACGCGCGGACTTTTTGAACTTGGAGCTTGCTTTCAGCCCAAGTTCCGACATGGCGTAAATAATACGCCGTTGTACCGGCTTCAGACCGTCGCCGATATGCGGCAATGCCCGGTCATTGATCACATACATGGAGTAGTTCAGATACGCGTGTTGCGAGTAGGTACTGAGCGCGATCTGCTCAACGCCATCGTCGTTGACTGTTATATCCTGGTTCATGAGTCTCTCTGAATGTCTCTGGGTCTCGCGGCGTCCCGACCCGTCCGGTGGGCAGCCTATTCTACAAGTTCCGCCTTGTTGCCATTGGTTTCCAGCCATTGCTTGCGATCCGATGCGCGTTTCTTCGCCAGCAACATATCCAGCATTTCATCAACCCCCGAAGCCTTCATGCCCATCTTGGCTGCTTCACCCTCTCCCTCGCCAAGAGTCAGCTGCACAAGGCGTCGGGTGTCTTTTGCCATCGTGGTTTCGCGCAGCTGCAAGGGATTCATTTCGCCCAGACCCTTGAACCGCTGCACATTCACTTTGGCCGACTTTTTTTCTGCGGCTATGCGATCGCGAATACCATCTTTCTCGGCTTCATCAAGGGCATAGAACACTTCCTTTCCCACGTCGATGCGGAACAGCGGCGGCATCGCCACATGGATATGGCCGGCTCGCACCAGCGGCCGAAAATGTTTCAGGAACAAAGCGCATAACAAAGTGGCAATATGCAGTCCGTCGGAATCGGCATCGGCCAGGATGCATATCTTGCCGTAACGTAAGCCCTCGAGGTTGTCAGAACCCGGATCCACTCCCAGTGCCACGGCGATATCGTGGACTTCCTGTGAAGCGAGAATCTCGCCGGAGTCGATTTCCCAGGTATTGAGAATTTTTCCGCGCAACGGCATCACCGCCTGGAATTCCCGGTCACGAGCCTGCTTGGCGGAGCCGCCGGCGGAATCGCCCTCCACCAGAAACAGCTCTCCCGACATCACGTCCTGGGTGACGCAGTCGGCCAGTTTTCCCGGCAACGCGGGGCCGGAAGTGACTTTTTTCCGCGCCACCTTGCGGCTGGCCTTGAGCCGACTCTGGGCATTGTTTATGCAAAGGTCCGCAATCTGTTCCGCTTCGGCGGTATGCTGATTGAGCCAGAGGCTGAATGCATCCTTCACTACGCCGGCGATAAAGACAGCGCACTGGCGTGACGAAAGCCGCTCCTTGGTCTGGCCGGAAAATTGCGGGTCCAGCACCTTGGATGACAGCACATAACAGCACCGTTCCCAGACATCCTCGGGCGCCAGTTTCAAGCCGCGGGGAAGCAGGTTGCGAAATTCGCAGAACTCTCGGATTGCATCGGCGAGCCCGGTACGCAAACCCGTGACGTGAGTACCACCCAACGGCGTCGGAATCAGGTTGACGTAGCTTTCCGCAAGAATATCGCCATCTTCCGGTAACCACTGCACCGCCCAGTCCACCGCTTCGTCATTGCCTTTCATCGATCCGACGAACGGTTCCTCGGGCAGAGTTTCAAACGCGGCGGTTCCCTGGACCAGATAATCCGTCAGCCCGTCCTCAAAATACCATTCCTCGCTTTGTGCCTTGTCCGCGCTCACGGTTTCGTCGATAAAGACAGCTTTCAGGCCCGAACACAATACAGCCTTGGCGCGCAAGACATGTTTGAGTTTGGGTATCGATATTCTTGCCGAATCAAAGTATTTTTCATCGGGCACGAAGCGCACCGTGGTCCCGGTATTGCGTTTGCCCACGGTATCGATCTGTTTCAGTTCGGAAGCCTTTTCGCCGCTCCTGAACTTCATCTGAAAGACTTTGCCGTCGCGCCGGACGATAACGTCCAGTTCCTTCGACAGGGCATTGACAACGGAAACACCGACACCGTGCAGGCCGCCGGAGAACTCGTAGTTTTTGTTGGAAAATTTACCGCCCGCGTGCAACCGGGTCAGGATGAGCTCGACGCCGCTGACTTTTTCGCCCTTGTGGGTATCAACAGGCATACCGCGTCCGTCATCGGCCACTTCCACCGAGCCGTCTCTGAACAGGGTCACGCTGACCTGGCTGGCATGGCCGGCCAGCGCTTCATCGACACTGTTGTCGATCACTTCCTGCACCAGGTGATTCGGACGGCTGGTGTCGGTATACATTCCGGGCCGCTTTCTGACGGGATCGAGACCTGTCAGCACCTCAATAGCATCGGCATTGTAGGAGTTACTCATTTACGTCCTCGGAGTAGGCGCGGGAGTGTTTATGCCTGGTCTTATGCCTAGCCTATAGTGAATAATGTTTTATCGCGCGGACCAATCAATTCTTGATAGAGAAGAACGCGAATATGAGGGGCAGGTAAGACGCGTAATTGTCGAAACTGTGGTTACCTTCAGGCTCGATTATACACTGTGAATCGCGGTATTTCTCAGCGGCGAGCCGATAGTCCAGCACTTCATCGCCTTCGGTCGCCAGCAAAAGGTAATTGGCGGGATTTTCGGGCTTGTCACAATCCAGCCGGCGCAGTTCGTGTACGTGCTCTTCTGTCACCACTTGAACTTTGTCACTGTAAAAGCCTTTGTGTTCGCCGATGTAGTTTTGCCAATGACGGTGAGGATGGACGGCGGGGTTAATCAGCGCGGCCATGAGCCGGTAACGCTCCGCCAGGCAGCCGGCGTAAAATCCTCCGAGTGAACTTCCGATCACCACCACATTGCCTGGTTGCGACTCAACGAGCGTAGACAGTCGGTCTATAGTCTGTTGCGGCCCCCAATTCAGCTCGGGAACCAGTATCGTTCCGCCAAAGCCCTGTTTTTGATAATACTCGACTGTCAACCTGGCCTTGGCTGACGAGGGCGAACTCAAAAACCCGTGAAGATACAGTACAACGGTATCACATGGAGAGGTTTTGGTGACATTGCGGCTAATACCCGGCACTGCTGTAGTCGGCCTCCAGAATCATCCCTTCAATACGATGAACGTCTGAATCAATCTGACCATCGCGGTAGAGATACAGGCGCCTGTACCCGGGATTGACATTGTCCAGCGCAAAGTCCGCCACCTCGGGTTTGAACTGAATGCAGGTGGAGGGCGTACACATGAAGCGTATATCGTTCCGCACGAAGTCCAGGGCCTGGTGGATGTGACCGTACACCACGGCACGGACCAGTGCGTAGCGTTCCATGAGGTCGAGAAATTCACGGTCGTTGTGAAGGCCGATATCCTTCATCCATCCGGCGCTGCCGGGGAAGGGGTTGTGATGCAGGCAGACCAGGCAATGCTCGATGGCGTTGTCTTCAGACGCCGCCGTCAGCGCATCCTCCAGAAACGTCAGCTCCGCCGCCGCCAGATAACCATGCACATGGTTGACCTTGCTCGAATCCAGAAGAATTATCTGCCAGTTATTGATCACTTCCTGCTTGTTGCAGGCGTCGCTGCCCTCGGCAACCTGTGCCATCACCAAGGGTTGGTCATGGTTTCCCGGGATCCACCGAAAGGGTGCTTTTAGCGTTGAAATCGTGGTGTGGAACAGGCGGTAGGCCGCTTCAGTGGCGTCCTGGGCGATATCGCCGGTTGCCAGAACCAGATCGATACGGCTTTCGTTTTCCCGGATCATCTCCAGTACCCGCTCCAGGCTTTCGAGCGTATTCATCTTCAACAGCTTGCCATCCGGAACACCATAGAGATGCGTGTCAGTCACCTGCACAATACGTATAGGGTCTTGTATGGGCTGCACATTCATAGCGCGCGGCTACCTAAATCCGAAAATGGTCAGGTACTGTATATCAGGTTTGGTACCCTCATACTGCGGCCTGCCTCAAGACACAGCGATAACCATTCCCCGAGAAAGCGATTTACCTGCACTTTCTCGTCACGGTGGTACATCTGCGGATTAGGCTGAGGATAATTCGGTTTAAGATTTGCGTGCCCCTGATAAGAGGTCACCTCCGCTGTGCTGGCATCATGATAAACCCGAACTGTCAGACTTGGGTTCATCAGGTAATCCTGGCTGTCAGGCTGCTGGGTGATTTCCAGCGTAGTGGTGTATCGGAAAGACTCGACCACCTTGATTGTTACGCTGATTTCATTGGCATCCGCACCCGAGCCGGCGATGCTGAATTCCATGACATCTCCCAGTAACTCCTCGCATTCGCTGTCCGGACAGTCGCCCCGATTCGCGGAACCTGTCCGCAGCCGTTCCTCTCCGACGCTGTCGAACAGCTTTTCCCTGAACGCCATCAGGTTCGGCAACAGCTTGAGCAAGCGTATGTAGTTCGCATCGCATTCCGCCATCTGCCGAATCAGATCGATGCGGTAGTTATCTTTCACCATTGATAGAGCCAGTACTTTCCAAAAAACCAGTTTGTCACTCTGTCACTGAGTGTTATGCACCATTCCAGTCGTCGGAACGAGCCGACCCGACATTCTACCCTTATTTACAAAGATTATCGGTAATTCTCACGGATATCGCGGGAAAAGTTCGCCAAATTCACATTTCGATTGGGCGTGATTGCTTTGTCGGCCCTCTAAACGGGGTCTGTAGTCCTGTTTTCAGCCAACCTTGCCCGGTTCAACTGCAGCCACTGCAAGGCGATCAGCGTCATCGCATTGTTGATGCACCCGGTTTGAAGCAATTCCAACGCCGCATCGACCGACATGACCACCACCTGGATATCCTCATGCTCTGAATCCAGCCCGTGTATGCCGCCCGCGTTGGCTGAATCAGTAAGACCACAGTAGAGACTGACTTTCTCATTACTGGCACCTGGACTGCTGTAGTACTCGCCGATGGGGATCAGTTTCTCGATAGCGCAATCAGCTTCTTCGACGGCCTCACGTTTGATCACACCATCGGAGCTTTCACCAGTCTCGGTAAGCCCGGCCACCAACTCGAGCAACCAGGGATTTTCCGCGCTCCGAATCAATCCAACGCGAAATTGCCTGATCAGCACCACTTCGTCCCGGCGATAATCGACGAGAAGTACGCCGGCCGCGGGCTTGCGGATAATCAGCTCCCGTTGCAGCTCCGCGCTCCAGCCACCGGCAAACAGCCGGTGAGTCAGGCGGACTGATTCCACCCTGACGAAGCCCTCGTGCCGGGCTTGTGTGCTGATAACGCGAAAATCATCTTTGCCGGGTTTGAAAATGTCTGGCATGCGGGCCTCGCCTCGGTCGCTGGATTGTCCATCCTGGGTTCTTCCGCTGATATTACCCGCAGGGCAACGGAAATGGCAGCCGGGTCGAACCCACCAGGCGGCGGTAGGTTATAATTGGCCGCAACGCCACCACCCCTGCGGGGCAGGGAAGTCCCTGGTGGTCAATCCTTCTTGAGAGGTAACCGTCGATCGGGATTTTACTATGCCACTGTCTGATCCATCTCCGCGCAAGCACATTCACACCCGCTCCATTACGTTCAGGGGATACGAGCGGGAAGGCGGCCTGTGGGACATTGAAGCCCATATGACCGACACCAAAACCTATGCATTTGAGAACAAATGGCGTGGCGCCGTCGCCGTCGGTGAGCCGCTACACGAGATGCTGGTTCGGCTCAGCATCGACGACAGCTTCGTGATACGCGAAGTGGAGGTGGCAACGGACAACAGTCCCTTCCAGATGTGCCCTGATATCGCGCCCAAATACCAGTCTCTGGTTGGCGTTACACTGGGTCCGGGCTGGCGTCGGGCCATTCGGGAGCGGGTGGGGGGCATAAGGGGCTGTACCCATTTGACCGAACTGTTGTATCCGATGGCGACGGTCGCGATACAAACCATCATGCCGTTGCTGCGGCACAGAAAAAAGCAGGCGGACTCGGAGATCAATGACAGTCCGGGAAAGCCGATGGTGATAGATACCTGCCATGCGTGGGCCTCGGATTCGCCGATCGTGAAGGAAAATGCGCCGAAGTTCTACACCGGCCCGAGGGACTGAGTACCGGCTAACGGGACATCCGTGGGGGCATTCGCACAAAGGACCTGACCTCGGGTCTACCGGTCTCAGCGATAGAAAAGCGGTATTACCACCGTGATCACCACACCCTGATCATCAGTCAGGTTATCCGCCCTGATCAATCCTCCGTGAAACTCCGTGATCAGCCGGGCGATGCGAAGACCCATGCCCAGGTGAGGCTGTTTTTGCTTGTCCTGGGAGCGCACGGAAATCATCGAATCAAATAACCTGTCCTTCATTTCCTCCGGGAGGTAAGACCCCTGATTGGACAGCTTGATTACCGCGTGATCCCGGCCGGCGTAGCAGGAAGCGGAAATCGGCGTGCCATCGAAGCTGAATTCCACTGCGTTTTCGACCAGTTTGTCCATCAATTGGGCAATGTATTCGGGTACGCCCTTGACGAAAATCGGTTGCCGTTCGATGTCGACCCTGAAATCCACCTCTGGATAGGCGAGCTTGTAACCTTCCATGCAGCCGTAAATAACATCGGTCAGATTGATTTTCTCTTTTTCAGAAGTCTGCAGCATCTGCTCCAGACGGGTTGCCTCACTCATATTGGTGAGAATCAGGTTCAGGCGGCGGATGCCCTCTTCGGCCCGCTCCAGGTAGACGGCTGATTCCTGTTCCCTGGCGGTCATGCCCAGGTTTTCGAGAGAAGAGCGCACCACGGTAATCGGTGTGCGCAGTTCGTGCGACAGCCTGGACGACATGTTTTCCAGATAATTGGTATATTGTTTCAATCGTTCCACTATGCCTGAAAAACTGCGCCCAAGGTCCCCGATTTCGTCCGAAGTTCCTGATACCATAATCGTGTTTTGAATACGGCCGGTATCGTCGATGATTTTTTCCGCCTGGTTGCGCAGCGTTCGTATGCGGGACGAAATTCTCGATGCAAAGATGAACAAGCCGAAACTGACCACGACCATTACCCCCAGAATGGTGTTGAACAGCGTCTCAAGAGCTTCGTTACGAAAGCTTCGGATGCCGTTCATATTCTGATCAACCACCACGGCACCCATGACTTCGCCATCGGCCAGTATCGGATGGGCACCTTCCAGGATCCGGGTCTGTGTACCGTCCGTCAAGGTACGGAACTGGGTTCCCGGAAACCCCTGCAGCGCGAGATCGATGTGAGCACCTTCACGAGTTATCCCGGAATACAGTTCATCAAAAAAATCATTACTGGGCTTGGTAAGAATCCGGTAATAAATCGGGTGGAGAACATGATCTTCGATGAGTCGCCAGTATTTGTTAACAGGACGCTGCAGCGCTTCGTCGGTGAGAGCAAGCCCCATCGCCGACTGGATATCGCCTACTGTAAGCAGCACACGGCCGGTTCGGTCGACGACTGAAATACGTGAACTGGTGTGGCCCATACCATCAACTATGCGGTCAAGTTCGGGTGTAGGCCGCAACAGTGAGCCCAATTGCTCGGGACTGTTGATATCGGCGGTGGCGACCACGGTTTTCACCTTGCGCGTTACCGGGTCGTCGACGTCGTAGATGGCAAAAGCCAGATTGCTTCCCAACATCTCCAGCGGAATACGCAATTCCACTTCATAACCATTGTCGGTTTCATACCATTGTCCGCTGATGCGTTCCTCGTAAACCGGATTGGTAAAATCCTCCGAAACGGCATAAGGATAGATGAAGGACGGCTCGTACGGTGCGATGACGTACCGGACCAGCCGTTTGGTGATGGCGTCCAGCATGGAAATCTGAAGAAAATCTCCTCGCTGCAAACTCAGGGAGTTCTCGGCACGGTAAACGATATTGTCATCCTCTACCTTGAAATACGCATAAAGCGCGCGATTGTACTCCCCCAGCATATGGCGAAACCGCAGAGATCCGTTGAGTGGGTAATAGCGCGATGGATTGAGCGGTGTATCGATCGCGCTTTCACCGCCGTATTCCACTTCATACTGCTGGTAGTCCTGCCAGTCCAGAACGCTTTCGTCGACTACCGACAAGGGCGAGTAGATGGGGTACACATAGAGATCCCGTGTGCGTCCCACGGGGCTGTAATTGCGTTCATCAAACAACTCAGGGCGTTCGTTGAGCGCTGTTGCCAGGGCCTGGGCAGTGCCAAGTACGGTTTGCTCCTGTCCCCGGCGAAGATACTCCTCCATCTCGAGAATATACTGGTAGCCCAGCCAGGGAATTATCAGCAGAAAACTGGATAGAAAAACCAGCTTGAAACGGATGCCTATGGGGTTTTTGAAGGAAAGGTTCATTTCTCTCGGTCGGTGTTGTCCGTGACGGCTTCCGGGCTGGTGTTCCAGCGATAACCCATGCCGTAGACAGTTTCGATACAGTCGAAGCTGTCATCCACCTGGATGAATTTTTTTCTGATCCGCTTCACATGGGAAGTAATGGTGCTGCCATCGACGAATATTTTCGACTCCTGCATCAGTACCTGGCGGCTCTTGACATGGCCGGGAAATTTGACCAGCGCATGCACCATCCAGAACTCGGTGATGGTCAGTGGCACCGGCTTGCTGTCCCACTGAATGGTCAGCCGTCCGATGTCCAGCGACAGTTTGCCGCGCTGCAACAGGTTCTCCGGAGACGGCGGCTGGTCGATCACGTCCAGTCGTCTGAATAGCGCCGCAATGCGCGCCGTGAGATGCGGCAGACTGATATCCTTGGTGAGATAGTCATCCGCGCCCATGCGCAGACCGCTTACCGTATCAAAATCGTTATCCCTGGCGGTGAGAAAAATAATCGGCAACGTGTCCGACATCGAGCGCAGCGCCTGGCACAGCGTGAAGCCTCCGTCGATTTCATCCTCAAGGCCAATATCGATTATAGCAAGACTCGGCAGTCTGAGCCCAAACGCCGCCATCGCATCTTTTCTATTGGCATAGGTTTGCACTTCATAACCCTGTTTGCGCAGTACATCGGCGTAATTTTCCCTGATTGCCGCTTCATCCTCGACGATCGCTATTCTTCTGCTCATACCGGTGTGTCCATGTGCTCTAGCCAGGCCTGCCATCATTTTCACCTCTATAAGCTGCGGGCTCCCTTGAGCGCTGCGGGCTTCCGTAGCGCCGCAGGCCTTCATGGCACAGCGGGCGCAGGACGCGATTTACGGGGACTATACAACAATCGCGCGGGAAAGGTGAGCGACCGGATGCGGGCGGCGGCAAATGTCATTTTTCTGCCATATTTAATCACCACAAAGCCCGAATCCATGCCCCGTATGGTAACAAATACGGTGTTAAATTAACTTGTCTGCATCGCAGCATTGAACAAATGGTTGAAACAATTCAAAAAACGGGAAGGAAACCGAGAGAAACCGGGAAGTGGCAAAATGAGGAATGGGAGAAATTATGCGCTCCACACCAACTGAGCGAGTGCATCAAAAATTCAATTCCACGGGAATTCTATCATGATAAAACAACTATCTTTCGCAATTATCCTCGGCGCGGGTGCCGGCACGGCCTGGGCCGGATCGGGAAACACCACGGCCACTTACGGCGACAACTCCGGAGTGGAGGAAGCCACGGGATTCGTCAGCGGCGTGATGATCGGTTCAGCCGTCGGAGGTCCTCCCGGTGTCATCGTTGGCGGACTGATCGGTGCGCTGCTGGGTGACGGCTATGCAGCCAAAAAGCGCTCCCTGGACCTGCAGGCAAATCTGTATGAAACCCAATTGCAATTGGCGGCGGCGCGAGACGAAGCCGAGACCGCGCGGCGTGACTATCAGCTGGCTCTGCAGCGTGCGGGAAACAATGCTTCACAGAACGGCGTCCGTGTTATACAGACAGCGATGACTACCCGCTCCACCCCGGCCCCGGCCTGCTGCGCCAATCCCAGCACGTCCGTGCACTTCAAGAGCGGCTCCAGCATCATTGAATCTCATTACCTGGAACAGCTGGAAAGCCTCGCCAGAATCAGCCGGCTTATGCCGGATGCCGAAATCGAGATAACGGGGTACGCTGATCGTCGCGGTGACGCCGGGTACAACCTTACCCTGTCACAACAGCGGAGCAAGGCGGTAAAAGATTATTTCAATGGAACGGGAATTCAAAATTCGTCCATCAAGACGATTGCGTATGGTGAAACCCGGCCTCTGGAATTTGAACAAAGCATTGAAAATGATTTCTTCGACCGAAGAGTCATAATCCGACTCCGGAGTACTGGTGACCGACTACTGACCAGTTCTTCCGAGGAACCCTAACAGCCCATGGGACTTCACTGCATGGTGAAGTCCTGAATATCGGAGTGAGAGATGACTGATATCAAACTCGTCATAGGCAACAAGAATTATTCCTGCTGGTCCCTGTCCCCGTGGTTGTTGCTGAAGATGTACAACGTGGACTTCGAGGAAATTCAGGTAGCACTGTACCAGGACAACACGGCGGAAAAGCTTGGGCCTTACTCGCCTTCGCTGAAGGTTCCGGTTCTGTTGCACCATGAAGTGACTATCTGGGATTCCCTGTCCATTTGCGAGTTCATCTCCGAGGAATTTCTTGGTCGCATGGGGTGGCCGGCCAGTGGCAGGCGACGGGCAAGTGCCCGGTCCGTCAGTGCCGAAATTCATTCGGATTTTCATCATCTCAAGAACGAGTGGCCCATGAACTGCGCCGCCTCCCTGACACTTCAACCGTCAGACGCGGTCGCTGATGAAATCGCCAGAATCGACGCCATCTGGAGTTGTTGTCGGCGTAAATTTGGCGAAAGCGGCGCTTACCTCTATGGCCGTTTTTCCATAGCCGACTGTCTCTTCGCGCCTATGGCGATCTGCTTTAATGCCTATGGCGCCAAGCTAAGTCAGGAGGCACAGAAATATGCCGATGCCCTGCTGGGGAATCCCTTCGTCGCTGACTGGATAGCTCAAGGCCGCGCAGAGAAAGAACCGCTCTCAATCGTCTACGCCAGCAATATGTAATTCGTCTGTTTTACAGGCAAGCCTCATCTGCCCTCTCCGCCGCGTGTCCGGCGGCGACAACGAGTCGCCGGACACGCTGTGGTGAGGGCAGCTCTGTTCGAGCGCTGTGGCGCTGGAGGTTTGGATTCTGGAGGTTTGGATTCTGGAGAGTATCTGCCGTTAATAATAAGTAACGCGCAAGAGAGTGACCATCGTGACCGACGACGACGTTCTTCAGTTCTGGTTTGAAGAAAGCCAACCCAGCCAGTGGTTCATCAGGGACCACGCGTTCGACCGGGAAATCAGCACCCGGTTTGCGACATTGCACGAAGCGGCACGCGAAGGAGAGCTCTATACATGGCGCGAGGAAGCCAGCGGTGCGCTGGCTGAGATCATTGTTCTCGATCAGTTTCCACGCAATATGTTCCGCGGCTCACCCAAGGCCTTCGCAACGGACACCCTCGCGCTGATACTGGCGCAGGAGGCTGTGCGCAGGAAGCTGGACAAAAGCCTGAACACAACTCAGAAGGCGTTCCTGTATATGCCGTTCATGCATAGCGAATCGCCCCTGATACACCAGGTTGCCGAATATCTGTTCAATCAGCCGGGGCTCGAGGAAAACTACAACTTTGAGATAAAACACAAGGCAATAATCGACCGGTTTGGACGCTATCCTCACCGCAACGAAATACTCGGGCGGCAATCAACGGCACAGGAGCTGGAGTTCCTGAAGCAGCCCGGCAGCAGCTTCTGAAAGCTTCCGTGAAAGAGTAACCACAAAATTGTCCATAAGCCCGGGACGAGACAATATCAGGCCGCCTGGTCAGGCTGGCGGGTGGCAAGCACCTCCCGCAGTTTGTTCGCCATTTCCCTGATCGCCGTCGCGGTGGTGTCCCAGCCCATGCAAGCGTCAGTAACCGAGACCCCGTATTGCAGTTCGGACAGGTCCTTTGGAATGCTCTGACTGCCGGCGTTGATATTGCTTTCCAGCATCACACCGATTATCGAGTCGTTTCCCTCCAGTATCTGGTGGGTCACATCCTTGAGAACCAGCGGCTGCACTTCCGGGTTCTTGCTGGAATTGGCGTGGCTGCAATCGATCATGATATTGCGGCTGAGCCCATGCTGTTCCAGCAGTTTTTCGCACTGGGCTACATGCACCGTGTCGTAATTGGGGCCGTTACTGCCGCCACGCAACACCACATGTGCATAGGGATTGCCCTTGGTGGTCACGACGGAAACCTGGCCCTGACCATTGATGCCAAGGAACCGATGGGGACTGGCGACTGACTGCATCGCATTGACAGCCACGGTCAAACCACCGTCAGTACCGTTCTTGAAGCCCACCGCGGAAGAGAGTCCACTGGACATCTCCCGGTGGGTCTGGGATTCGGTTGTGCGGGCCCCGATTGCCGACCAGGAAATGATGTCCTGAAGGTACTGCGGTGAAATCGGATCGAGAGCCTCGGTTGCCGTGGGCAGACCCAGATTGACGATATCCAGTAACACTTTCCTCCCCAGCCGCAGACCTTCCTCGATCTTGAAGGAATCATCCAGGTGAGGGTCGTTAATCAATCCTTTCCAGCCTATGGACGTACGGGGCTTCTCGAAGTAGACCCGCATCACCAGGTAAAGCGTATCTTCAACCTCGTCCGCCAGTGCCTTCAGCCTGCGCGCATAATCCCGGGCGGCCTCGGGGTCGTGAATGGAACAGGGTCCCACCACCAGAAACAGGCGCGGATCCTTGCGATCCAGTATGGAATAGATCGTCTGACGAGCCTTGCGTACCGTGTCCAGCGCCACGCCTTCAAGCGGCTGTTCACGCTTGAGCTGTTCCGGTGTGATCAGCGCCTCATTGGAGGCTATGTTAAGGTCATCTGTTACTGCCGACATATCCAAAATCCGTGCGGTTAGCGAAAAGGGCGGCAATAATAGCAAAAACCGCCCTGTAATTGCATACTTTATGCCTTCCGGAGACTGACACAAGATACATGAGGAGATGGCGTGCGGGTAAGCAGTGAATTTGACGGAGGCAATATTGAGGTACTGGATTACGGTGAGGAAGGGGAAGTCAGTCTGGCGATTCGCCCCGATCATCAATCCGAATTTCTGCAATGGTTCTATTTTCGCGTCAGTGGCGCGCGAGGTGTTCGTTGCCGACTGAAGATCACCAATGCCGGAAATTCCGCCTATCCGGGAGGGTTTGAAGGCTACCGGGTGGTTTACTCCTACGACCGGCAACACTGGCTCCGCCACGACACCACGTTGACCGGGGACGTACTGACTATCGAATTCACCCCGGAACACGATGCCGTCTATCTGGCCTATTTCGCTCCCTATTCCATGGAGCGGCACCATGATCTGATCGCGCGGGCTGTGAGTTCTCCAGGCGTGCGCCACCTGCGGCTGGGCGCGACACTGGACGGCCAGGATATGGATCTGTTGCAGCTCGAGCCCGCCGCGCATCACACCGAGGTGAAAAACTGCTGGTTCATCTCCCGACAGCATCCGGGTGAAACCATGGCCGAATGGTGGATGGAGGGGCTGCTGGATACGCTGCTCGACACGGCTTCACCGCTGACCCGGGCACTGCGGCGGCAGTGCCGTTTTTACCTTGTGCCCAATATGAACCCGGATGGCAGCCGGCGGGGGCATCTGCGAACCAATGCCGTGGGCGCCAATCTGAATCGGGAATGGGCATCGCCGTCGATGGAGAGGAGCCCGGAAGTTTTCCTGGTAAAAAAGGCGATGTCGCGATTTGGTGTGGATTTGCTGCTGGACGTCCACGGTGACGAAACGCTTCCCTACAATTTCATTGCGGGAACCGAAGGGCTTGCGGAGTGGAATGAAAACAAACAGTCACAACTGGATTTTTTCCGCAACACATTGGCACGGCTGAATCCGGATTTTCAAACCCGGCACGGCTATCCGCCCAAAAAACCGGGCGAGGCCAATATGACCATGAGCACCGCGCAAACCGCCCATCTGCACAATTGCCTGGCGATGACACTGGAAATGCCTTTCAAGGATGCTGCCGACACCCCGGACCGGGATTACGGCTGGTCGCCGGGGCGCAGCAAGGCGCTGGCTCGTTCCTGCCTCGAAACACTGGACCGCTATCTGCAAAGCGGACTGATGACCTGACAGGGTGTACCCGAACCCTTGAGCCCCTGAACCCTTTATACCTTGTGGTAAAGCTTGCGGCCTGTCCTGTTGTACTGGTCGGCCATTTCCTCCATACCAGACTTGATGGCGTCGTCCACGTTCTCCAGTTCCTTCGCCCTGGCATAGTCGCGCACATCCTGACTGATTTTCATCGAACAGAATTTGGGTCCGCACATGGAGCAGAAATGCGCCACCTTGCCCGATTGTTTGGGCAGGGTTTCATCGTGATAGCTGCGCGGGGTATCAGGATCCAGCGCGAGGTTGAACTGATCTTCCCAGCGGAATTCAAATCGTGCCTTGGACAAGGCGTTATCACGTAGCTGGGCACCCGGATGTCCCTTCGCCAGGTCGGACGCATGGGCCGCGATTTTGTAGGTGATGATGCCGTCCTTCACATCCTGCTTGTTGGGAAGACCCAGGTGTTCCTTGGGGGTGACATAACACAGCATCGCGCAGCCGAACCAACCGATCATCGCCGCGCCGATACCGGATGTAATATGGTCGTAACCCGGTGCGATATCGGTGGTCAATGGTCCCAGCGTGTAGAAAGGGGCCTCGTCACACACTTCAAGTTGCTTGTCCATATTTTCCTTGATCAGGTGCATCGGCACATGCCCCGGACCTTCAATCATTGTCTGCACGTCGTGTTTCCAGGCAATTTTTGTCAGTTCCCCGAGCGTTTCCAGTTCCGCGAACTGGGCCGCATCGTTGGCGTCCGCGATTGAACCGGGTCGCAGCCCGTCACCCAGCGAGAACGACACATCGTAGGCTTTCATGAGTTCGCAGATTTCCTCGAAATGGGTATAGAGGAAACTTTCCCGGTGATGAGCAAGACACCACTTCGCCATGATGGAGCCGCCCCGCGATACGATACCGGTAACCCGTTTGGCGGTCAGCGGCACATAACGCAGCAGTACGCCGGCGTGGATAGTGAAGTAATCCACTCCCTGTTCCGCCTGTTCAATCAGGGTATCGCGATAAATTTCCCAGGTCAGCTCCTCGGGCGTGCCGTCCACTTTTTCCAGGGCCTGATAGATGGGCACGGTGCCGATAGGCAGCATGGAGTTGCGGATAATCCATTCACGGGTTTCGTGAATATTTTTGCCGGTAGAAAGATCCATTACCGTATCCGCACCCCAGCGCGCCGACCAGACCAGCTTTTCAACTTCTTCCTCAATCGAGGAACTGACAGCGGAATTGCCGATATTGGCGTTGATTTTTACCAGAAAATTGCGGCCGATGATCATCGGTTCCACTTCCGGATGATTGATGTTGGCGGGGATGATCGCGCGGCCGCGCGCCACTTCGTCACGTACGAATTCGGGCGTGATTTCCCGCGGAATGGAAGCCCCGAAGCTGTCCCCCCCGTGTTGCTCGGCAAGCGCGGCCTGTTCGCGCGCCTGGATCACGTTCATGTTCTCCCGAATGGCGATAAATTCCATTTCCGGTGTGATGATGCCCTGACGCGCGTAATGCATCTGGCTGACGTTGGCTCCTGCCCTGGCCCGCCGCGGGGGGCGTATATGTCCAAAGCGCAGATGCGCAGTGGTCACGTCGGCCTGGCGTTGCCGGCCATAGCGCGAGCTGGCGCCCTCAAGCTGTTCTGTGTCTTTGCGATTTTCAATCCACGGGCCCCGGACAGGCGGAAGCCCTGTACGCAGATCCACCCGGGTGTCGGGGTCGGTATAGATGCCCGAGGTGTCATAAACACGCACCGGGGGGTTGGTCTCCACGCCGGCATCGGTGGTCGTATCGTCCAACTGTATCTCCCGCATTGGAACCCGGAGGTCATTCCGGCTTCCCTGCACATAAATCTTGCGCGAGTTCGTGAAGGGGTGGCTGGTTTGTTCGTCCAGCCGGGAGATCTTATGTCTGAATTGGTCGGGATTGGCGTTCATCGGGTAATCCTCTCGCTGCTGGCGCGGCGATTGCTGCTACTTCGGGGGGACACTCCACGCATTATGCCTCAATCGCCGGCGGGTTACAGCCTCCCCCCTGTTCCCCTGTAACGAATCGGAACCGGTCGCGTCTGGCTTCCATACACCGAATCTGTCGACGAGTTGCAAGTTCGGCGGGTTAACCCCCCTCTATTCGTTTGTCACTTATGGTGACACTGTGTAGAATGCCACTTGCTCCTGAAGCCGCCAACCCGTTGATCACTCCTGCATCAGTGCCACTGCAGAAATCTGGAAAAAGGTTTTTCATTATGGGAAAAATTTCTTGTTTTGCGGTTGTCTTGCTGACTTTAAGCGCGGGAACGGCTTACGGGCAGGCGGACGACCTGTTGACAGTTCTGCAGCTGGCTCTGGAGAGCGATCCGGTACTCGGTCAGGCGGAGGCCAACTATCTGGCCAATCGGGAAAACGTGGCACAGGCAAGGGCGAATCTGCTGCCTACGCTGGGCGTTGGTGGTAATACCACGCGTCAGACCAGTGGCCCTACAGACAGCATTTATAATCCCGTCGTCGATGAGGAAACCGGGGAAGTTATCCGCGTTGAACGCATCGACGACCACAGCTTCCAGCCAGGCATCAATTCCCATGGCTGGGGCGTCAACCTGACGCAAAGCATTTTCAATCTTGCCAACTGGTACAACCTGGAGAGTGCCAAGGCGACTGACCGCGCCGCGGCGGTGAACCTCGCCGCCCAGGAGCAGGACCTGATCATGCGGGTGGCCACGGCCTACTTTGACGTGCTGCGCGCCAACGACCTGCTGGAGACCCGCATTCAGGAAGAGGAGGCGGCCATGCGGTCGCTGGATCAGACCCGGCAACGGGAAGAGGTCGGGCTTGATACCATCACTGACGTTTACGACAGCCAGGCCGCATTTGATCTCGCCCGTAACAATACCATTCTGCAACAGGATATTTTGCAGGCGCGTTACGAAGCACTGGAGGCCCTGACCGGCCGCAGCCATACCCGCATTGAAGCGCTGAGTGATGAATTTCCGATTCAGAATGCGGACGGTTCGCTGGTGTCCTGGCAGGAACAGTCGGAGTCCAACAGCCTCGCCATCGCCGCCGCGGAGTACAATCTTGAAGCCAGCCAGGACAGCCTGAGAGCCCGCAGAAGCGACCATCTGCCGACGATCTCACTGTCGGGAAACTTCAGTCACAGCGTCACCCAGTCAATTGTTAGAGAGGGTATTGCCATCGGCGGTGGAGCCAGCGACCGAACCTCGCTGCAGCTGAGCCTCAATATTCCGCTGTATTCAGGCGGCGCGCTAAGATCACGCAAGCGGGCGGCGGAGTATCGGGTTCTTGCCGCCGAGGAAGGGCTGGAACTGGCAGAACGTCAGTTGACCCAGAACGTGCGCAACCTGTACCGCGGCGTTAATACCGATGTATTGGTGGTGGCGCAGCGTCAGCAATCCATTCAGTCCGCCGAAAGCGCGCTGGAAGCAACCGAACTGGGTTTCGATCTGGGCCAGCGCAACATAGTCGAAGTGTTGCGGGCGCGGGAAAATCTGTTCCGCGCGCTGCGTGACTATGCCGATTCCCGCTACAACTATGTGCTGGACACTCTCATGCTAAAACAGGCGGCAGGCCTGTTGACGCCGCAGGATATCATCGACCTCAATGAATGGCTCGAAGGCGTCGCTGAAATCGACCCTCAATAAGCTGAGGGGGTCGGTGGCGAATGATTCTCATTCGCCACCGACCCCCTTCAAACACCGCCTGTGAGGCACGCGCTTGCGAAGTAAACTCCCCCATGTTGGCACCACCATTTTCACCGTGATGTCGAAAATGGCCCAGGATTATAATGCGATTAACCTGTCGCAGGGCTTTCCCGATTTTGATTGTCCGCCAAGATTGAAGGAACTGGTGATCCATTATCTGGACCAGCGCAAGAACCAGTATCCGCCGATGGCGGGAATCCCCGCGCTACGCGAGCAGATCGCAGCGAAGGTGCTTTCCCTTTACGGGGTGAAGGTGGACACCGATGAGGAAGTGACGGTTACCTCCGGTGCAACCGAAGCACTGTTCAGCGCGGTGCAGGCGACGGTAAGCGCAGGCGATGAAGTGATCATTCTGGATCCTGCCTACGATTCCTACGCTCCCGCCATCGAACTGGCCGGAGCCCGGGCGGTGCGCGTACCCCTGCGACTGCCGGACTACAGCGCGGACTGGAACTGCGTGCGGGATGCCATCAGTGGGAAAACCCGCCTGATCATCGTGAATTCCCCCCACAATCCCTGCGGTAGTGTGTTCACAACAGACGACCTCGATACGCTGGCGGAAATCACCCGCAACCGCGACATCCTCGTGTTGTCCGACGAAGTGTATGAACACATGGTGTATGATGAAGGGCGTCACTGTAGTGTGCTGTGTCACCCGGAACTCAAGTCGCGCAGTTTTGCGGTGTTTTCGTTCGGCAAAACCTATCACGTTACCGGCTGGAAAATCGCCTATTGTGTCGCGCCGCCGGCGCTCACCGCGGAGTTCCGCAAGGTCCATCAGTTCGTCACTTTCACCACCACCAGTTTTCTGCAATACGCGCTGGCTGATTTCATGGCGGAATGCCCTGAGCACGCGACGGAGCTGCCGCGTTTCTATCAGCGGAAGCGGGATTTTTTCTGCCGGCTGATGAAAGATTCCCGCTTCCAATGCGTTCCTTCAAAGGGAACTTATTTTCAGCTTGCGGACTACAGTGAAATAAGCGACCGGCAGGACGTTGAATTCGCCAACTTCATTACGCGGGAAAAAGGTGTCGCGGCAATTCCACTGACACCGTTTTATGAAAAGCCTCCCGGTACCAAAATTCTGCGCTTCTGTTTCTGCAAGGATGACGATACCTTAATAGCGGCGGCGGAACGGTTGCGACGCCTGTGAGTGGATGCACCAGCCCCCTCGTCATGACCGGGGAACCCGCCAGGAAATCCCGATGGAAATTGATCTTGCCCAGCTCGCCGCCGACATCAAGCATTGGGGCGCGGAACTCGGGTTTCAGCAGACCGCCATAACCGACACCGACCTTCGCGCCTACGAGCCCCGACTGAAAAACTGGCTTGCCTCAGACTACCACGGCGAAATGCATTACATGTCGGAACATGCCGAACTGCGATGCCATCCCGAGCAGCTTTTGCCTGGCACGATACGCTCAATCTGTGTCCGGATGGATTACGCCACCACCGGCGACAACTCCATGCAGGAACTCGGCGATGAAGACCATGCCTATGTGGCCCGTTACGCCCGCGGCCGCGACTATCACAAGCTTATCCGCAAGCGCCTGCAGAAACTTGCCGACAGAATAGAGGCCCGGGCGGGCCCATTTGGCTATCGCGCTTTTGTTGACAGTGCGCCGGTTCTGGAGCGGGCGCTGGCCGAAAAGTCCGGTCTCGGCTGGATTGGCAAAAACACGATGCTTATCAACAAGCAAGCGGGGTCGTGGTTTTTTCTGGGAGAATTGTTCACTGACATTCCATTGCCGCTTGACCCGCCGGCTGAGGAACATTGCGGCAGTTGTCGCGCCTGTCTCGACATCTGTCCGACCAAGGCCTTCACGGGCCCCAATACACTGGATGCGCGCCGCTGCATTTCTTATTTAACCATTGAGTTAAAAACCTCTATTCCCGAGGAGTTGCGTCCACTGATCGGCAACCGGGTATTCGGCTGCGATGACTGTCAACTTGTCTGTCCATGGAATAAATTTACCCGCGTTACAGCGGAAGAGGATTTTTCGCCACGGCACAAACTGGACGCGATCGAATTGCTGGAACTGTTCAACTGGAGCGAGGAACAGTTTCTGAAACGCACCGAAGGGTCGGCCATCCGGCGCATCAACCATGAAGGCTGGCTGCGAAATATCGCGGTTGCACTCGGCAACGCCCCGACCGACCCGTCTGTTATTACCGCGCTGGAGCGCCAGCGCAATCATCCTTCGGCAATGGTACGTGAACACATTGAGTGGGCGCTACAGCGGCATCAAGAACGTCAGGATACAAAAAACGTTTCGCGGTAATGGCGCAGTTCATTGACCGAGTCCTTGATATCCTCCATGGCCTGGTGTGTACTCTGTTTCGTGACGCCGGAAAGCACGTCCGGTCGCCAGCGCCGGGCCAATTCCTTGATTGTGCTGACATCCAGGTTGCGGTAGTGAAAGAACGCTTCCAGTTCGGGCATATGTTTCGCCATGAACCGCCGGTCCTGGCAAATGCTGTTGCCGCAAAGTGGTGACGCGCTTTTTTCCGCATATTGTTCCAGAAATTCCAGCGTGCGACGCTGGGCCTCAGCCTCGTTGATGGTACTGGATCGTACACGGTCAATAAGCCCCGAAGCGCCATGGTGAGACTGGTTCCATTCATCCATGCCTTCAAGAACATCGTCCGTCTGATGAATTGCCAATACCGGACCTTCGGCCAGAATATCCAGCCCGGTATCAGTGATGAGCGTGGCTATTTCGATAATCCGATCAGTTTCCGTATTCAGCCCTGTCATTTCCAGGTCCAGCCAGACCAGGGTTTGGGTTTTGTCCATGTTGTTCTCCGACACCCGGTGGTGGCTACAATTGTAACAAAGCGAGGGGGGTCATTGTATGACATAATCCCGCAACGCAGCATTGGAAATGTTATGGGCAAACGCAAACTGACCAGACAACAGCAGACCCGTGTAAAACATCAGCAACAGGAAAAAAAGCAGGACGCGGAAGCCTCGCATCCCGATGAGGAAAGCAAGGGAACCGGACACGCCGCTCCGGGAATCGTCATTTGCAATTATGGACGTCAGCTTGATGTTGAATCCCTGGCTCCAGGTCAGGAAGGACGGATACTGCGTTGTCATCAGCGCGCCAACCTGCCCGATGTGGTTACCGGAGACAGGGTGGTCTGGGAACCCGATGGAGAAAACACCGGAGTCGTCGTGGCGGTGGAAGACCGTCAGAGCGTTCTGGTAAGGCCAAACAAGTCTGGAGACCTGAAACCGGTCGCCGCCAACATCGACCTGGTGTGCATCGTGGTGGCGCTGCTTCCAAAACCGTTTATGAATATGATCGACCGTTATCTGGCCGCGGTGGAAACGCTGGATCTCAACCCTTTGCTGATATTGAATAAAACCGACCTGATCAACCACGACAACCGGGGCGACATCGACAATATGCTGTCGACCTACGAACAGATCGGCTACTCTGTCGCGCGCGTTTCCGCCACCGCCCACACGGGAATGGACCGGCTGAACGCGTTGCTGAAGGGTAAGGTGGCCGTGTTTGTGGGTCAATCCGGTGTCGGGAAGTCTTCGCTGATCAACGCGCTGGCGCCTCATGATCCGGCGGTCGTAGGGGCCATGTCGATGTCCCGGGACAAGGGCACCCATACAACGACTGCGAGTCGACTGCATCATCTGGACTTCTGCGATCTGATAGACTCACCAGGTATCCGCGAATTCGGTCTCTGGCATATCGATTCGCAGCACCTGTTACATGGTTTCATCGAGTTTCGCCCCTACACAGGCGCCTGCCGGTTTCGGGATTGCATGCATCACGGGACCCCGGGCTGTGCGCTGGAAGCTGCCGCCGCCGCAGGGGAGATTGACCCGAGGCGGCTGCAAAGCTATCTGCATATCCTTGAAACACTGGGGTCAAAGCACTAGGGAACCTCTGATTAAGCAGAGGTTCCCCAGGCCAATACAATCTGTCAGAAAGATCAAAGGTTCCTAAAGAGAAAAGACGAGAAACCGAATGCGATTGTTATTTGTAGTTCTGCAGTACCTGGTCCCGCAGCACGCGTTTTCCCGCCTCGCCGGCTGGTTCGCCGAAAGCCGCGTGACCTGGCTGAAAAAAGCACTGATCCACACATTCATCATGTTTTACAAAGTGGACATGAGTGAAGCAAAGCAGGAAGACCCTGACGACTATGCGTGTTTCAATGATTTTTTTACCCGTGAATTAAAATCAGGCGCCCGACCCATCGCCGATGAAGAGAATGGCATCATCAGTCCGGCCGATGGCTGGTTCGGTCAGTGTGGCGAGCTTGATGGGACGCAGCTGTTACAGGCCAAGGGCATGCACTATTCCACTCTGGAACTGTTGGGTGGCGACCGCACCGACGCCGCTCGGTTCGATGGCGGCAGTTTCGTTACCGTTTACCTGTCTCCCCGTGATTATCACAGGGTTCATATGCCCATGGGCGGCACCCTCACACGTATGCGCTACATTCCCGGCAAATTGTTTTCGGTCAACCAGGCAACCGCCGAGTCGGTTCCACGCCTGTTCGCACGTAACGAACGGCTGGTGTGTCTGTTTGATACCAATCTGGGACAAATGGCGCTGGTGATGGTGGGCGCGATGATCGTTGCCGGTATCGATACGGTGTGGTCCGGCCCGGTCTGCCCGACCGGCGCCGACTTGACCGACTACGATTACAATGACCGTGAACCAGCGGTTGAATTTACCAAAGGCGATGAGATGGGGCGCTTTCGACTGGGCTCCACCGTTATTGTACTATTTGAGCCTGGGGCGGTGGCGCTCGATTCGCTGCAGGCCCTGTCATCCGTAAAGATGGGTCAGCAGATTGCCCGCGCCGCAAAGAGGATTCCCGGTTTATGAGTCAGGACGAATTGAAGCGCAGCGTCGCCCGTGCCGCCTGTGACCATGTGGAACAAATGCTGGAGAATGATTCCGTCATCGGCGTCGGCACCGGGTCCACGGCCAATCTGTTCATTGAGGAACTGGGCAAAATCAAGGCCCGGATCAATGCCACCGTGGCCAGTTCGCAGGAAACCGCCGACAGGCTGAAGGCGCTGGGTATTCCGGTGTTTGATCTGAACAGTGTGAATGAAGTGACGGTTTATGTTGACGGCGCCGACGAAAGCGACGAACACCTGAATTTGATCAAAGGCGGTGGTGGCGCGTTGACCCGGGAGAAGATTATCGCGGCGGTAGCCAGGGAGTTTATCTGTATCGCCGATGAATCCAAGCTTGTACCGGTGCTGGGTAACTTTCCGTTACCTGTGGAGGTCATACCCATGGCGCGCAGTTATGTGGCCCGGCAGATTGTGCGGTTGGAGGGCGACCCGATCTATCGGGAAGGGGTCATTACCGACAACGGTAACCAGATTCTGGATATTTATAATCTCAAAATCGTTAACCCGGGCGAGCTCGAACAGCAACTCAACCAGATTACCGGGGTAGTCACCAACGGCTTGTTCGCGATTCGGGGGGCGGACCGCCTGTTACTTGGCACAAAAAAAGGCGTCAGAACCTTGATGCCCTGATAACACACGACCGCTGTGCCCGTTCACCAAATCTTTAGCGACTTTCGTGGCCTTCATGACCTTCATGAAGCCTGCCCGCCAGCGCCGTTGAGGCGTCATGGCGGTCAGAATATCCGCCCGAACAGGGGAAAACCGACCGGAATGCCGGGCCAGGCCCGGCATTCACGAGAGCCTTTGAACAACTCCAAGGCTCCCCAATCCTTAGAGAGGATTAACGTTTTCCGCCTGGGGGCCTTTCTGGCCCTGGGTAACCTCCATGGTCACCTTCTGCCCTTCGTGAAGCGTTCTTCGTCCAGCACCATTGATGGCGCTGAAGTGAACAAATACATCTTTACCGCCTTCCTGTTCGATGAAACCAAAACCCTTTTCATCGTTGAACCATTTAACGGTACCTTCAACTATCTCTGACATACTTTTTCTCGTGCAATATAGCAATAAATTAGTAGTGGTATAAACGAACCGCGTAGCTGGCCGTTCACAAAGCAAAACTGCTCAGAATGGAGTTTAACTCTATAGCGGGTCGGAGGGAACCAACTTTTTGTAAGAATATTGCCGATTTGTCCCATGCCAATTCAAGTTGGCCTCACCGCGGAAACCCGGGCCGCAGTTCACCCACCGAATCAAATATTTTCCCCGGATTCAACACGTTGCCAGGGTCGAACACCTTTTTCAGCGCCCGCATGTATTCAATTTCGAGAGGATCGCGGGAATACGGCAAAAACGGCTTTTTCAGCAGCCCCACACCATGTTCAGCGGAAATGCTGCCCCCGAGGCGTTTCACGATATCGAACACGCCTTCGCTGACCGTGCCGCAGCGATGGTAAAACGCATCCACCGACAGACCCGCCGGCTTGAGGATATTCAGATGCACATTACCGTCGCCGATATGACCGAACCAGATGATTTCAAAGTCCGGGTACTTCTCAGCCACCACGGCATCGACCTCCCGCAACAGTTCCGGCACCCTGGATACCTTGACGGCAATATCGTTCTTGTAAGGCGTGAATCGGGAGATGGTTTCGGAAATGTCTTCGCGAAGCCGCCACAGGGTGGCCGCCTGGGAACCGCTCTGACTCATGGTGCCGTCCAGAATCCAGCCGGCTTCCATGCCTGCCTCGAATTCAGCCATCGCGATGTCCAGCGTTTGCCCACCATCATTGTCGAACTCCAGTAGCGCATAGAAATCGCAGACCGACTCAAACGGCCGCTGCAGTTTCTTTTCCTCCAGCACATGAGCGAGTGCTTTTTCGGAAAAGAACTCGAAGGCATTGAGCTGCAATTTCCGCCGGAACTGTTGCAGCACCGGCATGGCGGCATCGAGGTCTTTCAGTCCCAGCAGCAGCACCGTGGGATCGCGGGGTGGCGTCGTCAGTTCAATGGTCACCTCAACGATCAGACCGAGGGTGCCTTCCGAGCCGACGAACAGATGCCGAAAATCGTAACCGGTCGCGTTCTTGGTGAGACCGCGGTTACAGTCGAGCAGATCACCTTTCCCGGTAACAACCTTAATGCCCTTGACCCAGTTTCGCGTCAAGCCATACCGAATGACCTTGATGCCACCGGCGTTGGTCGCCGCGTTTCCTCCAATCTGGCTGGAACCGGCGGACGCGAAATTCACCGGGTAATACAGCCCCTGTTCTACGGCATACTCCTGTAACCGGCCCGTCACCACGCCGGCCTCGCAGACCACCTGACGATCGACAGGATTGAAATCCAATATACGGTTCATTCGGTCAAAGGCAATGACCACTTCACCGGTTGCCGCCACCGCGCCGCCACTGAGTCCGGTACGTCCGCCCGAAGGCACCAGCGAGAAGCCCAGCAGGTTGGCCTGTCTGACGATCTGTTGAACTTCCCCGGTGTTGGCCGGCAACACCACGGCACAAGGATTTGGTGTGATGAACCGGGTCCAGTCGCTGCCGTACCGAGCGAGCGCGTCGGAATCGGTTCTGATTCCGGCGTCTCCAACGAGGCCGGTCAGGGTATCGACGATTGTTTGCAGGTCAGGATTCATTGGCTGCTAGAGGTTTCAGACAGGTGAATATGTTAACATGGGGCTGCATTGCCCGAGTGAGAATTTCCCGCTTCGCCGCTGCCGATTGAACCCATATGCAACCCATTTCTCTGGAAAAACGCAAAATCCGTTTTCTGCTGCTGGAAGGCATTCACCACAGTGCGGTGGAAACCCTGCATCAGGATGGCTACGACAATATCGATTACGTCAGCAAGTCACTCGGGGATGAAGATCTCAAAACCAGGATTCGCGATGCGCATTTTGTCGGCATCCGTTCCCGCACGCAACTGACTGAAACCGTACTGGAAGCGGCGGAGAAACTACTGGCCATTGGCTGCTTCTGCATCGGCACGAACCAGGTCGATCTGACCGCGGCGCTGTGCCGGGGAATTCCTGTTTTCAACGCCCCGTTCTCCAATACCCGCAGCGTGGCCGAATTGGTTATTGGCCAGGCCATTCTTCTGCTGCGGGGAATCCCCGAGAAGAACGCCAAGGCGCACCGGGGTATCTGGCTGAAGTCCGCGCAGGGGTCTTTCGAAACCCGGGGCAAAAAGCTGGGTATCGTCGGCTACGGAAATATCGGCTCCCAGGCCAGCGTACTGGCCGAAAGCATGGGCATGAAGGTTTACCTGTACGACATCATTACCCGACTGCCTCTGGGCAACGCTGCCCAGGTGGGCTCCCTTAAGGAATTGCTGCAAACCTGCGACGTCGTCAGTCTACATGTGCCGGAGACCCAGCAGACCAGAAATATGATCGGAAAAAAACAACTGGAGTGGATGAGGCGGGGAAGCGTGCTGATCAATGCATCCCGAGGCACCGTGGTTGATATCGACGCGCTGGCCGGCGCGCTGGAAAGCGGTCACCTGGCCGGCGCGGCCATCGACGTGTTTCCCGAAGAGCCGCGCGCCAACGCCGATGAGTTTCTTTCACCGCTGCGCCGGTTCGACAATTGCATTCTTACGCCTCACGTCGGAGGCAGCACGATGGAAGCACAGGAAAATATCGGCATTGAAGTTGGCGAGAAACTGATACGCTATTCCGACAATGGCTCCACCATCGGTTCGGTCAATTTTCCTGAAGTGGGTCTGCCCGCGCATCCGGGCAAACACCGGCTGCTGCACATCCACAAAAATATCCCCGGCGTGTTGAGTGAAATCAACAGTATTTTTTCTGAAACCGGAATCAACATCAGTTCACAGTTTTTGCAAACCAATGACAAGGTGGGCTACGTGGTGATGGATATCGATGTTCAGTACAGCGGCATGGCCCTTAAGCGGCTGGAAAAAGTCAACGGGACAATCAGAACCCGCGTATTGTTCTGATCAGCGAAGAATGCTGTCAATCGCGGAAAAGACCTGGTCCCGGTACTCCACCGATTCATTTACCAGGTGATGCTGGGCATTTTCTATCAGACAGGTTTTCGCACTTGGAAACTTTGACTCAAGCTGCCCGAGATTGTAGCGCCAGTCCACGGTGGTGTCCGCGGTTCCCTGGATGATGTGAATTTCCCGCTGGGACTTTTCCGCACGCCGGAACCGGCGCAGAAATTCGATCAGCGCCGCGACCCAGTCAACCGACAGTATCAGACATTGCAAGCCGTCTCGATGGCGAATAAAGTTCAGAAACTCCTTGTCGTGGCTGTTGGCTGCGAAATCCCTGGGCCGGGTTTTTACGAAACGGTGCATCAGCAAAAAAAGCAGCCTGTTCTTGAACCAGCTCACCGGCCGTACCAGAGGCGCCAGGAATATGACTTTATCGATATTTCCCGGCAGTGGGCCTTCACCACATAAAATCCGGTTCACGGTTACCGCGGCTCCCGTGCTCTGGGCAACCAGATGCCAGGGTTCAGGGACGTTCTGGTGCGAGGCTATATCGAGACAGGCGTCAAGCGCATCGGAATATTGATCGAATGATTCTATGCCCGCCTGTTCGCCGCTGGACAGTCCGTGTCCGGGGAGATCGAAGATTACCACGGCGAGTTCAGCCACGAGGCAATGGCGAATGAGGTGACCGTACAGACCGGCGTGATCATAATAGCCGTGAATCAAAAATACCGTGGCGACCTGGCGCGCCGGCCGAAAATACTGGCACACCAGACGAAAGCCCCCGCTCTCAAAATAACCCATCCGGTGTTCGATGCCGGGATTATCGAAGGTCAGTCGGTAGTAATCCCGATAACGCCTTGCCGGCGCCTCACGGTCGTCACTATTGCTCCGGCCGCTCCGGCCGGCGTGGTCGTCGGCCATGCGGAAATCAATCCGGGGAAGACTGTCCCTTAACCGGGTGGCGTTGTCTACGGTGAACACCAGGGGAGCCTCTCGAACCCTATGGCCGCTCTGCAAGGTCTGGCACCTGCCAACCGCCTAGGCCGCGGTTCCATAACGCTTGTACATTTCTTCCAGACTATAGACTTTCTTGATCCTGGATATCTGACCTGCTGTTCCAAAAGATTCCAGCCGTTCCTTCACGATGGATCGCATCGCGGTAATAGTGGGAATGAGGAACTTTCTCGGGTCAAATTCGGATTTGTTCTCAGCGAGGAAGCGGCGTACCGCGCCGGTGGAAGCCAGTCTAAGATCAGTATCAATGTTGACCTTGCGGACGCCGTGCTTGATTCCTTCCTGAATTTCCTTAAGTGGCACGCCATAGGTTTCAGGTATTTCGCCACCGAACTCATTGATAACGGCCAGCCACTCCTGTGGCACGGACGAAGAGCCGTGCATCACCAGATGAGTGTTCGGAATCCTGGCATGAATTTCCCGAATACGATCCATGGCAAGAATATCGCCGGTAGGCGGGCGGCTGAACTTGTAAGCACCGTGGCTGGTGCCAACGGCGATGGCGAGCGCGTCAACACCGGTGGCCTCGACAAAGTCTGACGCTTCCTGCGGGTCGGTGAGCAACTGTTTCATCGACAATTTTCCTTCGGCTCCGACGCCATCCTCCGCTTCCGCCATGCCGGTTTCCAGTGACCCGAGACAGCCGATTTCTCCTTCCACGGACACACCGCAAGCATGCGCCATTTCCACCGCCAGCCTGGTCACGCGCACATTGTAATCGAAATCCGCCGGCGTTTTACCATCTTCCTGCAGGGACCCGTCCATCATGACGGAGGAAAAACCCAACTGTATGGAGCGTTGGCACACGGCAGGCGAAACGCCATGGTCCTGATGCATTACAACAGGTATGTGGGGGTATTCTTCAATGGCACCCTGAATCAGATGCTTGAGAAAGTTGGAGCCCGCGTATTTTCTCGCGCCTGCCGAAGCTTGCAGTATCACCGGGCTGTTTACTTCATCGGCAGCCTCCATGATAGCCTTGATCTGCTCCAGATTATTGACGTTAAAGGCTGGTACACCGTAGTTGTGTTCGGCCGCGTGATCCAGCAATTGTCGCAAACTGATTAACGCCATGATGTGTCCTCTGTTGTTTTGACATACAGGTGGCGGAGCTCGTTTCCCCACCGGTCCAGCCTGTGTTTCAGGCTCTCGATTCCAGCGTTTTAACCGCAGGCAGCTCCTTGCCCTGTACGAACTCCAGAAATGCCCCGCCCCCGGTTGAGATGTAGGAAATATTATCAGATACACCAAACTTTTCGATGGCGGCGATGGTTTCGCCACCTCCGGCCAAAGAAAAGGCGCCGGATGCCGCGACAGCTTCGGCGACCGCCCGGGTACCTCCGGCAAACTGTTCATGTTCGAATACGCCTACCGGTCCGTTCCAGACGATGGTCTTCATCTGTCCGATCAACTCGACAAGTTTTCCGGCCGTATCAGGCCCGATGTCCAGGATCATTTCGTCGTCGGCGACCTCGTCGACCGGCTTGGTAGTGGCCCGGGCCGACCCTGAAAATTCCCTCGCCACCACGACATCGCCGGGCAGCGGAACCTCGGTTTTTTTCATGATGGCTTTTGCCGCGTCAAGCAGGTCCGGTTCGTACAACGACTTGCCCACATTGAATCCCGCGGCCGCGAGAAACGTATTGGCAATGCCCCCGCCCACGATCAACCGGTCGACAATATCCGCCAGTCTCTCCAGGACCTGTAACTTGCTCGACACTTTGGCGCCGCCGACAATTGCCATCATCGGACGCTCAGGATTCTTTAATGAACGGTCCAGAGCGTCCAGTTCGCGAACCAGCAACGGCCCGGCACAGGCTGTTGGCGCCAGTT
Organism: Pseudohongiellaceae bacterium; assembly: GCA_040879025.1. Classification (GTDB taxonomy): domain Bacteria; phylum Pseudomonadota; class Gammaproteobacteria; order Pseudomonadales; family Pseudohongiellaceae; genus JBBDLF01. Next base: position 98,269 of record JBBDLF010000037.1, read on the forward strand.
TGGCGACACCGTGAGTGCTGGCCTGAGCGCGGTGGGCGGTGCCGAACGCGTCCATGACGAAAATGTCGCATAGCGCCGCGTACTGCCTCGCCAGCGCGTCGTCATCAGACTTCTCGCCCTTGTTGACGCGCACATTCTCCAGCATCACGATCTCGCCGACACCGGCGGCAGCCTGGTCCGGGTTGCGAATATAATCCCGAACCAGCCGTACCGGATGCCCGAGTAATCCCGCCAAACGTTCCGCCACCGGAGCCAGGGAAGCCTCCTCCTGCTCGTCGATGGGTTTGCCTTCTTCCGGCCGCCCCAGATGCGACATCACCATCACATGGGCACCGCCGGTCAACGCCTGCTGAATGGTGGGTATTGCGGCGACAATGCGGTTGTCATTGGTCACACGCCCGCCCTCGATCGGCACGTTGAGGTCTTCACGTATCAACACCCGTTTGTCGAGCAGGTCAAGATCGTCCATTTTTTTGATCGTCATTTCCTGGGCTCCTTCCATGAGTCAAAGATAGGGATGATCATCATCGGATCATCCGACTCCATCATCGAACTGTGTGTGGAGGTATTGTGCCACATCGAGCATACGGTTCGCATATGCCCATTCGTTGTCAAACCAGGTGAGCATCTTGAGCAGGTGCTTGCCGCTCACCCGGGTCTGGGTCAAATCAACGATGGCTGATCGTGGATCGTGATTAAAGTCGCAGGATGTCAGCGGTTCACTGGTGCAGCCGAGCACATTGAGCGGCAGCCGGCGGCTGGCGCTCATCATGGCTTCGTTCACTGCGGCGACCGTGCATTCACGGGACAGCACCACCGACAGATCAATGGCCGACACGTTGACAGTGGGAACCCGCATCGCCTGGGCTTCAAAACGGTCCTGCAGATGGGGCAGAATGCGGTAGATACCGCGCGCAAGCTCGGTATTCACGGGAATGATGGACTGCATTGCGCTGCGGGTTTTGCGCAGATCGTTGTGATGATACGCGTCGATAACCGGTTGGTCATTCATCGCGGAATGAATCGTGGTCAATACCCCGTTTTCGATGCCGAAGCTCTCATCCAGGCAACGGATAACAGGCACGATACAGTTGGTGGTGCACGAGGCATTGGAAATTATGCGGTCGCCGGCTTTCAGTGTGTCGTGATTGACGCCGTACACGACGGTGGCGTCCACATCGTTTTCGGCCGGCTGGGAAAACAGCAGGCGTCCGGCACCGCTGTCGATATGCCCCGCCGCGGTGGCGCGGTCACTGAACGCGCCGCTGCACTCCATTACCAGGTCCACACCCAAGTCCCGCCAGGGTAGCTGCGAAGGCTGCAAGTGGTGATAAACGGCCAGTACGTCACCGTCAACGATCAACTCGTCCGCGCCGTTCGGTTTATCACTGTCGCCCGCCACGCCATACGCCACGTTGCCAAGAAAGCGCCCATGGGTGCTGTCGTAACGGGTAAGGTGGGCCAGAGTCACGGTGTCCGCGGGATCGTTAAGCGCGACAATCCGCAACTCGGGATAGTCCGTCGACTCGTACAAGGCTCGCAACACACATCGCCCGATGCGGCCATAGCCATTGATTGCGATACGATATGCCATAGATGCCGGGTGCCTGACGGCGCCGGACGCTGCCGGGAACCGTGCTGGTGACTGATCAGGAATTTGCCAGAAGCGACCGGGCCTCGGCGATGACCCTGTCCGCGGTAAAACCAAAGGTTTCCATCAGCACCGCTCCGGGAGCCGATTCGCCAAACCGGTCCATGCCGATAACCCTGCCATCCAGGCCGACGAGGGTGCGCCAGTAATCGGAGATACCGGCTTCCACCGCGAGACGGTTGCGTACCGCGTTGGGCAATACCCGCTCGCGATAGGCTTCGTCCTGGGCGCGGAATGCATCAACTGACGGCATGGAGACCATTCTGGCCCTAACGCCCTCTCCCTGCAGCGCGGTGACCGCTCGCACACAGATATCCACCTCGGACCCCGTGCCGATAACGATCACTTCAGGCTCGCCATCACACTCGACCAGGGTATAGGCTCCGCGGACGATATTCCGCAGTTGTTCTTCGCTGCGCTGCTGATGGGGCACACCCTGCCGGGTAAATACCAGCGCAGTCGGCCCGTCGATACGCTGTAGTGCCGCTTTCCAGGCCACCGCCGTTTCGGTTGCGTCACAGGGTCGCCACACCGACATGCCGGGGGTGAGACGCAGATTGGCGAGCTGTTCTATGGGCTGGTGGGTAGGACCGTCTTCGCCCTGACCAATGGAATCGTGCGTATAAACAAGTATATTACGCTGCTTCATCAGTGCCGCCATGCGCACCGCGTTGCGCGCATATTCCATGAACACCAGGAAGGTGGCGCAATACGGAATCAGGCCGCCGTGCAGCGCAATGCCCGTGGAGATGGCCGTCATGCCAAATTCCCTGACACCGAAGTAAATATAGTTGCCATTGTCGTGTTCGTTTATCGGACGACTGCCGGACCACATCGACAGGTTGGATCCGGCCAGGTCTGCCGAACCGCCGATCAGTTCCGGTAACAGACTGCCGAATTCCTCGATGCATTTCTGCGACGCCTGGCGGGTGGCCATGGCTTTTGCTTCCTGCTGGCACTGTGCAATGTAGCGGTCGGCACTGGCATTGAATTCTCCGTGCAATTCACCTTTGAAGCGCCTCACCAGTTCCATCGCCAGCACCGGGTGTTCTTCTTCATAGACAACGAGCTTCTCTTTCCATCGGGTCTCGGCGGCGAACCCCTTCTCGGTGGCGTCCCACTGTTGACGGATTTCATCAGGCACTTCGAAAGGCGGATGATTCCAATCGAGTGTCTTGCGCGCTTCAGCGACTTCGTCATCGCCCAATGGCGCTCCATGTACTGACGCGCTGCCCTGCTTGTGCGGCGCACCATATCCGATCACGGTGCGGCAGCAGATCAGGGTGGGCTTGCCGGTTTCGGCGCGGGCTTGTTCAACCGCCAGAATAATCTGGTCAGCATCGTGACCATCGGCCTTGAGCACCTGCCACCCATAGGCCTCAAACCGGGCGGGTGTGTCATCGTTGAACCAGCCTCCCACCTCGCCATCGATGGAAATGCCGTTGTCGTCATAGAACACAATCAGCTTGCCCAGGCGCAGCGTACCAGCCAGGGAGCACACTTCATGGGATATGCCTTCCATCAGACAGCCGTCACCGGCAAACACATAAGTGTGGTGATCAATGATGTCGTGGCTCTTCCGATTGAATTGCGCCGCGAGGGTTTTCTCGGCGATGGCCATGCCAACGCCATTGGCCAGCCCCTGACCCAACGGGCCCGTGGTGGTCTCTACGCCGGGTGTGTGGCTGTGTTCAGGGTGTCCGGGGGTCTTTGAATTCAGTTGGCGAAAATTGCTGAGTTCGTCCATGGCGATGTCGTACCCGGTGAGGTGCAACAGGGAATAGACAAGCATTGAGCCATGGCCGTTGGATAATATAAACCGGTCACGATTGAACCAGTTGGGATTGCCTGGGTTGTGACTGAGAAAGTCATTCCACAGCACCTCTGCGATATCCGCCATGCCCATGGGTGCCCCAGGATGCCCGCTTTTGGCCTTTTGCACCGCATCCATACTCAAGGCGCGAATAGCATTGGCGCAATCTCTGCGGGACGCAAAACGGGTCGACATACCGTGGGGACTCCTGTGGAAATCAGATCGGCGGATTTTCAAAGGCGGGTATTTTCCCGCACCTTGGCCGAATATGCTACAACGCGCGCCTTTTTCTTTGCTCATGTAGAATGAATCTATATCAATAATTATTGATATAGATTTGCCACTGCCGTCGATTGCTGTTACCTTACACGCGCTTGGGCGCGGAACGCGCGCGGCTGCAACATGATTATGGTGGCAGGACCCGATGAATATCAGTAAGCTCAAGGCCCGGCAGTTGCCGGTGCTTGACAATCCCGAGGTATTGACCTTGCTATGCAAGGCGCTGGCGGACAGCCTGCGCCTGGAAATTCTGCGGCTGCTGCGAAACGAATCGTTCGGCGTGATGGAAATATGCCATATCCTCGACATCCGTCAGTCGGCTCTGAGCCATCATCTCAAGATTCTTGCCACCGCCGGACTGGTGTCCACGCGACGTGAAGGCAATTCCATTTTCTATCGCCGGCCGCTGCTGACCGACGACGATTCGCTGAAGCAGTTCAAGCAGCAGGTATTTGAAACCGTTGATCGTCTGCCGCTCGGCACGAGAGTGTTGCAGCAGATGAAGGTGATTCAACGGGAACGCTCGCAACTCTCTCTCGATTTCTTCAACCGCAACGCTGACAAGTTCAGAGAGAAGCAGGGCCTTGTAACCGAGTATTCGCAATATGCAGGCAGCCTGCAGGATCTGATCGGCGGCCTGGGTCTCGCTGACGAGTCGTCCGTACTGGAAGTGGGCCCCGGTGAAGGCGAATTGCTGCTGCGGCTGGCGCAGTCCTTCAGAAAGCTTATCGCGCTGGACAATTCCAGCGAAATGCTGGAGCGGGCGCGGGGCACCATCCGCGGTGCGAAACTGAATCATGTGCGGTTTATTCATGGCGACACCCGAACCGCAATCCGGCAGGGAGTTCAAAGTGATCTGATTGTCTTTAATATGGTGCTGCATCATATTTCATCACCGGCGAAGACGTTTCGTGACGCTGCGGCCATCCTCAACCCCGGTGGCTGCCTGTTGCTGGTGGATCTGCGCAGTCATGATCAAGACTGGGTGCGCGAGGCCTGCGGCGATTTATGGCTTGGATTTGAAGCCGGCGACCTGAGCGCCTGGGCCGAAAAGGCGGGGCTGGCCGAAGGTGAAAGCTTGTACCTGGGGCTGCGTAACGGATTTCAGATTCAAATGCGGGTTTTTATCAAAACTGAATCGCGCAAGCGATGAGTCAATACACAAGAAGGTGAACTATGGCGGAATCAACACTATTTACTTCGGAATCGGTTTCTGAAGGACATCCCGACAAGATGGCGGACCAGATTTCCGACGCGGTGCTCGACGCACTGCTGAAGGAGGACCCCGCTGCCCGGGTTGCCTGCGAAACCATGATAAAAACCGGCATGGTTATCGTCGCGGGTGAAATCACCACCGATGCCTATGTGGACATTGAAGAACTGGTGCGTAAAACGGTTTACGATATTGGTTACAACCACTCTGAAAGCGGTTTCGACAGCCGCACCTGCGCGGTACTGAATGCGATTGGCAAGCAATCGCCGGACATCGCGATGGGCGTGGACGAAACGGCTGACCATGAACAGGGCGCCGGGGACCAGGGTCTGATGTTTGGTTATGCGACCAACGAGACCGATGTGCTAATGCCGGCACCGATCACCTTTTCCCATCGACTGGTGAAGCGGCAGTCGGAAGTGCGCAAGAACGGAACCCTGCCGTGGCTGGAACCCGATGCCAAGAGCCAGCTCACGTTCCGTTATGAAAACGGCAAGCCGGTTGGCATCGAAGCGGTCGTGCTGTCCACCCAGCATCGGGAAGACGTCAGCCAGAAGCAGTTGCAGGAAGCCGTGATGGAGGTGATTATTCAGCCGGTGCTGCCCACGGAATGGATCAACGACCGGACGAAGTACTTCATCAATCCAACCGGCCGTTTCGTTATCGGCGGTCCCAACGGCGACTGCGGCCTCACTGGTCGCAAGATTATCGTCGACACCTACGGCGGCATGGCGCGCCATGGCGGCGGCGCGTTTTCGGGCAAGGATCCGTCCAAGGTGGACCGGTCCGCCGCTTATGTCGCCCGGTATGTGGCCAAGAACATTGTTGCCGCGGGAATCGCCGACCGCTGCGAGTTACAGCTTTCCTACGCCATCGGCGTGGCGGAACCCACCTCGATCAGCGTGGATTGTTTCGGCACCGGCAAGATTTCGGAGAAGCGCATCGTTGATCTGGTCAGGGAACATTTCATACTGCGACCCAAAGGCCTGATTGAAATGCTGAACCTGATACGGCCGATTTATCAGGCCACGGCGGCTTATGGGCACTTTGGCCGCGAAGAAGAGGATTTCACCTGGGAGAAAACAGACAAAGCGGCTGCATTGAAAGATGCCGCGGGAGTTTAATTGATGACAACAGCTACACAGCAAGCACAAAACGCACAGCAGACCACGCACGACTACAAGGTCGCTGATATATCCCTTGCCGATTACGGGCGCAAGGAAGTGACCCTGGCCGAAGCGGAAATGCCGGCCCTGATGTCTCTGCGAACCAAATATTCCAAAAGCAGGCCACTGGCCGGGGCGAAGATTCTCGGCTGTATTCACATGACTGTGCAAACCGCGGTACTGATAGAAACGCTGGTGGAACTCGGCGCGGAGGTGCGCTGGTCGTCCTGCAATATCTTTTCCACGCAGGACCATGCCGCCGCCTGTGTCGCGGCATCCGGTGTCGCTGTCTACGCCTGGAAAGGGCAGACGGTAGAGGAGGGCGATTGGTGTATTGAGCAGACCATTCTCAAGGACGGCAAACCCTGGGACGCCAATATGATTCTGGATGACGGCGGCGATCTCACCGCCATGGTGCACGACAAGTACCCACAGATGCTGGATCACATTCACGGCATAACCGAAGAGACCACTACCGGCGTTCACCGCCTGCTGGAAATGATGGCGGCCGGCACCTTGAAAGTGCCCGCCATCAATGTGAACGATGCCGTGACCAAATCGAAAAACGACAACAAGTACGGTTGCCGTCACAGCCTCAACGATGGCATCAAGCGCGCCACGGACATGTTGCTGGCCGGCAAGCACGCTATGGTGGTCGGCTACGGTGATGTTGGCAAGGGCTCAGCCCAAAGTCTGCGTCAGGAAGGCATGATTGTAAAAATCGCCGAGATTGATCCCATCTGCGCGATGCAGGCCTGCATGGACGGCTTTGAAGTGGTTTCGCCCTATATCGACGGAATCAAGACTGAGTCTGTCGATTGCATCAACAGGGCGTTGATGGCCAAAATTGACCTGATTGTAACCAGCACCGGCAATATTGATGTCTGCGACCGCTTTATGCTGCAGACCATCAAGTCGGGCGCCGTTGTCTGTAATATTGGTCATTTTGACAATGAGATCGATACCCGGTTTATGCGCGATAACTGGACCTGGGAATCCATCAAGCCCCAGGTGGATAAAATCTATCGCGGCAATCCGGAGACCGAAAAAAGCGACTACCTGATACTGCTGTCCGAGGGCCGTCTGGTTAACCTGGGCAACGCCACCGGGCATCCCTCAAGGGTGATGGATGGCTCTTTTGCCAATCAGGTGCTGGCGCAGATGCATCTGTTTGAAAAGGCCTTTGCTTCGCAGCCGGATGACGTGAGGAATGGAAACGTCACCGTGGAGGTGTTACCCAAACATCTCGATGAGGAAGTGGCTGCCTTGATGGTTGGCGGTTTCGGAGGCGTGCTGACCCGGCTGACCGAAGCACAGGCGCGTTATATTAATGTGCCGGTGACGGGTCCGTACAAGACCGACAGTTACAAATACTAGGATTGGTTTCATGGCCCTGAACACGTTCACCGCGGACAGCTCGAACTTCAGTTTTGAATTTTTCCCCCCTCGCAGTGCCGAGGGGGAAGAGAAGTTGATGCGCGTGCACGATGAACTGGCTCAGCTTGACCCCGGATTTTTTTCCGTGACCTATGGCGCCGGTGGATCCACAAAACAGGGTACACAGCAAATCGTATTAAAGATTGCCGAACGCGGGTCCAATGTCGCGCCACACTTATCTTTCGGCGGTTCCAACGAGGGGGAGATAAGCGATTTTCTGCGTCGTTACCGCGATGCAGGAATCAATCGGCTGGTGGCGTTGCGGGGTGACATTCCTTCCGGTACCGGCCGCGGCCAGTATCGCTATGCCAATGAACTGATTGAATTCATCCGGCGCGACAGTGGCGACTATTTTCACATCGAAGTGGCCTGTTATCCTGAAATACATCCGCAGTCTGATTGTTATGAAAGCGACATCGCCTACTTTAAACTGAAGGTGGACGCCGGGGCCGATTCCGCGATCACGCAATATTTCTACAATGCCGACGCCTACTTTTACTTTGTCGAACGCTGCCGGGCGGCGGGTATCACCCTACCGATTGTGCCCGGTATCATGCCGATTACCAACTATGTCAAGCTGGCCCGCTTCAGCAGCACCTGTGGCGCGGAGATTCCACGCTGGATCCGTCAGCGGTTGCAGGGCTACGGCGACGACACGGAAAGCATCCGTGCGTTTGGCGAAGAAGTAGTCACCGCGTTGTGCGAGACTTTGCTTCGGGGAGGCGCTCCGGGCCTGCATTTTTACACGATGAACCAGTCATCGGCGGTCAAGGCGCTCTGGCGAAACCTGGGGAGCCTCTGAATAACACTGTACCGCCTCTGCGGGAGCTGTCCTGCGCTGCAGCAAGGCTTCGTGCGCCGGGAATGGCCGTAGCCCTTGCCAGGCACGACAACGCGATCACAACTTCTGCCGTGTGTAACGCCTGAGCATACTGTGAGAATTAAGTGGGTGTTATGTGAGAGTGACAAGAGCCTATTGCGATACTCCGCTGGGAAACCATAGCGAAGTTACCCTGGAGGGCGAACTGGCGCATTACCTGTCGCGAGTGTTGCGACTGAAACCAGGCAACCCGGTGCACCTTTTCAATGAACAGGAAGGGGAATTCTCTGCCGTGGTTACCGGCATCAGTCGCCGCACGCTGACGGTCTCTGTCACCGCGCCGGTCGCCTCATCAGCCAACCCCACATTTCCGATTCATCTTGCCCTTGGTCTCTCCCGCGGCGACCGGATGGATTATGCTATCCAGAAATCCACTGAAGTGGGCGTCACCAGCATTACGCCTCTGCTGTCGGATTTCAGTGAAGTCAGACTGACGGACAACCGACTGGTCAATAAACTGGCGCACTGGCGCAAAGTCGCCATCAGCGCCTGCGAGCAATGCGGGAGAACCCGGGTACCGAGGATCAATGAGCCGGTGCCGCTTCAGCCCTGGCTGGACGCTGCCGGCCCCGGCCTGCGTATATTGCCCGATCACCGGGGCAGCGCGGCCTTGGCGCAGAGTGCTCGCCCGGAAGCGGCCAATCTCTTGATCGGTCCCGAAGGCGGGTTTTCGGAAGGGGAAGTGGCACTGGCGGTGAAGGCGGGATTCAACCGGGTTCGGTTGGGACCACGTGTATTACGAACTGAAACCGCACCGATAGTGGCGATCAGTCTGCTGCAGTGCCTGTACGGAGATTTTCGTCAGGAGGTCTGAAGTCGAAGGTTTCGCACTGAGAAGGGGAAAACGGAGGTGGGGCAACCTGAGCCGGAGCGGTCGAAGAGTTGCTCAGCGGCTTCCTAGCCCGGACTATTCATGAATAGTCCGGGCTAGATTGGCATCCGGATTCCCAGCCGTCCAAGACCGACTCGTTTGCCGAATATGTGATCTCCCAGATTCGCTGGATCGATATAGTAGCCGCCCGTGCCGACACTTTTCAGAATGGTCCGGTGGGAGGGTTCATTGACCTCGTCGCGGAGAGAGATCACCAGAGGCTTTTTGAGAACATTTTTTCCGCTGTCTGTGATAACCGCAATTTTTGGCAGCAGTTTTTCGCTGGGGTTCTGTTCCAGTACCAGTGCCATCTCACCGCTGGTCAGTTCGATTATAGAACCGGTTGGATACATACCCACTGCCTGAATAAATTCATAGACCAGTTGTTCCGTAAAGTGCAGGTTACGCTGTTTATACAGACGACCTACGGCGGTGGCCGGCGAGATTCCATTCTGCTGGCTCGAGTGCAGCAGGCGATCGTAGCGATAGGCCAACGCGGCGAAGCGCGCAAGCATCGGAATCTGGTTGCCCTTCACGCGTCGTGGAAATCCTCGGCCATCATGCCGCTCGTGATGGGCGCGAACGATATTGAGTATCTTTGAATCCAGTTTTTCGGGGCGCAACAGTTCCAGCCCCAGCGCGATGTGTTTGCGATAAAGCAGATACTCCCTGCGGGCAAACGGACCCCGGCGACTGACGAATCCCGACGGCAAGCGTACCATGCCGATGTCAGCCAGAATGGTTCCCAAGGCCAGCGTTCGCATATCCTCTTTCGCCAGACCGACGTGTCGTGCGAGCACCAGTGCCCAGATGGTGGCGCGCAGGCAATGCATGAAACTGCCCGGTTTCTCGCGGGTAGTGTTTAGCTGCCATACCAGGGCATCCGGATTGCGCACGATGCTTTCCAGAATCTCATTGAGCACCGGCGCGAGTTTTTTTAGCTGCAAGGGGTTCCCTTCGCGAGCCTTCTCCAGCACCAGATTGAACGCAGTCGTGGCTTCCGCTACCAGGCGCGACGCCGTATCGATTTCCTGCTTTATCGGGCGCTTGGTTTTATACACACCGTGGCGTACCTGCAAAGGGGTAACCGGTGGCGCGTTGTCGCGGGCATGAGTGAGAATCGTCAGTTGTCGCTCGCGAGAAAGTTTGGGCGCGGTACCTCGGTTGGTATCGATAAAAACGTACTTGCAAAACAGGCGCAGTGTTTCCAATTCCGCTGCGGTTCTGATGTGGAAGCCCTCGAAGGGGAAAGGCGTGTCTTTCCACGGCCTGTCCAGTTCCGAGACGAACATCCCCTGCAGCAGATCGCTACACGCAATCTTTATTTGACTGTCCGGGGAAGCAGGTTCAGGTCTGTGGTTCATGGTGAGTAGCATAGCCATTTATCGAAACGGTTCTTGTGAGAGATTTCACAGTCTTGTCATTTGTATCCGATACGGTGAACCATTGGTAAAAACCTGAAATTTATTCTCAATTCGCGTGTCATGCGAGCGTTTGGTCGGGCATAAAAAAAGCGCCTCCTAAGAGGCGCCTGTACGTGAACTCACGTCAATGGGAGAGAAAACAGTCATGCACTTTCAGTTTGATTCGCAGCCGGTTCGCCATTAATTTGCCACGACGAATTCCGGATAGGCTTCCATTCCGCATTCGGTCAGGTCCACACCTTCCACTTCCTCTTCCTCGGTAACCCGCACACCCATTATCATCTTGATCACAAACCAGGCGATCAGGCTGGTGACGAATACCCAGACAAAGATTACCAGCGCTCCGACCAGTTGGCCGACGAACGTGGCATCGGCGTCGGAAAACAGCACCGCGAAAATGCCGAACAGGCCCACGACACCGTGAACGGAGATGGCACCGACCGGATCGTCGATTTTGAGTTTGTCCAGACCAACGATGCTGAATACCACGATTATTCCACCCATGGCGCCGATGATCATGGCCAGCGCGGGTGACGGGTCGGCGGGTTCCGCGGTGATGGCGACCAGGCCGGCCAAGGCACCATTCAGCGCCATGGTCAGGTCAGCCTTGCCAAACAACAATCGCGCTACGATCAGGGCCGCTATCAAGCCACCGGCTGCTGCCGCGTTGGTGTTAAGGAACACGTTCGCCACTTCGTTGGCAACCGCGATGCCGCCAAGCTTAAGCGTGGAACCGCCATTGAAACCGAACCAACCCATCCAGAGGATGAAGGTGCCCAGTGTTGCCAACGGCAGATTGGCGCCAGGTATCGCTTTTACCGAACCGTCGACCTTGTACTTGCCTTTACGCGGTCCGAGCAGTAACACACCTGCCAGTGCCGCGGCGGCGCCGGCCATGTGGACTATTCCGGATCCGGCATAGTCGCTGTAGCTCAACGCGCCCAGCAGGGGAACGTCTTTACCACCCCAGGTCCAGCCGCCCTCGACAGGATAGATAAAGCCGGTCATCACCACGGCGAACGCCAGAAACGCCCACAACTTCATGCGTTCGGCGACCGCGCCGGACACGATGGACATGGCGGTGGCTACAAACACCACCTGGAAAAAGAAATCAGAGGCGCCGGAGTAAACCGAGTCGCCGTCAAAGCCCGCTTCAGCCGAGTCGGCCAGTACCTGCGCAACCGCGGCATCGTCCATTCCGCCCACTGTCGTGACGCCCGACAGAAAGATTCCTCCGTCGTACATGAACTGGTATCCACACACCAGATACATGGTGCAGGCAATCGCGTACAGCGCGACGTTCTTGGTCAGAATTTCCGTGGTGTTCTTGGCCCGCACCAGGCCTGCTTCCAGCATCGCGAAGCCCGCGGCCATCCACATGACCAATGCCCCGCATATCAGGAAATAAAACGTGTCCATTGCATACTGCAGTTCAAAAATTTGGTTTTCCACCTTGTACCTCCGAGAATGGTCTCAGCCCAGACCTGAATTGAAATTGAATTTGGTTTTAGAAATTGTTCAGGCCTTACACAGCCTCTTCGCCGGTTTCACCGGTTCGAATCCTGATTATTTGTTCCAGATTGGTCACAAAAATTTTGCCGTCGCCAATCTTGCCGGTGTTGGCTGCCTTGGTGAACGCCTCCAGGGTCAGGTCGAGCAGTGCATCACCGATGGCGACTTCCACTTTCACCTTGGGAAGAAAGTCCACGACGTATTCCGCACCGCGGTACAGCTCTGTGTGACCCTTCTGTCTGCCAAAGCCCTTTACCTCAGTAACGGTAATGCCCTGGACGCCAATTTCCGACAACGCCTCCCGGACATCGTCGAGCTTGAATGGCTTGATAATCGCCGTGACTAGCTTCATAACTTTGCTCCTTATGGATTGGCCCGCCCTGTCATTCAGAGCAGATATTTCTGAAACTGCTTTATGCACGGCTCGTGCCACCTATGCTAATAACTGTCAATTCAATAACTTGTGTGAGTTTTTCACGCCACAGGCGCCGCGCGTTATCACCCTGTCAATGAATTTGGACTGTTGCGGTGCAAGTTCTTGCTTGGCGCACCATATTAGTGCGCGATGTTTGTGCGGGGGATGAGGGCGGGATGACCGAAGGAGTTGTTTTAACGCATGCACAAAAAAGCCCGCTCCAGGAAACCCGGAGCGGGCTGTTCAACACTGTTTTGTTTACCTTCTTTATTTACTTTCGTTATTAACCTTCCTTATTAACATGCCTCGGAAGTTGGTTATGCCCGGCTCCCGATCAAAGGCTCTTTGACATACTGAACGTGACAGTGGCATCGCAGTCAGAGCCGCCGCAATCATTGTCGTCGAGGTCGGTATCCGTTAACGTCAGGGAAAAATCAATGCCGCTCCAGGATTTCGACAAGGCCACTCCATAGTCGGTATAGGAGTCTTCGGTACCCCAGAAATCCTCGTCGTAAGTGGTAATGCCGCCGAAGATGCTCAGGCCGAATTCGTTTGCCAGTTCCATGTCATAGGCCAGTGACGTATACAGCGACTCGTAGCCCCCAAGATCGTCTGCGTAGGCCAGACCAGCCGTGAAGTTCACATAACTGAGGCTGCCGTAAATTTCAGTGAAGTCCAGGTCATCGACCGAGGGGTATTCGTAGGCGATGACACCTATATCATAGCCCACGTTGTTGCCCAGCTCGCCGCCAAAACCGGCATAGAAATCGACTTCGAGGCTGTCGGCAAAAGTCACGTTGGATCCCCAGACGCCGGCATAGAAGCCGTTGTCCGCTTCAAAATCGAAGCCACCCTGGAGGGCCATGTCGCCACCGGTCTGGGAAACACCGCGGAAAATATAGTCACTTGCAAGACTGACGTTGCCGGACACATCGGCGTAGGCAGGTACCGTGGCTGCTGCGGTGATCAGTCCGGTGGCAAGTATTGCTCGGGTAAGTTTTTTCATTTTCGTGTTTCTCCTTGATGTGGATATGACATTCAAACCAGGTGCTTTGCACCCGGTAACGACAGCAAGCGCAGGAAATCTGCGGCCCCCGTTTTACTCACCGTTTCATAAGCACGATATGTGCCGACTTTTGGTATTCGTGAAGTTTTTGGCAATACCCGCGGTGATGGCGAATGCCAATGGCCTTGAAGTGGGCCGCCAATGTTAAACTCAATGCTGATGATTGCTCCCGGAGAAAGAATTATGGTGGATCAACGCTTTTTTGATGAGCTCAGCGACAGAATTGCGGCCATTCTGCCCCGAGCTGGTGAATTTGGAGAGGATATACGCACCAAATTGAATCAGGCACTGCAAAAAAGTTTCAGCGAGATGAACGTCGTCACGCGCGAGCAGTTCCAGGCGCAGGAGAAAGCCCTGAAGCGAGCCGAGGCTCGAATTGCTCAACTGGAACTGCGTATCGCGGCGCTGGAAACCGGGGAGCCGGCCGGGGGGTCGGATCTTGAGACTTGACGGTGGTTGAGCCGGGGATCCGTGGGTTTACCGCGACTGATCGACAGGATTGAGGCCGTCCCATTTTCTGTAAGTGATGGCTTCCAGTAAGTGGTTGCGCGATATCTGCTTCTCGTTTTCCAGGTCCGCGATGGTTCTGGCCAGCCGCAGGATACAGTGGACGCCGCGGGCGGAGAGATTGAGACGTTTCATAAAAGTTTCCAGTTGTCGGCGGTCGGCGACGCTGACGGGGCAGAAACGGTTGATCTCGCGGTTTCGTAGATTACGGTTGAGTTTTCCCGCGCGTTTGAATTGCAGAACACGGCAATTATTGATGTCCTGACTCAGTTTCTGCCATTTGTCCGCGCTCCCCTCTTCCACCTGATACAACTCGGCAGGAGACAGGCGGGGAACCTGTACTATCAGATCCATCCGATCCAGAAACGGCCCGGAGATTTTGCTGTTGTACTTTTGCCGGCGTTCGTCAGTGCAACGGCATTTTCCGGCCGGGTCTCCATAGTAGCCGCAAGGACACGGATTCATCGCGGCGACGAGTTGGAAGCGGGCTGGATAACGTACCCGGTAGTTGGCGCGGGCGAGTGTTATCTCTCCGGACTCCAGTGGCTCTCTCAATACCTCCAGAACCTTGCGATTGAATTCCGCCAGCTCGTCCAGGAACAGCACACCGTGGTGCGCCAGACTGATTTCTCCGGGCGTGGCCTGCTTGCCTCCGCCGACGAGCGCGACCGGGGTGGCCGTGTGATGGGGGTTTCTGAATGGCGGGTAGTACCAGTGACGGGGATCAATCACATAACCGGCGACGGATTTGATGGCAGCCACCTCCTGCGCGGCTTCGTGTTCGAGTTCCGGCAGTAATGACGGCAGACAATTGGCGAGCATGGTTTTGCCGGTGCCGGGTGGGCCAATAAACAGGATGTTATGCGCCCCCGCGGCGGCAATCTGCAATGCACGTTTGGGCAGGTGCTGACCTTTTATCTCACCGATATCGGTTGCGGAAGTGCTGCCCCGCGGTGGCGGGGTATAGGGATTGCAGCGGGTCAAGTGATTGCCGTTTGACAGATGCTCGCACACCGCGAGCAGATCTTCGGCGATGCGGGTATTGTCTTCGCGCGCCAACGCCGCTTCGTTACCGTTGGCCGCGGGAACAATGATATCTCTTCCCGAACCCGCCGCGGCCATCACGGCGGGCAACACTCCCTGAACCGCGCGCAATCTGCCGGTCAGTGCCAGTTCACCGAGAAACTCCATCCCTTCGATTGGCTCGCTGGGTATCTGGTTGGAAGCGGCCAGAATGCTCAGTGCAATTCCCAGGTCGTAGCGGCCGCCGATTTTGGGCAACTCTGCCGGCGCCATATTGACTGTGATACGGCGCTGCGGAAATTCAAATTTCGAATTGAGAATGGCGCATCGTACTCGCTCCTTGCTTTCGCGCACGGTGGTTTCCGGCGCGCCAACAATGGCGAAGCCGGGCAGGCCGTTGGACAGATGCGTCTCAATGGTAATCTCGGGAGCATCCACTCCCACGACCGCGCGCGAATAAACGGTGGCCAGTGACATGACGCCTTCCGTGATGCCGGGTGAACAGGGGGTCTTGGTTAGAGGATAGGCCGCGGATGGCGGAAACGCCAATTTACAGCGCTACTGCAAGGGGGCGCTAACAGCCGAATCGCAACGAACGAACCAGGCGATGGTCATTCAAGGAGATTCAGGCCACAAACAACTGCTGCTGGTTAAAAGCAACTTTACCCGAAAAAAATGGGCATTCCAAGTTACAGAAACATTATTTACTGGGAGTTATTTGTTTGTGAATCAGCGGCTTGCGTGGGTCCGACCCCGCGGTTGGCTTCGATTACTTCGGGGAGTTCATTCTTGTCTCCCCACACTGCCAATAGTTGTTGGTAGGCTTCCGCGGCGGCATCTTCGTCACCCATTTGCACGTAGCTGCGGGCCAGGCCGAGCAGAGACCACGGACGGTTGGGCATTCGCAGCAAGGACTGCTGGAACAGTGCCGCGGCCTGACCATGTTGTCCATCCTGGAGGAGAATTTCACCAGCCAGTTCATGGGCCGGCTTCAACGGATTCGGCGCGCCATTCGGCAGCCGCCTGGTCTCGTCGAGGCGCACCGCTTCCGCCAGCATCTCGAGTCCTTCCTGTCGCGCTGGCGCGAACGCCTCGGACATGCCGTGCGCCGCATGCGCGAACGCTTCCCGATATTTTGCCAAACCCGCTACCAGCAGTTGGCTGATTTTCAAATTGGTATTGTCCGGACTGCCCTCGGCCATTTCCGCCAGCCTGTCGGCGGCCTGACTCGCGCTATCCAGATCGTTTTGATACGCGGCACCGAGACCCGTCGCCAGCAGTTCGTGAGCGTTCATCCCGTCGGTCACAGGCGGTGTTGTGTGCCAACGCCCGGTTTCAATGATGAAGCGCGCCTGCAAGGTGCGCACCGTGTCGGCGGATCGGGCGTCACCTGGATTGTCAGCCGCCACCTGTCGCGCTCGCTCAATCCAGACTTGCGCCCGGTCGTAGTTCGCCAGTTGCAGATCACCGTATTGCCCCCAGTCGGAGGAATGGTTCAAATCGTTGGGACGATCACCAGGCTGCCAGAGTTCCTGCGCCGCCTGAAAAGACGACTCGTTCCATTGTGCCACCTCTTCCCACATACCGTGCTGAATAAAGATGTGGGTGGGCATATGACGCGCGTGAGCAACCGCCGGAGCGATCTCCGCGTATTTCTTTGCCGCGGCCAGCGCGATCGGGGCATGTACCGGATCATCAAAGGCATGAATGATGTAATGGGCGGCGCCGGGATGGTTTTCGTTTTCGCGAAACAATTCCAGGGCAAGGGACCCGGCCAGCATATTGAAGCGATCACGTTGATCGCCGGCCGCTGTTGCCGCGCTGATCAATGACACGGCATAAAATGCCTGCACTTCCCGATCTTCCGGGAAGGCGTCGTACAAATCGCGCATCGCCAGCATCCAGGCGGTGCGGCGCTGGCCTACCGGCGGTGGCGTGAAGGCATAGGCTTCCGCAGCGCGGACAAACCCCTTTTCCCGTTCGGTTGGCGCCTTGGCAAGACGCTCCTCCGTGCTGTCGCCCAGGCGATTCAATACTTCAGCCGGTGCGTCCGGCTCCCACTCAGCCAATAAGGGATGATTATAGGTAAATGCTTCACCCCAGTACGCCATCGCAAAATCAGGCTGCACTTCCTGGGCCAAGCGAAACTCGTGGCGAGCCTGTACCCAGCCAAAACTGTGCAGATACCCCACTCCCCGCAGAAAATGTTCCTGGGCGGCCGGAGACCCGGAGGTGGGGAAGTCGAAGCTGCCGATGCTTTCCAGTTCGGCACTGTTGACGGCGGAGATTGGAACGACAAGCAGGCACACAAGACCTGTGATAAATTGACGCAGCTTCAGCACCATAGCCACCAGACATGCAAGGTGAGTTAATTTGAGGGGTGAGCGTCGGGTCCCGATTGCAAATTCTGCGACTGCCGGACAACAAGTCCGGTATTCACAGGCAATGGGACCTGACTCTCCTGTTTTTACCGTTCAGGCTACCTCGACTTTCCGTTCAGGAGGCTATTAATTACCGTTCAGACGTACAAACTTCTGCACACGGTGCCCGGTTTGTACCTCGCCTGTATAAAGATTGCCCTGAGAATCGAAATCCATGTAGTGCAGCCAGTCGAACTGGCCTGGCTGGCGCCCGCCGGTACCCCATGAATACACCGGATCCAGGGTTTCACTGTCCAGCGCCCAGACCTTGTTGTTGGTACCGTCCGGAATGTAAAGAAAACGCTGTTCTGTATCCAGTGGATCGAACTCGGCTCCCCAGGTGGACCCGGGGCCGTAGGTTTCAGGGGCCAGCACGTTTTCCATCAGGTAGGTTCCGTCCTTGTTGAACACCTGAAAACGGTTGCTGGGACGGTCGCTGACAAACACACGTCCGTCATCTGAAATGGCAAGGCCATGAACCGGGGTACGCCAGGTTCGGCTGGGCGGCGCATTGGGGTCCCACGGGCCGGGATTTTCATCAACCGGCCGCTCGCCGTACGCTCCCCAATGTCTGCGATAGTCTCCGGTTTCAGCGTCAAACACGATCAGACGGCGGTTACCATAGCCATCCGCCACGTAGAGCTCGTTGTTGGTCGGATCCACTTCCATGATCGCGGATCGATTGACCGAGTCGGTGTCATTACTCCCCTCGCTCACTCCGATACCCCCAATCTGCAATACAAACTCCCCCTCCTTGGTAAACTTCATGATGTGGTGGTCATCGGTCCCGTTGCCGCCCACCCAGACGAAGCCGTTATGGTCAACGTGAATCCCGTGTTCGCTATTGAACCACTGGTACTCTCCGTTGGGGCTGTCACCACCCCAGGCGTGGACAACATTGCCCTCCTGGTCGAAAGCGACCACCGGAGGCGCGGTGGTACAACACAGTGATTGCAATGGGTCGTGGCCCCAGGTGATATCCCGGGTGGTTTGAGTTGGCGTGGAACCGGCGTTGGTTCCCTGTACAGTCCAGGGACGGTGGATTATCCAGACCAGATCGTCCGAGTCCACCGCATTTCCCGCCACCTGCCCCAATATCCAGTTGTTGGGAAGTGGTTTTGGCCAGAACGGGTCTACCGCGAATTGCGCGACGCCGTCCGGAACCTGCGCACCGGAAGCGTCCGCCGGCATGTCGGGGTAGCCCTGGGCTACAGAGGATTCCATCGGGTACAAGATAAAAACGGCAGAGATCATACTCATCGCGGTCAGTAACTGACCAGACTTCTTAAGTGCTCGCATGTTATTGGTTTCCTGTTCTGTTTCTATTTACGTGAAGGAAGTCTACTTAGCCTGAACGCCGTTTGTCCAGCGTCCAGGGGTCGGACCTTCGTAACTCATTAAACTTCAAGCCATTTGACAAGAATTGACACCCCCATGAGGTTTTACATACGCGTTTTCATCGTAAAAAGGGGAGTTCTTGGAATTACACCACCAGATAGGCAGAAGATGTGGCCCTACTCAATCTGAGAAAAGGCACACCCATGCTTAAAGAGCGCTTATCGAACGATAAACGTCGCCTCTAATACACAAAAGTAGCAGTTAGGAAGGTTGATATTTAACAAAAACAAAGGCTTACGGGGGTCCGACCCGAGCCGGGCTTTGCAGCGCCGGCTCCTTGGGTCGGGGGGTGAAGCCTAGTCGGCGGGTACCTGCTCGACCATGTACTCCACGACCGCGCGCAGATCGTCGTCGGTGCAGGAGAAACACAGGCCTTTGGGTGGCATTACGCCGTTGAGGCCGTTAATCGCGTTGGCAACTACCGCTTCCATGCCTTTTTCCATGCGTGACTCCCAGTCCGCTGCATCGTCCAGCTTGGGGGCACCGGCCGCACCGCTGTTATGGCAGGCGCCACAGGACTGCATATAGGTTTGCTCGGCGTTGAAACCTTCACTGAGAGCCGCCAACATCATTGGTTCGCCGGAAGACTTGCTGTCCGCTCCAGCGTTACCGGCGAAAACCGCGGCGACCAGGCAGAAACCAAGCGTTGAAATGCGGTTAGGTTTAACTCGTTTTACAATTGACACGATTAACTCCTATACAGTTAAGATTTGAATCCCGCGCGACAGCGAATGCTGCCGGCCGGTCACTGGCTGTTCTCGTACATATACTCCACGATGGCGTGAAGGTCTTCTTCGGTGCATGCCATACACAGGCCTTTGGCAGGCATCGCATTGAGCCCGTTAATTACATTGGCCATCACCTCATCCATCCCTTTTTGCATTCTTTCTTCCCAGGCTTCGGTGTCACCCACTCGGGGGGCGTCCGCCACCCCGGCGTCGTGACAGGCAAAACAAAACTGCTGATAATTCGCTTCCACCTCTTCGGAGCCGGCTGAATCAGCCTGCGCCACCGCGTTTGCCGGAGGTGTGGCTTGTGGTGCCGGGTCGGTTTGGGGCGGCTCGGCTGCCGGAGCTGGAGATTGTTGCTGTCCAGATTGCGGCGCGGCAGGCGTGGTATCATTGGCCGCAACGGATGTTGTCGTTCCACCGGATGACCGTTCCACCGCTTGGCCGACACAGTCCTGTCCAGCCAGGCACAACTGGCCCACAGGCCTCAGTATTTCTCTGACGGCATCATCGCCACTCTGGGCGAACAGAGCCCCGCTGAAGGCCATGATCGCCAGTCCACCAATCGTCGTGAGCCCGTTGGCGAATCCGAATATTCCTGATTTGCAATACGTCACCATTTACTCCTATATCACTGATTCCCTGAAAACCGCCACTCCTGCCTGGAGGCCGGGTTGGTTTGATTGAGTCCTTCAATGGATACCCGCGGAAAAAAGCAGGCGGATTATACCCGCTATCCCCTCCCGCTGAAACATCCAAGCGTACTCGTGTCACGTATGAAGACCGGAGAGCCCGCATAATTCCTTTCGCTGCACCATAAGCAGCCCTTTCGGGGTCAGTGGCGAATGAGAATTAACTGCATGCCGATTCCCATTCGCCACTGACCCTAATGCGAATGGTTATCATTCGCCACCGACCCTGTTATTGGATGGTGAAGGTTAGGGGGGTGGCGTGGTGGTAGACTTCGGCGGGGTTGGAGTCGAGGCCGTAACCTACGTAGACGTCCACGTGGATGCTGGTGATGCCAATGGAACGGGGCACCAGGTTTTCGGCTACGGTGATGGCTTCGTTCGGTGCCAGGTTGCGGCTGTCGAAGCGGGTGATGGGGCCGCCGGTGTATTCGACAAAAACACGCTGCTCGTTGAGCAGCAGCAGAGTCTCACCGTCGATCATCGCCGCGACCACGATGAATCCCGGCTGGCCCTGGTGTTGCGGATCGATTTCGATACCGGCGTTGATATCCAGGGAATCATCGGGTCCGAAGCGGTTGCCATACTGGAGGCCGTTGTTGGCGGTTACACCACCGCTGAACACCGCCTGTGAGATTCCCCCGCCAAGACTGACATTGGTGTTCAGCTTGACCGGGCTTGAGGTCTGATAACTGACATCAAGCGTGTAGGGACCCACATCCTCTCCGCAGGGCGACCCCCCCACATAGGTGTTGGCCAGCAGATAATAGGTACCGGGGCTCAGGTTGCGGGTCAGGCGCGCGTTACAACCGCCGCCGGAGTTGTCATCGAGCGCCATTATTTCAAGTTGAGCATTCGCCAGCAGCAACACTGAATCCAGCGTATCGGCGTTCATCGCCGCTGCAATCGACGTGGTTGAATCAAGCTCCACACGGTAGATATCGATGAAACTGTCATCGGTACCGCCCCCCATCAGCTTCTGAACCGTACAGTCGCCACCGGAGAGGGAATCGCTTATCGGCGCCAGCGGCAGCAACGGCACATGGCAGGCGGTCAAACCACCGTACCGGGCATTGGCCCCGTCGATATCATCCGTCTGCAGCCGGTCCACATTGCCGATCGAGTCGCGCATGATGGCGTGATTTGTGGTATGGTCCAGCCCCAGCGCATGACCCAGTTCATGCAGGGCAACGCGGCGAAAATCGATCGCCCGATCCGGACGAAACAGATTGCCATCAAAAAGATCGTAGTGACTCCCCTTGTTGATGACAATGTCGGTGCCGACCAGAACGTCCGGGCCAAAATAATAAGGCGCAGGGGCGAAATGGCTCAGTGTCACCGCCAGCGTACCCCGCCCGTACGTCTGTCCGCAGACGGTGGTCGTAAAATCCACGCCGTTGACATTGTCGTACGCACAGGGGTCGCGGTATTCGTTGCGCAGCACAAAATTGAAATCGGTCTTTTCGCTCCACTCGTCCATCGCGTCGATGAAAGCGGAATTCCATGAAATACCGGTGGCCGAGACGCCGCTTATGTTCACGTAAAATTCAGTTTCCGCGCCGGGCCATTTGGGGCCATTTATTTCAAATGCCGTCGCCGAAGCCGCCGCAAGAAGAGAGAGCGCGCCGAGGAAACAGGAGATATAAGGGTATTTACCGGTCACAGTTGAATCCTACCAAAGTTTCAGGTGATCGCGTAAGCTTCAAAGACCGGCGCAATCGACTTTTTGTGCGCGGGCGGTGAAAGCCTGTGACGGGAATCACGCATCGGGCCGGAAAGATCAGCCGCGCGCCCCGCTCACTCCCGGTACGAGCCGTCAAGAATGCACTGCCACCAGGATTCGTTTTCCAGATACCAGCGCACGGTTTTTTTCAGCCCGCCGGGAAAACGTTCCGCCGGCGTGTAGCCCAATTCGGACGTGATCTTGGCGGCGTCGATCGCGTAGCGCGTATCGTGCCCCGGACGGTCGGTGACATAATTGATCAACGACGATGCCGGATCGAGTGCGGCACAAGGACCGTCCGGAAAGCGTTCCCTGAGGCTGCCATTTTCACTGAATTCCTCATCAAGCAACTGACACAACAAGCGCACCGCATCAATATTTGTGTACTCGGAATTACCGCCGATATTGTACGTCTCGCCCACGCGGCCGCGCTTCAGAATCAGGTCGATACCGCGACTGTGATCGTCGACATACAGCCAGTCCCGAATCTGTTTGCCGTCACCGTAAATGGGTAACGGTTTACCCTGCAGAATATTCACCAGGCACAATGGAATCAGTTTTTCAGGAAACTGATAGGGGCCGTAATTGTTCGAACAGTTACTTGTCGTTACGTTCAAACCATAGGTGTGGTGGTAGGCCCGCACCAGGTGATCCGACGCCGCCTTGCTGGCCGCATAGGGAGAGTTAGGGGCATAGGGTGTCAACTCGCAAAATGCCGGGTCGTCACCGGCCAGTGTGCCAAACACTTCATCGGTGGAGACATGGTGGAAATGATGCCCACCTCGCCTCGCACTTCCCGCTTTGTTGGCACTGCCATCCCCCGCGCCGTTACCGCCCCCGTTATCGAGCCACAGTTTCTTGGCCGCCTTCAACAAAGTGTGAGTCCCGACCACATTGGTTTCTATAAAAGCATCCGGCCCGTCTATGGAACGGTCGACGTGGCTTTCCGCGGCAAAATGCACCAGTGTGTCCACACAATGCTTTTGCATCACTTCCATCACCAGGTCGTAGTCGCAGATGGACCCGCGGACAAAAGTGAACCCGTTGTGTTCCAGCATCGCTTCAAGATTGCTGCGGTTACCCGCGTAGGTCAACGCGTCCAGCACGGTAATACTGTCGGCTGGATAGCGTTCCCGCCAGTAGTTGACAAAGTTGGTGCCGATAAATCCCGCGGCGCCGGTAACCAGTATATTCATTTTTTTCTGCTGCCCTTCGGTTCCTTTCCAACTGCTCACTCTTCCCGGACCCGGCCGCGGACCCGGGCCTGGACCCGGACTTCGCTCCCCGGACTTCGCTCCCCGGACCCGCTCTTCAGTCGCCGCTCTTCAATCGCCGTTCTTCAAACTCAAAAGAACAGCCCGCAACTGCACGCGCCAGTGCACCACCGCCACTGAAAAATCGCGATACACACGCGCTTTGTCCAGTACGCTGTATGCGGGCCGCTTGGCCTTGGCGGGATACTGATCACTGCTGATGGGATTAATAGGCACTTCACGGTCAAGCAACCCCAGCGCCAGCGCTTCTTCCTGAATGGCCATTGCAAAATCATACCAACTGGCCACGCCGGCATCGCTGAAATGATAGATGCCCGCCGCGCCACGTGCCGCCATCTGCCGCAGCAGAATGGCCAGACCCGCGGTGGAGGTCGGCGTGCCCACCTGGTCCGCCACCACATTCAGATAGTCACGTTCGCCAAGCAGTTTCAACATGGTGGTAAAAAAATTGTTGCCGTGATGTGAATACAGCCAGCCGGTGCGCACCACCGCCGCGCCCTCCGGCTTGTGTTTCCACAGGGCGGTTTCCCCGTCAAGCTTACTGGCGCCATACACGCCCAGAGGCGCGGGATTGTCTTCGGGCTTGTAGGGCCGCGAACTCTCGCCATTGAAAACGAAGTCGGTGGATACGTGAATCACTCGCGCCCTGTTCGCGTGGGCCCAGCGCGCGATATTTTCCGTGCCGCGCTGGTTCACCGCGTAAGCCTCGGACTTCTCATCTTCGGCGGCATCCACGGCGGTGTAGGCCGCACAATTGATTATTACCCGCGGCCCGCAGGCGGACAAGTGCTCGTTCACCGCCGCGGAGTCGCTGATGTCCAGCATCTGGCGACTGAGAGGCACCAGTTCAAGGTCGGGCTCGTGCCAACTCCGTATGAGAGCTGTCCCCAGTTGACCGTTCGCTCCCAACAGGGCCACAGTATTACTCATGGGTAAACCGCCGCCTCGCTGAACAACGCCGCTTCGGCGTCCCTGGCTGACAATACCGGTTCCGCATCCACCAGTGGCCAGTCAATGCCCAGCTCGGGATCATTCCAACGCAGGCCATACTCATCCCCCGGTGCGTAATACGCCGTACATTTGTACATGATGTCCGCCGACGAACTGACCACGTAAAACCCGTGCGCAAATCCCGGCGGCACCCAAAGCTGTCGATGATCGTCAGCGGATAATGTGACACCCGCCCATTGACCAAACGTGGGCGACTGTTGGCGCAGGTCCACCGCCACATCAAAAATCTCGCCGGACAGCACGCGCACCAGTTTCCCCTGAGGATTGCGCCGCTGATAATGCAACCCGCGAAGAATTCCCTGACCCGAACGGCTCTGATTATCCTGCACAAATTCGGCCGCTATCCCCAATTCCTCAAACACCGACTTGCGCCAGGTTTCCATAAAATAGCCGCGATGGTCGCCGTGCACCTGCGGTTCCAGAATCAAGACATCGGGGATGGCGGTGGGAGTGATCTTCATGTTCAGTGCCCATCCAGCATTTTCAGCAGGTATTGACCATAGCCACTTTTGCTAAGAGGTTCGGCCAGCGCCTTCAACTGCTTGCCGTCGATGAACCCCTGACGGTAGGCGATCTCTTCCGGGCTGGCGATCTTCAAGCCCTGGCGTTCCTCCAGCACACGGATAAAATTGGCGGCGTCGAGCAGCGACTGAATAGTGCCCGTGTCAAGCCAGGCCGTTCCGCGCTCGAACAGTTCCACACGCAATTGCTTACGTGCCATGTACACCTTGTTCACATCGGTAATTTCCAGCTCGCCGCGCGCGGAGGGCTTAATCGATTTGGCGATGGATACCACCTGGTTGTCGTACATATACAATCCGGTGACGGCGTAATTGGATTTCGGCTTGCGCGGCTTTTCTTCCAGATCCACTGCATGGTGATCTTTGTCCAGCACCACCACCCCATAGCGTTCGGGATCGTTCACATAATACGCAAAAATGCTCGCGCCTTTTTTCTGGTTCACGGCCCGCTGAAGTTTTTCCTCTATCCGGTTGCCATAAAATATATTGTCGCCCAAAATAAGGCAGACACCGCTCTTGCCGATAAAGTCCTCGCCGATCAGAAACGCCTGCGCCAGGCCCTCGGGTTTCGGCTGCATCGCGAATGTGATGTCGATTCCCCACTTTCCGCCGTCCCCCAACAGAGTCTTGTATGCCGAGGCGTCCTCCGGTGTGGTGATGATGAGAATGTCGTGAATACCGGCCTGCATCAGCGTGGCCAGTGGATAGTAGATCATGGGCTTGTCGTAAACCGGCAGCAGTTGTTTGCTTACCGCGACTGTCATGGGATGCAGGCGGGTGCCGGCGCCGCCGGCAAGAATAATTCCTTTGGTCATTTGTTGCTCTTGTTGTCTCGATTCTAATCTGTGTCAATCATTCAATATCACAATCAGTCTTTGGCCGCGGCCCCTGTTATCGCTTCCACGATGCCGGGCAGTTCGCTGTACAGCGACTCCGCGGGAGCGAAACCCAGTTCCCGGCTGATGGCGGTGTTGGAGTAGCGATTGCCCTCCACCAGATTACGCCAGGTTCGCAGACCGATACCGCCACGGGTATTGCGCAATTTTCCCAACAATTCGGCTGTGGCGGCAGCCGCGTATAATACCATAGCAGGGGTGTGCCATCGGGGGCTTTTTCGACCCAGCGCCTGGTAGATTGCCCGCTCTATGTCGTTGATGCGGTAGTCAACGCCGTCGGTCACGTCATAGGTCCTGCCGTTGGCCTGGTCACTGCCGCCGGCGAGCCGCGCGGCGCGGCAAAGATCGCCGACACCAACCAAAGACAGCGTATTGTTCAGCCGCGGCAGCGGAGGGCAGCGGCGCGCGGCGATCAGCTTGATCAATGTGCGAATATTCCCCTTCATTCCCCGGCCGTAGACGTTTACCGGCCGCAGTATGCAGGCCGCGGGGCCGTTTTCAGCCTGCAACAGCAACCGCTCGGCTGCCAGTTTCGAGTGAGCGTAGGGAGTAGCCTTGGCGGCGCCGGTTTCCGCCCGGTGAGCCAGACAACTGCTGAAAAACACAATTTTGCCCACGCCATTGGCTGCGGCCGCGTCCAGCAATGCCCGGGTGCCCTGCGTATTAACCCGGTGCATTTCCTCCGCGGGAAACCGGTTCACGTGCGCGAGACCGGCCAGGTGATACAGCGTGTCAACCCCCCGTGTGGCCTCGCGCAACACACGCTGGTCGAGAATATCGCCGTGAAAGCGCGCCACGTCTTCATGGAGGTCCGGCAACGGCCGAAGCTGATGCGTCCACACCCGCAACGCCACGGGGGCATCGGACTCCGCGGCAATCTGTCGGCAAAGCTCGCGCCCGACAAAGCCCGCCGCGCCGGTCACCAGAACCGTCTGTGAAGCAGAAGCAGTCACCGTTGCCCGTTGTGGCGGCTTGCGCGTTTCACTGGATAAACCGCCATCCCCAGGTATTGAAGTACCGGAAGCCGGATCGCACGAACATGGCGATATGCCGGAAGCCCTTTTTCGCGCTGTTGCCGCCCAGGTGGCGGATGCGCATCGCGGGCACGTACGCTATCGCACCGGTTTTGCCCATGCGCAGCGACAGATCAAAATCTTCAAAATACATAAAGTAGTTATCGTCGAATCCGCCCAGCTCTTGCAGATTGGCGGTACGGCACAACATAAAGCAGCCGCTGATGATGGGAATACCCGTGGTCGCCACTTCCTCGCCCAATTCGTGCATCTCGTACCGCGAGAGCCCCCCCTTGAAGGGTCTGTGGAAAACAGCAGGCAAAAACCCGCGAACCAGAAAGTCAAGCACCGAGGGGTGTCGCTTGCAGAGATACTGGCGGCTGCCGTCGCGCGATTGCGCGAAGGGACTCACCATCGCGACGCCGGGATTGGCCTCAAGATAGTCAATGCCGGAGCGCAGGCAGGATTCCTCCATCACCACGTCAGGATTGAGAATAAGATGGTATTGGCTGGTGGCCCGTCTGATGGCGAGATTATGTCCCCGGCCATAGCCGACATTGCCATGCCCGTGGATCAACTGCAGCGTCGAACCGATCCGGCTCAACGCCTCTCGGGCCGGCACCATGGACTCGGGCCACAGACTCTCCCCTTCGTTGTTGTCAATGAGGCTGACCTGAGCGCGAGACCCAGGGTAGCCCGCCTTCAACTGCCGGAGCGAGCCGGCCAGGGAGTCGAGCGACTCCCCGAGTTCCTCCGGCGGGCTGCGGTAACTGACTATCGAGACTGAAACGGTGAGACGGCTCTGTTGCTCCTCGTCTGGTGCCTTCCCTGACACCTCCTCTGAGACCTCATGCTGTACCTTCTCTCGTACCTTCTGTTCCGCGGGGTTGTTCAAGATGTTCAGGCGCCTAGTTCTGTTCCACCAGGCGATCGCCGAACGGAGTGGAGATAACCGTCATGCCCTCGGGTACTTCTTCCGGCGGGATGCGACGGGGAGTGAACCGCGTACTGTTGCCATTGCCACCGGCACCAGCGCGGGCACCGGCGGGCTGGCCATTGTCCGCATTGCGCAGCGCTGAGCGCAGCCGGGAAAACGGATTATCCGACGTTTCGGCCTCCTCCTGTCGTTGCCCGTCGCTGTCCGCAGGCAGGTCATCCACGGATTCACGGGAAGACGGTAAACGCGGTTCCAGGGGCTCGCCAGTGGCCAGACTCAACTGGGCAATGTTGCCGCCTGAACATCGCACGCCCTGTGAGGTAAATTCCATACAGGGCGTGCCGGAAGGCAGGCTCAGCGACACCCGGCCCGCATTGATATCCACAATACGAAACTCCGCATAGCCCGGAACCGCCGTGCTGGCGCCAGGGCTGGTGGAAACGGCAACGGTCTGCCCGTCCCGATGGGTGAGCATGGCGCTGTAGGCGCTACCGATGCGGCTGGTACCGGTCAGCGTGAACACGGGACTGCTGTTCTGTGGCGTGGTGCGACTTCGGGGCGCTGTGGGGCGCTCGTCGCGGGTTGGCTGGTCCACGGGATCGAAGAGATTGAATTCGGGCTCCTGGGCGATGACCGGGAGGCTGAAGGATAGGGCCAGCAGAAGTAATACCGCTTTTATGTTCATTGACTGATACCTGAATCGATTCCGGAGTTTGAGCCTGGACGGACTGGTTTTTGGCAAGCCGGGAAAGCCATGCGCTCCAATTTGAGTGCCATACCTGATTTGTCGCAGTTGAGCGCCAAATAGTTGGCTATTGGCTTAAATAGCCCTGATCCTGGCTCGGCCCTGACAGGGTAAGACCCCATTATTGGACATTGACAGAGCAATTATTTATAGTCAATCCCCGCTTTGAACCGACAACCGAGGCAATCCCGAAGTTCTGTGGCAAATATACAGCCTGTAACGAAGTCTCGCCATGGCGACAAATACTGGAAGCGAATCACCCACTTCAACTTTGCTGGTGGCGATGCTCTCTGCCCGCTTGTCATACAGGAGTTGCCTCGTGCCGCCGCCTGCCTTCCCGTCGCCTTTGTCACCGCCGACGATACCCTGACTCCGGTGGCCGTGCAGAGCCTGGAACCAGGCAAGAACCTGCTGGTGGCTCCGAACGGTCAATGGCTGGCGGAATATATTCCCGCCAGTTATCGTGGGTACCCGTTTCGGTTGGCAGCCAGCGCCGACGGCAAGCAGGTGCTTTGCATCGATGAAGACAGCGGTGTAATCACGGATGATCCCAATGATGAACGGTTTTTTGACAACGCCGACAACCCCAGCGAGGCGATAACCGGATTATTGAATTTTCACGACCATCTGCTGGCCAATCGTCAGGCTACCAACACCGTCAGCCGGCAACTGCAAAAGTTCGGGCTGATCTGTCCGTGGCTCTTTGGAACAGACAGTCAAAATCACCAATCCGACGCTGGATTATCAAAAATCGATGAAGACGCGCTCAATAAGCTGCCAGCGGAATCGCTTCTGGAATTGAGAAATTCCGGTGGACTGGGGGCGTGTTACGCGCAACTGCTTTCCATGCAGCAATTAACCAAGTTACAGAGGCTGGCAGCGGTCATCGCGGCGAACAAGGAAAAAATCGACAATTACACAAACCGGCAAAACCTGGGTTGGTTCGATGACATGGACACCATTAATTTCGACAACCTGTGATTCGGTGCCCGAGTGTCATGCAATCTGCAATGCCTTCAAGATGGGCAGGCGCTTGGCGGCAAAGGTCTCGGCTTGCCGCTTGACTTCAGCAAGGCTTTCTTTCGCATTGTCCAGCGCCTTGCCCTCCTTGACAACCTTTTGGCCCTGCTTGGCCAATGCGTCGCAGGCGAATTCGGCCCATTCAGCCGGTTGCTTCTTGCCCTGAGACAGCGCCAGCAAAAAAAGTTGCTGAAATTTGTTCACAGCGATTCCCCCACCTGTAACCGGACTGGTCAAATGTTCTATTTCTCCGCTATCCCGGGATTTGCCCACAAGGTACTGGTTCAGCTTTGCTGACTGCTGTTTCACTTTTGAGGCAACCTTCTCGCTCTGCACAGCGCCAAGATGACCGGCCCCGTCCAGGATCATGACAGCTTGAAACAGTTTGGCGAATTCAATCCCCTTGCCGGATAAAGCTGTCTCCACTTGTCCTATGGTCCTCACCTGATGATCCGCCAGTAGATCGAGAAGTGGCGTGTAGACCGATTCGCTCATGTTCGCCTCTCCCAGTGGGCCGGTAATTTTCAACGAGATATCCGGCCGGTGCGAGATAAGAAGTATTTTGTGCTCACGCAGGGCTTCGGCGTGTTCAACCGGTGACAGTGTTCGGACCCCCTTTACCCAGTAATCTCTTCGAAATTGCTGGTTTACCATATAATCACGAACGCTTTCGCGGAACATTCTGTCAGGGATCTCTTTTAAAAACCGGTGTTGTTCCGCGGTGAAGTTTAGCGTATCTATATGATCCATGTAATGGGCGGAACAGGCAAAGCCAAGCTTCGCCGGCTGCAACCACTCCGCCATGGTCGCGACATGCATCGGGTGCCAGTCGCGGTTCAGAAATTCATGGGCTAGATAATGGCGGTTTCTGGTTTTCAGTTTTTTTACTTTATCTCCCACCAGGGGATTGGCTCTGGCGAACAGCGGTTTGGTTTCCATTAAGCTGTCGGCAAATTCCATGGCCTCGTCCACCCGCGTAACAATTCCCTTGCCTGGCGTGCCGATAATGCCGGCGTGTTCCGCCATCAAGTGGCGCATCGGGGCGAACGCCGCCCACCCGGGTAAGGTGTTGTAACTGATGTAAAGTACGCCGCCAACCTTCAGTTTTCGGCGAACGAAATCAACAATAACCTTGCGATTGGCATCGGATATCCAGCTCCAGATGCCGTGCACCCCGATGAAGTCAAAATCCGGAAGGTCTTTTCTTTCGGCAAACTCGTCGAAAGATTCGTCGAAAAGCTCTGCACCGGCGCCGGACATTTCCGCGAGTTCTTTGGCAAAACCCGCCTGCGAGGGATTGAAGTCGGTACCGTACCAACGGACCGCGCTGGCTGCGGCATGAATATTGGCGCTGATTCCCTGGCCAAATCCCAGTTCACAGGCGGTTTTGAATTCCGGGCAGACGAACCCTTGATTCAAAAACGCGAGCCTCGCCCTGAGCGGGTTCAATTCTTCGTAGTAGCCGTAGGTGTAACCAATGTCGGCCACATAGCCGGCAGTCCAGTCGGACATGGTATCCCTTTATAGTCGTAATAGTCGTAATTCGGAGCCTGTCCGTGAACGACGGCTCGGACGGCTTTGTTGGTACGGCATAATAGTTTAATACGCCGCAAATAAAAAGATCGGCGTTCAGGTCACTTCTGGTGGAAATTACCTGCGTCAGCATCCAGTCCCGCGACCGCGTCATAGCCGAAGCGCCTGGTCCACGGGTCGAGCAGCTCGCGGCATTTTCTGTCGAACAGAAAGTCGAAATTCCGCCACGAGGTCTGTACGCCGAGCGTCAGTCCTTTGCGTACATTGGCGTAGCTGGGCGTTCGTACCGCACGGTTGGCGGAGTGTTCAGTGAACTTCAGCACCTCGTCGGTCCATTCCAGGCCCAGAAAATCTATCGCCCCTTCAACCACCCGCCGGAAATCGGTGACCAGTTCGTCGTAAACCACGTAATAAACCCGGTCCGTCTCACCGGGGAAAACCTCAAACCAGTCAGACATTACATGGTTGTAGAGAACGCAGGCGTCGTGAATATCATTGAAAGCCGCCATGGCCGGGTTCTGGCTGTAGGTCTGCTTCCAGTTGCTCAGCACCACATCGTAGGGATGCCGGATGGAAAAAATATAACGCTTTTCAGGGAAGATCTTTTCCATGTATTTGATATTGGCGCTGATGATGGGTGTTTTGTCGATAACGATTTTGGCATCGGGTTTGGTGATCCATCGTTCCAGGCTTTGATAATAGAGCTGCCGGTGGGTAAATGCCCTTAAGCTATAGTTCCTCGCTTTCGGGTCCTGATCCATCGGCGAGGTGTAGGCGGTGCCCAGAGAACCGACCAATGACGAAGTCTCTTCACAGGTTGCAATGTCGGGATGGGCGTTAAGCGCGTTTTCCAGCAGCGTGGTTCCAGACCGGGGAAAGCCGGTCATAATACAGTAGTTCGATCGGGGATCTTTCGGCATCGGCTTTATCCGGACCGACGCGCGTGTGTCCAGTTCCTCCAGAAATTTGGACGGGACATATTTTTCATCCGCGTTCGCCAGATTCTGTTTGTCGTACCAGACCGCGGCCTCCTTGAAATTACCCAGTGCCTCGTAGCATCTTGCCGCCAGATTCGGCAGAAGCGGCGTCTCTTTTTCTGATACTTCCAGCGCCCTGCTGGTATGCAGGAACTCTATACATTTTTGATACTCTTTCTTCCAGTAGTGGTTCTGCGCGATCACATAGGAGCGAGCCAGTTTATTTCCCTCGAGCCGGCAGACCAGTTTTCCGAGTGCCAGAAACTCTGATCGGGCATTCTCCCGATCAAACATTTGCAGTGCAGCCAGCAGGCTGCGTTCGAGCTTGTCCGTTTGCACCAATATCATCCGTAATGCGTGCTTCCATGCCCGCCGCCAGGGAAGGCGTTCACGGGCGACGGTGGAAGCCTCCTGAAGATGCTGGGCGTCGCCCGTCTGCAGGTAGAGTTTGACGTGCAGCTCGGCCTGCTCTTCGAATTTATTGTACCGTTGCGCCACCATCAGCCTGCCGTGAAGCTGCTCCGCATCGCCGGCCGCCGCCCGCTCCGCTTCGATCACTTTATCAGCGAGATCAAACCGGTACTGTCTGAGCAACTTGGGCACAAGCACCTGGCGCAGAAACGAGCTGCGTCGCATCACATGCATCGCCATCGCGAGGCTCTCATAATCAAACCGCATGTCCGGGGCACACAGCGCATTCAACGAAAACACCCGGACAACGGGGTCGTGAATGCGAAGCCTGTCCTTGAAGGACTGTTCGCTCGACTGGCCGGCCAGCACAGGTATCAAGCCCAGCGCCTGATCAAGCGTCACTTCATCCGGGGCTTTCGGCACTTCGGTGACGATATTGACGGGGTTCGACATGAGGGACAAACATCCTGGGCCTGGGATCTTGCGGATTGTATTTTTTATAGCCGCAAATAAAAAGACCCCGTCCTGGAAGGGACGGGGTCAGTGTTTACTGCTTATGCCCTGTCGTTAACCGAAGGGCGTTCCGGCTCATCCAAAGACGATGTCGGAGATCACGAGGCCGGCATTACCAACCAGGGAAATTGCACCATCCACACCGTTGGTGAAATCGCCATCGGCATTCAGGTCGATGAACAGAATCGCGTCCGTGGCACCGTTGACAGTCGCCTGTGCCAGAGCACGATCGGTAGTGCCGTCGTTGAAGAAGTCGACACCGTCACCAATCAGGGTCTGCAGGGTTGCGGCAGCGATATCGGCAATATCGCCCTTGCCTGTGATGGCCGATCGCGCATCACCGGTCGCCAGGCCCAGGGCGGAGGACAGCTCGATCTTGTCTTCGCCCGTCTCGAATCCAGTGACGATGTCATGACCGGCAGCCAGATCGTAGACCACCGGAGAAACCGGCGGGTTCGTGAGGTCAATCAGCGACAGATTCGTATCACCGTCGTCGGCGTAGCGTATCGTCTCCTTGGTTCCGGCTGCTGCCAATGTGATGTTATCACCGCCGTCGTTACCCACGATGATGTTATTGGCTGCTGTGTTGCCGGTCATGTCGATGGTATCGCCACCCGAGCCACCCAGTACCGCGACAGTGCTTGTCGCCGTCGCGCCCAGGGCAATAGTCAACTGGCCAGTCATGGCCGTCGCATCCACCTTGGTCAGGGTTGCTGCCGTTACGCCCCCGATTTCCAGATCGGCCGCACCGGTCAGGGTCAGCGTCTCAACCGCGTCGGCGGACAGGGCGGTAACCTCGTTCGTGTAGCTGGTGGAAGTCAGAAGGGTTTCCGTTTCAAAGACATTCGACGCAATCGAAATATCCTCGATCTCATCAGCGGTCACTGCGCCCACGATCATTTGGCCGGCAGCGGCACTGTTCTTGTTCACGTCGATTGCTAACAAAGACAAGGACAGGCTGTCGTCAGACCCGTCGGCGTCCTCAAGGATGTACTCCAGAGAATCCACCACCGTGTCGCCTGCAAAGCCACCCCCAAAGCTACTGAATGATACGGGTGTATCCGCAGCCGCATTCTCGATGACCACGTCACCAAGAGCCGTGCTCGCCCTCACCGCCGCAAGACTCGACTCTATTGACATATCGAACGTGGTTATTCCAGCGTTGCTGATGTCGAGTACTTCGAATCCACTGATATTGTCAGCGGTATCCTCATTCAGCAGATTGCCGTCACTGATGCCGATGGCGTCGGTTCCGTCACCGCCATCCAGCGATCCCGCGCCCGCGGCACCGTAGTTAAACCCGGCGGTGTCAACCGAGTCGTCGCCGTCACCGGTGTCAACGTCAGTGATATTGGCGCCGACAGTGATGTCATCGCTACCCGAGCCTGTGGTGATGGTGTTGATCAAACCCCCAATGTTGGCCAAGGTCAACCCGCCGGTCATCGCGGAACCGTCGATGGTGACCGTATCATCCAGATCGTTGTCACCCAGACTGGCGTTACCCAGATCAACATCGCCCGCACCGGTGATCGTGACTGTGACGTCTCCGATGTTGTCGTCAAAAACGGTATTGGCAATGGTCAGATCAGCATCGGCCATGATATTAATAACGCGGTCGTTGCCATCGTCGGCCTGATCCTCAAACAGATTAAAGTCGGCGTCGCCGTTAACATTGAAGTTGATTGTTTCAAACCCGATAGTCGCAAAGCCGGACAAATCATTTGAGTTCTCAACATTATCGACATTAAGCGTCAACACATCTTCGGCACTGGTACCCTGATTGTTGTCATCGGTATTCAGGGCCACAAACACGTTGTCCGTGTTGGTCAGGTTGACCTCGGCGGTATTGACGGAATCACCCGCCTGATCGATGAAAATATTGACGTTCACGTTTTCATCGCTGGCCACGTCGGTCACATTGAGGGTCAGATTGACAGCAACGTCTTCCTCATCAAGCTCAACGAAATCCTCGAAGTTGAAATCGTCGTCACCCTGAATGTCCGACAGGTTGACCATCATGTCGATGGATTCCGCCACGGTAAAGCTCGAATTGACGAAAACTTCCTCGTTGTTGTCAGACAGGTCGACATCAGACACCGCCATACGGTGAGTGGCCGCGGTGCTGGTGCTGTCGGTGGTGAAATTCACGTTATGGTCTTCACCCCCGCCCATGATATTGGTCAGTGTCACCGCCGAGCTGGAGAGAACGTTATTGATGTCGACACCGTCGACGTTCATTTCGCCAAAGTCCAGCGTGACGGAGTCGAAATTTTTGTTGGCGATGTTCAGGGTGTTGAAATTATTGCTATCGTCTGAATTGATCACCCTCAGATTTTCCACGTTGCTGACGTTAAGCCCGCCCACGGAAACAGACTCGTCCGCAGTGAAAAGCAGCACGGTGTCGTTGCCCGCCTTGCCGTCTATTGTGTCCCCCAGTGTGAGGGTGTCGGAGTTTGAATCCTGATAGGTGCCGGTGAAGGTGTCATTGGCGGAGGTGCCGCCCAGATTGTCCTGACCGGTAGTCAGCGTGAATGTGCCGCCCGATCCACCCTCGATATTCTCTTTCGCCTCTTCCACGGAAGCCTCGGTGCTGTCGACATCCTGGATCACTTCCTGCAGCTCCTGCAGGGAATCACCGCTGAGTTGCAGTTCAACCGTGTAGTAGGTGGCCACCTCAACCTTGTTTTGCAGGGCGACGGCCGCGTTACCGAAAAACTCATTTTCCGGATCCACATTGACAAGCGCCTCGATCACGTCAAACACAACCTGGCCGCGGCTTGTGCCGGCGTTCAGCATGCCCACCACCTGATCAACCGCCCAGGCCTTGTCGTCGGCGGCCGACTCATCGCCCACGAGGTTTTCAATGAAGTTTTCCGCGAATTCCTCAGTGGTCAGGAAGGTGGGATAGATTCCGGTGAACACGGGGCTACTGGCCAATGCCACGGTCAGTTGCTCTATGGTTGCGCCCGCTTCTATTTCATTGGTCAGGTCCGTGAGAACGTTTGCGCCCGGGGCGCCACCGAACATCCCCACCACCATGGTAATAAGTTCATTACGCGCTTCAGCAGTAATCGCCATTTATAACTCCTTGATCAAGTTCAATTGTTTTATCCGATTGTGTGACCACAGAAAGCGGATGTCCGCTTATCGGTGTGCCAAGCATACTTAAGGCGCTTTCCTTGCCTTGTGACTGCAATCACACTGGAGGAAATTACCTGAATACCCGGGAAAACGAACTCCCAAAACAGGCCTGTGAGCCCCGGACATACATCAGCTGCGGGGATAGTACCCTTTGTTCCGTTTTATTACAACTCTTATTTGGCCATTATTTTGATTAGCTTTCTTCTGTAAGTCTTTATAATCTAACGGTTATCGGAAGGTCAGAACGAGAAGCCAAAGCCAAGCTCCACACTGGTATCGGTACTTTGAAACAATTCTATATTGCTGCGTTGATACTGGTGATAGAAATTCACCAGCAGGTCGGTCCGGGACGACACCGGCCAGCGGTACTGAATCAGCGCGTAACTGCGGGTCAGCCAGCGTTCCGCGCCGTCCGCCAGTAACGGACTGTAGCCGTCGCGATCGTCCAGTTCCGTGTGGCTGAGTTGGGTGAGCAGCACGCCGCCGGACAGCGTCATCTGCCAGTCGGCGTTGACCTGCCAGCCGTCGCGGCTGCCGCCGGCGCGGCCGTTGTTCAGCGCGGCGTTGTTCAGCAGGCTGAATTCGGCGCTCAGTAGCTGACTGCCCATACCGTTGTTAAAGGGGCAGGTCAGCCCGGCGCTGGCCTTGCTTTCCAGGGCGTTCAGGTTGCGCTGGTGATGAAAGTGCTGGTGCTGTGCCGCCAGACCCAGGTAGGGCCGGCAGGTACGGCCGCTGCGGGGTTGAAAGCGGGTGCGCGCATCCACCGCGGTGAACAGCGGGTTGCCGCCGAAGGCCAGATGGTTGACGCCGGTATTCAATTGCCAGCTATGACGACGGCCGGGGCGAATGAATGCGTACTGGCCGCCCAGTTGCACCAGGTCTGATTCGGTGTCCTCGCTGATTCGTCCCCGCGCCTCCACCAGCCAGTTATGCTGATGCTGGGGTGCCAGTTGCCGGTACCGCGCGGCCATACGGAGATTGAGATAAGGGCCGCTTATCGGCCGGTATTCAGGGTTCAGTTCCAGCAGCACAGGCTCGCCGGACAGGGTCAGGGTGATAGTGTCGGGATCCGGCGCGCCGTTGAGGTTGTCGTCATAACCGGCGAGCAGGTCCGCCTGAAAGCCGCGCTGCCGGGTCTGACCCTGCCAGTTCCGCTGTCGCTGGCGTATCAGGGGTTGCAGGTCGGCGGGCAGATCATCCCGCGCCAGCAGTTGGCGGTTCATTTCAAGAGCGGAGAAAAGCTGGCCCTGCAGGTAAAGGGCCTCGGCATAGTCGATCTGGGCGCCGCCGTGATCAGGCTGCAGCAGCAGTGCGCGTTCCAGCGATTCCGAGGCGGCGTCAATGCTGCCGCTGTTGAGTTGCGCCGCGCCGAACAGCGCGAAATATTCCCCATTTTCCAGGCACTGCGGCATCAGGCCGGCCATTTCCCGCTCAAGGGTGGGCCAGTCAGGGTTATCGCCGGGATAGTAGGGTGTCAGGTCCGGGCAGGCATGAGCTGCAACCGGCATTACTACGAAAAGGAGCAATACAAGGTACTGCATAGTCCGCGGCAGCCGGTCCAGAGCACCGGGGCTTCCAGGCCTATGCTGTGTACTGAACATGCGGGCAATTATCGTGAATCGGTCCCGGGCATGCAATAACAAAAGCGGGGTTATCCGGCGGGGCGGACGCGGATTGACTTGACGTGGAGGATTGCTTACCGGCGGCCGCCGGAAACCACCTTGAGGCCGTGGCGATTGGGGTCGGCACGTTGAGGGGATTCGGAAAGCGCCGGCGCGAACAGACCGTGCGGAATGCGCAGACCGCTGAGCAGATAGCTGCCCTGGGATTCAAGATTGCAGTCGCTGAGCTGGCGCGCCGCGCATTCGCCTATCAGTATCGGCTGGGCCAGCTCCGCCGTCATTTCCTGAATGCGCAGGGTTATTGTCACCGTGTCGCCCAGCAGGGCATGGCTGCGGCGATGGGCGGGACCGATCGAACCGATCAGGGCCGGGCCCTGTTCGATGCCGATGCCCAACGCCAGGGGTTCAAGACCGGAAGGCGGGTTCTGCGGCAGCACATTACCGTCGATATCGCGCTGCATCTCTTTGGCCGCGTCCAGCGCCCGGCTTGCGGCCTCGGCATTGTTGCCGTCCCAGACCGCCAGCAGGCCATCGCCTTTGAATTCGTGAATGCGGCCGCCGTGGCGTTCGACGAGGCGGGTGGCTCTGGAGAAAAAGAAATGCAGCAGCGCCGCTGACTCTTCCGGAGGCCGGGCTTCACCGAAGGCGGAGAAATTCCGCAGGTCGGCACTTAACAGGGTGACATCGCAACGCCGGGCATTGATGCTGGAACTTGGCATGCTGTAGGCAATTTCGCGGGCGATATCGCTGGGCAGATAGCTGTTCAGGTTGACAAACACCCGGCTGCGCTCGCTGCGAACCCGGCTTGCCTCCAGTAACAGCAACAGGCCGGCGGCACACAGACTGTAAAGCGCGGGGAATACCCAGCCCAGCCAGAGCTGATAGCCGGCGAGTAACTGTATGTGCAGAGTGAGCGCGGCGACCGGCAGCAGCAGGGCGGCCACCGGCAGACCATAGGCCGCCGCGCGGCCGCGGAGGGTGGCGAGGCCCATCAGTATCGCGGCGAACATCAGGGTCAACAGCCCCAGCAAGCCGTTGGCCCCATTGGGCGAATACGGAATTTCGGCATCCAGCAGGCTACCGAGAATGCGGGCCTGCAGTTCAACGCCGGGAGCCGCGCCGTTGTACGGCGTGGGCACAATATCACCGATACCGAAAGCGGTCGCGCCGATCAGCGCCCAGGTGTTTTCCAGCATTCCGGGTTCAAAATCGCCATTGAGTACATCCACCGCCGAGATCGCCTGGAATGTATCCGGCGCCTTTCTGTATGAAATACGCAGATTCCCGTCGGCATCCAGCGGAATGCGCAGACCCGGATAGGCATTCAGCTCCAGGGTCTGGGCCGGGCCCAGCAGGGAGGTGTTGGTTTGCAGTGTAGCGCCCCATTGTTCGGCGTTGGTTGCCTGCAACAGCGCGCTGATGGCCAGAGCGGGGTACGGTTCGCCATCCACGCACACGACCGCCGGCATTCTGCGGATAGCGCCGTCGCTGGAAACGATGGGTGTGATATGGCCTTTGGGGATGGCGGCGAAGCCGGCGTGTGCGGCCAGAAAGCTTTGGGTGCTGCTGACGCCCGCACTCACGCCTTCACTCACGCCTTCACTCACACCGTCACCACAGGCCACGCCGGAGATCGGGTGCGTCATCACGCCGGCGCGGAGTGGTGCGTCGTATTGCAGCAGCGGCACCTGGGCCAGCACGGGTCCCCGGGCTGATTCGAGTGCATTGACAAGCTGGACATCGCCCGGCTGTGCCTCGGAATACAAAACATCGTGCAACTGAAGCTGAACACCGGCCTGATCCAGCGCGGTAACCAGCCGTGCCATCTGTTCCCGCGGCCAGGGCCAGGGCGACACTTCCGCCAGGCTTCGTTCATCAATCGCCACCACGATGACGCGCTGTTCGGTGGTGGTGTCCGGGTCCAGCGTCCAGCCGAGTTCGCCCAGGCGTTGTTCCAGGGTATTCAGGCTGCCGTTGAAAACCGTGATCAGCAGGGTGCCGATAACGCCGGCTATCACCAGCATCAACAGACGCGCGCCAGCGGGCATCAGGCGCAGGACAAACGCCAGAGGGTGAAGCAGTTGCTGAAAGGGTGTACTGGACATGGCTACGGCTTGTCCCAGAGCGTCAGCCCCTGAATGCCACCGTTCTCCAGTTGTTTGTCAAAGAAATAGCCGGCTTCGCTGGCATCGCGGTTAACCGCGCCGCCGATGTTCTGGCTATCGGAGCGGCTGTAAAAATAGCCGCCGTCGACAACCTGGCCGGCCGCCGAGAAATCAACCTGGCCGGTGGTACTGTGGTTCAGGTTAAGCTGCGTATCGAAGCGGTTCCGATTGAAGTCGATGTCCAGCTTGCCGCCATTGACGTCCATCGCCACCACGCCGGTGGAGGAGTGGTAGAACGCCTGGGCGCTGTTGAGAGAGAAGCTCACCACACCGAGACCAGGCTGCACGCGTTTGGTGCCATTTTCCGTGCGGAACAGCGCATAGTCGTCATTCCCCACAGTCACCTCGCGGTCCAGGCTTGCGGTCGCATAAGTCTCCGTGATGCGTTCCCGCGCACTGTGTCCGTCTCCCCAACGGCCCCAGACCATTTCCCTGGAGGTGAGTGCCGCGGTGGTTATCGGCTGTTCCGGGGTAAATTCAGGAAGCGGTGCCGGGGGCTTCGGCTTCGGCTCCGTGGCTGTGGCAGCCTCGGCGGCCACCTTGGTCGAGGTGACGTTTTCGAGGTAAACATCCGTGGCCGCGGTTTTGTCCTCGGCGTCAGCGGATTCAGCGCCGTTGACCGCCACCCGCACCTCATCCTGCATCATGTCCGGGTCCCTCTCGTGAGGAGCCGCCAACAGCCTGGGCACCGGGGTTGTGCCGTCCAGCTCGATGATCTGCAGGCTGGTGTCGGTCAGTTCCACCGCGTTCACGGCGCAGGGGCCGAAGGCGGCCGCAGTGCATTCGGTTGAAAAGGGCGCCAGCACAATCGCGCCTTCATTGACCAGGGCACGGACCGAATCGCGGGTGGCGCTGACGACAAAGTCGGTGCCGCGCACGCCGATGGCGGCGATCGGGGTATTCAAACGGAAGCGGTCGCGCGCGGAGCGGGCGGCCTCACCGGAAATGGCGCGGGTCACGCCCTCCACCAGGTTGAATTTGACCGAGGATTGTTCAGGACGCGCTGAATTGTAGTCGTAACGCACAATTTCCAGCCGGCTGTCGGGACGTACGCTGACCAGGGCATCGTCGACGAAGAGTACATGCACATGCCCGTTGGCCGAGGTGAGAATTCGGTCGTTCACCTTGATCTCGCTACCGACCTTGATCGGATCGCGGCGCCGGCCGGGCACTTCCCGCCACGCCTTGCCGAGCATCAGATTGACCGTGCCGACCACAAGGTCCGGATTCGACGTATCGGATGCCAGCGCGCCGGCGGGCATCGTCATCGACAATACCGCCGAGAACAGCATCGCCAGCGCCGCCGCGGCCGCTGTGCGGCTAAAGGTTGCGCTGGAAGTGACGAGGAACTGTATTGGCTGTATCAGCTTGTTAATTACACGCAAAGTCTGTTTCATAGCAGTCTGCCGGTGGGAGCGTTGGGCTATTTTCGCTCACTTTCTGTGCAATTCCTATTTCTGTGTCATCCAGACAGCCATCTCCCACGCTGAGACGGAAAATACCCCAGAGCCCGTGCAAGCCGCGTGATTGCAGTCACATGAAGCGCAAAAAGCCGCTTTGGTTAATCCGAGGCAAGCACTTATAATGCCGGGGCATCAGCGTTTGAGCTGACCGCACCGAAGCCGGGATTAGACATTCATGGTGGTAACCCCAGAGCTGTTAAGTGCCTTTCCCATTCTCAAACCCCTGCCGCAGGCTGTTCTGGCTGATGTTGCCCGGGAGTCCCTGCTGTGCAAGTTCGCCCGAAGGGGAATCGTACTGAATGCCGGGCAGCGGGAAGAGCATATTTGCTTTCTTTTTGAAGGGCGTCTTCAGGGTGTGGATT
This sequence comes from Pseudohongiellaceae bacterium, assembly GCA_040879025.1. Lineage (GTDB taxonomy): Bacteria > Pseudomonadota > Gammaproteobacteria > Pseudomonadales > Pseudohongiellaceae > JBBDLF01. Next base: position 140,088 of record JBBDLF010000037.1, read on the forward strand.
TTACTATCGACGGTCGCGAAGTGGGGCTTTATTTTGTCGAACCGGGAGACTTTTGTGGCGAACTCGGTCTCTTCGACGGTGGAGCACAACCGGAATATGTGATCGCGCTGACGGCGGCCGTGGTGGTGGAAGTGCCCATGGAGAGCCTGCGCGACGTCATGATGAAGAACCCCGGGGTAGTGAATGTGCTGGGCGCAAGGCTGGCCGCCAGGGTGCGACAAATGACTTATCAGCGCTCCTTGCTGGGCCTGCCGAGTATCGCCCAGAGAGTTTGCTGTCAGCTCTGGACGCTGGTGCCGAACCCCGACCACAACGAACGGAATGAGGCGGTAATTGCGAATCCGCCCACGCATATGGAGATTGCCATTATGATCAATGTCAGCCGCGAGACCGTGACCCGGGTGTTTCAGACTTTGCAAAACCGGCAGATAGTAAAGCGAGACGGCCCGGCGCGACTGCTGGTAAACGATCTGCAGAGCCTCAGGAGCTTTGCCGAGGGGAAACAGGAACTGTGAGAATTCAGTCATGCTTTCGATTGGACAGACGACGATGTACAATTCGGCATGGTTGTCGGCCGGGGTTGAAAAGCCCCCGTGTGTCCCTCATCTTTGCCGTCTGATTCTCGCATAACGCCCATCACCAAACCGGACGCAGGCCCAGGCCCGCAGAATTTGTATTTGCATGAATAACAAAAAATCCACAACCCGTTATCCTGAATTGGCCGAAGCCCTCAAGGCGGTCAAGCAATACTTTATCTATGCCGGAGTGTTCAGTGCCGCGGTAAACATGTTGATGCTGGTGCCCATCATCTACATGTTGCAGGTGTACGACCGCGTGATTTCCAGCGGCAGCCTGTCCACGCTGACAATGCTGTCACTGTTGCTGGTGTTTTTACTGATGGCGATGGGTGGATTCGAGTGGGTGCGCTCGATGATTCTCATCAGTGCCAGCAACAAGATCGAAAAGGGCCTGCGCGGCCGGGTTTTTGATGCCACGTTCAAACATGCGTTGTTGACCGGCGGAAGCAATAACAGCTCCCAGGGCAACAGCGACCTGTCAAGTCTGCGGCAGTTTCTGACCGGCAACGGCCTGTTTGCCTTCTTCGACGCCCCCTGGTTTCCGATTTACGTGGCCATCATGTTCATGTTCCACCCGTGGTTTGGCGTAGTGGCGATCATTGCAGGCATCATTATGCTGGCGCTGGCATTTGCCAATGAAATGGTCACCAATAAAAAACTCAAGGATGCCAACTCGCAGGCTCACCGCGTGACCAACCAGATCAACGGCAGCCTGCGTAACGCGGAAGTGATCGCGGCGATGGGGATGGGCGAAGACATTCGCCGGCGCCAGGAAAAACGCTCCGACGAGGTATTGAAACTGCAGACCGAAGCGAGCAGATCCGCTGGAATATTGACCAGCGTGTCAAAAACTTTCCGCATCACCGTACAGTCCCTGATTCTCGGTTTGGGCGCCTTTCTGGCACTCCGGCAGGAGATCTCTCCCGGCATGATGATCGCCGGATCACTGTTGCTCGGCCGTGCGCTGGCGCCGATCGATCTGCTGGTGGGTACGTGGAAGGGTTTTTCGGTGGCGCGAGCACAATACGAGCGCCTGGGCGAACTGCTGGAGAATATTCCGCCCGACGAAGAGACCATGAGTTTGCCCCCGCCCGAGGGAAACCTGAGCGTGGAACAATTGTTTGTGACGCCGCCGGGAGCACGAGGAGCCGTGGTGCGGAGCGTGTCAATGGACATTCCCGCGGGCAGCGCATTGGGCATTGTGGGTCCCAGCGCGTCCGGCAAGTCCAGTCTGGCGCGCGCCTTGCTGGGAATCTGGCCGGCATCCAGCGGCAAGGTGCGTCTCGACGGTGCCGACATCGCGGCGTGGAACCGTACCGAACTGGGACCTTATATTGGCTATCTGCCCCAGGACATCGAATTGTTTGACGGTACTATTTCGGAGAATATCTGCCGCTTTGGTGAGCCGGACGCCGAGAAGATCGTTGCCGCTGCAAAGCTCGCCGGTGTGCATGAACTGATTTTGCGTTTGCCACAGGGATACGACACGGTGATCGGCAGCGCCGGTGGTATCCTTTCCGGCGGTCAGCGTCAGCGCATTGGATTGGCGCGATCAGTATACGACAACCCGAAAATTCTGGTGTTGGACGAACCCAACTCCAACCTGGACGATCAGGGCGAGAAAGAGCTGGTGGCCGCGATCAAACGGATCAAGTCATTGGGATGCACAGTGATTGTGATCACTCATCGCATGATGGTGCTGCAAAGCGTCGACCGGATTCTGGTGATGAAGGAAGGCGCGGCGGTCAGCCTCGGTCCCAAGGATCAGATACTCGCAAGCCTGATGGGACATCCCGATACCCGCCGACCTGCCATGGGCAAAGCGGTCGGCAACGACAATGCCGCCTGAACCTGGTGATCGGCAAGCGACAAGCTGCCGGTCCCGAAACCTGGAAACGACTTTGTGACAAACGAACAGGATAATAGCGCCGACGCGGAAGCCGGAATGGTGGACGCCGAAACCTCAGATGAGGCTACAGTTGAAACCACGATGGATGGGCCGCGGCGCGTCGGGCTGTTTCTGTTTTTTCTGGTATTCGGCGTGTTTGGCCTCTGGGCGGGTTTCGCTCCCATTGACGGCGCCGCGCATGCGCCGGGCGAAGTCACAGTCAGATCCTATTCCAAAGTGATCCAGCATCTTGAAGGCGGTATTATCTCGGAAATACTGGTCCAGAATGGGGACTCGGTTACCGCGGGTCAGCCGTTGCTGGTGCTTGACGATACGCAGTCACTGGCCCAACTGGAAATAGCCAACTCGCAGTTTGCCGCGCTGAAAGCCATGGAAACACGGTTGATCGCCGAGCGCGACAACCTCGAACAGGTGCATTATCCGGAGGGCCTGTATTCCAGCGAGTTGAACGCGGTGGCGGAAATGGAAGCACAGAATCAGATTTTTCGTGCACGCAAGGCCGCCCGCGAAGGCAGCATCGAAGTGCTTGAACAACGTATCGAACAACTGCAGTCCCGCGCGGTGGGACTTAGAGCGCTGAAAGACAGCAAGGAAGTACTCGCCGCCTCCTTCGCGGAAGAGCTTGATGACGTAAGAGCCTTACTCAATGACGGCTTTTCGGACAAACTGCGACTTCGTGAACTTGAGCGAAGCCACGCGATGTTGCTGGGAGAAGCGGCGGAACTGACCGCGAGTATCTCTTCCACTGAAATTCAGATCGGCGAAACCCGGCTGGAAATTCTGCAACAGGACAAGGAATTCCAGAACGAGGTGGTCAACCAGCTAAGTGAAGCGCAATCCCGACTGAAAGATGTGAACGAACGCATCAGAGCGCTGAAGGACGTTGTCAGCCGCACCGTGGTCAGAGCGCCCGAGGCCGGCATTGTGGTGGGGATGCAGGTGCACACGGTAGGTGGCGTGGCCCCACCACGTACCACCATTGCGGAAATTGTTCCGCAAACCGACGATATGATTCTTGAAGCGAGAGTGTCCCCGTTGGACATCGACCGGGTGACGGAAGGACAGGAGGCGACGATTCGTTTCTCCAGCTTCAGCCGCACTTCGGTTCCGACCATCTATGGCACCGTGATGAATATTTCCGCCGACAGTCTGATGGATGAAAGCACGGGAATTTCATATTATCTCGCGCGTATAGAGGTGACGCCGCAGGGCGTCTCGGATTTGCAAGACATGGTGCTGATGCCCGGCATGCCCGCCGACGTTTTCATCGCCACCGGTTCACGAACTTTCCTGCAATACTTGCTGAAGCCGCTGACCAATACGATGGCGCGCAGCTTTATCGAAGACTGATATGAAGAAATTTACCCTAACGTCGCTTCTCGGGTTCAGTCTTGCCTGTCTCTGGCTTTCACCGGCATTCAGTGCCGATGCGTCATCCGGTGACGCCATGTCCGGCTCCGAACGCAGCGGTGATACGCTGGAAGATTTTTTCACCGCGGCAATTGATTACAGCCCCCGTCTGCGCATCGCCGCCGAGGGGGTCGACATCGGCTCCGCCCGGGTCAGCGCCGCCAACGGACGCCTGCTTCCGCAGGTGAATGCCAATGCCAGCGTTTACGAGAATACCAGGGATGAGCAGAACCTGGCGGAGGAACAGGAATATCAGGGCGAACGCTATTCACTGCAACTGAACCAGGTGTTGTTCAACTGGTCGGCGTTTGCCGTCCGCAACCAGGCCTATCTGCTGGAAGACCAGCTTGAGGCGGAGTATTTTGGTGAACTGGCCTGGCTGCTGACGGACGTGGCGGACAAATACTTCAACGTACTGCAGGCATCCGATGCGGTGGAGTCGAGTCTGTCGGAACAGGAGGCGGTGACCACCCAACTGGAACTGATTCAAAGTTATTACGACCGCCAGTTGGTGCAGATTACCGATCTGTACGAGGCACAGGCACGGGTCGCTGCGGTGCGCGCCGAACTGCTGGACCTGCAAAACCAGCTTGCGCTAAGCCGCGAAGCCCTGCGTTCCATTACCGGCGTGTCTCCGGGACCGCTGTACCAACTCAGTGAAGATGTCGACATTCCGGCAATGGAAAACGGCATTGAATACTGGGTGGGGCTGGCGCGCGCGGACAATTACATTATCCGGGCACGCGAACTGGCGGTGGACGTGGCCGACGAACGCGTCTCGGAGCAGCGCGGCGCCTATATGCCGCGGGTATCCCTGATTGCGCAACAACAAAATTCCAATATCGGTTTTGAAAATGTGCAGGTGCCGAAGTCCGAAACCACCTATTTTGGCGTGGATATTTCCATCCCGCTGTTCGCCGGAGGCAGCAACCGTGCCGCGGTGAGGGAAGCGGCGAGCCAGCGCAGTATCGCTCGCTATGAGCTGTTGCAGACCCAGCTTGAAGTGAATGAAAGAACGCGTACCGCCTATCTGCAGGTGGTCGCCAGCGAATCGCGCACCGATGCGGCACGGCAACTGGTGGAGTCGACGACACTCCGCGCCGAAGCGATGCGGCGGGGCTTTGAACTGAGCAGTGTCACCACCGTCGACGTTTTGAATGCCTTGCGCGACCAGTTTCTGGCGGAAAGGGATTTGCAACGAACACGCTATGATCATATTCGCCATCTTCTGGTACTGAAGCGAGAGGCCGGCACATTGACCGCGGAAGACTTGATGCAGGTTGGCGGTTGGCTGACCGCTCCCGAGAACTAGCGGAATGCTGCCTGTATTATTGCGTCAGTGGGCCGCGGCGCCGTTCTCACACTACCGGTTGTTCCATAATTTTCTGCGTCAGGACTTCGCCGGCCAATTCGCCGGGTCCGCGGCGGGATTTCTTTGGGTGTTCGTCACCCCGGTCGTTCATATTCTGATTTACTCCTTTGTGTTCCGCTACGTGTTCAACGTACGTCCAACGGAGGAGTTCGGCCAGACCAGCTTCGTGGTTTTCATGGTGGTGGGTTATCTGCCCTGGTTTGCATTTGCCGATGCCCTCGGCAAATCGCCCGGACTGCTGCTGGAGAAAGCACCCCTTATCACCAAGGTGAAGTTTCCGGTACAGTTGATTCCCTTTGTCGGCGCGATGGTGCCGTTTATGGTTCACGGCATTGGCTTCGGACTCCTGTTACTCTATTTGCTTTCCAGTGGTTACGGCAATGTGTACTGGATTTTTCTGCCGGCCGTTTTCTTTCTGCAGTTTCTGTTTGCGCTGGGTCTGGTGGCGATTGTTTCGTCGCTGTGCGTGTTTCTGCGTGATCTGCAGCAGGTGGTGACACTAATGGTAACCGCCTGGTTTTTTCTGACGCCGATTGTTTACCCCATCAGCATCATCCAGGATGAAACAGTGCGACAGCTTTATTATTTCAATCCCATGCACAGCTTTGTGGACCTGTACCGGCAGATTGTGCTGGCCGGTGAATTACCACTGCTGAACCTGCAGATCGTTGTGCCGGTATCTTTGTTGAGTTATTTTTTTGGTGGCTGGCTGTTCATGCGCATCAAACACGCGTTTGGAGATGTGCTGTAATGAATGCCGAGTTGATGCAGCGAATTCAGGTGGAGAACCTGCACAAGGATTTCAGAATTTATCAGCGGCCGCAGGATCGCCTGATCGAAGCACTTTTGCGCCGGCCACGCCATACGCTTTACCATGTTTTGTCCGACATTTCTTTCGGTGTCGTGAGCGGTCACAGCCTCGGCATCATCGGCGACAACGGTGCCGGCAAGTCAACCCTGTTGAAGCTGATGGTGGGTACGCTGCAACCGACCAGCGGCCAGATTTTTATTGAAGGCCAGGTGGCGGCGCTGCTGGAACTGGGCGCGGGCTTTCATCCGGAGTTTACCGGTCGTCGCAATATCCATCTTAACGCGGCGCTGCTCGGGGTGCCCGACAATGATATTCACGAGCTGGAACAGGGCATTATCGACTTCTCCGAGCTGGACGAATTTATAGACCGGCCGGTAAAAACCTATTCCTCCGGCATGTATGTGCGACTCGCGTTTTCCATCGCAACAATGGTACGCCCCGATGTGCTGATTATTGACGAGGCTCTGTCGGTCGGTGATATGGCGTTTCAGAAAAAGTGCGTGACTCGCATGAACGAGTTTCGGGAACAGCGTAAAACCATGGTGTTCTGCAGTCATTCCATGTATCACGTTCAGCAACTGTGCGATAACGCCATCTGGATCGACAAAGGACGAATCAGGGAAATGGGAGAAAGCGAAAAGATTGTCGGGCTTTACGAGGACTACTGCAACAGCAAACGCACCTATCATAGTATTGTCGAGGATATCGCCGACGGCAAAACGCCGGCCGCCAAACCGGCAATCAAGGAATGCCGGATTGTCTCATTTACGGTGAAGGATGAGTCAGGAGAAGAGGTTACCGACGTCATACCGCTCAGCGACCTTTACCTGCGCATGGAAGTGGAAATTCTTACCGACCATTTCAACGGCAATTTCGGTTTTGCCTTCATGAACTCAACCGATGAAGTGATGGCCTCGTTTCTCACCACCAACAGGAAAGACGTCGACAAGGGCCCATTCAAAGAGGGCGACAGGCTTGTCGTTTCGGCGACCATAGCAAGTATCGCGATGCGTGTCGGCCAGTTTTATATTCTAAGCGGAATTGCTGATCACAGCGGTCTGCTCTGGCAGGAAACGAAGCCCAGCAAGCCGATGCAGATAAAGGTTAACCGGGGAGTCGGTTCCTATACGATGAAGTCGGACTGGAATGTGCAGCGAGAGAAGCCTGAGAGCACCAGGCAGGCATCCCGGGCCTGAGGCGTCAGTTCGGCAACACAATATTATATTCATCCACCCGCGCCGGCGCCGTGTCCGGCAATTGGCCGTAGGGGTTTACCTGCAACACGCGCGGTAACTGATTTATATTCCGCACCTCCACTATTTTCATATAAGCCTGTGTGACCGGGTCCGTCCGCGGCTCACCTTCATCAGCCGGTTCGTCGTCACTCTGAGCGGTGATCTCGGGATAGACAAAGATTGAATACACATTGGAGGTGTTGTTTCCGATCCAGCGCGACAATTCCACCAGGTTTTCCGTCGGGATAACCAGACCCACCTCGAAGCGGTTATCGATATCTTCTGTTTCGCGGAAGGCGATAAGGGTTTCTATCAGTTCATCGTTCAGCCCGGGCAGCAGCTGCATCGCCTCACGCGTGGCGAGATTCAGATTGACACTGGCCTGGGACCCGTAAACGGTAAAAGCGGCGTCCAGATTGACGCCCTCGAACAGTTCGGCGAATCCGCGTATGTGCAGAATCTCGTCCACGGAATCCAGTTCGAGATTGTTGCGGGGGCTGTAACCGGGATCCAGAGACTGATAATACTGGCTTTCCGCGCCGTCGAGCCCCTGCAGGTCATTGAGATCGGTCCAGTCGGTCCACGCGGAAAGCAGGCGCTGTACTTCATTGGGATCGGGGTTTTCGCCCAGGCGATGTTCAATCAGCGCCTGCATATTGCGCCGCGAGATGCGATGCAGACTGATTTTGCCTGAATGGTCGTAAATTCGCACCTGCATATCTTCGCGCGACGGATAGTTCAGGCTCAACGGTTGGCCGTTAAACCGGTAGGCGGGAGTGCGCAGTTCGCCGTCGTCGGTTATCTCCATCTGCTCGCCCACCGGCCTGGGCATGCGTTCCATCATCAGTTCCGCTTCGGCCAGGTTTACCGCCGCCTGCACCGCGGCCCAGTCGTTCGCTGCCACCTGATTATGAAAAGCGGTTCGGGCCTGCAGGCGCACCTTGCTGGCCATGGTGGTGACGAGTATCGTCAGCAGCACCGAGGTCCAGAGAACGATGATTATGACCGAGCCGCGGTGTCGCACTACAGGTTTTAGCATTTTCATAATGATGTCTGCTGCATGACGTTGGGTCGGATGCTGCGATGCTGGTTGGCCTGAATTCTGGCGACGATTTCCAGAGGTTCGAGTTGATCGTCAAATCCATCGAGAGGCGTGAAATTGACGTACACCGCCAGGGGCAGGCTGAGAAACTCGTCGCCTTGCCAGTCGTCGCGCCACTCCTTGCTGCCGTCGAGTTCCGCGTAAAGATAGCGGAATTCCGCGGTGTAGTCGGGAAGGATCAACACCGCCTCGGCCGCTTCCAGTCGCTCGACGGGATCGTCGCTGAATGCCGGCGCCAGTTTCAGATAAACCCCGTCTTCACCGTTGTACAGTTGCCAGGCCATCAGTCCCGCGCTGCGCTGGGGGGACACGCTCGAGACGAAGCCGAGCCGGCTGTCTTCTCCTTCGAAATAAATCCGCCGGCTGAGCGATTCCACGTCCGTGTAGCTGTGGGGAAAAGCGCCCACCAGTGCGCGTTCGACTTGCAATACGGCCAATGCGCCATCCAGGCTGGCGTCCAGCCGGCCGGAATTGCGGTTCCAGTCCTCGGTGACGACAAAGACACCGGAACTGAGCAGGCCCAGCAACATGGCAGTGAGGGCCAGCGCCAGTATGATTTCGATCAGCGTGAAGCCGCGGGCCACCGGTGTGCGCTTGACACGTCGACCGCGTTGTAATCCATTGCAGGTTTTCACTGCGGCAACTCCAGGCGAATCCAGCGCGTGCCCGAAATCAGCGTTTCCCTTTCTTCGTGCACCACTTCGAATGACTGCAAGGCGTTCAGGCTAGGCTGCGTTTTTCGTTCCGGTGGCTCCAGCAGTTCCACCGAGACAATGTTGTAGCTGTCTTTTTCAAGAACCGGCTCGACGTCGTCCAGTTCGTTGTGCAGCAGTGCATAGTTGATGCTCGCACGTGCGTCGATAGCCCGGACCAGGCTTTCCTCCGATGTCCATACCAGTCGCTTGCTACCTCCGATCAATGTAAACAGGCCTCCCAGTACAAAGCCGGTGATGGTCAGGGCGACGATGACTTCCAGCAAGGTAAAACCGCGTGCGGTTCCGGTTTGCCCAGGGGTTTGCGAAGCGTAGCTCATCACAGGTCATCCTCGCCGATGGTGGTGACGCGCCCGGTGATCGGATTGATGGACAAATGAGCGATGCTGCCATCCATGGTCAGCACCAGCGTCCCCCCGGTGCTGCCGCCTTCGGGGAAAAAGGTAATGTCAATTCGGTCCTCCACCTCTGTTTCCTGATCCGTACTGTCGCGGTAGGTTACGGCGATGCCGTCGCCATTCCAGGTAGCGACCCGGAGAACAGGCACTCTTGAAGGCGAAGTATCCTCATCCTCGTCGGGCAATCGGGTTTCATCAACGATGAGAGTGGCCGTGGCGGGCTGGCCGCTGACCACGGCTTGACGACGGGTGTAATTGAGAAGGGCATTGGCGTCACGCACCTGGGCATTGAACGTGCGCGATTCCAGGCCGGTGAGACCTGGCACGACCAGCATGCTGGCCATGCTGAGGATGGCCAACACCAGCAACAGTTCCAGCAAGGTAAAGCCCGGCGACGAGTGGCGGCTGTTCAGCGCCTGCCTGTGCAGATCAAAGTCCGATATCGGCGTTGTCATCCTCACCGCCCTGTTGACCATCCGCACCCAGAGACATCAACATGATGTCACGCCCGTTGGCCTCGTAATAGTATTCGTTACCCCAGGGGTCCGCCGGCACATCGCGGCGCAGGTAAGGTCCATTCCATGAAGCCCGTCCGGATGTGTTGGTCGTCAACCCCTCAAGGCTTTCGGGGTACTCGCCCACGTCCAGCCGGTACATGTCCAGCGCTGATTCCAGCGTGGATATCTGCGACAGTGCGGCATCGCGCATCGCACCGGCGCGCTGGTTGAACAGATTGGGCGCCACCAGCACCGCAAGCATCGCCAGAATGGCCATCACCACCAATAGCTCTATCAGCGTAAAGCCCTGGGGCAACGGCCTGACCAATGGTTTTTTCATAAGTATGATTTCCTGTAAATGGGTTCTGTGGATCCTGTCATTGGCTCCTGCCATCGGATGAGTTTAAAGCCCCGCCTCCTCAAACATTTCCGCGGCCAACTCGAACCGGGCCAGAATGTCACGATACTGAATTGTATTCGGTTCATTCAGATCAATCACTTCCGGACGCAGCACGATAAACAGTTCGCGCCGTTCGTTGTTGAACTGCTGATAGGAAAACAGGCCCCCCACTACCGGTATCCGGTTCAAAACCGGTATCCCGGTATCCAGATCTTCGTTGTTGTTTTGGATAAGACCGCCCAGAACGACATTTTCGCCATTTCTCACCACCACCGAGGTGGTTATGTCCTGGTTGTTGAATATCGGGTTATCGTCAAGGCCCGAACTGGCGGCGACCGATGACAGTGACTGGGTAATGACCAGGTTAACGACGCCATCGTCATTGATCTGAGGCAGAATGGTCAGCTCGATGCCTGTTTGCCGGTACTGAATATTACTGATGGTGCCCCCGCCGATCGTGGACTCGGTGCCGAGTCGAATCGGCACTTCAGCGCCGATATTGATAATACCTTCCTGGTTGTTGACCACGGTAAGCGATGGTCTGGCCAGCAGGCGCACATCGTTGTTTATCGCAATCGCTTCCAGCGTGGCGTCAACCCGCGCGGAGCCGTCGATAAAGGTCTTGTCGAATATCAGGCCGCCGAGTCCGCCTCCGGGGAGGAATGACGTGGCTGTCTCCGTGGAGATCGGGTCGGAGACATCCGCGGCTACCCGGCTCCAATCGATACCGAAACGGTTGTCATCGGTCAGGGTGACCTGTGCGATTACCGCATTGATCATTACCTGCAGCGGCACGTTGTCCAATTGGCTGATGGTAGTCAGCAACTGGCGGTAGTCTCGCGCGCTACTGCGGATCAACAGGCTGTTGCTGGCCTCGTCCGCAACGATGGTCACGTCCAGATTCGCGGAGACCGCCGCCGCTGCGCCGTCCTGACCACCCGGGGCCTGGGCGCCAACCACGTCTGCTTCCACATCATCAGGCTCTTCATTGTCGGTAAGCCGGTTCAACAGTCGTTCTTCGGCGGTCAGGCGTGGTGGCTCCGGCGCGGCGGCCACTCCGATGGAAACGTCCTCCTGCTGGCGTTCGAATACCTGGGTGAGGGTATCGGCGAGTTCGCCTGCGTTCAGGTTTTTTACACGGTAACGGAATAGCTGCTCAACCTGGTCCTGGCTTTCGGCGTCGAGTATTCGTACCCAGCGGCTGATTTCGTCGAAACCCCGGGTGGCCGGGGCGGTGATCAGCAGGGCATTGATACGCTCAATGCCCTTTACCTGGTAGGCAGGGTTTTCACCCTCGATCAACTGCAGAATTTCATTGAGTTCATCAGCCACGTCAAGCGCGCTGGAATTATCGAGCCGATAAACCTGGATGCCCTGGTTCTGGAACGGATCCGCATCAATCAACCCCAGCAACTCATTGACCCGAGCAAGCTCCGATGGGCCTGCGGAGATGGCCAGCACGTTGTTGTTGGAAATCTGCCGCACCTGACCCTGCTCCGCCAGGATGGGTGTCAGCACTTCCATTGCCGACTCAGAGGACACATAGGTCAGGGGGGTTATCTGCATCACCATGGCGGCCGATGCATCGAAGTCGCTGTCAGGACCGGTTATCTCCACGGGGATGCTGCCCGGCGCGCGACGAACATTGTAGACATTTCCCACTCGTTCCAGCGACACGCCGGCATCCCGGGTCAACAGGCGAATCAACGGAAAAATGTCCTCCCGCGCCAACGGACGGTCGGCGGAGGTGCGTATGCTCACCCGGTTATCAATGGTAGGGTCAATAACCAGCGTAATGTCGAGAGCCTCGGCCAGTTCCTCCAGCACCAGGCGCAGATCCGCCTGTTCATAGTTCAGCTCAACCACATTCTCCCCGTCAACTTCTACCGGCTGCGGTGCCTGGTCACGGAAGCCGTCAACTGAGGTACGTTGTCCGTCGCGATTGATCTGTTCGATCAGTTCCCGCTGTTCATCGTCGGCCGTACCGGGGATGACAGCCACGTTTTGCTGACCGGGAAACGTCGTGGCTGTACTGGTCTCGGGCTGACGCGGCGTGGTGGAGGCGGGACTGGTCTGGTCCTGCATGGAGGCACAGGATGACAAGGCAACCACGATACCCGCGGACAGAATATGTCTCTTGAAATTGATTCTATGTTTGTACTGCACAATGATTCTCCAAAGTCTCTACAAAGGCCTTCCGCAAGGGCTTGGCCCGCCTAAAATTCAACGGCGTTCATGCTGAACACAGCCGAAAGCATGGTGATGGTGATGCCGCCGACGGCAATGGCGAGAAAAATAATCAGAGCCGGTTGCAGTGTGGACACCAGAGCCGACAGTTGGTTTCGAACATGGTTATCAAACGTGGCGGCGATTTTCAGCAGAATGCTCGCGGTTCGACCGGATTCTTCGCCGACAGTGACAAGTTGATGCAGCAGGGTGGGAAAACGATTGGTCTTCTCCAGCGAAATACCCAGCCCCGCGCCGCCACGAACATCTTCTTCAACCTGCCTGAGCTGCCCGGTCAGGTCGGTATTGGCAACCACTTCCCGGGCAATTCGCAGAGAGCGGATCAACGGAATCCCCGCTCCCAGCAACGAGCCGAGGGTACGGGAGAACACCGCGCAATCGCGGTACAGAATCAGTTCGCCAAGGAGGGGCAGCGATAAAAGAAACTGGTCTTTCTGTAATTTTGTGGACGGGTCGCGGTCGAGCCATTTCCAGCCAAAAACCATCAGGGCAATGAAAACGAGTACCAGATAGCCATAACTCTGAATGCCGCTGCTGAGCGATAACAGGAACGCGGCGGTAGCGGGCATGTCGGTGCCGGCATCTTCGAACAGGGCCGCAAACTGCGGCACTACAAACACCAGCAGCAGGGCGACGGAGACAATGCCGGTAATCAACAACACCACGGGATAGATCATCGATGCGACAATTGACTGCCGTGTCTTCGCATTTGATTCCAGAAACTCGGCCAGCCCCGGAAGCAATTGATGCAATATACCGCCTTCCTCTCCGGCCCGGACGATGTTGACATACATTCTGGAAAAAACATCCGGGCGAGCTTCCAGGGCATCGGCGAGACCCTTGCCTTCCTTGACTTCACGGCGCATGTTCACAACCAGCTCGCGCATGGCCTGCGACTCGGTAATGCCTTCCAGCAGTCGCAACGCCTTGTCGATGGGTACCCGGGCATCCACCAGTGTGCTCAAACCATTGGTGAAGTCCAGAACATCGGCGTGGCGAATCTTTCTGCGGCGGCGGCCTCCACCGGGGCCGGTGAGTTGTACCTTTATTGGAATGAGCTGTTTGCTTTGCAACAGCTTGACCGCTTCGCGTTCCGAGTCCGCGTCCACTACTCCGGACCGGACCTTGCCGGCGCTGTCGTAAGCCTGATATCTGAAATACAAAGTGCTCATAGCGCCCGCGTCACTCTGACGACTTCTTCCGGCGTTGTCAGGCCCGCGCGCAGTTTTTCCAGCGCATCCTGACGCAGGGTCTTCATGCCTTCCTTGATGGCCTGATCACGAATGACGTTGGCGTCGGCATCGGTCGCAATCTGGTGACGAATGGCATCAGACATCACCATCAGCTCATACAGGCCTATGCGGCCTCGATAACCGGTGGCGGCGCAGCGTTCACACCCTTTTCCGCGCTGTACCGTCGGGCAGGTGTCGCGGGCGATTTCCAGTACCGCGGATTCATCGTCGGAGAGTTCATAGGTTTCAGAGCAATCGGTACATACGCGCCGAACCAGTCGCTGAGCCTGAACCGCCAGCAGACTGGAACTGATCAGATAGCCTTCCACGCCCATATCCTGAAGCCGCGTCACCGCGCCGGCGGCATCATTGGTATGCAACGTGGAAAATACCAGGTGGCCGGTGAGCGCGGATTCGATTGCGATTTCAGCGGTTTCGTGGTCACGGATCTCGCCGACCATCAATACGTCGGGGTCCTGGCGCACAAGTGAGCGCAGTCCGGCGGCGAAAGTGAGGCCGATGGCGGGGTTGGCCTGGATCTGGGTGATGCCCTCGAGCTGGTATTCGACCGGATCCTCCACGGTGATGATTTTCTGTCGTTCACTGTTGATCTTTTCCAGCGTCGCGTACAGCGTGGTGGTTTTACCGCTGCCGGTGGGGCCGGTGATCAGCACCATTCCGTGAGGCTGTGTAATAATGTGCTCGTACTGTGACAATATCTTTTTCGGCATACCCAACTGTTGCAGGCTTACCGCGGTGTCGCTTCGGTCCAGTATGCGCAGCACCACGGACTCGCCGTGTACGCCCGGCAGCGTCGACACACGCATGTCCAGCGTCTTGCCGCCGACCTGGAAATCAATACGGCCGTCCTGGGGCAGACGCTTTTCGCCGATATCCAGCTTGGCCATCAGTTTCAGGCGCGAAGCCACCGCGGTGTGAATCTTGATCGGCAGCCGTTCAATGCGGGTCATGATGCCGTCCACCCGGCAACGGACGTCGAGGTGGTTTTCATTCGGTTCAAAATGAATGTCGCTGGCGCTGAGGTCCAGCGCGCGTGCGAACAGATGGTTGACCAGACGGATGATTGGCGCTTCCGAGGCCAGATCCTTCAGTTCCTCGTCGTCTTCAAAACCCGAGACAAATACATCGTCGCCGCTTTCGATCTGGGGCGACAGCTCGGCACGCCAGTACTTCATCAATCGCCGCACTTCATCATCGCTGCCTTTTTTGAAGCGGACGGAGCCGGGAATGATGTAACGAATTCTCGCGCGCAACTCGATGTCGGGCAATTCCCTGCAAATCAGGCTGCCGCTATCGGGGAAGTCCTGGGTTGGTACGACTCCGTGAGGCTCGAGTAACTGGGAAAACACGGGTAGCGTTATCTGCATCATGGCCGTCATTGGTCTACCTTTGGGTTACTGCAGGAGCAACTATTCCCGCAGTTCTTGCGAAACCGGCAACCGTTACTGAGCCACTGAACTGGTTGCGGTTTCTGTTTAATGAAAATTCAGAGACGTAAAGTCTGGGTGCCGATACCTCCAGCTCGCGCAGAAACGACACCGGGTTGGTGGAATCAGCGGTCCGAAATGACATTTCCAGAGTAACCAT
Source organism: Pseudohongiellaceae bacterium (assembly GCA_040879025.1). Classification (GTDB taxonomy): domain Bacteria; phylum Pseudomonadota; class Gammaproteobacteria; order Pseudomonadales; family Pseudohongiellaceae; genus JBBDLF01. The sequence goes on from JBBDLF010000037.1 coordinate 155,600, forward strand.
CAACCAGTCATCGTTCATCTCGGGTTCGAGCAGGCGGGTTGATGAAATAGTCAATCCGGACTGCTGGGCCAGGCGTCGCACCGTGCCTTCGATATTGGCCCCTATGATGGGAATGGTCGGGCCTTGAAATATCCGGGCCGTCATTTCGGTTTCGCGCTCTTCCACTTCGATGCGCCGGTCTCTCCAGGCGACCGTTTCATCAATCAGCCGCCGTTCCCTTTCTATCTCCAACTGCACGTTTTCAACAGAGGCGGCTCGTTCATCATACCAGTCACCTACCACCGGCAGGCCACGCGCTACAAGCAATGCCAGCGCGGTAATTCCGGCGAGCGCCAGTATGGTTTTTTCCCTGCGATCAAGCTGCATTGGTGCCATGGTTTCTTTCCAATTCACAATTCAGGAACTGACTCCCAGTGCGGGGCTAGTCCGCGAAATAGCGGACAGTGTAGGCGTCAAAGTTTACGGTGCTTAAACGCAGTTCTATGTAGTAGCGTGAGTTATTGGTAGCCCGGGAAAACGTGACCTCGGTGAACATCGGGTCCTGATCAAGCCGTTGCAGTATGCTCTGAGGGTCGGTGGCTTCGCCCTGAATCTGTACCACGCCTTCCGATATTTCCAGTGACTGCAGCGTATTGGGACTCAGCGCCTCCTGCAGGGCGTACATGGTGTCGACAATACTCTGGTCGGGAAAGTCAATCACCGGCCCCCATTCATTTTCGAACCGCACCACCACGGCCTGGTCAGCGCGGGCTCCGGCGGAGAATTCGCGCTGATCCTCCAGTTCGGATTGCAGGTTTGTGTATTCGAAAGTTTGCAAAAGGAACGGAATCGACGCCAGGATCAGCACCACCCCGGCCGCTGCTCCCGCGAGCAGCAGACGATTTCCGGTTTCCAGCTTTTTCCTGGCGGTCAGCGCGCCTTGCGGGAAAAAACAATATTCCGGATTTCCCTGATTCTTATCCAGCTGTTCCAGATAAACGGCGGCGCTGTTGAGTTCGGTGATATCCTGCGGAATCGCGGTGTCCGCCAATGTCTGCCGCCATTCGGTGGCGAGTTCTTCCTGTTCCAGATCCAGATTGCTGATGTGGGACCATTGCCGCAGCGCACCATCGCGCAATACGACGAGGGTGGAGCTGTCTTCATCCTGGTCCAAGGCGATGCTATCCTGGTCTCCGGCGACGTAAAGAACTCTGGGCATCACCGCCGCCAGCAGAATACCTTTTGCTTCGAACGCGGTAAAAAGCTCATCCAGCCGGTTCTGGCCGATCCATAATGCGACATCAACGTGACCGGCATCATGAGCCATAGGATTGATCGCCAGCGCCAGCGAGCCCTCGTAACCGGGAAGCAGGGAGTCACCTTGCAGGCGCAGGGCGGATTCGAGATTGTCGCGATTCATCCCCGGCATACTGACTGACGTGGCAACGAATTCATCCGGCGAAAGCAGCAGTAGCAGGGAAGTGTCCGGGCTGTCACCTGCGAGGTGCCGGCAGGCATCGGCCAGTTCTCCCGCGGACGGCGGCGACCCTTCAGCGGCAATGATGCGCTTGGTTCCCTTGCCGAGATCAACCACCTGATTCCCGTACACCATGATTCGAACATCAGCCTTGTTCACCAGTTCGCTACGTGAACCACCACGCAGTACTCTGCTCAGTTCCGACGGGAGCCGGTCGACCAATGCGTTACGCCATCGGCTTATTTCCAGTGCTATTGATGCCATTGCAGGTTGTCGTCTGTTTGTGCCGGAAATCTGCGGAAAGCGGAAATCGCAAGCTGGTCAGGTTCGCCGGACGGTTGTGCATGAGTCACGTTTGCGCTTGCCCTGATGGAGCCGCACACATCCGGCGCGTGAATACTAATCCTAAGACTGGCGCCGGCTGAAAATAGTTTTAATCAGATAGGGTTTTTTCTGCTCAGCCGTGGGGGAAACGCCTGTCGCGCCGTTGGGAAAGGGGGTCAGAGGGGGCGGGTAAGGGCAGGGGGCAGATTTTTGAGTGTGAATTCACTTCAAGACCTGACCCCAAACCGAGGCATCGGCGTTAGCTGGACGGGCTCATGGCCGCTCTTTCCTTTTCAATCAGGAAGTCCACGACATTCAACATGTCCTGCTGGGTTGGGACGGATTCACCGGTAGAGATCAGGTATTTGCCGTTAACAACCATGTTGGGTGTGCTTCTGATCTGGTAATCCTGCATGCGTTGTTCCGCCTGATTGACCTTGGTGCGGACGGAAAATGAATTGAACGCCGAGGAAAAGTCTTCTTCGCTGATGCCGTGGGTGGCGAACAACGCGCCAATCTGGCGCTCGTTCTGGAGGCGATTGCCCTGTACGTTGATCGCATTAAAGATAGGCTCGTGCAGCGTGTCGACCGCATCCAGCGCTTCCGCGGTGAAATAGGCCTGCGCGTGCACTTTCATCAACGTGTTCCACATGGCGGGAAAATGGACAAATTCCACGTCCTCCGGCAGATTTGACGCCCAGTTGTTGAGCAGGGGCTCAAAGCGGAAACAATGGCTGCAGCCATACCAGAAGGCTTCAAGCACCTCGACCTTGGAAGGATCGCTGGTGCGTACCGGCGTGTTCAACTCGACATAATGGGTTCCGGCTACATAGCGCGTGGGCTGAGCGTAGGCCGTCACTGCCAGGGGGATCAGGACCATGGCTGCCAGAAGCTGTTTAAGATATTTGCTCATGAATAGGTGCTCCGTCATTTCTTATTGATTACAGTATCATAGCGTGTCAAGGCTTACCATCGTACTATCTCAAGCCACCTATATTGACCGATTTGGGGCGAATTTGTTGCGCGGTGAGACCGGGGATACGCAGGTCAGTGCCGGAATCGGGGGCCCGGGAACCCGGGGGAACCCTAGTGTAATCCTGACAGGTAATTAGCCAGCACTTCCAGTTCACGGTCGGTCAGTCTGGCCACCACGTCCTGCATCACACCGTTATCGTCATTGCTGCGTTCGCCGGAACGGAAGGCCCGCAACTGCGCGAGGGTATATTCCGCATGCTGGCCACCTACGGCGGGAAAGCCCGCCGGCGCATTGCCGGTGCCGGACGGAGAATGACAGGCGCTGCACGCCGCCACGGAAATTTCCTTGTTGCCGGCACGATACAGCGTCTCGGCAATATCCACACCGACCGGATCGGCGCCTTCAAGAGTAATGTCCTGCCCGGCGTAAAAGGCGGCGATATCCTGCATATCCTGTTCACTGAGACCCGCCGCCATCGGCGCCATAATCGGGCCGGGACGTTCACCGGATTTGAAATCCTGCAGCTGCTTGACCAGATAGCTGGCATTCTGCCCGGCCAGCTTGGGGTTCATGGCCAGCGGGCTGTTGCCGTCCGGTCCGTGACAGCTGGCGCAGAGCGCGGCCTTGGTCTGCCCGGCAACCGCATCTCCCTGGGCCATGGCGCCAAGCGACAGGGCGGACAACAATGTTCCGAGGCAGGCTGCTGATAGAAAAACTGATTTCTTCATGAACTGTTCCGTGCTCCTGTGGGGGCCGGAGCCCTGTAGTAAATTGCGGCCGCGAATTATAGCGTAATTCCGAACAGGCCACCATAAACTTGGCCGATGCCGGTTCCGGAGTAATTACTCCGGAACGGATTCACGATAAGATAGCGGCCCCAAACCGGCGCCCCCGAATCCGGCATCAGGCCGGGGGCCGGAGAACGGCGAAACGGTGTCGCCATCCTGACCCGCAAAACTCATGGAATAGCATGGATTACAACGTAGCCCGATTTGCCGTCAGCGCCGCCAGGCTGAAGGATTGTCCGCCGGACAGTCTCGCGGAAGTCGCTTTCGCCGGGCGTTCCAATGCCGGCAAATCCAGCGCCATCAATGCGCTGACCGCGCAGAAAGGACTGGCGCGAATCAGCAAGACACCCGGCCGGACCCGGTTGATCAACTACTTTCAGCTCGATGAGAGGCGATATCTCGTGGATTTGCCGGGATACGGCTACGCCAAGGTCCCGCTGACCGTTAAACACAACTGGCAAAAGGAGCTGGAAGATTACTTGCGTCGGCGTGAGCCACTGGCGGGACTGGTGTTGTTGAGCGATATACGCCATCCGCTGAAGGAGTACGACCGCACCATGATAGCCTGGGCCACTGAAGCAAACCTGCCGCTGCATATTCTGTTGACCAAGGCGGACAAATTGAAACGTGGAGCCGCACTGAATGTATTGCGGGCCGTGACAAAAGAATTGCAGGAACTGCCGGACGTGTCGGTGCAACTGTTTTCCGCGACCAGACAGACGGGACTGAAAGCGCTGCAAAGGCAGCTGGACCAGTGGCTGGCGATCGTGCCAGAGCCGGAGTAACCCCGCTGTTCAATGCGCCTCATCCCAGTTTGCGCCGACGCCAATATCCACCACCAGCGGAACCGCCAGGGATGCCGCGGTGATCATGCGGAAGCGGACGCCCTCGGCCACCAGATCAATATCGCTGTCCTTCACTTCGAATACCAGTTCATCGTGCACCTGCAGCAACAGTCTTGCGTCCAGCTCATCCATCCGTAACCAGTGATCCACATCGATCATCGCGCGCTTGATGATGTCGGCGGCGGTGCCTTGCATCGGCGCGTTGATCGCGGTGCGTTGGGCTGCCTTTCTGAGTATTGCATTACCGGCGCGAATGTCCGGCAGGTACAGTCGGCGTCCGAACAGGGTTTCCACATAGCCGGTTTCGTCAGCCTGGGCCTGGGTCTGTTCCATATAGCGCCGCACGCCGGGATACCTTTCGAAATATCGCTCCACGTACTCCTGCGCCTCACTCCGGCTGATGTTGAGCTGGTTGGCGAGGCCGAAAGCCGACATACCGTAAATCAGGCCGAAATTGATCGCCTTGGCCTTGCGTCGCTGATCCGCTGTGACTTCATCGAGTTCCACGCCGAACACTTCACCGGCTGTCGCTTTGTGCACATCGCGCGACCCGGAAAACGCATCCAGCAGGCTGCGGTCTCCCGACAGGTGGGCCATGATGCGCAGCTCAACCTGGGAATAGTCCGCCGCCAGCATCTTATAGCCGGGACGGCTGATGAAAGCCTGCCTGATGCGGCGGCCCTCGGCGGTGCGGATCGGAATGTTCTGCAGATTGGGCTCGGTTGACGACAACCGGCCAGTGGCGGCGACGGCCTGCTGAAACGTGGAATGGATACGGCCGGTGCCGGGCTTGATTTCCAGTGGCAGCTTGTCGGTGTAGGTGGATTTCAGTTTCGCCAGGCCACGCTGCACCAGAATCAGTTGGGGCAGTTCGTACTTCAATGCCAGTTCCTGAAGAACAGGTTCCGCGGTGGAGGGCTGCCCGGTCTTGGTTTTTTTTACAACCGGCAGTTCCAGTTTTTCGTACAGAATGGTCTGCAACTGTTTCGGTGAACCCAGGTTGAACTGTTCACCGGCCAGCGCAAAAACCTTCTGCTCAAGCTCCTTGAGTTTTAATGCAATCTCCCCGCTTTGCTGCCTGAGTACCTTCGCATCCATTTCAATGCCGGTCCGTTCCATTTTCTGCAGCACAGGTATCAGCGGACATTCGTAATAGTCGTACAGGCCTTGCAGCTTACCGGTTTCAGCAAGTCGCTCCCTCAGGCGAATGGACAGGCGCAGAATGAGATCCGCCTTTTCCGCGGCATAGTCGGCGAAAGGTTCGATTTCGATCGCGCCCAGAAAAAGTTTTTTTCTTCCTTTTCCCTGAAGTTGCGCAATGTCCACCGGCGTGACTTCGAGGTAGTGTTTCGCCATTGCCTCATATTGATGCGACAGGGCAATGGAATTAAGGACGTAAGACGCCAGCATCACATCAAATTTGAACGGGGCGAACTGAATGTCATGGTTTGCGAGTAAATGACTGATCAGTTTCAGATCGTGGCCCATTTTGACTTTACGTTTACTCTCCAGCAGGGGTTTCAGTCGTCGCAGTACAAATGCTTCATCCAGTTGCGCCGGGCAAGTCAACCTGTCGTGTGCCAGGGGAATGTAAAACGCCTCTCCCGGGACGACTGAGACAGCAATGCCGAGAATCCGAGCCTGCATGAAGTGCCCCGGTTCCGATTCCAGGGAGAGAGCAAATTCGTTTGCTGTTTCAAGCTTGGCGACGCAATCGTTGAACGCGCGTTCCTCGCAAACCAGGCGATAGTCGATTCGTTCCGGAGCGATGGTGGCCGGCGCTTGCCGGTCCGTCTTTTTGTTTTCAGCATCCGCGGCAACTCCTCCCTGCTCCAGTTCCGCGATCCAGCTCTTGAATTCCAGTTCGCTGAACAGCTGGTAGAGTTTTTTGTTGTCCGGTTCCGCGGCCACCAGGTTGTCGATGTCAAAGTCCAGTTCGCAATCGCATTTCACCGTGGCCAGTTCATAGCTCAGCCTGACCAGTTCGATACTTTCCCGCAGGCGCTCGCCAATCTTGCCCTTGATTTCATTCGCGTTTGCGATAACTCCGTTCACATCGCCGTACTGCTGCAACCATTTCACGGCGGTTTTCGGCCCTACCCCGGGCACACCGGGAATGTTGTCGGATTTATCGCCGGTGAGCGCAAGGTAATCGATAATGCGGTCCGGTGGAATGCCAAACTTGGCCTCCACGCCCTCGATATCCAGCGCCTCATTGGTCATGGTATTGATCAGCGTGACATGTTTATTGACCAATTGGGCCAGATCCTTGTCGCCGGTCGAGATTATGGTGTCAATGCCCGCCTTGCCGGCGCGGTCCGCCAGGGTACCGATTACGTCATCGGCTTCGACGTTGTCGATGATAAGTAATGGAAGCCCCATCGCGCGGATAATGTCGTGGATGGGAGGGATTTGCTGCGCCAGTTCGGGCGGCATCGACGGCCTGGTGGCCTTGTAGGCTTCATAGACTTCATGCCGAAACGTTTTTCCCTTGGCATCAAAAATGATAGCGGTATGGCTGCCGGGGTAGCCTTTTATCAGACTGCGAATCATGCTGATCACTCCCTTGACCGCTCCCGTGGGATGGCCGCGGCTGTTTGCCAGTGGCGGCAGCGCATGGAACGCGCGGAACAGATAGGAGGACCCATCTACAAGAACCAGGGGTGTGGATGTCGACAAAGCTATACCTTCGCTGGATTGCGTTGACTTGTTTGATTCTGTCATGGATGACGGCTGATTCAATCGATACACCCGGCAATCGCAACGCCTGCATCGAGCATCAAACGGCTGTAGGCATTGTCGGACATGTCGACATGGAAACCCAAGAGATCGATTTCGGCGCGTCGCAGCCGGTAATCCGCCAGCATCGTCGCGATGGTGGAATCGCTGGCGCTGATCTCCGCGAGCAGGCAGACCGGCCGGCTTTCGACAATGGCTCGGCGGACGGAACTGATACGGCGCATGCCGGGCTGGCGCTCTTCGCTTTCCACCAACGCAAAGGCATGGTTAAAACCAAACTGCCGCTCGAAATACTGAAATGCGTTGTGATAAACGATATAGGGCTTGCCGGCGAGCCCGGCGGTGATTTCCCGCAGACGGCGCTCAAGTTCGTCGATTTCCTCGCTGAACGCTTCCAGGTTTCGCGCATAATCCTCGGCGCGTCCCGGATCGCGAAGCGACAGGACCTCCGCCATCCTGACCGCAATAGCCAGTGCATTCCCGGTGTTCATCCACACATGAGGATCGAAGCCGCTGCCCACGCTGCCATGTTCATCATTGCCGTAACCGAGCCTCTGCACGGTTTCCAGCTCCATCGCCTCGATGATGACGGCATCACTCGACCGTTGTTCTATGGCCCGGGCAAGAAACGTTTCCAATTCCTCTCCGATCCACACGATCACGTTCGCGGTGTTGAGTGCGCCGGCCGCCGAAGGCGTCAGCGAATAGAAATGGGGCGACTGCCCCGGAGGCATGATCAGGACCGGTTCGGCGATACCACGGGTAATGGCGGCGGCAATCATCTGCAGCGGCTTGATAGTGACAACCAGCCGCAATTCGGAATTTTCGCCGGGCGCGGTGGGCTCCACCTCTGCGGCACCGGCCGACAACGCAACGATCGGAAGCGCAAGCAACAGCAAGGAAGCCAATGTATACGGGCTTGCCACGCGGTATCTGCCGACCGCATTACGCTTTTGACTTGCCGCCATCCGATTCATTCGCTCTGATTTCCGGGTAGTGATGCTATGATATACCAATGATGTATACCCTCCGACCCCTCGATTCGATTTATTGCGCACCGGCTGTAAATTACGTTCGCCTGCGCCATCGTCGGCCGGTGGCTGGATGACAAGTGCTCCAGCGAACACGGGCAGTCTGCTGACCGCGCGCGACATCAGCATCAGTTTTGACGGACGCCCGGTACTGCAGCATGTGGATCTCGAAGTGAACCGGGGGCGCATCGTCACGCTCATCGGTCCCAACGGCGCCGGCAAGACCACGCTGGTGCGCATTGTGCTCGGGCTGTTGCATCCCGATAGCGGCCATATAGATCACGCGCCGGGGCTCACCATCGGCTATATGCCGCAGAAGCTTGCCATTGATCCCACCCTGCCCATTACCGTTGACCGGTTTCTCCGGCTGACCGGTTCCCGGGTCGAACAGCCGGCACAGAAGATCGACTCGCTTCTGGCCGAGCTTCGTGTCAGCCATCTGCGCAATCACCCGTTGAACGCGGTATCGGGCGGTGAGCTGCAACGTATTCTGCTCGCGCGCGCGCTGTTGCGGGAGCCTCGGCTTCTGGTGCTGGACGAACCCGCTCAGGGTGTCGACGTCACCGGCCAGGCGGAGCTATACCAGCTGATAAGCAACATCAGTGAACAACAGGGCTGCGGCATTCTGATGATTTCTCACGACCTTCACCTGGTGATGTCTTCCACCGATGAGGTTGTCTGCCTGAACCAGCATATCTGTTGTCAGGGAAAGCCCGACCAAGTCAGTAATGACCCCGCCTATCTTGACCTGTTCGGCGACAAGGCGGCCAAGAGCATTGCGGTTTATACCCACAACCACAATCATCATCACGACATCAAGGGAAACATCATCGAGCAGGACAATGGCTGATTTTATTCTTTATGCCCTGCTGGCCGGATTGGCATTCGCACTGGTGGCGGGCCCGCTTGGCTGCTTTGTAGTATGGCGCCGAATGTCTTTCTTTGGCGATACACTGGCGCACTCCGCGCTGCTGGGTATCGCGCTGGGCCTGTTGTTCAGCATTAATCCACAACTGACTGTATTGGCAAGCTGCCTGTTGTTTGCCGTGATATTGATGGTTCTGGAACGCAAGAAAACCATCTCTGTTGACGCCCTGCTCGGCATTCTGGCGCATACGACACTGGCCGTCGGCGTGGTTCTGCTGGCCGTGTTCAGTGATGTTCAGATCAATATCGAGGCTTATCTGTTCGGCGACCTGCTCACCATACGCCTGACCGACCTCGGCTGGGTGGTCGCTGTAAGCGCGCTGGTGGGAGTTGTGCTGGTGATGTTCTGGAACAGATTTTTATTTATTACGGTTCACGAGGAACTGGCATCGGTGGAAGGCGTCAATGTGCAGAGGCTGAAATATCTGCTGGTTATACTTATGGCCCTGCTGGTCGCCGTGGCGATGAATATAGTCGGTGTACTGTTGATTACTTCCTTGCTGATCATTCCTCCGGCGGCTTCGCGTCAATTCGCCAGAACACCGGAACAGATGGCGATAGGCGCCAGCGGCCTGGGCGGTCTTTCGGTGGCGTGCGGACTGGTGGCGGCTTTCTATCTGGACACGCCGGTCGGTCCGTCCATCGTGGTGATTGCCGGGATGTTTTTCTTCCTGATCTATCTGGTGCCGCGGCGGCGTCGCTTATGACCGGTCAGCGATCCCGCAACGCGGTGTAGGCGGCGATCAGACTGGCATCGGTGTGAGGCGGGCGGATCACGCTGTGATAATTTCCATCGGGGTCGAGTATCGCGATATAAGCGCTGTGCGCAACCGACTCGACACCGCTGTGGTTGCCGTGCTCATCGGTTGAGGTCGCTCCCGAATGCGTAATATACAACTGCCGCGACAGCCCGCTGATTTCTGAATATTGGCCGGTCAGTCCGGTAAAATCCTCATGAAAACCGGAAAGATATTTCCGCATGACTTCCGGCGTATCCGTCACCGGATCCACGGAAATCAGCACCACGCGAGTGTCCTGTCGATAGTCGGGATTCAGTTCCAGGTAAAACTGCTTCAATTCATTCAGCGTCAGCGGGCAGACATCAGGGCAGGAGGTGAAGCCAAAAAACAGCAGCGACCAGGCGCCGCGCAGACTGTCCATCGATGCCGCGTTGCCGCGCTGGTCGGTTAGCTGGAAATCATTCAGAACAAGGGGTTCGGGGTAAATGGATAAACCGAGTTCACGCAGATCCTCATCGGAGGGCGTCGACGAAAACTGCAGCAATCCTGCCGCCGCACCGATCACAAACAATACACCAAGACTGATGACAACGAGGGTTTTATATGTTTTCACTGTTGCCCAGGGAGCCTCTGAATAACCATGTACCGCCTCTGCGGGAGCTGTCGTGCGCTGCCGCCTAGAAAATGTAATGGTCTACCACCAGCGCCAGAAACAGCAAGGCCAGATAGATGATGGAGTAACGGAACGTTTCTATCGCCGTGGTCGCCGTGGGACGGAACATCAACCGGGTAGCCCACCGCAGGAACCCGATGCCGAGAACCAGGGCCGAAGCCAGGTAAAGCAGACCACTCATACCGGTCATCCAGGGGAATATGCTCACCTGCATCAGTATGGCGGTGTAAATCAGAATATGGATTTTGGTGACTCTGACACCGTGGGTGACCGGCAACATGGGAATGCCGGTTTTCGCATACTCTTCCTTGCGGTGTATGGCCAGCGCCCAGAAGTGAGGCGGCGTCCAGGCAAATATAATCAGCACCAGTATCAATGCTCCCGGCTGAATGTCGCCGGTCACCGCGGACCAGCCCAGCAATGGCGGCATCGCACCGGACAACCCGCCGATGACAATGTTTTGCGGTGTGGCGCGTTTGAGATATCCGGTATAGATGAAGGCATAACCAATAAAGGACGCCAGCGTGAGCCACGCGCACACGGGATTGACCCCGAACAACAGAATGACCATGCCCGCGACACCTATGACGGCAGCGAACAGGGTAGCCTGCCACGGATCGACACGGCCCTGCGGAAGCGGCCTGTTATGCGTACGCTTCATTATTGAGTCCACTTTGCGGTCAATCAAGTGGTTCACAACCGCGCCTGAACTCGCTACCAGCGCTATGCCCAGGTTGCCGAGAAGCAATATATCCAGGGGCACCATTCCGGGCACCGCCAGCAGCATGCCGACAACGGAAGTCAGGATCATCAACATGACCACGCGAGGCTTGCACATCTCGTAAAAGTCACGCCAACTCAAAGTCTGATTGGTGGTAATCTCAGTCACAATTTTCCGGAATCTCTGTTAATCGGGTTGGGCAGGACGCAGGGTGCCAGAAGCCGCGCGCATTCAATCATGTTTTGCCATTCATCTCAAGAATAACCATTCTGGAAGTGAATTGCCATTTCCCGGCCGTCAATTTCGCGACACTGTTGACCGTATTAAAGTGCTTTCGTAAAAACTGACAAACGGGTGTCACCTTCGCCGGATTTCCCGTGAAATTCACTTGATTTGACGCAATATCACGGGCTTTTCAGGGCGAAATTGCTTGCGGTAAAAACTACAATACTATAGCATTCCCGACCTTGTGAGGCGCCCAGAAAATGACCAGAAATCCGTCAGAATGAGCCCCGCCAACAACAAAAAAATACTGGAAGGAAACGATATACAACTGAGCCGAAGCTGGACGCTCATCGTCATTCGTTACCCTTTTCTCAGTGCAGGCAAACGCAGGCATTGGAAATTCTAGCATACGCATTTAAGAAGGATGTGACTTATGGCCTTAGCAGTCGTTCTACTTCTCCTGATTGTCGGATCAGTCATATTTCACTTTGCCAGCCCCTGGTGGTTCACGCCGATCGCCGCGGAATGGCAATCCATTGACTTCACAATCAATGTCACTTTCTGGGTAACCGGTCTGGTTTTCATCGCAGTCAACGCTTTCATGGCGTACTGCGTCTGGAAGTTCCGGCAGAAAGAAGGGCACAAGGCGGTGTACGAACCCGAAAACTCAAGGCTCGAAGCCGGCCTTTCCATCGTTACCACACTCGGTGTGGTCGCGATGCTGGCACCCGGCCTGTTCGTATGGGCGACGTTCGTGACCGTCCCCGAGGAAGCCACCGATTACGAAGTTGTCGGTCAGCAATGGCAATGGTCATTCCGCTATCCCGGTGCCGATGGAATTCTCGGCACCGCCGACACCGTGTTTGTCAGCGAAAATAATCCGCTCGGCGTCAACCCCGAAGACCCTAATTCCCAGGACGACGTGATCGTCAACGGCCCTGAAATGCGGTTACCTGTGAACCAGCCGGTCAGGGCACTGTTGCGATCAAAGGACGTGCTGCACAATTACACGGTTCCGCAGTTCCGCGTAAAAATGGACCTGGTTCCCGGTCTCGTTTCCTACCAATGGTTCACTCCCAACCTGGTGGGAGAATACGACATTCTGTGTGAAGAACTTTGCGGGATTGCACACTTTATTATGCGCGGCCGAGTCATCGTTGAGGAGCAGGCTGATTACGATGCCTGGCTGGCCCGGCAGCCGACGTTCGCGGAAACCCAATCCATGGCCGAGCCGAATGTCGCCGCAGGCGAACAACAGTACGCCGCCTGCGCCAGTTGCCACGGGCAGCAGGGCGAGGGCAATGAAGCGCTGAACGCTCCACGCCTTGCCGGTCTGCAGGACTGGTACGTGGCGCGACAGCTACGGTACTACCAGCAGGGTGTTCGCGGCGGAGAAGGCGATCCGATGGGCCAGATGATGGCGCCGATGGCCGCCATGCTGTCCACCGACGAGGCTATTGCCAATGTATCAGCCTATATAGGAGGCATGGAACTGGAACGGTCTCCGGCAACGCTCGAGGGCGGAAATATCGATAACGGTCGTCGAATCTACCAGTCCAATTGCGCTGCCTGCCATTTGCCTGACGCATCCGGCACCTGGTACACGGATGCCCCGAACCTGGCCGGCATGAGCGACTGGTACTTCGAACGGCAGATCAATAATTTCAGAAGCGGCGTGCGGGGCCTCCATCCTCAGGACGACTATGGCGAACAGATGGTGTCCATGGCCACGGCGGTCGCCAATGTGCAGGAAATCGCGGATGTCGCGGCGTATATACATACCCTGGCTGAATAGCCGGGCGGTTCATCAGGTTTCAAACACGGTTTTTCAGTTTAATGACTTGTACCCGTTGCGATTTCGCGAGGGATTAAAGAATTGATCAGGAGGTTTTAATGGCTTATGTCCCTCTAGCCGACCAGGAGCAAGAGCTCCACCACCCGCATAGCTGGGTGACCAAGTATGTATGGAGCCAGGACCATAAGGTCATTGCCATTCAGTATGGCAGCACCGCGATATTTGTCGGTGTCATCGCCCTGGTGCTGTCTCTTATGTTTCGTATGCAACTCGGTTTTCCTGAAACCTTCGACATGATCGATCCGAGCTCGTATTACCAGGCCGTGACCATGCACGGCATGATCATGGTGGTTTACCTGCTGACCGCGTTGTTGCTCGGCGGCTTCGGTAATTATCTGATTCCCTTGATGGTCGGCGCCCGGGACATGGTGTTTCCGTTCCTGAACATGCTGAGTTACTGGGTCTACCTGCTGTCGGTTATTATTCTGCTGGCCAGCTTCTTTGTCAGCGGCGGCCCCACTGGCGCGGGCTGGACCTTGTACCCTCCACAGACGAGCATGATCGGCACTCCCGGGCACGGGATGGGCATCATACTGATGCTCGTCTCACTGGGTGTGTTCATCATCGCTTTTACCATGGGCGGACTCAACTACGTCACCACGGTGCTGCAGGCTCGTTGTCGCGGACTGACCATGATGCGCCTCCCGCTTTCCGTCTGGGGTATCTTTGTTGCCACCATCCTCGGTCTGTTCGCGTTCCCGGCACTGCTGGTGGCGGCAATCATGATGACCTTTGATATTCTGCTGGGCACAAGCTTCTTTATGCCGGCGGTGGTCGAAGCCGGCCAGGCACTGGATTACAGCGGTGGCAGTCCGATTCTGTTTCAGCATTTATTCTGGTTTTTCGGGCACCCGGAAGTGTATATCGTGGCACTGCCGGCATTCGGGCTGGTGTCTGACGTACTCAGCACTCACGCCAGAAAAAATATATTCGGCTACCGCATGATGGTCTGGGCGATCATCGCCATTGGCGGACTCAGCTTTATCGTGTGGGCTCACCACATGTATGTCAGCGGCATGAATCCTTACTTCGGATTTTTCTTTGCAACCACCACACTGATTATCGCCGTGCCCACGGCGCTGAAAGTGTACAACTGGGTGCTGACATTGTGGGAAGGGGACATTCGGCTCAACGTGCCGATGTGCTTTGCCATCGGCTTTATCTTTACCTTTATCCACGGCGGCCTGACCGGGCTGTTCCTCGGTAACGTGGTTATCGACCTGCCGTTGTCCGACACCTACTTCGTTGTGGCCCACTTCCACATGGTGATGGGTGTATCTCCGATACTCGTGCTGTATGCCGCTCTGTATCACTGGTTCCCGAAAATGTCCGGCAAGATGTACCATGACGGCATGGCCAAGTGGCATTTCTGGCTGACGTTCCTTGGCACCTATGCCATTTATCTGCCGATGCACTACCTTGGTTTTCTCGGCGTACCGCGTCGTTACTATGCGCTGGGAACCACCGACTTCATTCCTGAATCAGCACAGCATCTCAACACCAGCATCACGGTGGCCGCGCTGATCGTCGGAGCCGCTCAATTGCTGTTCTTCATCAACATCTTCTGGTCGTTGCGCTACGGCAAGAACGCGGGCTCGAACCCCTGGGGCGCCACCACTCTGGAATGGCAGACTCCCGATACTCCCCCCGTTCACGGCAACTGGGGTCCGGAACTGCCTTCCGTGTATCGCTGGGCCTATGACTACAGCGTACCGGGCGCTCATGAGGACTTTATTCCACAGAACACTCCCGAAGCCTCGGAGCCGACTGTGGACACGGAACATTTTGATCCTGATCACGATTCCTCAAAGGCCGACATATGAATTTTTACAAAGACGTAACCGACAAGTCGTGGGAACGTAAAGGGCTGCTCGAAGATTTAGCCTCCGAGCCTGCCTTTGCGGCACCACCACAGAAAGTCGCTCTGGTTTTTTTCCTGGGCGTGGCGACAGTGATCTTCTCATTGTTTACTGTCAGCTACTTCATACGCATGGAACTCCCGGACTGGACGCCACTGGCGGAGCCGGGGCTGCTCTGGATCAACACAGCCTTGCTGGTGCTTAGCAGTGTTCTGTTCCAGTGGTCTCGCAGCGCCATTCGAAACCGGCAGGAAAAACTGGTGAAGCTGACGGTCATTGGCGGCGGATTATTTGCGCTCGCCTTTATTGCCGGTCAGCTCGCCGCGTGGCGGGAACTGTCTGAATCAGGCATGTTTTTGGCCGGCAATCCGGCCAATTCCTTCTTTTACCTGTTGACTGGCATCCACGCCATCCACTTGCTGGGCGGTCTGTGGGTCTGGAGCAAGAGTTCCTTGCGCCTGTTGTCCGGTGGCACATCGGAAGAAATAAGGCTGAGCGTGGAACTTTGCACGCTGTACTGGCACTTCCTGCTTCTGGTATGGGTGGTGATGTTCGCACTTCTGTCCAACACCTGAGCCGCGACAGCACGAAGAAGAAATGCATCATTGTTTACATGGGAATTAGCGCATGAGTGAAACAGCCGCAAGCGAATCAGTAGACCCCAGAAAGGGCGTACCCGGTCTGGTAGACGACTGGACTGCTGATAAACAGACGTACCACGTGCCCTGGGGCAAGGCAATGATGTGGATATTTCTGGTGAGTGATACGTTCATCTTCACCTGTTTCCTGACGAGCTACATGAACGTACGCATGACCACCACGGAGCCCTGGCCTTACGCCAGCGAGATCTTTGCGTTGTCTTTCTTCGGCAGCGACCCCATTCCGCTGATTCTGATTGCGATCATGACGTTTATTCTCATCACCAGTAGCGGCACCATGGCGCTGGCGGTGAATTACGGGTACCGCCGTGATCGCAAGATGACCACTATCCTGATGGTGATCACCGCGGCCTTCGGCGCCTCCTTTGTGGGCATGCAGGCTTTCGAATGGACCAAGCTGATCGTAGAGGAGGGTATCCGCCCCTGGGGCAATCCCTTCGGTGCGCCGCAGTTCGGCTCTGTGTTCTTCATGATTACCGGCTTTCACGGGCTGCACGTGACGGGAGGGGTAATTTACCTGTTGATTGTAGCCAGCAAGGTGTGGCGGGGGCATTACGAAAAGAAGGGTTACGAGATCGTCGAGATTACCGGCCTGTACTGGCACTTTGTCGACCTCGTCTGGGTATTCATTTTTGCATTTTTCTATCTTTGGTAAGGGGAGACAGTAATGTCAGCGGAAGCAGGTCAACAACATCCACTGGGTATTTATCTCAAAATCTGGACTCTTCTTTTCGTACTGAGCGCCTTTTCCTACGGCACAGACTTTATGGAAGAGGGCGTTCTGCGATGGTTTCTCATCCTCCTGTTCATGATGTTGAAAGCCGGCTTCATTGTCGCCATCTTCATGCATGCCATGTGGGAACGGATGGCGCTGGTGTTTACCATACTCGGCCCGCCAACAGTGCTGTTGCTGCTGATCGCGTTTATGGCGGTTGAAGGCGATTACACGTTCGACTCCCGGGTTGTCTACAGAGGGCAGGATGCCGATGCGCAACCGCTCTCGATAGAGGACGTGCACGGAGCCGGAGCCGAAGCGCATTAGGTCGTTGTTTTGTTCGGTTACACTGGAAAGGCCGTGGCGAACCCACGGCCTTTTTTGTTGGGGGTCGGTGGCGAATGATAATCATTC
>JBBDLF010000037.1:172556-173139 GCA_040879025.1 Pseudohongiellaceae bacterium
CCCCCCCCCCCCCCCCCCCCCCCCCACGCTCAGAAGGAGAATTTATGTCAATTCGTGGCTTTCAGGAACATCGAGTACGGGTGGATGAATTAGCGTTTGTTGACTCCAGTGCCGAGGTGATCGGCAATGTCATTATCGGTAAAGACAGTTCCGTTTGGCCCACCGCGGTCATACGCGGCGACGTGAATCAGATCACCATTGGTGAACGGACCAGCATCCAGGATGGATGCGTGTTGCATGTCAGCCACAAAAGCGAAGATAACCCTGAAGGACATCCGTTGCGAATAGGGAACGATGTTACCGTGGGTCACCGCGTGATTTTACACGGCTGTCGTGTGGGCAATCGAGTGCTGATAGGTATGGGCTCCATCATCATGGACGGCGTCGTGGTTCCGGACGAAGTGGTGATAGCCGCCGGCAGCCTGGTTTCGCCTGGCAAGCAACTGGAGTCTGGCTACCTGTACCTGGGTGCTCCGGCAAAACGAGCGCGGCCCCTGACCGAGGAAGAGAAGCAGTTTTTCCGCTACTCAGCCGACCACTACGTGAAGCTGAAGAACCTTTACTGAAGAGGGTGGGGGGGGGG
>JBBDLF010000037.1:173149-238617 GCA_040879025.1 Pseudohongiellaceae bacterium
ACCCCCCCCCCCCCCCCCCACCCCATGTTTGCGCAAGGCTTCGATTACGGGTGCGGTGTCGGGGCGTTTACCGCGCCAGATGGCGAAAGACTCCGCCGCCTGCTCTACCAGCATGCCGATGCCATCGAGAATCAGGGCCGCATCGTGATTTCTGGCCCACTCTACAAACGGGGTGTCCCTGTCGCTGTACATCATGTCGTAACAGCAACAACCCCGTGCGATCACGGTATCGGGCAAAGGCGGCACCTGTCCGTTCAGACTTGCCGATGTGCCGTTGATAATCAGGTCGAACTGCTGATGCAGTTCGTCATACGCGGCGACCGAAACCGGGAACAGGCTGTGAAATTCCCGGCTTAGTGCGTGTGCGCGGGCAAGTGTGCGATTGGCTATTTTTATTTCCGCAGGCAAAGCGTCAACCAGTACCGCCAGCACACCTCGAACCGCGCCACCGGCTCCGAGTACCAGTACCTTGCGTTCAGCGACAGGAAAGTTGTTGTTGATTACGATGTCCCGCAACAAGCCCACGCCGTCGGTATTGTCTCCCGACAGCCTGCCGGTGGCATCCAGGTACAAGGTATTGACCGCGCCTGCTCGTTGCGCCCGGGGCGATCGTTCCTCGCAGAGAGCAAAAGCCCTTTCCTTGAACGGCACAGTGACGTTTAATCCGCCCCCGCCGGCGGCGAAAAATTCGCTTACCCAGCGCTCGAAACTTTCCGGCTCCAGAGTCACCGCGGAATAGTCGACATCCTCGGTAGTCTGCGCGGCGAACCTGGCATGAATTTCGGGTGATTTGCTGTGATCTGCCGGGTTACCGACAACCGCATAGCGTGTCACCAAATTCTCCTTTCGCTCATGAATCAGGCCCAGTCTCTGGCAGTGAGATACCGGGTGGCCAACGCTTCCTCGGCACTGCCTGGCCGGGGGTGCCAGTTGTAAATCCACCTTACCACCGGGGGCAGCGACATTAAAATGGACTCGACGCGCCCGACACCGGACTGCAAACCAAATATCGTGCCGCGATCATAAACGAGATTGAATTCCGCATAACGGCCACGGCGGTATTCCTGAAAATGTTTGTTCTGTTCCGTGAACGGTTTGGCCCGACGTTTCTCCACGATTGGCAGATAGGCCGGCAGGTAACTGGCCGCGATAGTCTGCGCAAACTCAAAACTCTTTTCAAAGCCTGGTTCGTTGAAGTCATCAAAAAACAAACCGCCAATACCCCTGCCTTCATTGCGATGCCTGAGAAAAAAGTACTCGTCGCAGGCTTTCTTGAAGCGGGGGTAAAATTCCGGACCGAAATCGTCACAGGCCCGCTTCGCCACTGAGTGCCAATGCACACAGTCTTCGTCGAAGCCGTAACAGGGAGTGAGATCGTACCCGCCCCCAAACCACCACACGGGCGCCTGGTTTTCCTTTTCCGCGACAAAAAACCGGAAGTTGGCATGAGAAGTGGGCACGAAGGGATTGTCCGGATGAATCACCAGCGACACGCCCATTGCCTGATACGCCCGACCCGCCAATTCCGGCCGCGCCGCAGAAGCCGAAGCCGGCAGGGCCTTGCCGAAGACATGGGAGAAATTAACGCCGCCCTTTTCGATCAGATCACCGCCGCTTATGACTCGGCTGATGCCCGAACCGCCTTCCTCCCGCTGCCACTCATCGGCGTGAAACCGGGCGCTGCCATCCGCTGTTTCCAACCCCTTGCAGATGGAATCCTGCAGCCCCAACAGATAATGCTTCACCCTGGTAATATCGTCGGTATTCACTGTCCACTCCAACTGTCACGTTACCCCGCCCGCAAAACCGACCCGGTCAGCAGATCGCGTATGGGTGAGGGGGCCGATGCGCCGCCGAGCGTACCCGGCATTATATAATCCAGTTTAGCGCCCATTTTCATCACCAGTTTTAATCTGGATCTGATTGCCGGCTCTCCGGCCAGATTCGCCGAGGTGGAAATGACCGGTCCACCGAAGATCTCGCAAAGGTCGCGCACTACCGGATGGGCGCTGACCCGAACCGCAACGGAGCGATGCAGCCCCTTTATCCACCAGGGGACCAGGTCTTCGGGGTCGGGTAACAACCAGGTCACCGGGCCCGGCCAGTCGGCATCCAGCGTGCGTTTGTGGAGTTTGTCCAGTGAGCTGTAAAGCCGGCCCAGCTGATCGGTGGAAGAGGCTACGAGAATCAGGCCCTTTTCCACCGGCCTCTGTTTGATCTGCAAAATTCGTAACACGGCCTGCACCTGGAATGGGTCGCAACCGATCCCCCAGACCGCTTCGGTTGGATAGGCGACTATGCCGCCACTGTCCAGCATATCGGCGGCTATGAATCCGTGGAGCCGGCTCATCGTGCGAATGGTCCGGAAAAGAATGCTCTGGCGGGATCAGCCATCAGCGTGATCGAAGCGCCTGGTCCTGACCCTGCACTTTCTCTGCGTTCTGCTCACGTTCCCGCGCCAGGCGGGAGGCAAGACCGGCATCGCTCAATCCCATAATCTGCGCTGCCAGATAGGCGGCATTTTTGGCCCCGGTCCGGCCGATGGCCACAGTCGCCACGGGGATTCCCGCAGGCATCTGCACGGTTGACAGCAACGAGTCCAGTCCGTTCAGCGGACCGGCATCAATCGGCACGCCGATCACCGGTTTCAAGGTATGCGCCGCGGTCGCTCCAGCCAAGTGCGCGGCGAGTCCGGCACCGGAAATAAAAACCTGGCAGCCGCGAGATTCTGCGTCAGCAATATACTGCTGGGTGGCCGCCGGTGTTCTGTGGGCCGAGGTAATCTTGACCTCATAAGCCACTTCCAGTTTGGCAAGAATGTCCGCTGTACCCTGCATCACCTCCAGATCGGATTCCGAACCCATTAAAATGGCAACAAATGGTTTTGTCATGGTTTGCTGGTCCTGTTGATCGCCGGACGGCGCAGCCCGCGCCTGGCTACCCTTAACGAAAAGACGCAAACTACCCTAGTCCTGTGTGCTATGCAAGATTCAGCACCGGCGGTATCGTCCCGCCACCTGCTCGACCAATCCGTCTACTTCCAGTTTGACCAACAGGGAATGGATAAGCGCTACCGACAAACCACATTGCTGGGTGAGCGTGTCGGGGTGGCAGGGTTCACCTCCGATGACCTTGAGAATTTTGGCTTCGTTCTCGCTCAATGACTTCAATGCAAACTCCCTCATTCCGCCTGCCGCCGCCTTCCTTGTCATTGCCACCCCGCACAACCCGGCATTTGACGGTGTACCCGTGTTATCCGGGTCGGTCAGGCACTCCTGTTGCAGGGCAAGCATCGCGCCGAGTTCCTCGAGCAGGTCCTCTGGTGATTCCACCAGCTTGGCGCCTTCCTTTATCAGGCGGTGGCAGCCACGCGATCCTGCACTGGTGATGGCCCCCGGCATGGCAAAAACCTCTCGATTCTGTTCGACAGCCAGTCGTGCGGTAATCAAGGACCCGCTCCGCAATGCGGCTTCAACAATGAGAACGCCAACACTGCAACCGCTGATCAGGCGGTTACGTTGTGGAAAGTGGCTGGCCCCGGGGGGCGTCCCCAGAGGAAACTCAGACACCAGTGCGCCGGATTCGGCGATCCGTTCCGCCAGACTCTGATTCCGGCGGGGGTAGACAATATCGATTCCCGTACCGAGAACGGCGACGGTGCTGCCATTCACCGACAATGCCCCGGCGTGGGCCGCGGAATCGATTCCTGCGGCCATGCCGCTGCAGATACAAAAACCGCCACGGGCAAGCTGTGCGGCAATCCAGCAGGCATTGGCTTTCCCGGCGGTGCTCGCGCTACGACTGCCCACGATGGCGATTTGCGGCAGACTCAGAGCGGCCGGGTCACCCTTTACAAACAGCAGCGGTGGAGGAACGGGAATTTCCCGCAGCAACCGCGGGTAGTATTCATCCCACCAGGTGAGTATGTGATGGCGGGGACCGTGTAACCATTGGAGGGCAGCCTCAACCCCGGGCTCAACCGTCGCGTCCGCGACACCGGTGATGGCGCCAACTTCCTCCGGCGTCAGGCCGACTGCCTGCAGTGGCTCTTCGCCGGCCGATAGAAGGGCGGTCATGGAGGCAAAGCGCGGCACCAGCCGGGACAGTCGGAAATTGCCGATATCACGGCAATGGTAAAGCTTGAGGAGATAGCTGAGTTCCTGCAGTTCCATCGTGATCATCCCTGATCAGAAAGGTAAGCCGTGTTGCGGTGCCGTCAGGGGCTGGCGACAATATCACCCACCATGATCGGCTCGGACATCTCCAGAATCATGCCGTAACTGAGTTTTTCAAAAGTTCTGTATACCAGCAACGTGCCCACTTCCTTGTCCGGCAACTGCACATTGTTCCCGAAGAAACCGCTGCGCAAGCGGCCTTTCCAGTCCTGACGTTCAGCGCCCACTTCATCGTCAACAACAGTGCCCTGCTGGCGAATGGAAAGCACATCGCCTATCCGCAGATTATCCCGCGACCCCAGGCCGATAACGAGGGTGTCCAGCATGGAGCCCATGGTTTCGTTGGTCGGAAGCGCCAGAATGTAACCGGCGACCTCGTCCTCCGGCGCCTGGGGATACAACACCGGGTCAAGCGGCGAGGCTTCGCGGACCAGTAAGCGGTCACCAACCAGAATTTCCTTGCTGCTGCTGCGGATTTCGAGCCTGCGCACTCCTTCGCCCGCCTCGGCGATTACCGTGGCAGTGCCCTTGTTTTCAAGCTCGACACCCAGAGACTCTCCCGTGTCGGGGTCGCGGTAGGTATTGCCCTGCCGGTAAATCTGAAAAGAATTCGCCGAGTCCGGCCAGGCACCGCGGGCGTAGATCTCATCACCGGCTCCCATGATGAGATTGACGGCTGAATTGGCCAGGATATAAGGGGCGTCCTCATACAGCTCCGGTGACACAATCCGGTTCTCCGTCAAACTGTTGGCAATGTCGGCCACGACAATTTCCGGAATGGAGCTCGACGGTAGCGCTGACTCCCGAATCCGCGGGCTCAGCCGGGACGTCGGCCGGTCGCTGTCGGCGGCCGCGGCGGCTGCACGCTGTACGATAATGCGGGGATCACCGTCGACAAACTGCAACACCAGAACGTCACCCGGATAGATCAGGTCAGGATTCTCAACTTGCTGGTTCTGTTCCCAAATCTCCGGCCATCGCCACGGATCCTCGAGGAAATTGCTGGCAATATCCCATAACGTGTCGCCTTCTACCACGACATAGTTGTCCGGGTAATCTTCCAGCAACAGCGTTGTCTGGGCCTGTATCCCACTGGCAAACATACCCAGCCAGGCACCGAGGACGATGCCGGGAATAAAATGCCTCAATCCACGGTTTCTCATATTCAAGTTCCTGCGCTGAACAGGTTGATTATCTTAGCAATAAGGTATAATTGCACTAGAAGCGGTTAAGTTGTTCCAAGCAGTTCACAGAACTGCGTCATCCAATGCGGCGGTAATCCCATAAAATGGCGAAATTACAAATTCTGGAGTTCCCTGATCCCAGGCTGCGAACGAAAGCACACCCTGTAACTGTTTTCGACGACAAACTGAATGTCTTGATCGAGAACATGTTCGAGACCATGTACGATGCCAAGGGTATCGGCCTGGCCGCGACGCAGGTTAACGTGCATCAGCGAATCCTGGTTATGGATATCTCTGAAAACAAGGATAGTCCGAGGGTATTCATTAACCCAACTTTTGTGGTAACTGATGAAGAGCTGTCGGATTACGATGAGGGCTGCCTCTCTGTCCCCGGTTTTTATGAAACCGTCTCCCGACCGCGCCAGGTCAAGGTTTCCGCCCACGATGTCAAGGGAGAAATCTTTGAGCTGGATGCCGAGGGCTTGCTTGCCACCTGCATTCAGCATGAAATCGATCACCTGGACGGCAAGCTGTTCGTCGATTACCTGACCACCCTCAAGCGGCAGCGCATTCGCAGCAAACTGGAAAAAGAGCACAGGAAATCGGCCTGACCGATGCCTCCCCTTCGCATTATCTTTGCCGGCACGCCCGACTTCGCGGCGAGCCATCTGGAAGCTTTGCTTGCCGGCAAACACAACATCGTTGCGGTTTATACCCAGCCTGATCGCCCGTCGGGCCGCGGCAAGCAATTACTGCCTTCGCCCGTGAAGACCGTTGCGCTGCAACACAACGTTGCGGTGTTTCAACCCTCCTCCCTGAAATCCCGCGAAGAACATGCCCGGCTCAAGTCTCTGGACGCTCACTTGCTTGTGGTTGTGGCCTACGGTCTGATCCTGCCTCAGGCGGTGCTGGATATTCCTGTGTATGGTGGTATCAACGTTCACGCGTCCATGCTGCCGCGGTGGCGCGGAGCGGCGCCGGTGGAGCGCGCTCTGCTGGCCGGCGACAAGGCGACAGGTATCACTATTATGCAGATGGATGCCGGCCTGGATACCGGACCTATGTTGCACCAGCAGCCGGTGAAAATTGAAGCGGACGACACGCGTGTCACGCTGGAAGAAAAACTGGTCGCGGCAGGTCGCAAAGCGCTGCTCTATACGCTGGATAATTACCTCGTCATGCGTGACAACGCGCAGGCCCAGGGCGAGGCCCACAGCACCTATGCCAAAAAAGTCGAGAAAACCGAAGCGCGGATTCGCTGGCAC
Organism: Pseudohongiellaceae bacterium; assembly: GCA_040879025.1. GTDB lineage: Bacteria > Pseudomonadota > Gammaproteobacteria > Pseudomonadales > Pseudohongiellaceae > JBBDLF01. The sequence continues at coordinate 179,774 of JBBDLF010000037.1, forward strand.
GAGCCCGCCCGACTTATCGACTGCCAGGTACGCGCCGGGATCGGCAGGTATCCTGCTTATACCTTTATCGATGGCCAGCGGGTGAGACTGGTTTCCGTCACACCGGATGATACCGCGGCAGAAGAGATACCTGGCACTATAGTGGCCGCCGACAGTAACAGCCTGACCGTCGCCTGTGGCGGTTCCACGCTCCGGGTTCACGCATTGCAACTGCCGGGAAAAAAACCCATGACCGCGAGGGAAGTTTTCAACTCACGCCGGAAACTGTTTCAGCGCGGTAAACGCTTTACCGATTCAGAACTTGATTCAGAAAACAGCGATACCCATCCATGAGTCAGAACCCCCGCGCGGTTGCCGCAGAAATTCTCAACGCCATCCTAAGCCACCATGGCTCACTGACCTCTCACTTGCAGAAACATGAATCCGCCGCTGATTTCAGCCTCGTGCAGGAAATGTGTTTCGGCTGCTGTCGCCATTATTACGCTTTGGATGCCATTCTCGGCCAATTGCTGGAACGGCCGTTGCGCCGCAAGGATCTGGACGTTAAAAGTCTGCTTCTGGTTGGAATTTATCAACTCCGCTATTTGCGCATACCCGACCATGCGGCAATCAATGAAACCGTCGCGGCGACGGGCACGCTCAACAAGGCTTGGGCGCGGGGACTGGTCAACGGGGTATTGCGCAACTATGTCCGTCAGGCCGACGCACTGGACCAGATGCTGGTCAAGACCGATGACACTGTGCGTTTCTCGCATCCGGGGTGGTTGCTGGCAAGGCTCAAAGCAGACTGGCCGGATCAATGGCGTGAAATCGCAGCCGCCAACAACCAACGCCCGCCGATGACATTGCGGGTCAACCGGCTGCAATCGACGCCCCGGGACTATCTGGACCGGCTGCGGCAGGCGGGAATCGAAGCCAGATCGGGCACGCTGGCCGAGACGGCGCTCTATCTTGACAAACCGGTGGCGGTTGATCGGCTCCCGGGCTTCGCCGACGGAAGGGTGAGTGTACAGGATGAGGCTTCGCAACTGGTTCCGGGCCTGCTTCGTCTTGAAGCGGGACAATCCGTACTTGACGCTTGTGCCGCGCCCGGGGGCAAGGCCTGCCATCTACTCGAGAGTGAGCATTCACTGACGAGAATGGTACTGATAGACAAGGATTCATCGCGTCTGCGTCCCGTGCAGGAGAACCTCATGCGGCTTCATTTGGAGGCCGAAGTCAAACAGAATGACGCGGCGGATATTGAGGCCTGGTGGGACCAGCGGCCATTCCAGCGTATCCTGCTGGACGCCCCTTGTACCGGCACTGGCGTTATCCGCCGCCACCCTGATATCCGGCTATTGAGACTGGCGCAGGACGTGCCCCGCATGGCGGACGAACAGCTGAAATTACTGACGGGTGTGTGGCCCTGTCTGGAACCCGGGGGCTTGCTCCTGTACTGCACCTGCTCTGTGCTCCGGGAGGAAAACGATGCCGTGGTTGGCGCATTTCTACGGGAGGTCGATAGCGCTAAACATGAAGCCATTACAGCCGATTGGGGAGTACAATGTCGCTACGGAAGACAACTGCTGCCATGTGACAACGGGACGGACGGATTTTTCTTTTCCGTCCTCCGCAAAAAACCCGTATCAGCCTGACCATCGGCCGGCAGTGAGGTAAACCCGATTAAATGAAGATCATCATACTCGGCGCGAACCAGGTAGGGTCGACTCTTGCCGAAACGCTTGCCATTGAAGACAACGACATCACTATCGTTGATTCCGATGCCGAACGGCTACGGACACTGAAGGACCGTCTCGATCTGGGTACGGTAGCGGGTATCCCTTCCCATCCGAACGTACTGGAGGAAGCCGGCGGTCAGGACGCGGAAATGCTGATCGCCGTAACCGAGAGTGATGAAGTGAACATGGTAGCATGCCGTGTCGCCTACTCGCTGTTCCAGACACCCAAGAAGATCTGTCGATTGCGATCCACCGCTTACCTGGTGAACGACAAATTATTCGGGCAAAACGGCCTCGCCGTTGACGTCGTCATTTCCCCTGAACATATCGTTTCAAATTATATAAGCCGGCTGATTGACATGCCGGGCTCGCTTCAGGTGCTTGATTTTGCCGCGGGCAAGGTACAGCTGGTGGCGGTGAAGGCGTACTATGGCGGTCCGTTGGTAGGCCAGGAAATCCGGCTGCTGCGCCAGCACATGCCTTCCATTGAAACACGGGTGGCGGCCATTTTTCGTCGTGACCGGCCGATCATACCGGAAGGCGCCACGGTAATTGAAGCGGACGATGAAGTGTTCTTTATCGCGGCGCACAATAATATCCGCGCGGTAATCAGTGAACTGCGGCGAATGGACAAGCCATACAAGCGCCTGATGATTGCCGGCGGCGGCAACATCGGGCTGCGCCTTGCCGAGAGTATCGAACGCCGCTATCAGATCAAGATAATCGAGCGCAATCTCCAACGCAGTGGCTACCTCTCCGAAACCCTGAACCGCGCCATAGTGATCCATGGCGAATCTTCAAACCAGGACCTGCTGCTGGAGGAAAACATCGAGGATACCGATGTTTTTCTGGCTCTGACCAACGATGACGAAGCCAATATCATGTCGTCAATGCTCGCCAAACGACTTGGCGCCAGAAAGGTAATGACCCTGATCAATAATCCGGCCTATGTCGATCTGGTACAAGGCGGAGAGATCGACATCGCCATTTCTCCCCAGCAGGCAACCATAGGTTCATTGTTAGCTCATGTTAGACGCGGTGACGTGGTCAATGTCCATTCCCTGCGCCGGGGTGCCGCGGAGGCCCTGGAAGCCATCGCGCACGGAGATGCCCATTCATCCCGGGTGGTGGGTCGCGCGATCGAAGACGTCGATCTGCCCGAAGGCACCACCATAGGCGCCATCGTCAGAGATAACGAAGTGCTTATCGCTCATGATGATACGGTAGTTGAATCAGGAGACCACGTCATTTTGTTTTTGATCGACCGCAAACGAATCCCTGATGTAGAACGGTTGTTCCAGGTAGGCTTCAGCTTCTTTTAGCCCTTATGCACCTGTCAATAATCATAAAAATACTGGGCCTGCTGATAATGCTTTTCAGCGTGTTCAGCAATCTGCCCCCTTTGCTGATTTCGTTGGTATATAACGATGGTGGCGCCTCGTCCTTTCTGACTTCGATGTTCATCCTGTTTCTGATTGGATTTATCCTGTGGGGATTTGCCGCCCGCTCCAGACAGGAACTGCGAACTCGCGACGGCTTTCTGGTGGTGACCCTGTTCTGGAGTGTTCTGGGCGTGGCCGGTTGCCTGCCCTTTCTGCTCTCTCCGGCCATCGATCTCTCGCCCACCGACGCTATCTTTGAGTCGCTCTCCGGTCTCACCACCACGGGCGCCACCGTAATCACCGGGGTTGATTCGCTGCCGAGATCGTTGCTGTTTTACCGCCAGTTACTGCAATGGTTGGGCGGCATGGGCCTGATTGTGCTGGCCGTAGCCGTATTGCCCATGCTGGGCATCGGCGGGATGCAGCTTTACCGCGCTGAATTTCCGGGCCCGGTGAAAGACAACAAGCTACTGCCCCGGTTGGCGGAAACCGCCAAGGCGCTGTGGTACATTTACGTCTCCCTCACGGCGGCTTGCGCGCTGGCTTACTGGGCCGCGGGAATGAGCCTTTTCGATGCCGTGAGCCACAGTTTTTCCACCATTGCCATCGGCGGCTTCTCCACCCACGATGCCAGCATGGCCTATTTCAACAGCCCCGTCATCGACATCATTGCAGTAGCCTTTATGTTCTTCGCCGGCATCAATTTTGCGCTGCATTTCACGGCGTGGCGCGGTCGCACTTTTCGAAGTTACCTTGCCGACCCCGAATTTCTATTCTATTGTTTTATTCTCGCGTTCGTGGTTGTCGTCACCATCTCGCTACTGTATGCCACTGCCACCTACGGATTCACTGAATCGCTGACCAAAGGCTTATTCCAGGCCGTTTCAATCGCCACCACCACCGGCTTCACCACGGCCGATTTCAGTGCCTGGCCTTCCTTATTGCCGTACATGCTGATTTACGCGGCGATCATCGGCGCCTGCGCAGGCTCCACTGGCGGCGGCATGAAAGTCATCAGGGTCCTGTTGATATTCAAACAGGGCTTTCGCGAAGTGCATCGTCTGATTCATCCGCGGGCGACGCTTCCCATCAAGCTCGGTCGCACGGCGATTCCTGATCGGGTGGTGCAGGCGGTATGGGGGTTTTTTGCGGTTTACGTCATGGTTTTCATGGTGATGCTGCTGGCCCTGCTGGCGACGGGGCTCGATATTGTCACCGCGTTCAGCGCGGTGGGCGCCTGTCTGAACAATCTCGGGCCGGGTCTGGAGAATGTGTCCCAGAGCTACGGTGGGCTGCCAACCGCCGCCAAGTGGATTTTGTGTGTGGCGATGTTGCTGGGCCGCCTGGAAGTCTTCACTCTGCTGGTGCTTTTTACACCCATGTTCTGGCGCAAGTAACTGCTCAAGCCACTAATTCAGGCGAGGCCCCGCGGTAACCACTCACTGGCGATACAGGTTCGTGCCGTCCTGAAGCCGGCGAAACCGTTTGTACTCCCATTGATATTGTTCAACTCCTCCCGGACCCGCACCTTCGACAAGCCGCTGTACACTGCGATTAAGTGCAGACGCGGAAACTTCGGGCCGCTCGTCGTAAATGGCCGCATCGGCGTCGCGTATTACCACTCTGAAGCCGCCGGATTGGGGCAGGCGGTGGGCATAGCCTATCAACACGCGGGCGCCTGTTTTGCCGGCCAGTTTCCCGGCCAGCGTCATGGTCGGCGCCCGGACCCCAAAGAAGGGAGCAAAAACGCCGCCTTCATTTCGCCCCGGAGCCTGGTCCGGAAGAATGCCGATTAATTCTCCGTCTCGCAGCGCCCGGCGTAGCGCCGCCACTCCCTTGCGGGTGGTCGGGACAACACTCGCACCACCGCGGGAACGGGCCTGCTGAATCAGCTTGTCCAGTTTGGGCGACTGCGGCGGCTGGTAAAGGAACGTCGAGGCAATTCCCTTTGTTATATGGAAGCCGAACATCTCCCAGTTACCAAAATGGGGTGCCAGCAGGATCACGCCCTTGCCATCCGCCATCGCCTGTTCGAGCAGCTCGCTCCCCTCGGTTTCCTTCACCAGCGAGAGAGTTTCCGGTAGCGGCAGCAGCCAGGCTTTACCCATTTCCAGTGCGGTTTTGGCCGTGTGCTGCAGACTGCGTTTGGCAAGCCGATTGATCTCCTGGTGATTCATATCGGGAAAACAGGTACGCAGATTCCGTAACGTGGCATGCTTGAGCGGTGTGGGAAACCGATAGATGACATAACCCACGGCATTGCCCAGCGCATGCACCCAGCGCAGGGGCAACCGCGCGCAGCAGATCAGCAGGGTTTTCAGAAGTATGTATCGCAGGTTTCGAATGGCGGCTCTCCCGGGCGGATGTGATCGGATCGGCCGGTAATCCCTTCCCTTGAGCAAGCCCCCTCGGAGGCGGGAATTATGGGTCAGAGGTTCCTTTATTAGTTGCCGGGAATCAAGGATAATTGCAGGCCTTCACTGGTTGCCACTTTTATCGTCGATGGGCGCACCCCCGCTGTTATGACAACTCAAGCTGACCTTACTACATTCCAGGGCCTGGTGCTGGCGCTGCAGCAATACTGGGCCGACTATGGTTGTGTTGTGATGCAACCCCTCGACATCGAAGTGGGGGCGGGCACTTTCCATCCCGCCACCTTCCTTCGAGCCATCGGGCCGGAAACCTGGAATACGGCTTATGTTCAACCCTGTCGCCGTCCTGCCGACGGCCGTTACGGACAGAACCCCAACCGCCTGCAACACTACTACCAGTTCCAGGTTATTTTAAAACCGTCGCCGCTGAATATTCAGGACCTGTACCTGGAGTCTTTGCGCAGCCTGGGAATAGACAGCAGCATTCACGACATTCGTTTTGTAGAGGATAACTGGGAATCTCCGACGCTTGGGGCCTGGGGCCTGGGATGGGAAGTCTGGCTGAACGGGATGGAAGTCACCCAGTTCACTTACTTCCAGCAGGTCGGCGGTCTCGAATGCCACCCTGTCAGCGGCGAAATCACCTACGGAATCGAACGCATTGCCATGTACCTGCAGGGTGTCGACAGCATCTATGACATCGTCTGGACCCGCGGACCTAACGGAACAGTGACCTATGGCGACGTGTTCAAACAAAACGAAGTGGAAATGTCGGCCTACAATTTCGAACATGCCGATACCGCTCTTCTGTTTGGCTATTTCACAGACTGTGAACAACAGTGCCGCGATCTGATAGAGAAGGGGCTTGCGTTGCCGGCTTATGAGCAGGTATTGAAAGCCTCACATTATTTCAACCTGCTCGATGCGCGTCGTGCCATCTCCGTTACCGAGCGGCAGCGTTTTATTTTGCGTGTGCGCACACTGTCACGCATGGTCGCCGAAGCTTACCTCAACAGTCGCAGGGAACTGGGCTTTCCCCTGGCGCCGGACGATCTGCGCCAACACTATCTCGAGCCCTGAACCAAGCCAATGGCCATGAACAGCAAAAACGACAGTAAGGATCTTCTGATAGAAATTGGTACCGAAGAGCTGCCACCAAAAGCGCTCCCCTTGTTGTCGCGGTCTTTTTCGCGCGAGGTCGAGTCGCTGCTTACAGGTCACGGCCTGCGCTTCTCCGGCATTCGCCGTTTCGCCACCCCTCGCCGGTTGGCGCTGATTGTGTCAGCGCTGGCATCGGGCCAGGAAGATCGAACCGTGGAGAAATTCGGCCCGGCGGTCAAGGCCGCTTTTGATGCCGACGGCAAACCGACCCGCGCAGCCACCGGTTTCGCGCAATCCTGTCACGTCAATGTTGAGGAATTGCAACGCGCGGACAAGGACGGCGTGGAGAAACTGTATTTCAGTTCAATCGAAAAAGGCCGGGCCACCGAGTCACTGTTGCCGGAAATTGTCACCGCCGCTCTTGCCAAACTTCCCGTTCCAAAAAGGATGCGATGGGGCTCATCGCGGGAGGAGTTTGCGCGGCCTGTACACTGGGTAATCCTGTTGTTTGGCGACAGATCCGTTCCCGCGCAAATTCTCGGCGTACAATCCGGCACCGATACGCGCGGCCACCGGGTACATCACGGCGGCACAATCGCGTTGACGAATCCCGCAGACTATGAGTCGGCTCTTGAGTCACCCGGGCATGTCATCGCTGACTTCGAACGCCGCAAGGAGAAGGTTCGCGCACAGATTAATGCCGCGAGCGAAAAGCTCGATGGCGCCGTCGTCATTGATGAGAACCTGCTTGATGAGGTGACCAGTCTGGTTGAATGGCCGGTTGCGCTGACCGGCGAATTCGACGCACATTTTTTGCAGGTACCCGCCGAGGCCCTGGTGTCGTCGATGAAGTCTCATCAGAAGTGTTTCCATGTTACTGACCGCGACGGCAAACTGCTTCCCCGTTTTATCACCGTTGCCAACCTTGCCAGCCGCGATCCGCTGAAAGTGGTGGAGGGAAACGAACGCGTGATTCGACCCAGGCTCGCGGATGCGGCGTTCTTCTATGACACCGACAGAATGCAAACCCTGGAGTCGCGCCTGCCGCAACTTGAAAAGATTGTCTTCCAGGAAAAGCTTGGCTCCCTGTATCAGAAAGTCGAGAGAATTACCGCTCTTGCCGGCAGGATTGCCGCCGCGATGTCGACGGCTGATGTCGAGGCCATTCCAGACAAGGCGCTTTGTGAACGCGCCGCACGTCTATCGAAATGCGATCTGGTGACAAGCATGGTCGGGGAATTTCCGGAGCTGCAGGGCGTGATGGGCTACTATTATGCGCTGCATGATGGCGAGACGGAAGAAGTGGCGCAGGCCTTGAACGAGCAGTATCTGCCCCGTTTCGCCGGTGACAATCTGCCGGCGACCACAACCGGCTGCGTTCTGTCCATGGCCGACAAGCTTGATACGATCGCCGGCTTGTTCGCCACCGGACAACCGCCATCGGGTTCCCGCGATCCGTTCGCCCTTCGACGCGCGGCCATTGGTGTACTGCGCATTCTGGTTGAAAAGCGGATCAACCTGAACCTGCTTGAGTGCATTACCGTTGCGGTACAGAGCCAGCAAGTGAAAGATGGCGGTTCCCCGCGGGACATTACGGCGGCTGTTTTTGAATTTATGCTGGAACGATTTCGCGCCTGGTATCACGATGAGGGCATTAGCAACGAAGAGTTCGAATCCGTGTTTGTGCTGCGTCCGCCAAACCCGCTTGATTTTCATCAGCGTATCGAAGCGGTACATCATTTCAACAAGCTGCCGGAGGCGGAGGCATTGGCGAGCGCCAACAAACGCGTCAGCAATATTCTCGCGAAACTGGAAAGCCCTGTTGACAACCCGGTCGTCAATAGCGCCCTGTTGCGCGAAACCGCGGAGAAGACGCTTGCAGAGATGATTGCCGCCAAGGAACAGACCGTGACGCCGCTGTTTGAGGCGAGAGATTATCAGGGCGGGCTGCAATCCCTGGCTGAATTTCGTGTCGTGGTTGATCGGTTCTTTGACGAGGTGCTGGTCATGTGCGACGAAGCCGACCTGCAAAGTAACCGCCTGGCACTGCTTGCGCGCCTGCGGCGGCTGTTTTTGCAAGTAGGCGATATTTCCTGCCTTCATCGTTCCTGAGCAGCCCTGCCTATGCCGATTGACTGCACCAAATTCGTCATTCTGGACCGGGATGGTGTCATCAATCATGATTCGGTCGACTACATCAAAACCGCGGAGGAGTGGATTCCTGTCGACGGCAGCCTGCAGGCCATAGCCGAGCTGAGCGGCGCCGACTTTACCGTGGTTGTCGCCACAAACCAGTCCGGCATCGGAAGGGGATTGCTCGATGAACAGGACCTTGTACGGATTCATCAAAAGATGCTTTCCCTGGTGCAGGAACACGGCGGCTTCATCAAACGGATATTTCATTGCCCCCATTTGCCGGGGGATGGTTGCGAATGCCGCAAACCCCGTGTGGGCCTGCTCAAACAGATCGAAGCCGAATTCGGCTGCCACGTCAGGAATGCGCCGCTGGTTGGCGACTCTCTCAAGGATATGCAGGCAGCTAAAGCAATGGGATGCCTTCCCATTCTGGTTCGCACGGGCAAGGGCAACGACACCCTGCGGGAATCATCATCCACCGACATGCAAGGTGTCACTGTGGTGAATACTCTGGCCGAAGCCGCCGCGATGATTATTGAGCGTGACAGGGCATGAGTCGTTTGCTTATGACCATTCGCTCCAGTCTTTTTTATGCCGGCTACGTGACTGCCACGGTAATCGTCGGCGGATTCCTGCTGTTGTTCGTCTGGCTTTTTCCCGCCGATCACCGCCACCTGTTTTATGTCGCCTGGTGCCGCTTCGTCTTATTTTGGCTCCGCGTCACCTGCGGCATTCGTTACGACATACGGGGACTTGAAAATGTGCCGGATGGCGCCTCGGTTGTCCTGTCAAACCACCAGAGCGAATGGGAAACCCTGTTTCTTTATGCCGTATTCGCACCGGTTTGTCCGATTTTGAAAAAGGAACTGCTGGATATTCCGCTATGGGGTTGGGCTTTGCGCCTGCAACGTCCCATCGCCATTGACCGCGGCAAGCCAAGAGAGGCAGGCAAATCGATGCTGTTACAGGGAGTGGTAAGAATTCGTGAGGGATGGTCTGTTGTGGTTTTCCCCGAGGGCACCCGTTCAGCCAATGGCGTAGGGCAGAAATTTTCAAGGGGTGCGGCGACACTGGCTCTGGCCGCCTCGGCGCCGATTGTCCCGGTCGCCCATAATGCCGGCCATTGCTGGCCGGCGCACCGGTTTTTGAAGCAGCCGGGAGTCATATCGGTTGTCATCGGTGAACCGGTGGCGGTGTCGGGCAGAACCGCCAGCGAATTGACCGATCAGCTCCGTGTGTGGGTGCAAGCCCAGCTGGAACATACCAACAGTTCGGCAGTGGTAACCAGCTGATCAGATATCGAGGTTTTGTGCGGCCAGCGCATTTGCCTCGATAAACTCCCGTCGCGGATCCACTTGGTCACCCATCAGTGTCGTGAACAGTTGATCCGCGCCAATCGCATCATCAATCGTGACTTGCAATAGCCGGCGGGTCTCCGGGTCCATCGTGGTTTCCCATAGCTGGTTGGGGTTCATCTCTCCCAGTCCCTTGTAGCGTTGCAGATAATGGCCTTTCATTGCGTCCTTGGTCAGCCAGTCTATGGCGTCTGCGAAGCTCGAGACTTCGGCGGTGCGGTCGCCACGCTTTACATAGGCGCCCGTTTCGATAAGCCCTTCCAGTGTTTTGCCCAGTTTTACCAGGGCCCGGTACTCGCCGGAATGAAAAAAGTCGAGCGAAAATGTGTAGGGTTTCTCGAGTCCGTGAAAGCTGTGGACCGCCCTGGGCAGCGTGATATGACGTTCCGGGTCTTCGCTTAACTCAAAACGATAGTTAGCGCTCACATTCGGGTGAAGCCTTAAGGACTGGGCTTCGAGCTGTTCCATCCAGGTGGCAACTGCGTCTTTTGATTGCAACGAATCCTCTTCCAGGCCCGACGTATAAATCATCGCCTCAAGCAATTCTGGGGGATACAGGCGAGCAAGCCGGTCGATGATGGCATACACGTTGTTGTACTGTTTGACAATGGCTTCCAGCGAATCCCCCGAAATTGGAGGGGCATTGGGATTGACGTACAGACTGGCTTCTTCCAGGGCCATCTGCATCTGGTAGTTGGCCAGTTCCATATCGTCTTTCAGGTACTGTTCCTGTTTGCCTTTGCGGATCTTGTACAGTGGCGGCTGGGCGATATAGATGTGGCCGCGCTCCACCAGTTCCCGCATTTGCCGGAAGAAGAAGGTCAACAACAGTGTTCGAATATGGGAGCCGTCGACATCGGCGTCGGTCATGATGATGATGTAGTGATAGCGCAGTTTATCGGGAGAAAATTCCTCATTGCCTATACCACAGCCCAAGGCCTTGATCATCGTGCCGATTTCCACCGAGCTCAACATTCTGTCAAAACGGGCTTTCTCCACGTTCAGAATCTTGCCCTTCAACGGCAGAACGGCCTGATTCTTGCGATTGCGACCCTGCTTGGCGGAGCCGCCGGCGGAATCACCCTCGACGATAAAAATTTCTGACAAAGCCGGGTCTTTCTCCTGGCAATCCGCCAGTTTGCCCGGCAATCCAGCCAGGTCCAGGGCGCCCTTTCGACGCGTCATCTCCCGGGCTTTGCGAGCCGCTTCCCGCGCGCGAGCGGCATCAATCATCTTGGAGACGATCTGCTTCGCATCCAGTGGGTTTTCCATCAGATAGTCGGTGAAATGGGCCGCCACCTCCTGCTCAACCACGGCCTTGACTTCGGACGACACCAGTTTGTCCTTGGTCTGGGATGAAAATTTGGGGTCGGGAACTTTCACTGAGATGACCGCTGTCAGACCTTCGCGTGCGTCATCACCGCTGGTAACCACTTCCTTGCCCTTTTTGGCGCTCATTTCCTTGTCGATATAGCCCTTGAGTACCCGCGTCATCGCAGCACGAAACCCGGCCATATGTGTGCCGCCATCGCGTTGCGGAATATTGTTGGTGTACGGAAATATGTTTTCCTGATATGAGTCATTCCACTGCAGGGCTATTTCCACGGAGATGCCGTCCTCCTCGCGTTCGGCAAGAAAGTGGAACACCTTGTTCACCGCGGTTTTGTTCTTATTCAGGTAATCAACGAAGGCCTTCAGGCCGCCTTCATACTTATACAAGTCTTCCTTACCGGTCCGCTCATCCCGCAGTTGGATCGCGATACCGGCATTGAGGAATGCCAGCTCCCTCAGTTTTTTTGCCAGGATCTCGTAATTGAACTCAATACTGCTGAAGGTGTCCGTGGATGGCTGGAAGTGTATTTCCGTACCCTTGCTTGCCGTATCGCCTACCACTTTCAACGGGGCCTGCGGCACACCGTGGCGATAATACTGTTCGTAGACCTTCCCCTCACGTCGGATTGTCAACTTCAGCTCTTCCGACAGCGCGTTGACCACGGACACGCCCACGCCATGCAAACCACCCGATACTTTATAGCTGTTGTCATCGAACTTGCCGCCGGCATGAAGCACCGTCATAATCACTTCGGCTGCGGAAACCCCTTCCTTGTGCATTTCGGTCGGAATGCCGCGGCCGTTATCCGACACGGTGACAGTTTCCCCTACATGGATAGTGACGTTGACCAGGTCACAATGACCTGCCAGCGCTTCATCGACGGAATTATCCACCAGCTCGAAAACCATGTGGTGGAGTCCAGTGCCGTCATCGGTATCGCCAATGTACATGCCGGGCCGTTTTCTGACCGCATCCAGGCCCTTAAGCACCTTGATACTGTCTGAATCGTACTTGTATTCCTCTGCCATTCTCTCCCCCACTGGTCGCTTCCCGCAGACATGGCCTCCGGGTTGCGGGCAGTGCCCGCGGCGATATTTTTAACGTAAAATCAAGCCGTTATTTTACCATGTTCCACGTGAAACTTGGCGAATTTGACCTTCTCATCCCAGCAATCTTGCAGCGACGACGGGTCGACGCAGGTCAGGAACAGCTGGCTCTTCAAAGCCTGGAGCAAATTGCAAACCTTATGGCGATTGGCCTGGTCCAGTTCCGATGGCAGGTCGTCGATCAAGAAAATGCAATCCTGATTGACCGCGGAAGAGAGCAATTTTCCCTGGGCTATCTTCATCGCGCTGACTAACAACTTCTGCTGTCCTCGCGACAAAATTTCCACTGCCGCGAGCTTGCCTGATTTGACCACGATATCGGCCCTATGCGGTCCATACTGGGTAGCGCCATACTTGCTGTCTGACGCGGCGTGCCGCAGCAACACCTCGTCAAGCGGGTTGCCCTCCCAGCCACGGTGATAACGAAGACTGAGGTCGGGAAGGTCGACCAGTTGCCCCACTACCTCGGACAATACTGGAAGGTATTCATCAAAATAGGCTTGCCTCGCCGCATCCACCGCCGTTGCCGCGCGGCACAACTCCGTATCCCAGGCAGCAATCTGGCTTCGATCGCCGCCTTCCTTGAGTAACAGGTTGCGATTGGCCAGACACTTGCGGGTCGCGCGCCAGTTCTGGACGAAACTTCGTTCCACGTGGAACACACCCCAGTCGAGAAAGCTGCGTCTGACCCGTGGCCCTCCCTCCAGCAAGGCAAACGCATTCGAATCCAACACCTGGACGGGCAACAGCCGAGCCACCTGTTCCCAGTTGGATTGCCGGGTGCCGTGGAGTTTGAGTTCATGGCGCTGGTTACGGAACCGCGTCAGCCCCATTTTGATATCGCCCCTCAGATCGGCAAATATCGTGCAACTGGGCTTGTCGTGCTGAATGACGGGCTCTATTTTGACGCCACGAAAAGACCGGCCGCAGGCCAGAAGGTGTACCGCTTCCAACACGCTGGTTTTGCCGCTACCGTTGGCACCATGGAGAATATTGATAGCCGGAGAGGGCTGAATGGTTGCCTCGCCGATGTTTCTGACATGGGAGATATTCAACCTTTGCAGGGAAGCCATTACCGGCCTGGCAAGCTGAAACCCATGAAATCAAAGCCTCATGGGCATGACAACGTAAACCGCATCACTGCCGGCCTCCGCTTCCAACAAGGCACTGCTGTTCGGATCTGACAGAGACAGCTTCACCGACTCGCTATTGACCGCAGTGAGCACATCAATCAGGTAGCCAACATTGAAGCCGATTTCCAGACTGTCCCCCTCATAGTTTACCGCCACCGTTTCCTCTGCTTCTTCCTGCTCAGGATTGTTAGCCAGAATCTTGATTTCGCCATTGGAGAGCAACACCCTGACACCCCGGTATTTCTCGTTGGAGAGTATCGAGGCTCGCATGAATGCCTGGCGCAGAACCTGCCTCTCTCCCGTCACCGACTTGTTGCCCCCCCGCGGAAGCACACGATTGTAATCAGGGAACTTGCCATCCACGAGCTTGGAGGTAAAGGTGTAATGGGGCATTTTGGCGCGAATATGATTGTTGCCAAAAACCAGCGTGATATTGCCTTCTCCCTCCGAAATCAGCCGACCCAGCTCCATAATACCCTTGCGTGGCAGGATCAGTTGCTGGTCCTCCGAGACCTCGTTCTTGATTGCAAATGTCTGCATTGCCAGACGATGGCCATCGGTGGCCACGACGCGGAGGTGGTCGGGCGCGACTTCAAACAGCATTCCGTTCAGATAATAACGCACATCCTGCTGGGCCATCGCGAAGCTGGTGCTGTCCAGTAGCTCTTTCAGCTTTTCCTGTGCCAGTTCCAGCGAAAAGGTGCCTGGCTCGTCTTCGATGCCTGGAAAATCAGCGGCTGGCAGTGTTGCCAGCGTAAAACGACTCCGCCCGGACTTTATTGTCAACTTGTTGTCTTTTACCGCAAATTCGAGCTGCGAGCCCTCGTTCAATGATTTGCAAATATCGACGAGCTTCCGCGCGGGAACCGTTATTTCGCCACTTTTAACCGCTTTATCAACGGAAACCCGGCCTACTAACTCGACTTCCAGGTCGGTGCCCGTCAACGACAATTCATTGTCATTAAGCACCAACAACACATTGGACAGAATTGGCAAGGTCTGCCGTCGTTCAACTACGCCGCTAACCAGCTGCAGTGGCTTGAGTAGCGCTTCCCGTGAGATTTCAAATTGCATGCTGAGTATCATTCCCCTTGATTATCGAGCCCGGCGCTTTGCCTGGGGCATTCCCGGCCAGATCAACTGGTCAGCGAACGCATCAGGTTGTTGTAGTCTTCCTCAATATCGGTGGAGCTGCAGACCAGACTTCTCACCTGACGACACGCATGCAGAACCGTCGTGTGATCGCGGCCGCCAAATGCATCGCCGATCTCTGGCAGGCTGTAGCTGGTCAGTTCCTTGGACAGGCACATGGCCACCTGGCGCGGCCTCGCGATGGAGCGGTTACGGCGCTTGGACAACATGTCCGACATCTTGATTTTATAGTACTCGGCCACGGAACGCTGGATATTATCAATTGTTACCTGCTTGGCCTGAACCGCGAACAAATCCTTCAGTGCCTCCTTTATCAGGTCGACATCAATCCTCTCGCGCTTGAAACTGGCGTGGGCAATAACCTTCTTAAGCGCGCCCTCCAGCTCCCTCACATTGGACCGCAGACGCTGCGCGATAAACATGGCCGCCTCATTGCTCAAGTCCACCCGCGACAGTGCCGCCTTCTTGATCAGAATGGCGGCACGGGTTTCCAGCTCGGGAGGCTCAACAGCCACGCTAAGACCCCACCCGAACCTGGACTTCAGGCGATCTTCCAGTCCGTTGATTTCCTTGTGAAAACGGTCGGAGGTCAGGATGATCTGCTGACCGCCCTCCAGCAGCGCATTGAACGTGTGGAAGAACTCCTCCTGGGAGCGCTCCTTGTTGGCAAAAAACTGGATATCGTCAATCAACAACGCGTCGACGGACCGGTAAAAGCGCTTGAATTCGTTGATGGCATTGAGCTGCAGCGCCGTGACCATCGTCGCGACAAATGTCTCTGAATGCAAATAAACAATGCGCGCCCCCGGATTGCGGGCCAGCATGGTATTACCAACCGCGTGCATCAAATGAGTCTTGCCGAGTCCGACCCCACCGTAGATGAACAGCGGGTTGTAGGCGGAGCCAGGATTTTCCGCTACCTGCAGGGCCGCGGCGCGGGCCAGTTGGTTGGATTTGCCCTCAATAAAATTCTCAAAGCTGTTATCCCGATTCAGGCTCCCGTGGTGTCGCAGCTTGCCGTCTATCACCACATCCATATTGCGCGGCCTGCGCATGGGCTTTTTCACCGGCGCGGGTGCGGGGTCTGCGGAAGGCACCGGCTCCGGCTGCGGCAGGGCCGCTATCAAGCGAGCACTGTCGGCACCGTTGGACATCGGCGGCCTGGGTCGGTGCGCGAAGTCACCCGCGGATATGTCGGAATCGGCGACCGTTGCTTCCAGCGGAAACCGGGCGCCATTGCCGCAATCGAGAACCCCGCCCGGGTATTGGGCGATATCCAGAATAATCTCGACAGGAGATTCAGGGCATATCCCGCTGAACAGCTCCTCAATCCTGGCCAGAAATTTATCCTTGACCCAGTCCTTGACAAAACGGTTGGGCGCAAGAAGCGTTAATCTGCCCGCGTCAGGTTGAGCCTGAAGCGGCCTGATCCAGGTATTGAACTGTTGTGAGGGCAATTCACTACGTAAATTATCGAGGCACTTCTGCCAGTTAGCTGCAAGCACTTTTCGTTTACACCCACTATACTAGAATTGTTATTTGTTATTGTATTTGCGCTACTGTACTGCTGAATTTTTATTCTTGATTTGCAAATCATTCTACCGACAAGAACTGAAGTTATCCACATCGCCCAAGCTAAAAAACCCTATATTTGTAACATGATTTTTTAACTGTAATTCAACGGCTTGCGCTGTCTCTACTCATAAACGCCGAGGAATTTTTATAAAAAATCTCAGGGTTTTTCCGGTGCGCGTAAAATTCAAAAGCTGTGGATAACTTGTGGCTAAGCGGGTGACGGAACCGGAAATCGCCGCCCGTCAAGGCACTGCGCAAGACCGGGCCGGTCGAGCCAGGGCGACAGTCGCGTGAAGTGGGAATTGCCCTGTTTTCCAGTAGCCGGGCGGGCGGGCTCCCGCAATGGTTTTATCCGATGCGAAAGGCTTTGAGCAATTGCATGTTCCAGGCAAAACCTCTAGAATTCGCGCTCCTTTTTGTAATGTGTTGTCCAGTGGCCGTAATGTACCCTGGATGGTCGACGTGACGCGGAATTTGACATGAAAAGAACCTTCCAGCCAAGCAGAATCAAGCGCGCCAGAACCCATGGGTTCAGGGCCCGTATGGCCACCCGGGGTGGGCGCGCGGTTATCAACCGGCGTCGCGCCAAGGGTCGTGCCAGGCTTTCCGCCTGATTGGGGGCGGGTTTTGAGACGGACTCAAAGACCCCGGCACCACTGCACTGCCGGCTCAGCCGCCTCACTCCTCAGGCCTGAGCAATTCCAGAGAAGGGTATGCCTGCCTCAGACGAGCCCCTGACGACCGGTTTGAAATATCCCAGGAAAGTTCGGCTGAGCAATGCCGCTGACTTCAGGTCGGTATTCAGCAGGGCACAATACAAAGCGACGCGCCGCGACCTGCTGGGTCTGGCAATCGCTAACCGGCAGAATTATCCCCGGCTGGGACTGGTTGTCCCGAAAAAGCACATTCGCACGGCAGTGGAGCGCAACAGAATCAAGCGGCTGCTGCGTGGCTCTTTTCGTCTTAACCAGAAAGCGCTCGCCGGCCTGGACATCGTAATCCTGATTCGGGGTGGACTGGATTCACAAGACAATAAGACAATAGTGGATCATGTTGAATCAATCTGGTCCGACCTTGTCAGTAAAGCCGAGTCGGGTCACCGTAACTGAAACAGTCATTGAGTATTCGAAATGCTGGGCAGGCTGGTTAACAGGCTAATTAAACTCTATCAGTTGATGGTGAGTCCATTGCTCGGTCCGCATTGCCGCTTTTACCCGTCCTGCTCCAACTACACTCACGAGGCCATTCATCGACACGGCCTCGCCAAAGGCGGCTATTTAGGGGCCCGCCGCATCTTGTCCTGTCACCCCTGGCACGAAGGCGGCTACGATCCGGTACCGGATGCGGTCGGCAAGCCCGTCACTCGTAAAGCAGCCGAATCATGAATTACACCCGCTTTGTCCTCTTTACCGGTCTGGCTATTGTCTCCTATCTGCTGCTTCTGGCCTGGCAGGCGGACTATCCGCCCACAGTCTCCGAGACCACAGTGGACTCCACGGGGCTTGAAGAGCTGGACGGGACGCCGGCATCGAACGATGATCTGCCAACCCAACTGCCTTCCGCTTCAAGTGACACCACGGCAGGATCGACGGCCGCCAATGACCTGCCCACCATACCCGGACAGGAGGATGCCGATGCAGAGTCCGTTCCCCGGGGACAAACGGTGAACGTGCGCACCGATACATTCGATCTGCGTATTGATTTGAATGGTGGCGATATCAGCTACCTGGCGCTGCCGCAGTTTCTGCGTGACATCGATGTCGAGAACGACCCCTTCGTCATGTTGCAGCCCAATTCATCCCAGCGCTATGTGGCGCAAAGCGGTCTTATCGGGCCTGACGGTATAGACGGCGCAACCCGGGCCACCTACACCAGCCGCTCGAGCGAATATGTCATGGCTCCCGGCGAGGACAGCCTGACCGTGGACCTGGTAACCAGCGATGATGACGGCGTGCAGGTGACCAAACGCTTCACCTTCGATCACGGCAGCTATCTGATCGAAATCAGTTACCTCGTCGAAAACCCGACCGCGTCTCCCTGGACTGCGAACATGTTTGGCCAGATCAGCCGCGATCCGTTTGACGACCCCAGCAGCGTCGGAGGTTTCGGCAGATCCTACCTGGGCTTTGCCACGACCAGTCCGGGCGACCCCTATATCCGTTACGACTTCGGTGATGTCGAGGACGGTATCCCCAGCCACGAGATGGAAGGTGGATGGATCGCTTTCAGTCAGCACTACTTTTTGTCCGCCTGGATTCCCGATCCAACGCGAGTCAATAATTACTCTTTCCGCATCAACTCACAAAACCAGTATGTTGGAAGCGTCACCTCCACTGCTTTCCAGGTACCCCCGCAGACAAGCTCCACACAGAGTCTGCAATTCTACGCCGGGCCGAAGGACCAGTACGCGCTGGCGGAAGTGTCTGAGAATCTCGACCTGACCATTGATTACGGGTTCCTGTGGTTTCTGGCTCAACCCATTTACTGGCTGCTGACGCGTATCAACGGTTTCGTCGGTAATTACGGCTTGTCCATTATTCTGTTGACCGTCGTCGTGAAGGGCTTGTTCTACAAACTCACAGAAACACAGTACAAGTCCATGGCTGGCATGCGCCGCGTCATGCCCAAGATGCAGCAACTGAAGGAACGGTATTCCGATGACAAAATGCAGCTCCAAAAAGCCACGATGGAGTTGTACAAGAAAGAAAAGATCAACCCTTTCGGGGGTTGCTTGCCGATGCTGGTGCAGATGCCTGTATTTATCGCCTTATACTGGGTGCTGATGGAAGGCGTGGAGCTGCGTCATGCCCCTTTCTTCTTGTGGATTAACGACCTCTCGGTAAGAGATCCGTTCTTTGTACTGCCGATTTTGATGGGTGCGTCGATGTACGCGCAATTCATGTTGAGCCCGCCGCCTCCTGATCCAATGCAGGCCAAGGTGATGAAGCTTATGCCCATCATGATGACCGTGTTTTTTCTGTGGTTCCCTGCCGGCCTGGTTCTTTACTGGTTGGTCAACAGCGTGCTGGGCATTCTTCAACAATGGTACATCACACGCAAACTCGAAAAAGCCTATGAGGCAAAGAAGGCCTGAGGCATAAACCACGATGCCATCCGGTATGACCTCCCAGGACAACGACACCATCTGCGCCATCGCCACCCCGCCCGGCAAGGGTGGCATCGGAATCGTGCGGATTTCCGGAGCGCTGTGCAGACCCATCGCCGAAAAAATACTGGGGTTTTCCCCGACACCCCGACATGCTCATCTTGCGGATTTCCGGGGTGCCGGGGCCGAAGTCATGGACACCGGCATCGCTTTGTTTTTTGACGCCCCGCATTCATTTACCGGCGAAGATGTTTTGGAGCTACAGGGTCACGGCGGCGTGTTTTTATTACAGGGGCTTTTGAGCGAGGTTCAGCGGCATGGTGCCCGGCTGGCCAGGCCGGGTGAGTTTTCTGAACGATCGTTTTTAAACAACAAGATCGACCTGGCCCAGGCCGAAGCCATCGCCGATATTATCGACGCCACTACTGAACAGGCCGCCCGCTCAGCCATGCGCACGCTGCAGGGCGCTTTTTCCCAACTTGTCAGCGATCTGGTGGCACAGGTTACCCGGCTGCGCGTCTATATAGAAGCGGCGATTGATTTCAGCGACGAGGAAGTCGATTTTCTTTCCGAAGGCAAGACGCTGGAAAAACTGGAAACCCTGCTTCGCACCATGGATGATGTGTTCTCCCGGGCCCGGCAGGGAACGCTGCTTAACGACGGCATGACAGTAGTCATTGTCGGACAACCCAATGCCGGAAAATCCAGCCTGCTCAACCAGCTTTCCGGAACCGAAGCTGCGATCGTTACCGATGTGCCCGGCACCACACGCGATCTTCTTGCACAGCAAATAAATATAGACGGCATGCCCGTGCATGTCATCGATACCGCCGGTCTGCGACACAGTGAAGATCGCATTGAGCGCGAAGGAGTGCGCCGGGCCAGGGACGCCATGGTGACTGCGGACCGGCTGCTTGTCGTGGTCGACAGCACCTGCGTGCCGGACGATCCCCCATCACTTTACTCGCACTTGCTGGAATTGATGCCCGAACTCGTCAACGAACATCCGATGCAAGGTCATCCGCAACGCCAATTGGAAAAACTGACTCTTATTCTGAACAAATGTGACCTGGTAGGCCGGCAGGCGCAAGTCGGTGAAATTGAACTGGGTGCCGTGGGACAGCCAACCCGTATCAACTTTCTTCGACTTTCCGCCCTGTCCGGTGAGGGCGTGGATCTGCTACGCACTCATCTGAAGCATTGCATGGGCTATCAGGCCGCGGGGGAAGGAACCTTCATCGCTCGACAGCGCCACCTGGACAGCCTCGGTCGCGCGCGCGAATTTCTGCTGACCGCGAAGACCAATCTGGAGCAAGGCAATCCGGCCGAGCTGGTCGCTGAGGATCTGCGGCTGGCACAGAATTGCCTGGGAGAAATAACCGGCAAGGTTTCCAGTGATGATCTGCTGGGAATCATCTTCAGCAGTTTCTGTATCGGGAAATAATTCGGGTTCCATTAGGCTCCATGGAAATCTTGTGAATTCTAATCAAAACTCCAAAACTGGCAAGCCCACATCCCTATCCACCTAGGCGATCATGCTGTTCCGCAAACTCAAAACCCTGGCCAGTACCAGCGACCGGGTGAGATGCTGCAGGTTTGGGCGGATTTTTATCGACGGGTTGGCTCGGGCCATTATAAGTCTCCTGCACTAGCCCATGGAATTACCATCAGGAGTCTGATAGGTTTCCGACGACTGTGAACGATTTCGATTTATTGCATTGGGTGCCAACACCATGACAACCGAACCCTGGGTCACCGCCGAGCGAGTCGCCCAGCATCTGGGCATCGTGAAAGACACGGTTTACCGCTGGCGGGAAAGCAAGGGACTGCCAGCCCATAAAGTGGGGCGCTTGTGGAAATTCCAGCTGTCCGAGGTGGACGAGTGGGTGCGAGCCGGTGGCGCTGATGAGGGTGCGGACAAGAAAGACCATAACGTATGACAGAATCCAATCGCATCGAATACAAGCGAGAAATCAGCGACGGCCTGGAGCGGGAGGTGGTCGCCTTCCTCAATTATCACGATGGCGGCATCATCTACATCGGTATCGGCAAGCGTGGCGAGACCGTTGGCGTCAACAATGCCGATGCCCTGCAACTGGCCATCAAGGACCGAATAAAGAACAATATCCAGCCCTCCGCGCTGGGACTGTTCGACGTCATCCTGCAGCAGCGCGACGGCAAGCCAGTGATCAAGATCATTCTCGCCAGCGGCACGGAAAAGCCCTACTACCTACGCAAATACGGCATGTCGGAAAAGGGCTGCTTCATGCGCCTCGGGAGCGCCAGCGAGCCTATGCCGCCCGCCATGATCGAGGAGCTGTTCGCCCGCCGCACCCGCAACTCACTGACACGCATCCGCTCACCGCGCCAGGACCTCAGTTTTGCCCAATTGAGAATTTACTACGAAGAGGCGGGGTTGGCCCTCAACGACAAGTTCGCCGCTAACCTGGAGCTGCTCACCGAAGATGGTGAATACAACTACGCCGCCTACCTGCTCGCCGATGAGAATGGCAATTCCACCCAGGTCGCCAAATATGCGGGCGATGACCGTATCGACCTGATTGACAGCAAGGAATATGGCTACTGCTGCCTGGTGAAAACCTGCAAGAGAGTGCTGGAACGACTGGAAGACGTGGAAAACCGCATCCGCACCCAAATCACCCCACGCGAACGGATCGAGAATCCGCTGTGGAACCCGGTGGCACTGCGCGAGGCGGTTATCAACGCCATCATCCATAACAACTACAGTACCGAACTGGTGCCCAAGTTCGAAATCTTCAACGACCGCCTGGAAATCACCTCAGCCGCTGCCATCCACCCCGGCAAGGAACAGGAAGACTTCTTCTCCGGCTACTCCATGCCCCGCAACAAGACGCTCATGCGGGTATTCAAGGACCTGGGCATGGTCGAATATCTCGGCTCCGGCATGCCGCGCATCCTCAAAGCTTACCCGCGTGAAAATTTCACCTTCGCTTCCCAGTTCATTAGGCTCAGCATGCCCCATGCCGAGCCGATATCCAGTGAAGCTAGGCCAGAGTCGGGGCCAGAGTCGGGGCCAGAGTCGGGGCCAGAGTCGGGGCCAGAGTCGGGGCCAGAGTCAATTCAGGCTCGGGTGCTACAAGCGCTATCAGGTCAGCCACTCTCGAAGTCTGAGCTGGCTAAAGCAATTGGCCAGAACAGTATTTCCGGCAAGCTGAACACGCGGGTACGAGCCTTGCTGGAACAAGGGATGATCGAATACACCCTGCCCGACAAGCCCAACAGCCGCTTGCAGCAATACCGCCTGACAGGAAAAGGCCGTGAACTGCAGGCCCAATTCAAGCAACGCCACCCGGAAAGCAAGCAGCCCCCGCACCAGGCCAACCGCAAAAATGGATGACGGGAATAAAACGGAGCAAGGCACATGACACCAGAAGCCAAAACACGCCTGCATATCAATCACGAGCTTCTGAGCGCCAAACCATTATCGCGTAACACAGAAACTTGTGCGAACTCCTGGATCAAGGAAGTATTCAATGCCCCATAACGACCACCAAACCCTCATAGGCCTGATCTGGAACATCGCCAATAAACTGCGCGGCCCCTACCGCCCACCGCAGTACCGCAAGGTGATGCTGCCTCTGATCGTGCTGCGCCGCCTCGACCTGGTGCTGGCGCCTACCAAGGACAAGGTGCTAAAAGAAGCCAAGAAGCTCAAGGACAAGGGGCTGAAGGACAAGGCTTACGAAAGCGCGCTATCCCGCGTGGCGGTCGGCAAGGACCGCACCCAACCGCTGTACAACACCAGCGGTTCCACCTTTGAAAAACTGCTGGGCGACCCGGCCAATATCGCCAGCAACTTAGTGGCTTATATTCACGGCTTCTCACCCCGTGCCCGCGACATCTTCGACAAGTTCGAGTTCGAGACCGAGATCCACAAGCTCGACGAAAGCGACCGCCTCTACCTCATCATCAAGGAGATCTGCGCCTCCAATATTGACCTCTCGCCCGAGCGCATCTCCAACCTGCAAATGGGCTACCTGTTCGAGGAACTGGTACGCAAGTTCAACGAGCAGGCCAACGAAGAGGCTGGCGACCACTTCACCCCGCGCGAGCTCATCCGCCTGATGGTGAACCTGGTATTCACCGACGAAAGCGACATATTCAAAAAGGGCATTTACAAAAGCATCTACGACCCTGCCGCTGGCACCGGTGGCATGCTCTCGGTGTCGGAGGAATTCAAACAAGAGCCAGAACCCGGATGCCCACATCGAACTGTTCGGCCAGGAATACAACCCCGAGTCCTACGCGCTCTGCTGCTCCGACCTGCTGATCAAGGACGAGCCCATCGACAACCTCATCTACGGCGACACCCTGGGTATCAAGAACGCCAAGCGCGTGGCCGGTAATTTCGTGCCTCACGACGGCCACCCGGACAAACAGTTTCACTACATGTTCGCCAACCCGCCCTTTGGCGTGGAGTGGAAACCAGAAAAGGATTTCGTCGAAGACGAGTACAAGAACCAAGGCTTCAACGGGCGCTTCGGTGCCGGCACGCCGCGCATCAACGACGGCTCGCTGCTGTTCCTGCAGCACATGATCTCAAAAATGTACCCTGCACCCCATGCCGGTAATAAAGAGCAAAAGGGGGACGGCTCCAGGATCGCCATCGTCTTCAATGGCTCCCCCCTGTTCACCGGCGACGCCGGCAGCGGCGAGAGCAACATCCGCCGCTGGATCATCGAAAACGACTGGCTCGACGTCATCGTCGCCCTGCCGGACCAGATGTTTTACAACACCGGGATCTATACCTACATCTGGCTAGTCAGCAACAAGAAACCGAAAGCGCGCAAAGGCCAGGTGCAGCTCATCGACGCCACCCGCCACTACCAGAAGATGAAAAGGAGCCTCGGCAACAAACGCAACGAACTGGGCGACCACCACATCAAAGAGATCGTAAAACACTACGGTGATAACAGGCACAACGCCCAAAGCAACACCAGCTTGGCCAATGGCAAGAATGGCAAGGGCCCAGACAATAAACAGGTAAGCCGCGTGTGCAGCAAGATCTTTGACAACCGCGACTTTGGCTATCTCAAGATCACCGTCGAGCGCCCCCTGCGCCTCAATTTTCAAGCAAGTAGAGAGCGCATCGAGGACCTGCAGGAACAAAGCGCCTTTGCTAATCTCGCCACCAGCAAAAAGACCAAAAACACCAAAGCCGCTGACAAGGAAATAGCAGAAGGCCAGTCCCTGCAACGAGCCCTCCTCAAGGCCCTGGCCGGCTTAAACTGCAAGACTTTGTACAGGAACCGTGATGCCTTCGAAGCCGCCCTCGACGCTGCGCTGAAAAAGGCGAAGTTGAAGCTTCCGGCCCCGGTACGTAAGGCCATCCTCGCCGCTCTCTCCGAGCGTGACCAGAAAGCCGACACCTGCACCGACAAACACGGCAATCCGGAAGCCGACAGCGACCTGCGCGACACCGAGATCGTGCCGCTACCCGCGAACATCAAATTGCCCCTGCCCCTGAGCTATGACAACGAGACCGGCCACGACAAACTGCTCAAGCTGGTGAAAGCCCATTGCGAGGATTATCTGAAGCGCGAAGTCCTGCCCCACGTGCCCGACACCTAGATCGACCACGGCAAGACCAAAGTCGGTTACGAAATCCCCCTCAACCGCCTCTTCTACGTCTACCAGCCGCCACGTGATTTAAAGGAAATCGAAGCCGATATCAAAACGCTGGAAACCGCAATCTTGGCCATGCTTGCAGAGGTGGTGTGATGACGGGTTACAAGCCCTATCCCGAGTACAAGGAATCGGGGGTGGAGTGGTTGGGGGAGGTCCCGAAGAGTTGGGAGCCAAAGCGCCTCCGCTTTGTGTTAAAAGCTAACCCGAGCAACAAAGAAATTAAGTTGGCTCCGGAAGATCCGGTTTCCTTTGTCGTTATGGACGCGGTTGGTGAATACGGCGGTTTGCGTTTGGATTCTGAAAAAGTGATTTCCGATGTCGGTTCAGGCTATACGTTCTTCGCAAACAACGATGTAGTCGTTGCCAAGATCACGCCTTGCTTTGAGAACGGCAAAGGGGCAATTGCCAACAACTTGACTAACGCGATAGCCTTCGGTACAACCGAGTTGCACGTTTTGCGATCCGGATCATATTTAGACCCGGAGTTTTTGTATTACATCACCATATCTAATTTGTTTCGCAGCCTCGGTGAATCCGAGATGTACGGCGCTGGTGGCCAAAAGCGTGTCCCGGAAACCTTCATCAAAATTTTGTTACGGCTTTGCCTGGGTTGCCAGAACAACAAACCATTGCCTGCTTTCTCGACCACAAAACCGCGCAGATCGACGCTCTCATCGCCAAAAACCTAACCCTGCTGGAAAAACTTGCCGAAAAGCGCACCGCCCTCATCAGCCACGCCGTCACCAAAGGCCTCGACCTGAATATAGAAATGAAAGACTCCAGCGTGGAGTGGTTGGGGCAAGTGCCAGCGCATTGGGATGTAATCGGTATTAAGCAGCTAACCGTTGTGAGGCGTGGCGCGTCTCCCAGGCCTATCGATGATCCAAAATATTTTGATGATGAGGGGGAATATTCGTGGGTGCGAATAGCAGATGTGTCAGTCAGCGATCGATACCTGGAAAGCACAACACAGAATCTTTCTGATCTTGGAAAAAGGTTGAGCGTACGTCTTGAGCCTGGAGCACTGTTTCTAAGTATTGCGGGTACGGTAGGTAAGCCAATTATTACGAAAATCAAGTGTTGCATACATGACGGTTTCGTATACTTTCCAACTTATTCTGGAAATACAGAGTTTTTGTATTACATCTTCTTCTGCGGTCAGCCCTATCTTGGTTTGGGGAAAATGGGAACGCAGCTAAACTTAAATACAGACACGGTTGGCTCAATACGGATCGGTTTTCCACCAGCGCGTGAACAGGAAGAAATTGTAGACTTTCTTGATACCGTAACCACGAGACTTGATCTTCAAGCGAGAAAGATAACAGACGCTATCGAAAAACTCAAAGAATACCGCTCCGCGCTGATCACCCAGGCTGTCACCGGCAAAATCGACGTGCGCCATTGGCGACCAACTAATGAAATAATAGTTCAAAAGGATTAGTGATATGGCAGCAACTAAAAAAGTGCTAGAGCGTGGCTCAGAGTGGAGAAAGTGGGACCTGCACATACATACCCCTGCATCCTTTCATTGGAAAGGACAGCGACTTGACGCCGATCCGAACTCTCAAGCCAACAAAGATTCAATTGATGAAATGATCGAAGCACTCAATTCAGCCGAGCCTGCAGTATTCGCATTGATGGATTACTGGACATTTTATGGTTGGTTTGCTCTCAAAAGACGTCTGAAGGAGGCAGGTGCGCCTGAGCTCAAAAAGACAGTTTTTCCGGGAATTGAACTGAGGCTGGTGGCACCTACCACCTGCCGTCTGAATGCACATGTAATTTTCTCTAATGAAGTTGCTGATCAGGTTCTTCGCGATTTCATGTCAGCCCTTCGCGTTGAAATTGTTTCACGTCCATTATCCGAAGCATCGCTTATCCAGTTGGCCCGTAACGTTGGATCGGACAAATTGAGCAAGCATGGCTTCAAGAAAGCAGAAGTCGATGTAAATGATGAGCAAGCGCTACTTGCGGGCTCCACAATCGCAGAAATCAATTCCGATAGTTATAAGAAAGCGATTGAGCAGGTTCCCGCGGGGAAGGCTGTTGGATTTATGCCCTACGACACTAGTGATGGATTGGCTGAGGTTAAATGGCAGGACCACTATGCCTATTTTTTGGGGCTTTTTAAATCGTCACCAATATTCGAAACGAGGAATCATGACCTACGAGGTGCGTTTGTGGGCGAAGAAACCGAAGGAAACAAAAAATGGTTCGCAAATTTTCAGAACGGACTCGGGAATGTTCCACGGCTTGCACTATCTGGAAGTGATGCTCATCAGTTTGTTGGGGTAAAAGGCGACAACGATAAACGGGGGTATGGTGATTTTCCATCAGGCAAGGCGACATGGATAAAAGCCGATCCGACATTTCGAGGCTTGCTACAGGCAATAAAAGAGCCTTCGAAGCGTTCGTTTATTGGAGAGCGACCGGATAAGCTTAAAGAGGTTGATGAAAACAAAACGTATTTCATCAATTGCGTAGAGGTGGCCAAGGTGGCGGCCGCGCATGGTGAATGGCTTCATGGAAGTAAAGTTGAGTTAAATCCTGATTTGGTTGCCATTATCGGAAACAAAGGCAGCGGAAAGAGTGCGCTTGCGGATGTGATTGCATTACTGGGAAATTCTCGACAGAAGGCACATTTTTCATTTCTTAAAAAGGATCGCTTCAGGGGGAAGTCAGGCGAACCGGCAAAGCACTTTGTTGGAACGCTTGCATGGCGAGACGGAAATAGCGAGCAACGGAATCTTAACGAAGATCCCCCTGAAGACAAAGTGGAATTGGTTCGATACATACCGCAAGGTTACTTCGAAGAATTATGCAACGAGCACGTATCAGGTCGGACGAACGCGTTCGAGCGAGAACTCAGGACTGTAATATTTTCGCACGCAGGGGAATCAATACGCCTTGGCGCGCTGGATTTTGAACAGCTGATTGATCAACAAGAAAGTGGTTTTCGTGATCAGCTTAATGAGTTAAGAAAAGAACTTAAGAGGCGGAATCAGGAAATTTTATCCATCGAAGATCAGCTCCAGCCGGACGTGAAAAAATCGCTGAATGAAATGTTGGCGCTTAAACATAGGCAAATTGAAGAGCACAACAAAATTATACCTGCGCCAGTTCCGAAGCCCTCTGATGCCCTCACAGACGAGCAGAAAGCAGTGGCGCAAGAGTTGGATCTGATTACCAACAAGTTGAAGGGATTAGATGAGGCTACTTTAAAAAATTCAGCCAAAGAATCAACTCTGGCTGGTAAGCAGAAAGCTTTACATAACATTCGCGAACGCTTGCGCTTCTTGGAGCGCATGCACAAGCAGTTTCTAGACGAAGTTGCAAAAGACGCCCAAACTGTAGGTCTTAAGCCCACAGAACTTGTCACACTATCAATAAGCACAAGTACTTTAGACCAGTTAGCGCGATCAATTCCCAAAGAACAGGCTAGACTCCAAGTCGAATCCGCTACCGATACGCAGCAGAAAACAAAACTAATGGAAGAGCAGGCCGTATTAATTGCCAAACTGAACGAACCGCAACTCCTTTATCAAAAATACTTGAAAGCGCAGGAGGTTTGGGAAAGCAAGTTAAAGGAACTAACTGGCGCCGCCGATGAACCTGATACCTTCGATGGTTTGAAGGCGCGAATTACGCAGTTAGAAATTCTCCCCGAGAAGCTTAAAGAGCGCCGGAAACAGAGGCTTGAGTTAACAGGCGAGATTTTTGATGTACTTAATGCCCAAAGGAATGCGCGCGAACAATTGTTTAAACCTGTGCAAGACCTGATTCAGGGAAACAGCTTGATAAGAGAGGATTACAAGCTCCAATTTCAGGCTACCTTGGGTGGGTCCCCAGATATTATGGCTGGCACTCTTTTTACACTTATCAAGCAAAACTCGGGTGATTTTCGTGGCGAAGATGAAAGCTTCGGGACTGTCAAGAGAATTGCTGAAAAGTATAGTTTCAATAAGAAAGACGAAGTCCTCGGTTTCGTTGCAGAACTGCACGCAAAAATCGAAGAGGCGGCAAGCGGAAATAGCAAAGGGGCGATAGGCATTTCATCAATACTAAGGAAAGACAAGATCGCTAGCGATGTATATGACTTGTTATTTGGGCTCTCATTTTTGGAGCCTCGGTATTCTTTGTTGTTTCAGGATACTCAAATCGAGCAGCTTTCGCCTGGCCAAAGAGGAGCCCTGCTGCTTATTTTCTACCTTCTTGTGGATAAAGGACGTAACCCGATTATTCTGGATCAACCTGAAGAGAATCTCGATAACGAAACAGTTGTTAGTTTGCTGGCGCCTGTGGTGAGTGAGGCTAAGAAAATTCGCCAGATAATCATGGTCACGCACAACCCCAACTTGGCCGTCTTTTGTGATGCTGAACAGATTATTTATTCTAGTTTTGATCGGCAAAATGATTCTAGAATCGCGTATGTGTCCGGCGCAATTGAGAACCCTGTTATAAATTCTCATGTGATAAACGTTCTGGAAGGGACTAAACCTGCATTTAATAACCGCCGAATTAAATATGACTGATTATTTTTATATGTAGGCCGAGGAAGGGAACGAACCCCAACGCGATGAATAGTCGACGAGCACAGCGAAAAGTATGGCAATTACGAGAATCAATCGCCAGGCGTGGCAGCAGAACAGGCAGCAACAGTCGCCCTGATAAGCCGCTATCTCAGCGGTCTGCTCGATCCCACCGTCTCTTTGCTTGAGGTACACAAGCTGATGTATTTCATGCAGGAGGCCGGTGAACCGCTGCGGCTCAACTATCAGAAAGCTCCTTATGGTCCCTATGCCGAAAACCTGCGCCATGTGTTGCGCGCCATTGAAGGGCATCTTGTTTCTGGCTATGCGGATGGCGGCGACGCGCCCGATAAACAACTCAAACTGGTGCCGAGCGCGGTCGAGGGTCTCGAGTCGCCGTTTGGGCTGGAGCTTCTGTCCTCAGTTCATTGGGTGATGAGTAATGAGGCGGTGAACACTGTTGAAGATGTAGTGCAACATACCTACGCCTGGAACGAGCGCAAACGGCAATTCACCCCGCGCCAGATCGCACTTGCCGTGGAAGTGTTGTCGAGCAAGAGTTGGGTGACCCATAGGTTACAGTGATCACAACCAGGACGAGACCGCAGACTGCAACAGGGGTTCAGACACCCAAGCCAAAATTCAGGCTTGATAGTTCATACTGTATGAACTATGGTTCATCTGGCATGAACTATCGGATTAGCTCTATGAGCCAGCTCAGCGACGCCCTGTTTACCGAGACCCAGCAACAGGTACTGGGCCTGCTGTATGGCCAGCCGGATCGGAGTTTTTATATCAAAGAGATCCTGCGCCTGACGGGGATGGGGGTGGCGACCATCAAGCGCGAGCTGGATCGCATGCTGGCGGCGGGTATTTTGAGCATGACACGGATTGGCAACCAGCACCATTACCAGGCCAACTCGCAGTGCCCGATCTACGGTGAGCTGCTGGGCATCGTCAAAAAGACCTTTGGCGTGACCGAGGTCATCCGCCGGGCGCTTGAACCGCTGGCGGAAAAGATCGACCGGGCGTTTATCTTCGGTTCCGTAGCCAGCGGCAAAGAAAACGCGGCAAGCGATATCGACCTGCTGATTATCGGCGAGGTGGGTTTTGCCGAGCTGGTCAGCGCGCTTTATCCGGTGCAGGCAAGTCTGGGCCGGGAGGTAAACCCGAAAATTTATCGCCAGGAAGAATGGACCCGAATGAAAAATGCCAGGGATACCTTTGTCGTGGAAGTGATGACAACGCCGCGTATCGATGTGATCGGAGGTGGAGATGAGCCTAGATAACCTGATCGGGATCAGTCTGGAGAAGATCAAACAGGATGCGGCGATGATAGGACGGCTGCTTGCGGCGGCCCGGCGCAATATTGCCGATGCGCGGGTGACGGAAATCAGCGCCGAGAACCGTTTCGATGCCGCCTATAAAGCCATCATGCAACTGGCCAACGCTGTATTGCAGGCCAACGGGTTCAGGACCTTGACCAGCAAGCCCGGCCACCACATGACCATGATACAAACGCTCAGCCAAACCATCGGCGTAGACAAGCAGACTGTCATTGTGCTTGACGCACTGCGCAAACAACGCAACGTAGCGGATTACTCCGGTGATGTTGTGCCGATCAGTGCGGTGGAGGAATGCCTGTCTCATGCAGAGGCCCTGCAAAGGTCGGTAATAGACTGGCTGAAGGAGAACAAGCCCGAGTTGCTTGGGGAACGTGGAGAATAAAGAGGGCAATGGCGTGCACACCGAACGCGACTTTGAAAACGGCATCCAAGCGGCGTTGCTGAAAAACGGCGGCTATCACGCGGGTGACCCGGCCAGCTACGACACCGAACGGGCGCTGTTTCCGGTGGAGATGCTCGGTTTTGTGCAGTCCACCCAGCCGAAAATCTGGGGCTACCTGCAAAGCCTGCACAAGAACAAGACCCCGGCGGTGCTGATCGACAGCCTGGCCAAGGAGCTAGACAGCAAGGGTATGCTGGGTGTGCTGCGCGAGGGCTTCAAGTGCAACGGCAGACGGTGAAGGCGGCATTCTTTGCCCCCAACACTGGCTTGGACCCGCAGGCGCAGGAGCGCTATCAGGCCAATCGCCTCAGCATGATCCGCCAGGTGCAGACCAAAAGCGGCACCATCCCCGACATGGTGCTAGCAGTGAACGGCCTGCCGGTGGCAACACTGGAGCTGAAGAACGTGATGTCCGCCACCCGCTGGACGGTGGAGCACGCCAAGAACCAGTACAAATACGAGCGCGACCCCCGCGAAAAGCTCTTTGCCTTCAAGCAGCGCTGCCTGGTGCATTTTGCCGTGGACACCGAGCTGGTGTTCATGACCACCAAACTCGAAGGCAAGGACACTTTCTTTTTGCCCTTCAATCATGGTTTCGAACACGGCGCCGGTAACCCCCCGGTGGCGGGTGATGTGCGCACCGGGTATTTATGGCATGAAGCGCTGACCAAAGACAGCCTGCTGGATGTCCTCGCGCACTTTATGCACTTGCAGGTGGAAGAAACCACGGTGGCCACCGGCAAGGGACTGAAACGCCTAGTCAAGGAGACCATGATCTTCCCCCGCTATCATCAGCTCGATGCTGTGCGAAAACTGGTGAACAACGCGCAGGCGCAGGGTGCCGGGCATAACTACCTAGTGCAGCATTCCGCCGGCTCCGGCAAGTCCAACTCCATCGCCTGGCTCGCGCACCGGCTGTCCAGCCTGCACAACACCAATGACGAAAAGATCTTTCATTCGGTGGTAGTCATCACCGACCGCCGCGTGCTCGACCAGCAATTGCAGGACACTATCTTCCAGTTCGAGCATAAGCTGGGTGTAGTGCAGAAGATCGACGAGAACACCCAGCAATTGGCCAAGGCGCTGGCCGATGGCGTGCCGATCATTATCTCTACCATCCAGAAGTTTCCGTTTATCACCCGCGCCATCCAGACCCTGGAGAAGAAGGGCAAGACGGTGAACATCGCCACCGCCGGCAAGCGCTTCGCGGTGATCGTGGACGAGGCCCACAGTTCGCAGAGTGGCGAGACCGCCATGGAACTGAAGAGCATCCTCAACCGGGACGGCATCGAATCGACCATCGCCGCGCAACTGCTGGACGACGAAGACGACAGTCTGACTACCGAGGCGCAACTGGCCATGCTGCGCGAGCAACTCAAACGCACGCGCCAACCGAATCTGAGCTTCTTCGCCTTTACCGCCACGCCCAAGTACAAGACCCTCGCGGTGTTCGACGAGCCGGGCGAGAACGGCGAGGCGCCGTTTCATCTTTACAGCATGCGCCAGGCCATCGAGGAAGGGTTCATTCTCGACGTGTTGCTGGGCTATACCTGCTACAAGCGTTATTACAAGTTGATTCAGGACATTGAGGATGACCCTTCGGTGCCGCACGATCTTTTTGCATATTGCTCAATCCGGCAGCTTGTACTGCGTCGTAGACATCTCGTTGCTGATGTAGCTCTTGTATGCCGGAATCAGTGAGCCCTTACCCGCCAGTTGGCGGGCGTCATTGAGCACACTATTACTCCAGTGTGGTGATGGGTACGGTACGTTCGCGGCCCCCCTTGGCCAAGGAACCTTCGAAAATATGGTCGCCTTGGTCGGCATAGCCGGGCTGGAACTTTATGGATTCTTCCCAGCGCAATCCGAAGGCGGCTTGCGCGCGTTAGATCGGCGATACGGTCCAGTCTGTCATCAAGTATTTGAGCCTCCCGTAAACCATGAATACCACTACGTTGTAATGCCGGTAGCCCTTCTGTATCGGCAAATAAACTGCCTGACAAAACCCACAGATTAATCACAGGGTTTACAGTGCTTCGCCCGCTGCGCCGAAAACCTGTGCATAACGCCGCTTCAACCCTGTGCACCAAACCGGGACAAGTTTACGCCGGATCCAAACATCAAAACTACCCCCAGGCTGTACATGCCACACCCGCAATTAAACAGACTTTATGCTCCGGGTTATGCCTGACGCAAGCGCATGATCAGAATACGATAAATCGGGTTTTCAACAGAAAAGGCGCCCACCATTAATAACAACATTAAACTTATATACTCCTCTCTATAAAAATATAACCTCACCATTTAATTAAACTGCTCTCGTGATTTTTTCTGAGTAATCCATCGCGCAATACCCGGTCAATTAAGCTCTGCAGGTCTTTTTTTTTCAAAAGATCGGATTATACTGGTCGACCCTTGCGAAGCATCCGAATGTACTGAGCCCAGAAAACACTGAAAATGATGAATTATTCTAAAACCTACGATGTGATTGTGATCGGCGGTGGTCACGCCGGCACCGAGGCCGCGTTGGCCGCGGCCCGCTCGGGTGTGCAAACCCTGCTGGTAACACACAGCATCGAGACCCTGGGCCAGATGTCCTGCAATCCGGCGATCGGGGGAATCGGCAAAAGTCATCTCGTCAGGGAAATCGACGCATTGGGTGGCGCGATGGCCGCAGCCACTGATCTGGCGGGCATCCAGTTCCGTATTCTCAACAGCAGCAAGGGTCCCGCGGTAAGAGCAACCCGTGCGCAGGCCGACCGGGTATTATACAAGGCGGCCATTCGCCACCTCCTCGAGAACCAGCCAAACCTGGATATTTTCCAGCAGGCGGTTGACGATCTGGTGGTCAAGTCCGGAGAGGTCGCCGGTGTTGTCACGCAAATGGGACTGCGGTTTCTCGCGCCGCGAGTCGTATTGACCACTGGCACATTTCTCGGCGGTAAAATACATATCGGCATGGAAAACTCCTCCGGCGGTCGTGCCGGGGATCCACCATCAATCGCGCTCGCCCGGCGTCTGCGGGAAATGCCATTCCGCGTTTCCCGGCTGAAGACCGGCACCCCCCCGCGCATCGACGCCCGCAGCGTGGATTTCTCCGTCATGCAGGAGCAGCAAGGGGATACGCCCCTGCCGGTGATGTCGTTTCTGGGCGACGTCTCCGATCATCCGGAACAGGTGAGTTGCCATATCACCTCCACCAACGAGGCCTGCCATGAAGTTATCCGCAGCGGTCTCGACCGCTCGCCGATGTACGCCGGCGTCATAGAGGGCACAGGCCCCCGCTACTGTCCTTCAATCGAAGACAAGGTGATGCGTTTCGCCGACAAGACTTCCCACCAGATTTTTGTGGAACCCGAAGGCCTGCGCAGCCGCGAACTCTACCCCAACGGGATCTCCACGAGCCTGCCCTTCGATATTCAGGTACGCATGGTGCGGCTTATCCGTGGTTTCGAAAACGCGCATATCACCCGGCCGGGCTACGCGATTGAATATGACTTCTTCGATCCTCGCGACCTCCACTATTCGCTGGAAACGCGTTTCATCAAAGGCCTGTATTTTGCTGGTCAGATCAATGGCACAACCGGTTATGAGGAAGCCGCGGCACAGGGTTTATTGGCCGGCCTCAATGCGGCGCTGGCGGTTCGTGGTCGGGAACCATGGTGTCCGCGACGCGACCAGGCCTACCTCGGCGTACTGGTGGATGATCTGATAACAATGGGCACCAGCGAGCCATACCGCATGTTTACCAGCAGGGCTGAATACCGGTTGAGCTTGCGCGAGGACAATGCGGATCTGCGGCTGACACCGGAAGGCCGGAAACTGGGGCTGGTGAACGACGAGCGCTGGCGCCGTTTTTGCGAAAAACAGGAGGCGGTTTCTGACCAATTGACCCGTCTGCGCGGCACCTGGGTCCAGCCGGGAACCGAACGGGCGGAAAGAGTGAATTCGCTGCTGGAGAAACCCATTTCCAGAGAATACTGCCTGGCTGATCTGCTGGCTCGACCGCGTGTTGACCTGCACGCCCTGAACCGGGCGATGAACGATCGCGGCGGCGAAGCACCGCTACCTGAAGTGATTTCAGCCTTCGATCTTCAGGTTGCGGAGCAAGTGGAAATACAGATCAAATATCAGGGCTATATTGATCGCCAGAGCGAAGAGATAGAGCGCACCCGGCGCCAGGAAGATGCCGAGCTACCGGAGGATATCGACTACTGGCGGATGCAGGGCTTGTCCAATGAACTGAAACAGAAACTGAGCGAGGCGCGGCCGGACAGCATCGGCAGAGCCTCCCGCATTCCGGGCATGACTCCCGCGGCGGTTTCGTTATTGCTGATTTACCTGAAGAAACACCGATCCATCAAACAGGCCAGTTGAACGGAACCCGTGGCGGTGGACGATCCTCAATCCGGCCGGCAATCGCGTTCCCGGCTGCGAGTCCCGCTTGAACAGGGTCTCAGCGAACTTGACCTGAGCGCCGATGGTGCACAACTTGACAAGCTGCTGGATTATATCGACTTGTTGGCGCGCTGGAATCGGACCTTCAACCTGTCCGGAATCCGAAACCCCGGCGACATCATCTCCAGACACATACTGGACAGCCTGACGCTGAGTGGGTTTCTCCGGGACGCAACGGTGCTTGATATCGGTTCCGGTGCGGGCCTCCCGGGAATTCCGCTGGCGATAATGCGACCGTCGCAACGCTTTGTGTTGCTTGACAGCAACGGCAAGAAAACCCGTTTTCTGTTCCAGGCGAAACTGGCGCTGGGCCTTGACAATGTGGCCGTCGAGAATTGCCGGGCGGAGCACTATCAAAGTGAAGACCAAATTGATATCGTGACGTGCCGGGCACTGTCCAGTCTTTCCCACATACTGGACTTGAGCG
The DNA here is from genome assembly GCA_040879025.1 of Pseudohongiellaceae bacterium. Classification (GTDB taxonomy): domain Bacteria; phylum Pseudomonadota; class Gammaproteobacteria; order Pseudomonadales; family Pseudohongiellaceae; genus JBBDLF01. The sequence goes on from JBBDLF010000037.1 coordinate 216,118, forward strand.
GCGCCTTGCTCACCCCGGGGGTTCGATTACTGGCGATGAAAGGACGAATGCCGGAACAGGAACTGACCCGGATACCGCGGGAATTTGAAGTCATCGGCATTCATGCAGTCGATGTACCCGGCCTGGATCAGATGCGGCACATCATAGAAATACGACGCCCTGACGGTGACACGCCCGTGCCGGATCAGTCAGACGGCAAGGCCGCGAAGAAGCAGGATTCAGCGACTTGAAAATTTTAGCCATAGCAAACCAGAAAGGCGGTGTCGGCAAGACCACCACGGCGGTGAATCTGGCGGCATCGTTACAGGCGACGCGGCGCAAGGTGTTGCTGATTGATCTGGACCCTCAGGGTAACGCCACGATGGGCAGCGGCGTGGAAAAGTCCCGGCTGGAAACCTCCATCTACGAATTGTTGACCGAAAGGGCGTCATTCGATGACGTGGTGGTCAAACCCCCCGAGGCTGACTACGATTTGCTGCCCTCCAATGGCGATCTCACCGCCGCCGAGGTGGAGCTGCTGCAAATTGACAATCGCCAGGCCCGCCTGCGGTCGGTGCTGGCACCCGTCAAGGATCGCTATGACTACATTATTATCGACTGCCCACCCTCGCTGAATATGCTGACCATCAATGGCATGGTGGCTTCTGATGGCGTTGTCATACCGATGCAGTGTGAATACTATGCGCTGGAAGGCCTTTCCGCTCTGATGGAAACTATTTCCGCCATCGGCGAAACCGCGAATCCCGGCCTCAAGCTGGAGGGCATTCTGCGGACCATGTATGATCCCCGCAACCGGCTGACTACCGAGGTATCAGGACAATTATTCAGTCATTTCGGCGACAAGGTTTATCGTACCGTGGTACCCAGAAACATTCGTCTGGCGGAAGCCCCCAGCTTTGGCATGCCGGTCCTGAAATACGACAGGCAGTCGCGCGGCGCGGTCGCCTACCTGGCAGTGGCCGGCGAATTGCTGAGGCGCGCTGAGAAGGCGGACAACGCCGACGCGACCGGCGCGGACAAGGCAATACAGGAAATACCCACTACCTGAGCGGGCCAGGCAATCAGCGCGTGCCGCGTTACAGCCGGTGAAGTGGCAACAAACAACTATGACAGCTGCAACCGGCCCCGGCCGGTCAACGCATAACAGGCAGGGGCGACATGACGGTTAAAAGAAAGCTCGGGCGAGGACTGGACGCCTTGTTGTCCAATACCGACAGGGCATCGGCGCCATCCAACGACAGGCAATCGGCAACCACCGCCGCCATCAACCCTGCGACGGAACCGCGTGACGGCGATCTGAAGAATATTCCGATAGACCTGATACAGCGTGGCAAGTACCAGCCAAGAACCGACATGCACGAAGGGGCCCTGGAAGAGCTGGCCAATTCAATTCGTCGCCAGGGGGTGATGCAACCTATCGTGGTCCGCCCTGTCGGCTCAGGCCGTTACGAAATCATTGCCGGTGAGAGACGCTGGCGCGCCAGCCAGTTGGCGGGACTGGACAGTCTTCCGGCCATCATAAAACCGGTAAGCGACGAATCGGCCATCGCGATGTCGCTGATCGAGAACATACAGCGAGAAAACCTCAATCCCATGGAGGAGGCGCTGGCGCTGAAACGTCTGCAGGAAGAGTTCAAACTGACTCAGCAGGAAGTCGCGGACGCGGTGGGCAAATCCCGGACCTCGGTGGCCAATCTGATCCGGCTGATCGGCCTGAATGCGGATGTCCGCAAATTGCTGGAACACGGCGACCTGGAAATGGGGCATGCCCGTGCTTTGCTGGCGTTGCGGGACGACAAACAGTCAGGCGCCGCGCGCGCCGTCGTGGGTCGCGGCCTGTCGGTCAGGCAGACTGAAGCGCTTGTCCGGAAACTCCAGATGGAAGAAAGCAGCGGCAAGAGCCGCCCGATCGTGGATCCGGATATCAAGAACCTGGAAGAGAATCTGTCCGAGAAGCTCGGCGCATCGGTGAGCATTCAACATACAGTGAAGGGGAAAGGCAAACTGGTCCTTAAATACAACTCCCTCGATGAACTCGACGGCATCCTTGCCCACATCAGCTAAGAAACCTCTGAACCACGTGATGGCGGCTCCGCGAGGCGTCTGCGCAGGCAATGGCCGCGGCCCCGGGCAAGCATGTTGATTAGGGCATTCAAAGTGCCTATAATGCCCGGCGTTGGCAGGCACCTAATCTCGGCGCCGGGTGTGCGATAAACAACATCATCCCTGTGTCTGAATTGTGTCTATTTTAAAAGCCCCTCCAATCAGAAGAGTCATAATAAGCCAGTTTGCCGCGGCGGCAGGGGTGGCATTGCTGGTGTTCGCGCTGGTTGATTGGACAGCAGCCTACTCGGCGCTGGCAGGTGGAACAATCTGTGCGCTGGCCAATGCCTATTTTACCCGCAAGGCGTTTATGTACATCGGCGCCAGGGCCGCAGCCAGGATGCTCAAGGCCATCTACACGGGGGAAGCCATCAAGTTGCTCTTGATCGCGGCGGGGTTCGCAATGGCGTTTGTCTATGTCGAGCCACTGAATATTTTTTACCTGTTTGCAGGTTTTTTGGCGGTGCACATTACTGGCGTGATTGCTGCGGTGAGCCTGCAGAACCATCCCATGAGCAATCGCCAGGCACAATGACACGGCGGCCTTGTACCGCGCACCGGTCGTGAACAGTGGCGGCGGGCTAAAGGAAAGACGACAGACGGCAACGGTATCCAGATACGATCATGGCTGAATCACAAGAAGTAGTTTACGAAACCGCGACGGATTATGTTTCCCACCACCTGGGATTCCTCACCTTTGGCAAACACCCGGACGGCACATGGGGTTTTGCCCATTCTGCTGAAGAAGCCTCCGCAATGGGATTCTGGACCTCCATTCACGTCGATACCATGATGTGGTCCTTCCTCCTTGGCGTGATGTTTCTGGGTTTGTTCTACTTTGTCAGCCGGCGTGCGACCCACGGCGTCCCGGGCGGACTGCAAAACTTCATCGAATGGATAATCGAGTTTGTTGACAACAGCGTCAAAGCGGCGTTTTTTGCCAGGAATCCGCTGGTAGCGCCGATGGCGCTGACCATCTTCTGCTGGATATTCCTGATGAACCTGATGGACCTGATTCCTGTGGACTGGCTGCCCCTGACGGCGCAAATCATGGCCGGCGACCCTCACATGTATTACAAGGTGGTGCCGTCAACCGATATCAATATCACCCTCGGGCTTTCCCTGTCCGTGTTCATTTTGATGATCTATTACAGTTTCAAGGTCAAGGGCCCCATGGGCTATCTCAAAGAATTCACGATGCACCCCTTTCCAAAGTGGTACCTGATACCCGCGAACATCGTGCTCGAAGTTCCCGGTTATTTCGCCAAACCCGTTTCCCTGGCACTGCGACTTTACGGAAACTTCTTCGCCGCGGAGACAATCTTCCTGGTCATCGCCCTGTTGGGATTCTGGCAATTGCCTCTGCACTTCGGATGGGCGGTGTTCCATATACTGGTGGTCCCACTGCAGGCCTATCTGTTTATGATGCTGTCCATCGTGTATTTGAATCAGGCCCATACTGATCACTGATCACTGATCGTTAATGATGTCTTTGTAAAACCTGGAGAACGAAATGGAAATGATACAAGCCTTTACCCTGCTCACAGCAGGGATCATCTTTGGTCTGGCTGGAGCGGGCACCGCGATTGGTTTCGGCCTGCTCGGCGGCAAGCTGATTGAAAGCTCCGCCCGCCAGCCGGAACTCGCGCCCAAGCTGCAAACCCAGTTCTTCCTGGTGGTGGGCTTCCTCGACGTAATATCCATTATTGGTGTGGGTATGGCGTTTATGTTTATCTTCGCCAACCCGTTTGTGTGAACACCATTCACGAGACAGAGTTCAGGGGATAAACCATGGATTTTAACGCCACTTTAATCGGGCAAAGCATCGCGTTCTTCGTCTTTGTCTACTTCTGTATGAAGTTTGTCTGGCCACCATTCACGGCCATTCTCGAAGAGCGGCAAAAGAAAATCGCGGATGGTCTCGAGGCCGCGGATCGCGCCCAGCGGGATCTGCATCTGGCGCAGGAAAAAGCCGGCAAGGAACTGGTTGCCGCCAAACAGCAGGCCGCCGAGATTGTGGACCAGGCGAAAAGACGCGCCAGTCAGATTGTCGACGAAGCCAAGGGCCAGGCCCGGGAAGAGGGCTCGCGCCTGAAAGCCGCCGCCGCCGCTGAAATTGAGCAGGAAGTGAACCGAGCCAAGGAAGTACTGCGTGCCCAGGTCGCCGGTATTGCCATAGCAGGCGCGGAAAAAATTCTGCAGGCTTCCATAGACAAGGCCGCCAACGAAGAGCTGGTTAAAAACCTGGCTGCGGATTTATAGCTGAAGGTGAAGGTAACTTAGATGGCAGAACCGATAACCCTGGCCCGACCTTACGCCAAAGCCGTTTTTCAGGTTGCCCTGGACAACGGGGATCTGGGTGGCTGGTCGAAGATGCTGCGGCAGATTGCGCTGGTTGTGCGCAATGAGAAGGTCAGGGCCATTCTGACATCGCCGGTTTACACTACAACGCAGCAGGCGGAACAGGTTCTCGAGCTGTGCGGCGACGAGCTGAATCCGTTGGCGAAACAGTTTGTCAGGGTGGTGGCGGAAAACCGGCGCCTGTTATTGATGGAAGAAATACTGACCCTGTTTGAGGCGCTCAAGGCTAACCAGGAAAAATCCATCGACGCGACGCTGACCACCGCGTTTGAAGTGAGTGAGGAAACCAGCGAGAAACTGGTTGCCTCGCTGAAGAAACATTTGCAGAGAGACATCAACCTCGTCACCAGCGTTGATTCGAGACTGATCGGCGGCGCCGTGATCCGGGCCGGTGATATGGTTATCGACAGCTCGGTCCGGGGCAAACTGGCAAAATTGGCTGAAGCAATGAAATCCTGAGCGTACCGGGATCAAGGAAAAAGACATGCAACAACTGAATCCATCAGAAATCAGTGAAATCATCAAACAGCGAATCGATAACCTCGACGTTTCGGTACAGTCAAAAAATGAGGGAACCATCGTAAGCGTGTCTGACGGTATTATCCGGATTCACGGCCTTGCCGACGTGATGTACGGCGAGATGATCGAATTCGAAGGCGGCATTTACGGTATGGCGCTGAACCTTGAGCGTGATTCGGTGGGTGCGGTGGTACTGGGCGATTATCAGACGCTCAAGGAAGGACAAACCTGTCGCTGTACCAAACGTATTCTTGAGGTGCCGGTTGGTCCGGCACTGGAAGGGCGTGTTGTTGACGCGCTGGGCAAGCCGATCGACGGCAAGGGCCCTATCGAAACCGAAGAAACCGCGCCTGTTGAAAAAGTGGCGCCGGGCGTCATCGCCAGGCAGTCGGTTTCCCAGCCGGTGCAGACAGGCTTGAAATCCATTGACGCGATGACGCCTATTGGTCGCGGCCAGCGAGAGCTGATCATCGGCGATCGTCAGGTAGGCAAAACCGCTGTGGCCGTCGACACCATCATTAATCAGAAAGGCAAAGGCGTCAAATGCGTTTATGTGGCGATTGGTCAAAAATCGTCAAGTATCGCCAGCGTGGTGGCCAAGCTTGAAGAGCACGGTGCGATGGAGTACACAATTGTCGTTGCGGCCAGTGCATCCGACCCGGCTTCCATGCAATATATCGCGCCTTATTCCGGTTGCTCCATGGGCGAGTACTACCGGGACCGCGGCGAAGACGCCCTGATTATCTATGACGACCTCACCAAGCAGGCCTGGGCCTATCGGCAGATCTCCTTGCTGTTGCGCCGTCCGCCCGGTCGTGAAGCCTACCCGGGTGACGTTTTCTATCTGCATTCCCGGCTACTGGAAAGAGCGGCGCGGGTCAATGCCGAGTACGTGGAACAGCTGACCGGCGGCAAGGTGAAAGGCAAAACCGGTTCATTGACCGCGTTGCCGATTATCGAAACCCAGGCAGGTGATGTGTCCGCTTTCGTACCGACCAATGTGATTTCAATCACCGATGGTCAGATCTTTCTGGAAACCGACCTGTTCAATGCGGGTATCCGCCCGGCCATGAATGCCGGCCTGTCGGTTTCCCGTGTGGGTGGTGCGGCGCAGACCAAGATTGTCAAGAAGCTGGGTGGTGGCATTCGTATCGCCTTGGCCCAGTACCGTGAACTGGCGGCATTTGCCCAGTTTGCATCGGACCTGGACGACGCGACGCGGTCGCAGCTTGAGCACGGTCAGCGGGTTACCGAACTGATGAAACAGAAACAGTATTCTCCCCTGTCGGTCGCCGAGATGGGCATTGTGCTTTACGCCGCGAATGAAGGCTTTCTCAAAGACGTGGAGCTTAACAAGGTCACCGATTTTGAAGCCTCGCTGTTGTCTTACGTCAACAGCGAACACAGCGACTTGCTGGAATCGGTGAACGAGTCGGGCGACTTCAGCGACGAGATCGCCGGGCAGTTCAAATCGATTCTGGAAAAGTTCAAATCGACACAGACCTGGTAGTCAGAAGACAGAAGACAGAAGACAGAAGACAGAAGACAGAAGACAGAAAACGGAAGACGGAAAACAGAGGGCATATGGCCGGCGGTAAAGAAATACGAACCAAGATCTCGAGTATCAAGAATACCCAGAAGATCACTGGCGCGATGGAAATGGTGGCGGCCAGCAAGATGCGCAAAAGCCAGGACCTGATGGCTCTGGGCAAACCGTATGCTCATCGTATTCGTTCGGTTATAGGCCATATCGCCAATTCGACGCCCGAGTATCGCCACATTTATTTCGAAACCCGCGAAGTCAAACGGGTGGGCTATATTGTGGTTTCCACCGACCGTGGGCTTTGCGGCGGACTGAACATTAATTTGTTCAAGGCCACCGTTGGGGCGATGCGTGAATGGAACAGCAAAAAAGTGGAGATCGATATCTGCGCGCTGGGTGCCAAAGCCACGGCGTTCTTCAACAGCTACGGTGGCAACGTTGTAGCATCAGTGAGAAACATCGGCGACAGGCCGGAGGTTTCCGATGTGATCGGTGCGGTAAAAGTGATGTTGGAGCGATTCGACAGCGGTGACATCGACATGCTGTTCGTGGTTAGCAACACCTTCGTCAACACCATGACACAGAAACCGGAAGTAGAGCAGATATTGCCCCTGCCGCCGTCACAGGAAGATGATCTGAAGTCACATTGGGATTATATTTACGAGCCCGATGCGAAGGAATTGCTGGACGGCCTGTTGACGCGTTATATGGAATCCCAGGTTTACCAGGCGGTGGTGGAAAACCATGCCTGCGAACAGGCGGCGCGAATGATCGCCATGAAAAACGCCACAGACAATGCCGGCGAACTGATCGAAGACCTGCAACTGGTTTACAACAAGGCCAGACAGGCTTCCATCACTCAGGAGCTTTCCGAGATTGTCAGTGGAGCCGCGGCCGTATAGGTCATCGGGTCGAATTCGTACACTTATTGAACAGACAGACTAAAGAACAGGGTTAAGAGGAACCGAACATGAGTAGCGGTCGAATTGTACAGGTAATTGGTGCTGTTATAGACGTGGAATTCCCACGGGAATCCGTGCCCGCCATTTATGATGCCCTGCACGTGGAGGGCACGGAAATCACTCTTGAAGTGCAGCAGCAGTTGGGCGACGGCATCGTACGCACGATTGCAATGGGCAGCACTGAAGGCCTTTCCCGCGGATTGACCGTGAACGACAGCGGCGCGCCGGTGTCTGTACCCGTGGGCTTCGAAACGCTGGGCCGCATCATGGACGTGCTCGGTCGTCCGATCGACGAACTCGGTCCCATCGGTGAACAGGAACGTATGCCGATTCATCGCAAGGCACCCAGTTATGAAGAGTTGTCCGCATCCAGCGAGTTGCTGGAAACCGGCATCAAGGTAATCGACCTGGTCTGTCCCTTCGCAAAGGGCGGTAAAGTGGGCTTGTTCGGCGGCGCCGGTGTAGGCAAGACGGTTAACATGATGGAACTCATCAATAATATCGCGAAGGAGCACAGTGGTTTGTCGGTGTTTGCCGGCGTTGGGGAACGGACCCGTGAAGGCAATGACTTCTATCACGAAATGCAGGAATCGAACGTTATCGACCTGAAGGATCTGAAAAATTCAAAAGTGGCCATGGTGTACGGGCAGATGAACGAACCTCCCGGCAACCGGTTGCGGGTGGCGCTGACCGGATTGACGATGGCGGAAAAATTCCGTGACGAAGGCCGTGACGTGCTGCTGTTTATCGACAATATCTACCGGTATACCCTGGCGGGAACCGAAGTATCGGCGCTGCTGGGACGAATGCCTTCCGCGGTAGGCTATCAGCCCACGCTGGCGGAAGAGATGGGTTTGCTGCAGGAGCGGATTACTTCAACCAAAACCGGCTCCATCACTTCGATACAGGCGGTCTATGTTCCCGCGGATGACCTGACCGACCCGTCGCCGGCAACGACTTTCGCTCACCTTGACGCCACCGTGGTGCTGTCACGCGATATCGCCCAGTTGGGAATTTACCCGGCGATCGACCCGCTGGATTCCACTTCACGACAGCTGGACCCGCTGGTCATTGGTCAGGAACACTATGACGTGGCCCGTGGTGTTCAGACGGTGCTGCAGCGATACAAGGAATTGAAGGATATCATCGCGATTCTGGGCATGGATGAGTTGTCCGAGGAAGACAAGTTGAGCGTGGCTCGCGCCCGTAAAATACAGCGCTTCCTGTCTCAGCCATTCTTTGTTGCGGAAGTATTCACCAACGCGCCTGGCAAATATGTGTCACTGAAAGACACCATAGCCGGCTTCAAGGGCATTTTGGCCGGAGAGTACGATCACTTGCCGGAGCAGGCATTCAACATGGTCGGCGGCATCGAAGAAGCCGTTGAGCAAGCCGCAAAAATGAAGTAAGTCGGCAATTGGCCGACGGAGACCGGGATTATGGCTATGACAATGCACTGTGACATCGTCAGTGCGGAGAAGAAAATTTTTTCCGGGCTGGTGGAAATGGTCGTCGCCGTGGGCAGCCTTGGCGATCTGGGTATAGCGCCCGGTCATGCCCCGCTGTTAACCGGACTGGTTCCAGGCCCGGTCAGGGTGATCATGCCCGGCGGTGAAGAAAATGTGTATTACGTTTCCGGAGGCTATCTTGAGGTGCAGCGTGGCACGGTCACTTTGTTGGCCGACACGGCCCTGCGAGCCCATGATGTGGATGAGGCGGCGGCCCTGAAAGCCAAGGAAGATGCGGAAATCGCGATGGGCGAGCAAGGCGCGGAGTTCAACTATTCCCGTGCCGCCGCTCGCCTGGCTGAAGCGGCGGCGCAACTGCGGGCTTTGCGGCAATTACGAAAATAGCACAATACCGGCGTTACAGCGCGCCCATTACTGTTCTCTTGCTTTTGATTCCTGGAAAAAGGTAGCAATAGCTGCCTTTTTTTTTGGTATTCTGTCGTACTACGGAACAAGCATAGTGAAAACTCCATGGTACTGGATGTAGTGGTACTGGCTGCCGGCAAGGGCACCAGGATGTACTCCGACAAGCCTAAAGTGCTACACGCCATCGGTGGCCGGCCCATGCTGGCCCATGTCGTCGACACCGCCGGCGCGTTACCCGGCGCGCGGCTGCACATTGTTGTCGGGGCCGGTGCCGGGGCGGTCAAAGCCTGTTTTTCGAACCACAGTGGAATAAACTGGGTCTCCCAGGAACAACAACTCGGCACCGGCCACGCGGTGGCCCAGGCTTTGCCTGCCATCGCCGGGGAAGACGGTACCGTACTGGTGCTCTATGGCGATGTGCCGTTGATCCGTCCGCAAAGCCTCGAAGCCCTGCTGGCCGCCGGCGGCGCCGATACGGTTGCGTTGCTGACCCTGGTCACTGACACTCCTCACGGTCTCGGACGTATTCTTCGCAACGACAGGGGACAGGTCACCGCCATTGTCGAAGAGAAAGACGCCAGCGAAGAACAGAAACAGATAAGGGAAATCAACAGTGGTATTATTGCGCTGCCTTCGTCGCGGTTGCATGACTGGCTGTCCCGCATAGGCAACGACAACAGGCAGGGCGAATATTACCTCACCGATGTGATTGCGCTTGCTGTTGCGGACGGCTGCCAGATTGCCACCACCTCAACCGGGGAAAGTCCGGAAGTGCAGGGCGTTAATGACAAGAAGCAACTTGCCGCACTGGAGCGGTATTACCAAATGCGGAAAGCGGAAGAGTTACTGAATGCGGGCGTGACTCTCGCTGACCCGGCAAGGCTGGACATTCGTGGCGACGTACATTGTGGAAAGGATGTCAGCCTCGATGTCAACGTAATTCTGGAAGGAGCGGTCAGTATAGGGGATAACTCCTGCATAGGACCCAATGTGGTAATCAGGAACAGCCGCATTGGCGACAACGTCATCGTGCTGGCCAATTGCCATATCGAAGGCGCCATTATCGGGAACGGGTGCACAGTAGGCCCCTTCGCCAGAATCAGGGAAGGGACTGTTTTGGAAGCATCGGCCAAAATCGGTAATTTTGTTGAAACAAAAAAGGCCGTGATCGGCAAAGCCAGCAAGGTCAATCATTTGAGTTATATTGGCGACGCCGAGATTGGAGACGATGTTAATATAGGCGCCGGGACCATCACCTGCAACTATGACGGAGCCAACAAACACGTGACCGTGATCGGGAAAGGTTCTTTCATCGGCTCCAATTCCGTACTGGTTGCGCCGGTAACCATAGAAGAACACGGATTTGTTGCGGCAGGTTCGGCAATCAATACCAATGTTCCAAAGGGATCCCTGGCGGTGGCAAGATCGAAGCAGCGTAATATCAGCGGCTGGCAGCGCCCGCACAAGGACAAGGTAAAAACGAAAACAGAATCCTGAGATAAAGGTTGAAGCATGTGCGGCATAGTAGGTGCGGTCGCGCGACGTGAAGTTGCGGGAATTTTACTGGAAGGGCTCAGACGGCTCGAATATCGCGGCTACGACTCCGCCGGTATGGCATTAATCCACGCCGGCACGGGAGAGCTGCATTGTCTCAAGACCACCGGTAAGGTTCAGCAACTGGCGGACCTGCTGGACAACTCAAATCTCACTGGCAAGGTTGGCATCGCCCACACTCGTTGGGCCACGCACGGCAAACCCAGTGAGCAGAATGCCCACCCCCACATTTCCAATAACGAAATCGCGGTCGTTCACAATGGCATTATTGAGAATTATGAAGAGCTGAAGGCGCGGTTGGTAAATGAGGGCTACCAGTTCACCACCGACACAGATTCAGAAACCATCGCCCATTTGATACACCAGGCGAGAAGCCGCCCCGGCGTCAGTCTGCTGGATGCGGTCGTGGACACGGTTGGGCAATTACACGGTGCCTACGGCATCTGCGTGAGTGATACCCGACATCCGGACCAGATTGTCGTCGCTCGCGACGGCAGTCCCTTGGTTATAGGCGTGGGCATCGGTGAGAATTTCGTCGCATCCGATACGCTGGCGCTGGGTCAGGTCACGGACCGGTTCATTTATCTTGAAGAAGGCGACATCGCGGTGATCAACGGTGACGCGGTGGAGATTCATAATCAGGGTGAGACGGTGGAGCGGCCGATCTCGCGGGTGCGGAGTAAAATCGGCGAAGCGGAAAAAGGGCAGTTCAGTCATTTCATGCTCAAGGAAATATTTGAGCAGCCCAAGGCCATCAAAGACACGCTTGATGGCAGAATCAGTGAGACCCGCGTTCTGGAAGAAGTCTTCGGAATCAAGGCCAAGGCAATTTTTGATCAGGTGAAATGTGTGCAGATTGTCGCCTGTGGCACCAGCCATCACGCTGGAGAAATCGCCAAGTACTGGCTTGAAAATATCGCCAAAATCCCCTGCCAGGTGGATATTGCCAGCGAGTTCCGTTACCGAAATATTCTGGCTCATCCCAATACGCTGTTTGTCAGCATTTCCCAGTCGGGAGAAACCGCCGACACATTGGCGGCCTTGCGTTATGCCAAAAAAGCGGACTATCTGGGGTCGCTGGCCATTTGCAACGTGGCAACCAGTTCGCTGGTACGGGATTCAGACTTCTGTCTGTTGACGATGGCGGGCCAGGAGATCGGCGTGGCTTCCACCAAGGCCTTCACCACCCAGCTCGCATTGATGCTCGTTCTCACCATTACACTGGCCAGACGCAACGGGCTGTCCGCGGAGAGGGAAGCGGAACTGGTGAAAGAGCTGCATGCCCTGCCGGGGCTGGTAGCGGAAACGCTCAAACTTGACGCGGAAATTGAAAAAACGTCGGCGAAATTTGCTGACAAAAAACACACCTTGTTCCTGGGGCGGGGGATCCAGTATCCGGTGGCAAAAGAAGGCGCGCTCAAGCTTAAGGAAGTCTCCTATATACACGCCGAGGCCTACCCGGCCGGTGAGCTGAAACACGGACCGCTGGCCCTGGTGGACAGCAGCATGCCGGTAATCGCGGTGGCGCCCAATGATGAGTTGTTAGGTAAACTGAAATCGAATCTGTCGGAAGTCAGTGCGCGAGGGGGCAAGCTTTTTGTATTCGCCGACGCCAGTATCAATATGGAAAGTGACAAGAGCGTGAAGGTTATTAACGTACCGAATTCACCGGACATTCTTGACCCGATAATCTTTACCATTCCCCTGCAACTTCTCGCCTTTCATGTGGCGATTCTCAAAGGAACCGACGTTGATCATCCTCGCAACCTGGCGAAGTCGGTCACGGTGGAATAGCCGCCGTCATCGCTCCTTGTTGGCCGACCCCGAAACACGCAGGGTGCGCAGGGTTTTACGCAACCGTTTCAGGTGATCCTTCAACAGGGGTTTACGGTGTCGTGCCACGCCCATTGCCAACACGTCAATGACGAGCAGATGCGCGATGCGCGAGGAGACTGGGGTGAACGCGCGGTCATCCTCTTCCATATTCACATAGATTGGAATGCTGCATTGCCTGCTCAAAGGGGTGTTCTGCGGCGCCAGACCGATGACTGTGGCGCCCGCTTCCATCGCCAGGTTCACGCTTTGCAGCAGCGCCCTGGTTTGTCCCGACTGCGAAATCGCTACCACGACATCTTTTTTTCCGAGAGAAATTGCTGACATGTGCTGAATATGCGGGTCAGTATAGGCGGCGGTGGAAAGCTGCAAGCGGAAAAATTTGTGCTGCGCGTCGGCCGCCACTGAACCGGATGCGCCGAAGCCATAAAATTCCACCCGGCTGGCGGCGGCGATGATATTGATGGCGTTTTCCAATACATCGGGATCCAGCTCGTCACGTACCGTGATCAAGGAGCCGATTGTAGAGTCAAACACCTTGGCGCTGAGATCCGCAACCGTGTCGGCATCATCCACGGCGAACTGGGTGTAAACACCGCCGGAACCGAGATGCTGCGCCAACTGCAATTTGAACGACTGGAAACCTTCATAGTCCATGGCACGGCAGAAGCGGATCACCGTCGGCTCGCTGACCGCGGCCCTGGAGGCCAGATCGACGATGCGCATGTTGATCACTTCATGGGCGTGCTCCAGCACAAAGTCCGCGACCTTGCTCTCGGAGGGCCGTAATCTGGGTTTATGCTCGACAATGCGCCGCAGCACATTCTGGGATTCCAAGGGTACCTCTCCGTTGCTCAGTCTCCGCCAATCCTACTCAATTTGGCGAAAGCCTGCACCCAATTTGGCTCCAGCGCCGAAGGTGATTGGTATTTGAACCGGCGTACAGGGATAATTCAAAGAGTGGCTCACAGCAGGCAGCAGGCGAAAAATTGAGCAGACCCCCCTTGGCAGATGCGCGGGAAGCGGTATTCACTTCCGGTATTCGGCAGATCGGGAGACAGGCATGGAACGGTCTCGCGGGTGTCGCCAATCCATTTACCCGCTATGAATTTCTCGAAGCGCTGGAGTCCAGCCGCTGTGTTAGCGCATCCAGCGGCTGGCAACCGGCGCACCTGATGATTACAGAAGCGGGGAAGGGTTCCCGGCCGGTGGCAGTTATGCCGCTGTATGCCAAGGATAATTCCTACGGAGAATACGTATTCGATTTCTCGTGGGCCGATGCCTACCGAACCGGAGGTTTGGACTATTATCCCAAATTCGTGACATCCGTCCCCTTCACGCCGAGTGTCGGCGAACGGCTGTTCATTGGCGACAGCGACAGCGAGACGATAACAAGACTGGTAGCGGATCAGGTAGAACGCCGGGCCGGCCTGGACTGCGTTTCATCATGGCATGTCCTGTTTCCCGTCGAGGGCGAAAGCCTGCGCTTGCAGCAGGAAGGCCTGGCAAGACGAAAGGGCTGCCAGTTCCAGTGGTTCAATGCGTCCTATCGTGACTTCGATGCCTTTCTTGCGGAACTGAACTCCCGCAAGCGCAAGAACATTCGCAAGGAACGGCAGGCGGTGGTCGATTCCGGTACGCGCTTTGAGTGGCTGGAGGGCGCTGAAATCAGTGAAGAGCATTGGCGACTCTTTTTTACCTTCTATGAAAACACCTACCTTGTTCGAGGCCGCTACGCGTATCTGTCACTGGACTTTTTTCTGAGAATAGGGGAAAGCATGCCGGAGAATCTCAAGTTGCTGCTGACCTATGATGGGCACCGCTGCATCGCCGGAGCACTGTTTTTCACCGGCGGGCAGACATTGTACGGACGTTATTGGGGAAGTCTGGAAGACTACCGGTTTCTGCATTTCGAAACCTGTTACTACCAGGGAATTGACTACTGCATCCGCCATAATCTGAAACGTTTTGACTCGGGAGCTCAAGGAGAGCACAAGATACAGCGGGGGTTCCGGCCGGTGGTCACTTATTCCAATCACTGGATCGGCCATCCCGAATATGCAAGAGCCATCGGTGACTTTCTGGAACGAGAGGCGCGGTATATTGATCAGTACACACAGGAGGCCGCGAAGTTGCTGCCTTTCAAGGCGGCCGGTTAACCTGAGACAGTTTTTCGCCACACCAGCAACTGATTGTTTGCCGGCATCGCGTTGTCCTCCAGCAGAACGAGCCCTGCTTTACGAGCCAGGGAATCCACGCTTTCAAAATTTCTGATACCGCTGCGGCTGTCCCGTTGCTTCAGCCACAAATCGAACTGCGCGTTGCTGGAAGTCGTGAACTCGCCGCGGTATTTGAACGGCCCATACACAAACAGCAGACCCTGCGGTTCGAGGTAGCGAGCGACGCCGGAGAAGAATCTTTCGACCGAGGCAAATGGCATGATATGCAAAGTGTTGGCGGTGAATATGGCGTGGTGGGCCTCGCAAGGCCATTCGGCCTGTGTGACGTCCAGCACCAATGCGGCGGGCAAATTGGGTAACCCGGCCGCTTCGGCGCGCCGGTTCAAATCCGGCACATGGGCCTCCACATCGGTCATTTGCCAGCGAACTTCTGGAAACCGGATTGCAAAGTACTCACCATGTTGGCCGGTACCGCTGCCGATCTCCAGCACGGTTGGGTACATTGAATGGCGGCGCAACACGTCTTCTATAGGGCGCTTGTTGTTTTCGCTGGCCTGGCTGTAGGGGAGTGGGCGCACCGGCTAGGGTCGGTCTCTCAGCCTGCGCAGGAACACGGGCTTCTGCGGCGTCGAATCAGCCTCACTGTAGCGATAGCCGTCGACGGCAAAGTCCATCAACCCGGCCGGGTCCGCCAGGCGGTTCCGGATGATGAAAGCAGCCATTTCGCCCCGAGCCTTCTTGGCGAAAAAACCGAGAATCCGGTACTTGCCGTTCGACCAGTCCTTGAAGGCGGGACTTATGATTTCAGCGCGAATACTGCCTGGCTGTACGGCCGCGAAGTATTCCTGTGACGCCAGATTGACAAGCGGCCCGCCCCCGCGCTCCTCAAGTAATCCGTTCAGCTCCTGTGTCAGCCGGTCTCCCCAGAACCTGTAAAGATTTTCGCCCCGGCGTGTCTTCAGGCCGGTTCCCATTTCCAGTCGATAGGGCTGCATCAGGTCCAGTGGACGCAATAATCCGTAAAGACCCGACAGGATCCGAAGATGCTCCTGGGCGAATTTCAGGTCGGCGGCTGAAAGCCGGCCCACGTCCAGGCCCTGATAGACATCGCCGGTAAAGGCGAAAATCGCCTGACGCGCGTTGGCGGGCGAAAATGGCACCTGCCAGTTGGCGTAGCGGTGGTAATTCAGCTCGGCCAGCTTGTCACTGATGTGCATCAGCTTGCTGAGCTTGCCCGGGGTCAGTTTTTTGAGGCTGTTCGTCAGCCTGACGGCTTCGTCGATAAACACGGGCTGGGAAAATCGTTCGGTGGGAACCGGTGATTCATAATCCAGGGATTTGGCTGGTGAGATGACTACTATCATGATGCCAGGTCGCGGTCGGTTGAGAATCGACCCGGAGTGATTCCGGGCTCTTCACAGATCATTCCACCACCCCAGGGGTGTGACACCATCCTCGGGATCGTAGACGTTGCCATAGTACCAGACGCTGTCAGGAAATTCTCCGACCGCCTGATTCAGCGCATCTTCAATGGTTTTGAAACCGATGGAAAAATGGATGGTATACACAAGCGCCCGATCAGTCTGGACGTCGAGCATACCGCCCAGCTTTTCGAGTACAGGGGTGAGGGAATCGGCGACCTCTTCGATATTCTGTTTGCGATAGACTCGCACACACAGGTTACCGCTACGCAGAATCAGCTCGTACTCGGCGGTTTCCGGATTGACGATCCGCAGTTTGTCGCCTGCGGCATAATCACGGGCCAGCAACGGAGACTTGACCAGCCTCACCTCGGGAGGATCCCTGCTGACCAGTTCCGCTTCAATTTCTTCGACCACCGGCTCGCCCCGGGCATTGGCTCCAGCGATCACGGGCAGTTGCAACCGGCTGGTCGCCTTAGAGTTGGGTGACGGCATGTTACACTCCACAGTCCGTTTCGGGTTTCTCACAGGACCGGCTCTTCGGCCGGTTCCAAACGGGGTTGATTCAGGAAGCCTATGATAGAGCGGCTGCAGAAATTTGCCACCCGCATACTGTGGTTGCGGCCGGTGATACTGGTTGTGGCGGTAGCCTCGATGGCAACCGTCGTCTGGTCGCTTGTGCGTCCCGATGTGGGTGCCGGCGACAGGCTGATAATCCCCGGTATTGTTTTGTTCAGTTGGTCCGCCATGTATCTGTGCGTCACCGGGTTGTTTTCGTCTGTCCCGGCGAAACCTGATCAAAGAACGCGCTGGGTTGACCGCCTGGCTATTGGCGTCAAGCGCGGCCTGTTTCGTATACTCGCCTGGTGTTTTCTGCTATTGACGCTGGTGTTGCTGGTTATCAGCTACCAACTGATCAGTACCTGGCTGCGAGGCGGTTAACACGACAAGGCCTGATTGTGCGCGAGACTTTTCTCTGGAGAATTGGATGGATGTGAATGACTTGGACGAGCCGGTCGGCGACCTGGCTCTGCAAACCCTGGCAATGCCCCGGGACACCAACGCCCACGGCGATATTTTCGGCGGCTGGCTGGTTTCCCAGATGGACCTTGCCGCGGGAATCGCCACGCGCAGTGTTACCAGCGGCAGAACGGTGACGGTGGCAATACAGAACGTGGCGTTTCTGCTGCCGGTGACAGTCGGTTCGATGGTGAGCTGCTATGCAAAAGTGGGAGATATCGGGACAAGCTCGATGAAAATCGAAATCGAGGTATGGGTTTCGAACGTGGCGACCGGCTATACAAAGCGCAAGGCGGCTCAAGGCACTTTTGTTTTTGTGGCGATCGATCAAAATGGCCGGCCGCAGGCCGTTCACCGGCAAAAAAAGTCAGATTAACACGGTTCGGTCCGGGCATCAGGGTTTGCGCGCTTCGACTGCCGGCGTGGCGTGCCTCGCCGCAGGCGTTTCTGTACCGGAATCTATAAAATTTCAAGTTTGGCATAGGATAATACCAGCCATTTGCTGCCGCAGGTATCAAAGTTCACCTGCACCCGCGCGTTGGCTCCCTGCCCCTCATAGTTCAGCACAACCCCTTCGCCAAACTTGCCGTGGAGTACCCGCTGACCCAGAGACAGGTCCGTTTCCGGCACCTCCACTGTGCCGCGCAGGGCGGCGCCGCCGCCATTGGCGCGTGTGCCAGGGAACATCGCGCCGGGCCGCTTGACACTGGATTTCAGGCGCACCTCCTCCTTCAGTTCGCCCGGCACCTCGCGTATAAAACGGGAAGGTCTGGTAAGATTCACCTCACCGTGCAGTCGGCGCGACTCGGCGTGACACAGGTACAATTTGCTTTTGGCCCGGGTGATACCGACATAGCAAAGCCGGCGTTCTTCCTCCAGCCCGTTCAGATTGTCCATAGACATCTTGTGAGGGAACAGGCCCTCTTCCATCCCCGCCAGAAAGACCAGTGGAAATTCGAGCCCTTTTGCCGAATGAAGCGTCATCAGTTGCACCGCATCCTCGTTTTCTGCGGCCTGCGCGTCGCCGGCGTCAAGCGCAGCCTGATCCAGAAACGCCGCGACAATGTCCATCGAAGCAAGATCGCTGTCAACGTCCAGCTCGGTTTCATCGAAGCTGTTGGCGGCACTGACCAGTTCCTCAAGATTCTCTACTCGAGCGCGCGCTTTTTCGCCGCCCTCCTTTTCATGGTGTGGAATCAACCCGCTGTGCTCCACAACGTAGGAAACTTTCTCGTGCAATTCGAGTGTGGCGCTACCTTCCTGCAGTTTATCCAGCAATTGCAGGAATCCGGCAACCGCGTTGGCGGCACGGGAGGTGACAAGTCTTTCATTGACGCTTTTGACGCAGGCAGACCACAGGGAGATATTGTCGGCGCGCGCGAGGGAACGAACCTGATCCAGCGTGCGGCCACCAATGCCTCGGGTCGGAATATTGATCACTCGTTCCATGGCGGTGTCATCGTGCCGATTGAGCAGCAGCCGCAGGTAGGCCAGCGCGTTTCTGATTTCCAGCCTCTCGTAGAAGCGGTGGCCCCCGTAAATGCGATAAGGCATGCCCACCCGCAGCAACGCGTCCTCGAGCTCCCGCGACTGGGCATTGGAACGATACAGTATCGCCGCCTCGGAACGGCGATTGCCTTTGTTCACCCAGTCCTGCAGACGGTCGACGATGAATCGCGCCTCGTCTTGTTCGTTGAAGGCCTCATAGACAGAAATGGCTTCACCCTCTGAGCCATCGGTCCACAGCTCCTTGCCAAGCCGGCCGGTGTTGTTGGCAATAAGCCGGTTCGCCGCCTTGAGAATGGTGGACGTTGAACGGTAGTTCTGTTCCAGACGGATGATCTGTGCGCCCGGAAAATCAACATTGAATTTTTGTATGTTTTCGATGCGCGCGCCGCGCCAGCCATAGATGGACTGGTCGTCGTCCCCCACCACCATCATGTGTCCGTGTTGGCCGGCCAGCACTCGCAGCCAGCCATACTGAATCGCGTTCGTGTCCTGAAACTCATCGACGAGTACATGCTGAAAGCGGTTCTGGTAATGGGCCAGAATCTGGCTGTTGTTCAACCACAGCTCATGGGCGCGCAGCAGTATTTCGCCGAAGTCGACCATGCCGCCGCGATGACACGCCTCTTCATAGGCTTTGTAAAGATGGACAAGGGTTTTGGCATAGTCATCGTTGCCCGCATCAACGTGGTCGGCCCGCAGGCCTTCGTCCTTCTGTGAGTTGATGAACCACTGACAAGTCCTCGGTGGCCATTTGTCTTCATCAATTCCCAGGCCGCGACTGAGTCGTTTGATCAGGCGCAGTTGGTCGTCACTGTCGAGGATATGAAAATCCTCCGGCAGTCCCGCTTCCTGCCAGTGGGTTTTCAGCAGACGGTGGGCCAGACCATGAAATGTGCCCACCCACATGCCGGCCGGAGGATGGCCGAGCAGCTCTTCGATCCGCACGCGCATTTCGCGTGCCGCCTTATTGGTGAAGGTCACTGCCAGGACACCGTAGGGTGAGACGTTTTCCGCCTGTAACAGCCAGGCGATGCGATGTACCAGAACCCGGGTCTTGCCGCTTCCGGCGCCGGCAAGTACCAATAGATTGCTGTCGGCGGCCGCCACGGCCTGGCGTTGCGCGTCATTGAGGGGGTCGAGAATAAAAGAAACATCCATGGCGGCGTATTCTAGCAAATTCCCCCTCGCGGCCGGCCCAAAATCGTCGTAATGCGCAAAGATAGCCAAAAGAGGCCGGCACCTGCTGAAAAAACCACGGCTGTTTAGCGACATCCCGGGTTTTTTGCTAAACTTGCCTCCCGTTGCAGGCCCGATCTGCACAGCGGGTCTGCACATCACAGGAGAACCTTATGTCCGCGGCTTCAGACAATGCGCCCTTTAACTGGCAGGATCCGTTCTTGCTTGAAGACCAGCTTTCCGACGAAGAGAAGCTGGTGCGAGACACTGCGCACCAGTACGCCCAGGAAAAACTGTTGCCGCGGGTTCGCGAAGCTTATCGCAATGAACATACTGATCCCGAAATCTTTCGGGAGATGGGTGCGCTGGGTTTGCTGGGATCCACGATCGAAGGCTATGACTGCGCCGGGGTCAATTACGTCTGCTATGGCCTGGCGGCGCGCGAAGTCGAGGCGGTGGACTCCGGTTACCGCTCCATGATGAGCGTGCAGTCTTCCCTGGTGATGCACCCGATCAATGTCTTCGGCACCGAGGCGCAGCGCCGGAAGTACTTGCCGAAACTGGCCAGCGGTGAATACATCGGCTGTTTCGGGCTGACCGAACCGGACCATGGCTCCGACCCCGGCGGAATGATTACCCGGGCGAAGTCGGTGGAGGACGGATACCTCATATCCGGTGCCAAGAACTGGATCAGCAACTCGCCCATAGCCGATGTATTCGTGGTGTGGGCCAAGGACGACGAAGGCGTGATTCGCGGCTTCGTCCTCGACAAGGGTATGAAAGGCCTGAGCGCGCCGAAAATAGAAGGCAAGCTGGCGCTGCGCGCTTCCATCACCGGTGAGATCGTCATGGATGAAGTGTTCGTGCCGGAGGAGAACCGGTTTCCGGACGTGGGTGGTTTGAAAGGGCCGTTCAGCTGTCTCAACTCAGCGCGGCTGGGAATTGCCTGGGGCGCTCTGGGTGCCGCTGAAACCTGTTGGCGCACCGCGTTGCAATACACCCTGGACCGCAAACAGTTTGGCCGTCCTCTGGCCGCAAATCAGCTGATTCAGAAGAAACTGGCCATTATGAGCACCGATATTTCCCTGGGTCTGCAAGGTTGCCTGCGCGGCACACGAATGAAGGATGAAGGCAAGCTGTCGCCGCCGCTGATTTCCCTGCTCAAGCGCAATTCCTGTGTGAAGGCGCTGGAGGTGGCGAGGGAAGCACGCGACATGCTGGGCGGAAACGGTATCTCCGACGAGTTTCCGGTGATGCGACACCTGCAGAACCTTGAAGTGGTGAATACCTATGAAGGCACACAGGACATTCACGCGTTGATTATGGGGCGCGCGCAGACAGGCATTCAGGCATTCACGGCGTAAACCGGTCCGATCCGTCAGGACGCGAAGGAGTAGTGAAGCACGATGCCCGCAAAAATGGCCGCGCCCACCCGGTTGTTGTTCAGAAAAGCCTTGAAGCAGGGACCGGGTGCACGGTCCCGAATCAGCCATTGCTGGTAGATCAACAGTCCGGCCGCCACCGCCAATGACAGGTAATACCATCCCCCCAGTTCAAACCGCCGGCCGGCCAGAAGCAGAGCGACAAGGAACATCGCCTGCAATACACCGATGATCATCCGGTCCGCGTCTCCGAAAAGAATCGCGGTGGACTTGACGCCAATCTTGAGATCGTACTCCCTGTCGACCATGGCGTATTCCGTATCATAGGCAATGGTCCACAGCACATTGGCGACAAACAGCAGAAACGCGGGCAGGGGAACGGAGCCGGTCTGTGCCGCGAATGCCATGATCATTCCCCAGGAGAACGCGAGTCCCAGAACAACCTGCGGCAAGTGGGTGTATCGTTTCATGAACGGGTACAGCGAGGCGATTGCCAGGCCGACGAATGACAACATCACCGTAAGTAAATTGGTAAAGAGCACCAGAACGAATACAACCAGGGTCAGTGCCGCAAAACAATAAAGTGCGTCCTGGCGCGTGAGCGCCCCGGTGGCCAGTGGCCGGTTTTCGGTCCTGGCAACATAACCGTCAATATTCGCATCGGCGAAGTCATTGATACAGCAACCCGCCGCACGCATCAAGAAGGTGCCGGTAATGAAAATAAACAACAGATGCCAGCTCGGAAAGCCGCCGGCGGCAATCCACAATGCACTGAGTGTGGGCCAGAGCAGCAGCAGGGTGCCGATCGGCCGGTCGACCCGGGTGAGCTGTCTGAAAGCCGGAAGCTTGCGGTAAAACTCCGGAAAGCGGGTTCTGAACCGGGTGTGCAACTCTGTAAATAACGGGGGCAGTTGGGGCATCGAATGAAAGCTGGTGCTGGTGATTCGTAGCAACAGGATAATGAATTATCGGTGGGGAGTATATGCAAATATGACATACAAAGGCGACGTAGGCACGTATACCTATGGCGCGGGGGCGGCGGGTCCTCACGCGGTCACCAGCG
>JBBDLF010000038.1:0-228364 GCA_040879025.1 Pseudohongiellaceae bacterium
TCGTCATGTGCCCATTCTAGCACCATGTGTGCACTTTGGCATCCGGGCAGCTAACATTGATATATCGGGCATGCCTCATATCATTACAACCAGGCATGCGCATTTCCCGACTACCGCGATGCGCGATATCCACCCGTCGGGTGGCCGCACCATGATACTAAGGGGACCTGTATGCAAAAACAAGCAGATTAACGCGCACCTCCATAACGCAGAATGCGCCACTCTCTGATCCGCAAACAATCTGCCTCTCTTCCGGAACTCCCTGGCAATTCAATCAAACAGACGGGCAAATAGAGGCACAACCCTTTCCCATACAACGTTATGAAAATGATCCTTATACCGATCAACGTCATGTGCCAACTGCTCTGTATCGTAGAGCCGCCCGTCCGCAACCACCATGGTGATCGAATCCAGGGCAGCAAGGGACTCGGTCGGGTCACGTTCCATCACCAACATGTCAGCCGGTGCACCTACCCGAAGCCCGCCCAAGCCATTATCGGCGAGGTACACTCCAGGTATTGTTGTCGCGGCGGCCAGTGCATCCTCTGGCGTCAGACCGGCTTTCTGAAGTAGCAGCAGTTCCCGTTGCAGACTGGCTCCTGGAACGACGAACGGATTGCCTGTATCAGTGCCAGCATGGATTCTCACACCCCGCCGATGCATTTCATGGACAGTCTCCAGGCCGCGCTCGAAACCCGTCCGAAGCTTTTCATACAACTCCGCATCTGCGGTTCCACCCAGGCGAAAGGATTCCTCAGGTTGCCAGAAGAACTCCGGAAATACTGCTGGAAGGTAAGCGGCGCTGGAAATGGCAAACAGTTCGTCCGGTTTATTGCGGCGGGAATTATAGTCAAGAAAGACCAGAGTCGGTGTATGCGCTATATCACGTTCCAGGGAAACCTGGCTTACAAACGCGATTCGTTCATCCGTAAGCGCATCCCATCCGGCAGCCATCGGATTGTCATCATCAACGTGAGCATCGTCCGGTATACCAATAAGATGCTGCACATCAGACAATCTCGCCTTTTCAAAGGAGGTTTGGCTCGGGACGTGGCCGATCACCGGTAGCCCGAACTCCGCGGCGGCTTGATGAATTGCTTCCAGAACGTCAGGCCGCAGGTTCGTATAGACCTTTATGCAATCGACCCCTTCGCTTGCCAGTTGTGACACCGTCGGGTGTGCTTCGTCCGGGGTTGCCACGACCGTTGCGTTATCCCATAACGGCGGGTCACCATCCAGAATGGTTCCACAGGTAAATATTCGAGGACCCGGGTACTTGCCTGTTTCAATCTGCGTTCGTCGTGCGAAAACCGAAGGATAGGAGTATCCGGTATCACGAACAGACGTCACGCCATGCATGAGGTAGAGCAACGAGAAGTACTCTTCAAATCCGCCAATTGAAAGTGGCTGATGCACGTGCATGTCGATAAGCCCAGGGATGACAAAACCACCGACATGGTTCCCTGAATCGCCTTCTCGAGCGGGTTCAATTGACGCTATTCGACCGTCCTCGATAGTTACTGTGACACCGGGCTGCCTGCCGATGCCCGGTTCGATCAGGGTGACGTTCACTATGCGGCCACCCTGAAGTGACGCAACAGGAGCAGCGGGTGGACGGAGGCCGCTCCAGATCACCGCTATAGCGGCGGCGACTACCGCCAGCGTAATCCCAAGAAATTTGAAGAGCCGTTTCATGGCTTATCCCGCAAAGCATACACTCAATAATCTCTGATCGGATTGCGCCAGCTCGCGAAAAGAAAACGCGACGGTGTCGGTGGGCAATGGGCCACTGATCTCCAGCGTGCTTTGTGGCATGACTAGCGAAGTATGGGTATCGCTCATTCCGGAACCGGCGAGCATGACGGAAGAAGGTGGTGACCTGCCGGGATCGCCGTTGGCCATGGATTCCCACTGGTCGAGGACGAACTCAATCGGCGAGTCACCGTCCACGACCGCTTCCAGCGTGCCATGCGCTGGCATCGGCGACCAGGAAAGCATGATTTCGCCCTCACCGCTGGAGGCATCACAGGTCAGCGCTAACCTGTATGTCAGGTCGCGTCTGCCCTCGCGTACCGGCAGGGGTGTTACGCGAGAAATGTCGGCGCTGACCACATCGCCGTTGCGTGCCACATGCCACTGCTCTGCGCCCCGTGTACGATCAGCCATTGCCATGATGAAGCCATTGATCTCGCTATCGGTCGGTAGCGGTAGACCCGCGACACCCATTACCGACGGGGCGCCCATCTTCTTGCCTGCCTCAATCGCTTCCACGGAGACAGCATCCTTTTCCGGTTTCAGTATTTCCTCCAGCGGCACGCCCGTCGTGAACTTGCTCACCAGCATGGTAGCAAGAGCGGGCGAGACGGTGGCGGCATCAAAGTGCTCGAGTGACAAGCCACCGTTCTTGGCCCGATCCAAGTGGCACATCACACAATAGTTCTCCATCATCTCCGTCTGTCGGGCTACCGATATTTCCGTTACCGGAAAAAGTGGTTCTTCGGCTGTCATGGGTATCAGTACCATGACGACGATCATCAACACCGTGACTATCAGTGCGGCCCACTTCCAGTTAAAGATTTTCATACTGTCTGCACCCTTTTGGAATACGATCAAGCCGGCCCTGCACTCACCTTGCCAGTGCAAGGCTTGTGCCAAGGAAAAAGTACAGTGAAATCAGGCACTAGGCGTCTGTCACGTCAGGTGCAGAAGGGCCGAGCGTATCAATCTGGAACAACTGTTTGTTTCAGACCGATACACAAGTGTGGCTGCCACGTTTCAAACGTGCTATGGAGCTGGCCCATCGCCAATCGGCAGAATCCTGCGTCGAACCTGGAGCAAAGTGGCGAGAAGGAGGCATGCGCCTCCGACTGCGACGGGAAACAGGGCCGTCGTGAGAGAGTAGTGCTCCAGGGCAAAGACAACAAAAAGATTCCGCAACGCCCCCAGGGCAAAGAACCGTCCACTCTCCAGATGCGGTTGGTTATAGGCTCGCCGGACGGTGGGCCCGAACCCCGCCAGGTCGGCCAACGTCAGAATCACAACCGCCCAAAGCGGATTTGCTGTGAAATACCACGCCGGAAAAGCAGACAGCGCTGCAAGAAAGAACGCCCAATCGGTCAGTGTGATCTGAGTATCGCCCCGCCTGGTGTAGGACAACGCGGCGATGTAGAACGTGATCGCGCCCGAGATCCCGATTGGCCAAGCGCCCACACCGGCGCCGTCCGCGAGTTGGGCAAAGAAGACCGTCACCGTTCCAATCCCCCAGACCAGCCACGAGAAAACATGTGGTTTGATCTGTCCGGAATGGATCAAGCGGATGTAGCCGGCGAAGAGCACGAAGGTCAGAGCTATCGCCGCTATGCTGAATAATTCTTTGTACACGCTCGCGGAGCCTCCAGAACCCAAGAAGGCGCCTAACGCCGGCTTTGGGGTGGACTGGTAGCTGTGCCGTGCTGGAACCCATTCCCATTTCGATTAGTGCTCGTAAGTTTCCTCATCCCCCAGCCCCTGGATAACTAACATTGATTTGGGAGCTCTCGACGCCGAAGAGACGCAGAGCCTGTATGTTCACGAAGCGCTGAGGCTTGGGGCAGGATCGCCGTCTTCGACGATACGCCGGCCTTTGATCAGGAGCCACAGCATGAAGATCGGCTACGTCAGGAACGTTGCCACGAGGAAGCGAAGATCGACATCGGGCGCTATGTAAACGCCCAGCAGATAAGTGATATACCCGGCACCCGCAATCGAAGGCAGCGACAATCGTGACGACAAGCAAGCCCAAGCCTGCCAGCAGTGCCGCCTGTCCTAATGACAGGCCTTGGCTTTCGTGCGGCGCGTCAGAAGAATACATGAGGGAAGTCCTCCGATTCCACGTGCCATGATACTAACGGGACCCGTATATAAAAACAAGCAGATGACGCGCACATCCAGGAGGCAGAATGCGCCACTTACTGGATCGGCAAGCAATCCAGTCCTCTACGCCTCCCACCCAGACAAACCTTCATCCGCCTGGCTTGTCAGTGAAAACCGCCAATTGGGCGTCGAAAGCACGCTTGAAGGCGGGCCGCGCTTCGCCGCGGGCGACATAAGCGAAGAGGTTCGGATATTTCTCCAATAGGCCCGTTGCGTCCAACCTGCGCAGCACCGTCACCATCAACAAGTCACCTGCGTTGAATGCGTCGTCGAGCCAGTCGGCATCGCCAAGCCGGCTGGCAAGGTCATCCAGCCGCTCGCGGACGCGCTCGTCGAGGATGGCCAGGCGCTCCTCATGCCAGAGCTTGCCGCGATCAAGGTAGGGCGCCAATTCGCGCTCAACGATCGGCGGCTCCACCGTGTTGAGCGCGGCAAACATCCACGTAATGGCACGCGTCCGGGCATTCGCATCTTCCGGCAGCAGGCCCGCATTGCGCTCCGCGATATGGAACACGATCGCGCCCGTCTCGAACAGGGCGAGATCGCCTTCTTCATATGTCGGAATCTGCCCAAAGGGATGAAGCGCACGATGCGCCGCTTCCTTCATCTGACTGAATGATACAAGGCGAACGTCGTAAGGCTGGCCTGCTTCTTCAAGCGCCCAGCGAACACGCATGTCGCGCGCCTGCCCTTTGCCGCCATCGGGCGACCGTTCAAAGGCGGTGATGGTTGGAGTCATTGCAAGGCTCCGGGTGATTGCACGGCGTCACCATGCGTCACGTCATTGATTGCGAGGACTTTTTTCATAAACGAATGGCCGGGCCGGAATTCGACAATCTGGCATCTGGGGAGGCCCATCCGGGACGCTGACTATGCGAAAAAGCTTGATATTCTGAGGGAATTTTGGACAGTACCGAATATTGCCGGAAGGGTTTGGTGCCGGGAACAGGAATCGAACCTGCGGCCTGCTAATTACGAATCAGCTGCTCTACCGACTGAGCTATCCCGGCCTGGGCGTGATTATACTCCGAATAGTCCAATTCGGAGGAAGCGATGAGAAAACGGTGGTTGCCCCTGCGCAGGGTCAGTCCGGTTCGGTCGAAGTATTCAAGGATCTCGACGCAGAGATTGCGGCCTATGCCGGTTGCATCGCGAAATTGTATGACCGAAAACCCCTCGGAGGTGCCTCGCTTCCCCGCCAGGTCTGTGACGGCGTCCGCCAGCAGCAGCACGGTTTCCGGCAGGTAATATCTGTTATGCGCTACCTGAATCAAACGTCCCGCACGGCGCAGCTGTGTCATCAGTCTTTCCAGCTCACCGAGGCCATACCCGCTCGATTCGGCCAGTTCCCTTACCCTCGGCGCGATCTTTCCGGCGGTCAACAGCGCGGGCTTGATGGCATTCATTAATTTCTCCGCGTCAGTGGAAAGGGTCACCTGGTGGTCGGGTAGATACAGCTGTGTTCCGGTTAGAAGCAGTGTTCCCTCTGTGATCAAACTGCGCACGATCCCACTGAAGTGACTGCTCGGGATGTGGATTCGACTGCGCTGACGCAGCGCCGGTTCATCCAATCCCAACCGGTCCGGCGCCTCCTTGTGCGCGGTGGCCAGGCAGTTCACCAGAGCGCTGGCGCTGTCTTGATAGAACTGTTCCCGAATCAGCCAGGTGTAGCGTCGTCCCTGGTCCCTGAGGCGCAGAAGTCGGTGGAGGCAAGTATTCTGCAATTCCCGCAACAGGGTTGCGACACCTTTGGCTGTGAGATTATTGTCGAGAAGAAAATGTTCCAGAATGATGCCCGGTTCCCCGGTTTCGAGCAGCTTCGGGAGCGGAGCCTCACCGACGGTTGTATCAAGCGCCGACAGCAACAGAGACTGCTGTTCCAGAACCGGCAGTTTCCGGGTCAGATGGGCTCCGATAACAGCTCCGCCTCCTGTTACCGTATCTCCGGCCGCATTGCGCATGATAATGCGATCGCCGCGACAAACGCTGACGGGTTTCTTTGGTATCACCTTGAACCACTCAGGGTGATTCTTGCTGAGGGCGCGTATTTTCACCAGGTGGTGGGCGGCACCGATGTGACAATGCAATTCGGTGCTGGGTCGAGGACGAGGACAGGATCCAGTGAAATGTAGCCTGGCGACAAATGAGTCTACCGGCGCATACATTGCCGGCGCCATGAGCCAGTCTCCCCGCGACACCGTTCCGGCCGGCAGACCGGTTACCAGAGCGGCCCGTTCGCCTTGGCGGGCGCAGTCCACATCGTCCTTATCCATCCGCAGCGCTTTGATACGGACCGGTAATCCGCTGGCGGAATGAACCAGCTCGCATCCGCGTACCACTGTACCCGCGCTCACAAACCCGGTAACGATTGTACCCACGCCCTTTGCCGGGAACGCACGGTCCACGCAGTATCGTGGGTGGCGGATATCTCTCTCATTCTGGTTGGATACAACGGAAACAGAAGTGGAAGAAGACACCCAGGTTTTCAGGTGTGAGACCAGCGAGTCAACCCCCTCACCTGTTGTGCCTGACACGGCAAAGACCGGCGCACCGCGCAGGCGCGTCGGCGCGACCAGTTCATGAATGTCGCCACGCAACGCATCAAGTCTGGTCTGTGCCACCGTATCACATTTGTTGATGACAATGCAGCCGATGTTGATGTCGAGAAGATCCAGTACCGTCAGGTGTTCCCGCGTTTGAGGCATGATACCGTCGTCCGCGGCGATAACCATCAGCGCAGCCTGCGCGCCGCTGATCGCCGCCAGCATGTTCTTCATGAAATCAATATGACCGGGCAGATCGATGAAGCCGAGTGTGCCCGAGACAGAAGAATCGGGGATCTGAAAGTGCAAATACGCGAAACCGGAGTTAATGCTGAGTCCGCGCGATCGCTCTTCCGCGAGCGTGTCGGTATTGACGCCCGTAATGCGCTGTACCAGTGTTGTCTTGCCATGATCGACATGTCCGGTAACGGCGATAGTCAGAAACTTGCTGGAAGACACGGAGAAAACATTGAATGTGGACGCGGATGGATGATTCTGGCGTGCCGGCGTCGTCAGGCAGCCTGCTTTGGAATGACCGGTATCGGACTTCCGTAACGCAAGATCATGGTGATCATTCCCAGAGTGATAAGCGCGGCCACAACAAACCCGGCGTTCAACACGCCCGATGACAAGTTGACGAGACCGTACCCGATCGCTCCGGTAGTCAGAGCATAATAGACAAATGCCGGCAGGGTTTTTCGAATAACGGCCCCTTCCTTGCCCACCAGTCCGGCAACCGCTGACGCGGCGACGACGTTGTGTACGCAAATGATATTGCCCGATGCACCACCGACGGCCTGCAACGCGACGATCCAGGTAGGGTCCGCACCGATGCGTTCACCGACACCAAACTGGAACAAAGAGAACATCATATTGCTGACCGTATTGCTGCCGGCGACAAAAGCCCCCAACCCGCCAATGAATGTAGAGAAGAAGGGCCATGCGGAACCTGTCAGGGCGGCTACTCCCTCTGCCAGCGCGATCGGCATCTGCTCGAACCCCGCCGCGCCGCCGCCGGAATTGATGAACACCTGTACCATCGGCACGGTAAACACCAGCGCCATTGATGCGGGCAGCAGGGTCTGACCCGAGACGCGCCAGGCGTGTCGATAGGATTCCCTGCTCATGCGGTGCGTCAGAAACGTCAGTAGCGAGACCACGACAAAAATGCTTCCGGGAGACCACAGCGGTTGAAACGATGCGGTGATTCCAGTGCCGAATATCTGCGGCCAGCTTAATGTAACCCAGGCGTGTTGCAACAAAGGTGGCATCCCGAGATCAGGCAGGCGTGTGAGAATAAGCAGTAGGGCCACCATCAAATAGGGCGACCAGGCCCGTACGATATTCATCGTCGGTCCGTCCGGCCCGTCACTGAGGTCAGCCGCGATCCCGGTCCATTCAGGGTCCCATTTGTCCGGTGAGTCAAACACCCAGGCCTGGTCGCGGTCGGGCAATAAAAACCCTTTGCGGGCGGCGGTAACCACTATCGCCAGGCCGATCAGCCCTCCGAACATGGAAGGAAATTCCGGCCCCAGGTAGATTGCGACAATCAGGTAGGGAATTGTCATGGAAAACGCGGCAAATAGCGCAAATTTCCAGATTTGCAGGCCCTCGGCGAAGGAACGGTTCCTGCCGAAAAAGCGCGTCATCAGCGCGGCCACTATCAAGGGAACAAAGGTTCCGGCGAGGGCGTGAAGCAGTGCAACCTTGATTGCGATAAAGCTGAGAAAGTCGCGCCATTCGGTATAGCCCCGGTCGGCGGCATACTGAACCACTTCAGGGTCAGCCGAGAGACCGGTGCTCACGCCGACCAGAATCGGTGTGCCAAGCGCGCCGAATGACACCGGTGTGCTTTGAATGATCATTCCCGCCACGACCGCTGCCATGGCTGGAAATCCGAGCCCGACCATAAGCGGTACGGCGACAGCCGCCGGCGTGCCAAAACCGGCGGAGCCTTCGATGAATGAACCGAACAGCCAGGCGATGATGATGACCTGGATGCGTCGATCGGGCGTGATGTCGGAAAAGCCCTGGCGAATGGCGCGTATGGCGCCGCTCTGTCTCAGCGTGTTAAGCAGCAATATGGCGCCGAAAATGATGTAGATCAGCGAACCGGCCACAATGAGCCCGTTGATACTGGCGGCCATGACCTGGGGGGCGGAAACCTGCCAGATCAGTAATGCCAGCAGTACCGAGACTATATAGGCAATGGGCATCGCCCGGCTGGCCGGCCATCGCAAGATGACCAGAAACAGGGCGACCGAGATAATCGGTAGCAGTGAAACAAGTGCGAGGAAACCGGTATTCATCATTATTGTTATCTAATGGGTATGCGGTACCCATTGATTCATAAGCAACCCTTTTCAGGGCCGCCCAGTCCTGTTTGTGTGGGTGTCCCAATCTGGTGCGAGTCAGCTTAGCAGATAAATCGGGGAGGGACATCCTGTTTCAACAGTGAAATAATGGAGTCCGTTTACCCAACCCCGGAATCAGGGGCAAGAGAGAAAATTATGATTGATTTGAACGGACAAGGCGCCATTGTCACGGGCGGGACCCGGGGAATTGGCAAGGCCATCGCACTGGCGCTGCTGGATCGCGGCTGCCATGTTGTCATCAGCGGCCAGTCGGACGCGACCGTGGATGACGCGCTGGCGGAAATCGACGACGATAATCTCTACGGATATGCCGCGGACGTCACCGATGAACAGGCCGTGGCGAATCTGTTTGCGTACGGTAACGAGGTGCTGGATCAGGTCGATATTCTGATCAATAACGCTGGAATCGCGCTCGGTGGCCCCACCGCCGATCTGCCTCTGGAAACGTTCCAGAAAGTATTGGATATCAATCTGACGGGTGCGTTTCTTTGCGCCCGGGAAGCCATGCGTGGCATGGGGCAACAGGGCTCGGGGCGCATCGTCAATATCGGCAGCATCTCATCGCAGGTTCCCCGCAAGGGTTCGGTTCCGTACACAACCAGCAAATTCGGCATCCAGGGGATGACTCGCGCCCTGGCCATGGAAGGGCGCGAGCTTGGCATCATGGTGAGCTGCGTACACCCGGGAAATGTCTATACCGATTTCTGGAATGACAAACCTAACGATGAACCCATGGCGGAGCCGGCTGATATCGCTCATGTAGTGATTGCCATGCTGACACTCCCCCAGGATATCAACCTTGTTGACGCCACGGTGATCAATCAGACCCAACCGTTTTTGGGCCGGGGCTGAGATTGGTTTTCCTGTGCGGGACCCCTTTTTTTTCTGCAAGGCGTGGACAGTGATTATCATACGCGTTTTAATGCCGTAAACCCTTGGAGGCCCAGACTAATGGAAATAACAACGATTGTTATCCTGGTGATACTGGCTATTCTGGTGTTTTACTTTGTCGGAGTCTACAACCGGCTGGTGGCACTGAAGAACCGATACCAGAATGCCTTTGCCCAGATAGAGGTTCAACTGAAACGCCGGTATGACCTGATACCCAACCTGGTGGAAACCGCGAAGGCTTATATCACCCATGAGCGGGAAACCCTGGAAGCGGTGACCCAGGCGCGTAACGCCGCCGCCGGCGGCCTCGAGGCTGCAGCGGCGGACCCCGGTAACGCAGCCGCGATGGCGGACCTCGCCGGAAAGGAAGGCGCTCTCGCTGGCGCATTGGGACGTTTGAATGTGGTGATGGAAGCCTATCCGGATTTGAAGGCCAACCAGAACATGATGCAGCTCAGCGAAGAACTGACCAGTACGGAAAACAAGGTCGCCTTCTCCCGCCAGGCATTCAACGATCAGGTTATGGTGTATAACACCTACCGGCAAGCGTTTCCCACTATCGCGGTCGCCGGGGTGTTCGGTCATTCGGAAGATGCCGGTCTGCTGGAGTTTGAAGACAGCGAACAGATACAGGAAGCGCCCAAGGTCTCCTTTTGATTCAAACCACCGGGCGCAGCGCTGATCGGCCATGAATTTTTTTGAATCACAGGACATCGCCAAACGAAATACCGGCCGGCTGATTATGCTTTTCGCGCTGGCGGTTCTCTCTCTCATCCTGGTCACCAATCTCATCGTCATGCTGGCACTGGGATTCTCCGCAGCTGACACCACCGACGGTGGAGGCTTCTGGGCGCGTTTCGACTGGAATACATTTCTGTTGATCAGCGGCGGTGTGCTGGCGGTCATTCTCTTCGGCAGTTTGTACAAGACGAGTTCTTTGCGGGGCGGGGGCGCCAGCGTGGCCGAAATGATGAACGGGAGGCTGTTGCAGTCCAATACCAGTGATCCTGACGAAGCCAGGGTGTTGAACGTGGTACAGGAGATGGCGATCGCCTCCGGTACGCCGGTACCTCCGGTTTACCTGATGGAAGAGCAGGGCATAAACGCTTTCGCGGCCGGCTATTCGCCGAGCGACGCCGTAATCGGCGTTACCCGTGGTGCCATCCAGAACCTTTCCCGCGATGAATTGCAGGGCGTCATCGCCCATGAATTCAGTCATATTCTGCACGGTGACATGCGCATCAATATCAGACTGATTGGTGTTCTTCACGGCATTCTGATACTCGGCATTCTTGGCTATTACCTGTTGAGAGGAGGCGTGTACGGCCGACGTTCAAAAAACGCCGGTGGTATCATGGCACTGGCGCTGGGTTTGATGGTGGTGGGTTTTGTCGGCACCTTTTTTGGCAATCTGATCAAGGCGGCGGTCAGCCGGCAAAGAGAGTTTCTGGCCGATGCCTCGGCCGTGCAGTTCACCCGTAATCCAGATGGCATTGGGGGCGCGCTGATGCGCATTGCCACCCATTCCAACCGCTCCTACATGGACAACGCGCATACCACTGAAATCAGCCATGCCTTGTTTGAAGAGGGCCTTGTGTCACCGCTTAGCCGCCTCTATGCGACGCATCCGCCGCTCGAGAAGCGAATTCGCGCGATCCTGCCTGATTGGGACGGCAACTTTGAACGAGCGCCTTTGACGAAATCACAGGACCCACACGAACAGACAGGGCGCGAGGCAGCCGCCCGCGAAGACGCGCGCCGCCGGGAGGCGGCGGCTATTCTGGCTGGAACGACTGGTTTGGTGATGGCCGAAGCCGCCATTGATCGCATCGGCACACCGGGACCTGAGGCGGTAGGTCAGGCGCATGTGCTGTTGCAGCGGCTGCCGGCGAAATTGTTGGATGCGGTTCACGAACCTTCCGCGGCCAGAGCTGTGGTGTATGGACTTGTGATCGAAAGGGATGAGGTGGTTCGCGGGCAGCAGCTGGATTTTTTGCGCGCTGAGGCGGATGCGGGCGTGTACGAGGAATTGGCAAGGCTGTTGCCTCTGCTCCAGGATTTGGAACCGGACCTGCGCCTGCCTTTGATCAACCTGGCATTGACGAGCCTGCGACAACTGTCCCTGACCCAGTATCAATTGTTTCGCCGCAACTATGTCAAGCTGGTGGAACTGGATCAGAAGATTGGTTTGTTCGAATGGGCATTGCAGAAAATCGTCTTTCATCATCTGGATGTGGTCTTTGGCGGCAAGGCGGTACCGTCTCTGGGGCGCCGTGAGCTTGGTCACTGCGGCGAGGCCTGTGCTGTGGTGTTTTCCTTGCTTGTTTACGCCAGCACCCAGCAGGGCATCAGTGAGGCCGAGGCTTTCGATAGTGCGCGAGTCAGGGTCGGCAGTCCAAAGATCGGACTGATCTCCCGAGACAAGCTGAATTTCAATGATCTGAACGCCGCGCTGGAGCGGTTGAAAGGCATCAAGCCCCTGCAGAAACCGCTGTTGCTGAAAGCCTGTGCCGCGGCAATAGCGGCCGACCGGAACATTAATCCGCTCGAAATCGAATTGCTGCGGGCCGTCGCGGAAACGCTGGATTGTCCGATGCCGCCGATGACGGCACCGAACTGAGCGGATTATGCTTCCGTGTTGCGCAGTGCGGCCTGGGCTGCCGCCAGTCGCGCGATGGGAACCCGTGGCGGCGAACAGCTGACATAATGCAGTCCTACACGGTGGCAGAAGTCTATCGACGAAGGATCGCCGGCGTGCTCACCGCAGATTCCCAGTTTCAGGTCAGGTTTGACCTTGCACCCGTTCTCCACTGCGAATCGCATCAGCCGTCCTACACCCGTTTGGTCAAGGCTGGCGAAGGGATTCTGGTTGTAGATCTCCTTGCGCTGATACTCATCGTAGAACTGACCCATGTCATCACGACTGAGCCCCAGGGTCGTCTGGGTGAGGTCGTTGGTACCGAAGCTGAAGAAATCGGCTTCCTCGGCGATTTCATTGGCGGTGATGGCGGCGCGTGGTACTTCGATCATGGTGCCCACAATGTAGTTGATCTTGACGCCGTGCTTCTTGATGACTTCGCGGGCAACCCGGTGCACCACCCGAAGCTGGTCCGCCAGTTCCGCACGAAAGCCGACCAGGGGGATCATGATCTCCGGATTCACTTTCACCCGGCTCTTTGACTTCATTACCTGAGCGGCGGCTTCGAAAATGGCGCGGGTCTGCATTTCAGTGATTTCGGGATAAATGATGCCGAGACGGCAGCCGCGGCACCCCAGCATCGGGTTTTCTTCGTGCAGGGCTTTGACTCTTTCAATGACAAAGTCGAGCGTGACGCCCAACTTTTCCGCCAGCTGCCTTCTCACTACGTCATCGTGTGGCAAAAACTCATGCAGAGGCGGGTCCAGGAGCCTGATGGTCACCGGTCGGCCGTCCATGGCCTTGAACAGGCCCACGAAATCCTTCTTTTGAAACGGCAGCAGTTTGCGCAGTGCCGCCCGCCGTTGGACCTCGTCGACAGCCAGTATCATCTGCCGCATGTAGTCGATGCGGTCTCCGTCGAAAAACATATGCTCGGTGCGGCACAGGCCGATTCCCTCGGCACCGAATGCCACCGCCTGCCTTGCCATGGACGGGGTATCAGCATTGGTTCTGATCCGCAGTCGGCGGTGCTTGTCGGCCCAGGTCATCACAGTCTGGAAGATTTCATAGGTATAGCTGCGACCGGGTTTGAGGCTGCCCTCCAGCACACGTTTCACCTCGGAATCGGCGCTTTCAATCATGCCTTTGTAAATAACGCCGGTGCTGCCGTCGATGGAGATGTAGTCGCCTTCATTGAGCACCGTCTTGCCCGCGGTCAGGGTTTTTTTCTCATAATTGATGGAGATGTCTCCGGCTCCGCATATGCAAACCTTGCCAAGCTGTCTGGCCACCAGGGCGGCGTGGGAAGATACGCCACCGCGGGAAGTCAGGATACCCTGGGAGTGCAGCATACCCTTGAGGTCGTCCGGGGAGGTTTCAGTACGGCACAGCACCACCTTGTTGCCCTTGCGTGACTCCGCCACGGCGTTGGCGGCGGTGAAGGCGATGCGGCCGGTGGCGGCACCCGGTCCGGCGGGCAGACCCCGGCCGATCACCGGAGCAGCTTTCAAGGCCTTGGCGTCGAATACGGGTACCAGCAGGGAATCGATGGATTCCGCCGGAATCTTCAGCAAGGCGGTTTTCTGATCGATCAGTTTCTCTTTCTGCATTTCTACGGCAATTCGTACCGCGGCCAGCCCGGTTCGTTTGCCATTGCGGGTTTGCAGGATAAACAGACGGCCGTTCTCGATGGTGAACTCAAAGTCCTGCATGTCTTTGAAATGCCGTTCCAGTTTGCCGCGAACTTTCTCCAGGTCGTCGTAGCTTTGAGGTAGTTCTTTGGCCATATGGGCGATGGGGTGCGGGGTTCTAACCCCGGCCACCACGTCCTCGCCCTGTGCATTGACGAGATACTCACCGTAAAAAGCCTTTTCTCCGTTGGCAGGATCGCGAGTAAAGGCGACTCCGGTGGCGCTGTCATCACCGGCGTTGCCGAAGACCATGGATTGGACGTTGACTGCTGTGCCCCATTCTGCGGGGATACCATAGCGCTGGCGGTACAGAATCGCCCGGTCATTCTTCCAGGATCCGAATACCGCTCCAATGGCACCCCACAATTGCTCCATCACATCCTGTGGAAAGGCTGAACTGGTCTGTCGGCGAATGAGAGCTTTGTAGCGCTGTATCAGTTCCTTCAGGTTATCGGTGGTCAGCTGAGAATCCTGGTGCACACCCAACGTGTCCTTGAAGTTATCCAGGATGGCGCCAAAAGGCTCCTCTTGCTCATCATTTTTGGCGTGCACACCCATCACCACCTCGCCATACATCTGTATAAAGCGGCGGTAGCAGTCCCAGGCGAAGCGGGGATTTCCCGAAACGTCCGCCAACCCCTCGACGGTGTCATCGTTGAGTCCGAGATTGAGGATGGTGTCCATCATGCCGGGCATTGAGTCGCGAGCCCCGGAACGGACCGAAACCAGCAGGGGATTGCTGCGGGCGCCAAACTTCTTGCCGAGCTGGCTTTCAATCTGGTTGACCGCCGATTCCACACTTTTTGTCAGATTGGAGGGGTATTTTTTGTTATGTAAGTAGAAATACGTGCAGACTTCGGTACTGATAGTAAATCCGGGAGGAACGGGGAGGCCGATGGCGGCCATTTCCGCGAGATTGGCCCCCTTGCCTCCAAGTAATTCGCGCATCTTTGCATTTCCGTCGGTCTTTTTGCCGAATGCGAAGACAATCTGCTTTGCCCGGGAGCGCTTGGTTGCTGTGTTTGGGGAAATACCGCTTAAAGATTCATTCATTTACACTACTCATTTACATGACCGCTCTGACTGT
Source organism: Pseudohongiellaceae bacterium (assembly GCA_040879025.1). GTDB lineage: Bacteria > Pseudomonadota > Gammaproteobacteria > Pseudomonadales > Pseudohongiellaceae > JBBDLF01. Next base: position 15,138 of record JBBDLF010000038.1, read on the forward strand.
CTATGGCGAACTGCTCGGGCTCCAGACGCCAGGACTGGGTCACGGCCGGATTCTCAACTTCACGCCAAAAATAACTCCTGCTGTGTCGCTGGCAAGCCGGCAACCATGAGGGATATCCAAATTTGAAGTAACGCCTGACGTGGAAGAGTCAGGATAATGCACCTGCAAGGCAAAATCCAGCTTCGCTGGAGGAGATCGGGAGGGGGAGGGGTGGGGACTACAGCTGGGCATCCCTGCCCGGTTGTAGGCTGGTTGAACACGGTGGTCTATATGAGTTCGGCACCACCGGACTTGATCGTGCGCGCGAAAGTTCGGTTTTTGACTTTTCTGCGCAGCTTGCGCTCGCGGGCTTTATATTCCAGCCAGTATCTCGGCACGTTGAGCAGAATGTTCCACCTGGTGGTGTAACTGACTCTGATGTTGGCGTGGCTTGTATCGCCGCCTGTCAAAGTCGGAGCGCCTTCGTATAATTTTTCCGGATTGGTCAGGCTGTGAAGATGTGCAATTGTTTTGTTCCGGGCGTCACCCATTAATAGCACGTACTTCTTTTTGGACATGAACATGTCCTTGATGAGATTAATCCAGAGCGTAAAGTTTTGCTTGGCCGTCTTCAACGCGGGGCCAACCCACACGCCGTTGACTTCCATCATTTCGTAATCGTCGTTTTTGAAAAACTCGTGTTCTTTTTTTACGGCATCTGGAACAAAGAGTACGCTACGGAAGCCGGGCTTTGTAACGAGCATGTAACCGCCCACAAGTTGTTCGTGTAGGAAAACTCCTACAACACGGCTGTTTTTAACATATTCAAGGGGGAGCTTTGATCCGACATAGCTCTCGTATTTTTTCAGGTAACTACTTATTTCTTCTTCTTTTTCGATAGTTCTAAAATCCAGCTTTTCCATTGTTTTATCCTCGGCAGAAACATACCAGTGTTTTCGCTATAAGTTCGATACTCTTTAGCGAGACTACTTTCCAAGATAACTTTTTCTTCATCTTTTGCTGACGTGAAGTAAAAAGCGACCAAGTACACTAGTGTAATCCACAATACCCAGGAATTGAATAAAAGTGTGCTACTTAACCATACCAGTGAGTAAGAACCATAGAATGGATGTCTGATCAGGGCGAACGGACCATTGGTGATTACCATTCCCGCATTGGGACTGAAGGCAAAGTTGAGCTCGTTGGCTGTGACGATGGACCACCAGAAAAACGCCAGGGCGAACAGGTAGACAACTGCTACCCCGGCAATCGCATACCAGGATGAGCCGTTGAAGGTCAAAAGGAAGTAATAAGTAGAAATTATCTGAACCGCCACCACGGGGTCATAGAGATAGCTGCTGAGCCGGGATTTGGTTGAACCTATGGTGAAAAAGCGAAACCTTGCCCAAATAAGGCTCATTATTATCGTGGTGTAAAGGAATGTTAATAATATCATCAGCTTAAATCTTCGCCTCAGCACTAAAGATTACATCGAACAAGCCGCTTTAAAACTCTGCAAAGGAAGCGGTTTTACTTCTGAAATCCTCGCAGTTGTAGCTGACTTCCAATAACTTCTTTGCAAATCAATGCGTTATTTCTAACCTTCCAAGCAAGGCAGAACTAGCTCAATGGGATGTTCCGGACGTACAGTAGTGAATCTGCGTGAATAAAAAGCTAGATACTAAAGATAAGTATTCGGTCTATTGCAGAGAACATTTAAAGGAATTTAAAGACGAGTTAAGGGATGAAGCGTCTCGTGTACTAACCGGCTGGCCTGGCAGAACCGCCGCGTTCATGCTTGCACTGTCATCTGTCATTACCTATAACCACCCAGCTAACCAGGATAATCCGCTCGCAATCTATACCCTCTTTACGTATGCGGTTCCCATACTGATTATCGCGGCATACCCGTTAGCGTCCACACTCATGTCCAGCATCGAGAAGTACAGCCCGTTGGTGCTTGATTTGCTGTGTCTCACCAGCCTGTATGGATTCTGTCTCACTTTGAGATACGTTTTTGAAGGCGCTGACACCCGGGCTGAAGAGCAGGAGGTGTTTCTTTCGTTGTCCGGCCAGATTAATTTTGCGCTGCTGATGGCGACAGCATTTTCGTATCATGCGCGCTATATGGTCACCCTGGCGAGAAACGTTTTTTTTACCGTGAGCGTTGTCATTGCACTTTCGATCATTAATGAGCAATTTCTGGTCTTGAACATAACCCAGGTGGCGCAGGGGTTTCTGTCCGGTACCATGTTCAGCTGGATCTTTTTTGTCAGTGTCAGGTTTCGTTTTTATCTGCGCTCCACCGACGCCGATATGCGTCAGCACTTGTACAACCAGCTTTCCAAGCTTGTCTACCCGCACCAACTTGAGCGGATCAAGTTGGGAGATGAATTGGAAAATACGATGCCCCGACAAGAGGGCAAGGCTATTATCAATGTTTTCGACGTGCAACGGTCCAGTGAAATCAAGCATGAAAGAACCCAGGAATTTTTCATGGGGGTGTTTCAGGCGTTTCTGCAGATTTGCATGCGTGGTTACGAGCATAATCCGCTCAGGTCCCAGGCGTTCCGGCTCAAGGAAACCGGGGATGGATTTATCAGTTCCATTGGATACCCGTTTTTGCCGCTTGAATCCCGTTCGCTTGCCGACAGCGCGGTGGCAACCGCGCTGGATATGTTCGGCGCATTTAACCGGGAGGTCAGACATTTCAATTATTCCCGCCCTATCAAGGCCGCGATGGGCCTGGCGTATAACTCGGTACAGGGCACTTTCCAGAGCGGCGGAATCCGGTCATACGATCTGTTCGGCGATGCACTGATACAGGCGTCGAAATACGAAGAACTGCGTAAACAACCGGTTATGTGGAAACTGATCTGCGAACACGCCAGGTCAGTGGGGCTGGACCACTTCAATATCCTGATCGTACAGGAAGTCGTCTACAACTCGCTCAGCCCACGCTATCGCGAACTTTTCGTTGAAGTGGAAATCGGCAGCGACTATTTGCTCAAACACAACTTCCAGATGATGTACGACCACGACGCCAAATATATCTACTTCCACCTCCTGGAATAAGGGTCGGTGGCGAATGATTATCATTCGCAACAGTGCCAGAGGTTAATGATAATCATTCGCCACCGACCCCATTGGGTTATACGGGGGTTGGGGGGGTGGTGCCAGCGGACCAGGCGGTGAGGTTGTCGATGACCAGTTGGCCCATGGCGCGGCGGGTTTCTGTGGTGGCGCTGCCTATGTGGGGCAAAAGCACGACGTTGTCCATGGCGGTCAGTGCCTGGGGTACGTGGGGCTCGTTGCTGTAGACATCCAGTCCGGCGCCGGCGATGGTGCCTGAGCGCAAGGCTTCCACAAGCGCCACATCATCGACTGTCGAACCGCGGCCGACGTTGATGAATACGCCTTCCGGCCCGAGTGCCTGGAGTACCTCGGCATTGACCAGGCATCGGGTGGCGTCTCCGCCAGGCAGCATGCACAATAGAATGTCACTGTGGCGGGCCAGTCCGGTGGGGGTGGCGAAATAAGTGTAGGGTAGTCGATCTTTGGGCCGGCGGTTGTGATAGGCAATCTGTAGCCTGAACGGTACTGCACGCTGTACTATCGCCTGACCAATATTCCCCAGTCCGAGAATTCCCAGGGTTTTTCCCGCGAGGCTGCGGCCAAACGGGAAAGGGCCGTTCAACCAGGTGCCGCTGCGGGCATAGGCATCCGCGACGACAAGATTGCGCTGTGTCGCGAGTACCAGTGCCAGCGCGATATCAGCCACCGCATCATCAAGCACACCCGGCGTGTTGGTCACCAAAATGTGGCGTGATCGAGTGGTGTTGAAGTTGATACCGTCCACCCCGACTCCGAAACAGGCGATAATTTTCAATGCCGGGAGCTGGTAGATCAGCGCATTGGTGGCCCATGAGGCGGTCGCCACCGCCTCACAGGTGTCTCCCAGGTCGCGCACGTAATCCGCTTGCTCAGCTTCAGGTACCAGCCAGAGTTTCTTTGTCTGATACAGATCATCCAGTCTGGCTATGGTCTCCGGGTGGAACTCGTTAACCACCAGCAGTTTTTGACGATCTCTCATTTTCGTTTGTCCTGAAGCTTTCCTGTGAGTTCAGCGAAGTGTATGAGTATGCTCCGGTCAAAGGCAAGGCCGTGACCGTCATTGCACGGCGAGGCTAAATTGCGTAGATTGGCGCTGAACCGGATTTTCGGTGTGGACGTTTGCTGAAACCGGTATCGTGCGTTCCGTCCCTCTGGAAACGCGGTTCGCCCCGATTTTAAACTGGGTGCCTGTATGTCTGACACGTCTTCTCATTTGCACTATCGGCGTCTGCCGGCGGTGGATATGCTGTTGCGACAACCACCGCTGGTGCGCGCCGCCAGGATGTTCGGCCAGGATACGGTGACAGCCCAGGCAAGACTTCAACTGGCGGCTCTGCGAGCCGCAGTCACGGCCGGGGAGACGGCGGTTTTCACGCTTCTTGACCACCCGGATTACCTGGACAGGCTAGGTCACCTGATCGAAGCAGCTGTGAAGGAAAGTTGTCGTAATACCCTTGTTCCCGTCTTCAATCTCACCGGCACTGTCATTCACACCAATCTTGGGCGCGCCAGTCTTCCTGTGGAAGCGGTCCGGGCGATGGAAGCGGCAGCCACCGAAAATTCCAGTCTTGAATACGATCTCATTCGTGGCGAAAGGGGTGATCGAGACCTGCATATCGAAACCGTTCTCCGGGAGATAACCGGCGCGGAAGCCGCCACTGTCGTTAACAATAATGCCGCGGCGGTATTACTGATACTGAACACCTTGGCCGCTGGCCGGGAAGTGTTGATTTCACGAGGAGAACTGCTCGAAATCGGCGGGTCGTTCCGAATACCGGAAGTTATGGCCAGCGCCGGAAGTGTCCTGAAGGAAGTCGGCACGACCAACCGTACCTACCTTGGCGACTACGAAAGCGCAATGACATCGGAAACCGCGTTGGTGATGAAGGTACATCGCAGCAACTATCACATCAGTGGCTTTGTTCACTCAGTGGCGGAGTCGGAACTCGCCGGCATGGCGCGCGCCCGCAACTGCCTCTTTGCCACGGACCTCGGCAGCGGCACATTAACGGATTTGCGTCAGTTCGGACTGCCCTATGAATCCACGGTGATGGATTCCCTCGCCAACGGCGCCAACCTGGTCTGTTTCAGCGGCGACAAGTTGTTGGGAGGGCCTCAGGCCGGCATTATCGTCGGAGACCGCGACCTCGTCGACCGCCTGAAATGTAATCCACTCAAGCGGGCATTACGAATGGATAAAATTGGTTTGGCCGGGCTTACGCAGGTTCTCATGCTATACCGGAGTCCAGAGAATCTTCCAGCACGGTTGCCTGTGTTGCGTGACTTGACGCGGACCCTGTCCAGCATCGAGCAAATGGCGCAACGCCTCTTGCCCCGGGTGAAGGATGCTCTGAAAAACGTGGAGGTAAGCCTTGCTCCCTGCAAGAGCCAGATCGGCAGCGGCGCGCTGCCAATGGAGTTTCTGGACAGTGCAGCCCTGGCGATGGCGCCGGCGAAAGCCGACAGCGATGAGGCGCTGCAACAATTGGCACTGGCCTTAAGAGCACTCCCCAAACCGGTTATTGGCCGGCTCCACGACGGCCGTTTGCTACTGGATCTGCGCTGCCTGCGAAACGAAGAAGAATTTATTCGCCAGCTTGACCTGGTGCATCATTCCTTGTGACCCCTCCATGAGGTCAAACCCCGGCAACTACATCCGGCTCTGAACCGCCCACGCCAAACCTGAACGCGAGCAGGGAAATAATCGAAGCGGTCAGCATCAACACCAGCAGCGGATAGACTGTACCATTGAATATTGCCGCAACCAGCTGCGCCGCGCCGGCGGACAGCGACATTTGCAGAAAGCCGGTAAGGCCGGAAGCGCTGCCGGCATATTTCGGGAATTCATTGATCGCCCCGGCCTGGGCGTTAGGTAATGTGACGCCGTTGCCGAAAACTGCCAGCGCAACAGGCGCAAACAGTGCCAGCGGATGATGCAGGCCCAGTGTCTGCAACAGCAGGGCAAGTACGATGCCCGAAACAGCGACACGGGAGCCGTAATCGATCATTCTGTAAATTCCCAATCGGGTACCGTATCGTCTTGCAGTGTAAGTTCCAGCCATGAACCCGGCGGGTATCATGGTGTAATAGTAGCCATACTCGGTTGCCGGCCGGTCAAAGACCGAGACCATGATCTCCGGGGCTGCGGAGATGAAACTGAAAAACACCACTGAAACGAAGGCGACGCTGAACGCATAGCCGCAGAAAACGCGTGAACTGAACAGCCGTACGAAAGTGTGCAACATGTCCCCTGTGCCGGAGAACGTCGTACGCTCAAAATGGGTTTCGGGAAGCTTCCAGCTCAACAGAAACAACAGGCCCACGGACAGTACGGCGACCACCACGAACACGGATTCCCAGCCAAAGCGCACCATCAGTTCGCCACCAAGCGCCGGAGAAAGCATAGGCATGACCACCATGACCATAACCAGCGTGGCTATGATGGAAGCCGCTTCCCGTGGGCCATAGACATCGCGGGCGATGGCCCGGGCGAGAACCAGTCCGACAGCTCCCCCGGCAGCCTGCACAATTCGACCCAGTATCAGCAGTGTAATGGTGGGCGCAATCATGCAGAGAACAGACCCTGTGATGCCGATCAACAAACCGGCAATCATCACCGGCTTGCGCCCGTACCGGTCGGATAACGGCCCATAAGTCAGTGTGGCCATCGCAATGGAGAGCATGGACAGGCTCAGCGTGAGCTGCGCGACTGAAGTGCTGACATCGAAACTTTCGCGGATGACGGGGAGAGCAGGCAGCAGAATCTGCATCGCGACGGGTCCGAGCGCGGAACTGGCCGCAAGCAACACAATCAGCCCTTTGGAGAGCGAGGTGATTTTTCCCTGCATGGAATTAAGGAACCTCTGAACAACTCAATGACCATTCAGCCTCAGCCGACTCCGTTATCAGGGGTCTCTAATTGCCCTGAATGGCCTCACGAGTTCGTTGCAGGTTCTCATTTCTCTGCGAACTGAGAATGACACTGGAACCCATGAGCATCATACGCTGCGATTGGCTGATGTCATAGCCCAGGCCAAACGTTTGATTGTGGAAATTACGTACCAATTCGCGAGCATTGTCCTCCGAAGCGGCAAAGTCGTCCGCAGCGAGCCTTTGGCAGGACAGTATCTCTCCACCGGGGGAATACAGACAGGCCGAAAGCGCCGGGGCGGCCGAAACTTCCAGCGTCAATCCGGCATCGTGCGATTCAAACCGCGGTGAACGTTGCAGAAAGCTGATGGTCTGATCTGCAAATTCGCTACCGTCATTTGTGAATCTCACCGGCAGAGACTTGCCCAGTCTGCGTACGATACTCGGATCGAGCTGCAAAGCGGTTGTAAAATGAACCAGAGCTGCATCGGTTTGCGCCATTTTCCAGGCAGCTTCTCCCATGCGGGCATGCAATCTGGCCTGCAATAACTTCTCCTGAAACGGAAGCAGCCGCAGGGCTTGTTCACCCAGTTCAAGCGTTTGCCGGTGACGTGCTTCCACGGCGGCGATTTCGGTTCGGTAAGCGAAGTAATAGCCGTCATTGAGGCTGAACGCGCCGCGTTCCCGGGCACTCTCAAGAACGGACGACATGATGCCTGGGCCCATCAAGCTTACCAGTTCCGGCTCGATCCATTCGGGGATATGAACGTCAAGTGGCGCATAAGGCCGAAGCCGGTTTTGCAGTATTTCCTCATCAGCAAACAGGGCAGCGGCTCGGCGTCCTGCGCGCCAGGCGTCGATTCGGCGGCCCTGAACGCCAATCCGCGCAGCAAGCGTTTCGGGAAAATCCAGCGTTGCGATGCGCTCCTGTTCCATCTGATAGAGGGTGTTGTTCGCCATCATGTTCAACAACGCGGCGATCGAATCTTTCTGGGCATCGTCCGCGCTGTAGGATCCATTGCGGTCAGGCTGATTGAGGGCGGATTCGGTGAGTCTGGCAGCATCCTCGGCATAGCCCGCCACCAGCAGGAACGAGGCACTTACCATGAAATGTTCGGCGCGGTTCATAACACCCACCACCGGAATCTGACTTTCGCGCCAGACAAGCATGCGGTCCAATGCGTTGCGTGCTTCATCGAAGCGGCTTTGGTTCATGGTCAGGTAGAGCTTGTAAATCCACGGGTCGGCAACGCTCTGCGGATTCAGATAGCGAGCCGCCTGGTCGAGATATTCTTCCGCCTCCTCGATCTGCAGCAGACTCAAAGCCACTTCCGACGCGTTGACCAGATAGACAGTGTCATGGCTGGCGCTGTTCTCGGCGATGGCTTCGTCTTCGTCGATTGCGCGATTGCAGGCCTCCAGTGATTCTTTCGGCCTGAGACTCGCAAGTTCAACCGCGCACAGGGTGTTCCAGGCACGGGCACGTTCCCGGCTGTCATTGCTGTTTTCCAGCACCTGATTGGCGCTGGTGCGCGCCGCATCAAACTGCTTCATCTTGATGAGAGGCCACCCACGGAATGATTCAATTTCCTGGCTGTAAATTGTGTTGATCTTGTCCAGATACTCCAGCGCGGCCACCTGGTTGCCCATCAACTGGTGAACGTAGGATAGCTGGCTCAGGGTGAGGTAGTGCCATTCAAGATTGCCCGATTCAAGGGCACGCCCGATATTGCTGTAGTTGGTCAATTGCTCGGCACGTTTCAAATGATAAAGCGCCCTGGGCAGGTTACCCTCCACGGAAAACAGAACCTCCGATAAGGCGAACTGGGCCGCCGCTGAATCCGGATTTTCGCGCAGCCACTGTTCACTCAGTTCCCGTGCCCTCACATTCTGATTCAGGCGCAACGCGTCACAAATCTCCAGTGCCTTCGGTTCGGTTATACCGCTTAGCCCAAAACACAGTGGATACTGGGATTGGGGAATGGCCAGATCATCCAGACCAGAGTCGCCACTGCCAATATCCTGCGCTGTCGCCACCGCGGAAATCAGCAACAGGAGGCCGAGCATAAACCGGGCACCGCGCAGCACTTTGTCAAGGCCGCGGCTTCCCGCCAAGGGTTTCCGTGCGATCTCACTGGTGCCATGAAGAACCATCAGGAAAGCGTACCTCGGGCAAGCCGCTCCATCGGGCCGCGCATACAGTCAGCAAGCACCTTGCCAAGATCATTGACACCGGGTGCGAGTTCGATTCGGTGGCCCAGCACCCGCGGCAAAAGCAATTCAACGTCTTCCGCACTCACATAATCACGACCTTTCAACGCCGCCTGAACTTGCAGGGCGGGCAGCATCAGCACCATGCTTCGAGTTGAATTGCCCTGCAGTACGCGATCGTCCGCACGCAGGTTACGGGAGATGTCGACCAACGCCGCCTTGATCGCATCGCTGATGTTCACTTCGCTATCGATGGTTCCCCTGGCCTGCAACACCTCATCGCGCGTCACTGTCGCAGAATCACCGCCGGTTTTGTCACGGCGCTCGCGGTATGTGTTCAGCACGTCGAGTTCCGCATCCCGGGCAATGTGCTCCATGGTGATTTTGAACAGGAAACGGTCGAGTTGCGGTGTCGGCAATGGGTAGGTGCCAACCAGATCCAGCGGGTTCTGCGTAGCGATCACAAAAAACAGCCGGTCCAGCGGATACGTGGCATTGTCCACGGTAACCTGTTTTTCTCCCATGGCTTCCAGCATGGCCGACTGTACCTTGGGAGAAGTGCGGTTGATCTCGTCGGCCAGCACCACGTGCGCAAAGATGGGACCGTGACGAAAATGAAACGTATTGGCGCTGCTGTCAAAAACCGGCGTACCGGTTACATCGGACGGCAACAGGTCAGGCGTAAACTGGATCCGGCGGAAGGGTACGATAGATTCGTCAGCCTCGGAGTTTGCACCGTTCCCGGAAAGGATCGCCTCGCCCAGCGCTTTGGCGAGCGTGGTCTTGCCTGATCCGGGATAGTCTTCCAGTAATACATGACCATCGGAAACAAGGGCGATGATGACCAGTTCAATGACTTCATCGCGGCCGAGGACCTGGCGCTTGACGCTGCCGCTCAGTCGACTCAGTACATCGATAGCCGCGCCGAGCCGGGAGCTGATGCTTGACCGGGACTTCTGTTCCTGCTCCGGATGCACGGCAGTCGTGTCCCCGTCTGTATGAGGCAGGGTACTGTCGGCAAGGGAATCAAACTTCATAGTATTCTCCAGGTGAATGGCTGAGCGGTATACTGTTTACCGGGTCAAGAGCCAGGAATAGGGATTGACCGCAGCGAGAACTCTTTTCCAGAGCGGCGTTTGCTGTTCCAGTTCGTCCGCAACGGAACGGTCGAGGCTCGCCCAGTCGAGAGCTTGCGGCCCGGCATGATGCTCACCTCCGAGCGCATGAGAGAGGTGGCCGCGGGTTATTTTCGGAAATGAAGGTGCCATGTTGCCCACTCTGAGGGCAAAAGCCTCGCGACTCTCTCCATACCGGCGGCGGATACCCACCGCAGCAAGTTTGTCCAGCACCGCGCGATAGCTCAGCCTGTATCGTTCGGCTTCACTGGTGTGATACGGAATCCACAGGCGGTAATATTTCACCGCGTAACCGCTCACCAGTGTCAGCAGCATCAACAAATAGATTGCATTGAGCATGGCCTGCCAGGGAATCATCGACGATTGCTGCGAGGCCAGATATTCCTGGAAAGAGGATTCATCACGAAGCATATCACCCAGCATTTGCTGCAGGCTGTCCTGGGGGTCGACTGACATGTCAACGAGGGTCTGTTGCGGCGCCGGATCAATAATTACCCATCCCAATCCTTCAAAATACACTTCCGGCCAGGCGTGACCATTGATGGCCTGGATCAGCAGGGAAGAACCGCCCGCTCGATTGCTCGCCGGTACTGAATAACCGATGCCGACTCTCGCCGGCAACCCAAGGCTCCGGTACATGTAGGTGGCGGCAAATGCGAAATGCATGCAGTAACCGGTGAGATCGCCAAACAGAAAAGACGCCGCGGGATCCTGCTCGTAAGCATGTTCGTTCTTCAGACTGTAGATACCGTTTTCATCCAGATAGCTCTTGATGCTGAAGGCCTTGGCAAACGGGTCGCCCGCATATTCCGGGCGCAGATCGGCGACAATGTCTGTTGCCAGCTCCCGGTACCGGGGATCGTCAGGCAGTTTCAGATACTCCTCCCGCAGGTCTTCGTTCCACGCCGGGTTACCCACTTCGCGCCCAAGCAGATTCTCGAACTCAAATTCAGGCGCGAGCGAGTACACATCGTAGGTGCGTTTGAATCGCAAATTATTGGGATTGGGCCGGCTTTCAAATGCCGCCGGGCTATCCAGACCGAAAGGAGAGCGATGGGGTACCAATGTGCCAATGGTCGTGTGGACGGTGTTGCGCTGCTGCCGGGCAATGATTTCTTCTTCGGGCTCGGCGCGGGTATTGGTGAAATGGTCTACCAGATCGCGGTCCATGTCGGACCGGTTGGCGACATCAAGCATGGTGCCGTTGAACTGCGAATAGGCGGTCTCACGAAAATAGTAGGCGCCATTCAGCGGTTCATAATCATCACGGAACACCACAACCGCCACCGGCGCCTCTTTGTCGGACGCCGTGTTTTCTCCGTCTCTGAACGGATTTTCCCGTTCGCTGGAATTGCCGGTCTGTTCCTGGCCCGTCAGTCCGAGGTCATCGGTAAGCTGAGGCGTGGGCAGACCGAAAAACCTGACGTAACCGAGCAGCGAGAAGCACAGCAGGCCAAGTACTATGAAGTGATAAGGCAGCCGGCGCTGATTGTTTTCCATCATCAAAAGCGCGGCAAGGGAAAGCACCGCGCCGCATCCCAATGCCATGAGGGTGGACGAAGGATCAATCCCGCGGGTGAGGGCAAAATCACCGATGAAAAACGGACGGTGAATCATTCCGTTACGGTGGGCCGCCAGCGTGAGGACGAATGCGGAGGCGACAAACAGAATTTCGACTATTGCGCCCCATCCGGTGCGATGAGCCAGTGCCCGCATCAAAGTGGTCAGCGCGAGGCTGATGCCCAGCCAGCGGATGAATTCGCTCGTGTTGTAAATTGAGATGGGAGAAGCCAGCGCCATAAACAGCGAGCTTCCCGTCATCAGTTCCGCGATCAGTATCGCCGCGAAAAACAGCGCCAGACAAAAGGCGGAAATGACCGGCAGGCGCAATTGACGCCAGGGAGTTTTATGCAGACTGGCATCAACAAGATAACAGGCGGCCAGACACCCGACGAAAGCCGCGATTGAACCGCTGACCACGGTCAGCGACAAGCTCAGAATCCAGTAACTGGCCGCGAGGATGCTGGCCCGCAGGCTGGTGGGCAAATAATGGATCTGTGTTTGTGCGGTCATGCTGGTCATGGCGATCCGTCATGCGTGTTGGTTGTTGGGGGTCAGACCCTTTTCAAATTCCGGTCAAAGCTCAGGCCGGTATTTCTGTCTACTACCAGCGTTGATTCTACTAGTTGACCGATATCGGTCAACAAGCCACCCAAACTGCGCAGAGAAGGCCGCGGGCCTTGGGCAATTTCGCTGTCATTTATTCCGTCATTTTTACGGGATTCAGCTCCGTTATCCTTCTCCCCGCGGTACAGCAGTCGCTGCCACAGTGCCGGGGTTTCTTCCGAGGCGAACCCGTCAGTGGCCAGAACTACGGTAAACGGGCCGCGAAAGCGGCCCACCGTCTGCTTCAGCGAAGTGACCCAGGGTCCCGGGCCGGCACCGGCGATAACGATGCAATGGCTCTCTCCCTGGCTCGCAGCCTGCCTGAGAAAGTTATCCAGGCCATAGCCGAGCGGCTCGTCAAGCGCCCGGGAAGCGGCAATGGCGCGCAACGCTTCCGCCACGGTATTGCAGGGTTCCGCCGTCCCATCGGCGCCAAACAACCAGTTGTCACCCAATGCACCGCGCTCTACCGCGATTCTGGCAACCGCGGCAGCCGCTTCGTCATTGGGACCGGATAGCAGATAGGCCAGGGTACGGTTGCTGTGAAAGACGCTTTTCTCCGCGAGCCGTACATTGAGCTGGCGATTGCGAGCATAGACCTTCCACATTATATCGCGCACCGAATCACCCGCGACATAGCGTCGGATCTCCATGCGATCACCATCGGGGTTACCTTGTGGATTGGGTATGCCGTCCTCGGCGGTAAGCGATCGTAACAGAGGCAGCGCCTTGATACTGTTGATCCGGGGAAGCGCCATCAGTTCGATTTCCTGCGACTGGCGCCAACTGTAGCGGCACAGTCCCAACACGTCGCTGATGGTGAAACGCCGGGTCACGGAACAGGCCAGACAGCGCTTTTGTGGAATAATTTCCTCGTTGAGCTGCCCGTCCGTGGGCGACAGCCTGATTCGTGTGCTGATCGCATCGGGATACACTACTTTCCAGCTGACGCGGACAAGCGGTACCCAGCCCATCGCGGGGAGGCTGAGCGCGGTTTCGTTGGGGAAACCGGCTTCGACGGAAACCGGCTGGCCTTTCCGCTGGAGTGGCGACTGCGGGTCGCGCAACCTGAACTGCGTATACAGGCCCACGGACAATACACTCAACAAACAGAATCCCACAATGGTCAGGCCGCATACGGCCAGTGCAAAAACCACCAGATCCATATTGCCGTAGCCGAGCACCTGCAATGCCAGAACCGCTGCGGCAAGTACCATGAACCCCTGAACCGTAAACGGGAAATGATCCGCGAGAAAGCGCAGCAGGACAAACAGGGTTTTAACCGCGGCAGCCCGCTTGATCGCTTTCAGCATGAAAATTCCTGTTCTGTGGTCGGCGGCCGCCACAACCGGGCCTGGCGGGGCGTCTGCACTATCAGACCCCAGCGGCGGCGGGAAACTTGCATTGTGCGACCGCGGGCTAACGTTCGACCGCCAGCGCAACGCCCTGGCCGCCACCGATACACAGGGTTGCCAGGCCTTTGTGTGCATCACGCTTTTCCATTTCCGCCAACAGGGTCACCAGTACGCGGCAGCCTGAGGCTCCGATAGGATGTCCCAGGGCAATTGCGCCACCGTTGACATTGACGATATCGGGGTTCCAGCCGAGTTCCCGATTGACGGCGATAGCCTGCGCCGCAAATGCCTCGTTCGCTTCGATGACGTCCAGATCGTCCAGTTTCCAGCCGGCCTTTTCGAGGCAGCGTCTTGTCGCCGAGACGGGACCCAGACCCATTACCGCGGGATCAACTCCCGCGCTGGCCGCGGCGCGGATGACCGCCAGCGGTTTCAGAGCCAAGGCCTCAGCCTGTCTGGCACTGCACAACACGACCACAGCGGCTCCGTCATTGATTCCCGAGGCATTGCCGGCAGTCACGGTACCTTCTTTTTTGAACGCAGGGCGAAGGCCGGCCAGAGCATCGGTAGTGGTGTCGGGGCGCGGGCCTTCATCAACACGAAAAATCAGCGGATCGCCTTTGCGTTGCGGAATACTGATGGGCAGTATCTCTTCATTGAATTTACCGTTTGACTGAGCGGCCGCCGCCTTGTGCTGGGAGGATGCGGCAAAGGCGTCCTGCTCATCACGACTGATTCGGTATCGCTGTGCCAGATTCTCCGCGGTGATCCCCATATGGATATCATTGAAAGAGTCCCACAGACCATCGCTTATCATGGTGTCCATGGCCTGCCAATGGCCCATCTTCTTGCCCTGCCGCGAATCGGGAAGCACATGGGGAGCGCGGCTCATGCATTCCATGCCGCCGGCGAGTACCACGCCGGCATTTTGCAGTGCGATCGACTGTGCTCCGAGATGTACGGCTTTAAGACCGGATCCACACACTTTATTGATGGTCATGGCCGGGGTGGTCTCGGGAATACCGGAACGGATGCCGGCTTGGCGAGCGGTATTCTGCCCACAGCCGGCGGTCAGCACATGCCCCAGAATGACCTCATCTACTTGTGCGGCATCGAGTCCGCACCTGGCAAGTACCTGCGGAATAAGTTGACTGGCTATGTCCACCGCGCTGAGATTGCCGAGCGTCCCGCCAAATTGTCCGATGGCACTTCGTCCTGCCGCAACGATAACCACTTCCTCAACGGCTTCCTGCATTTTATGTTCCTGCCTGTTCAGCGATTCATGCGGTTATCGATCAAATGGTCAACAACAGCCGGGTCCGCGAGAGTCGTGATGTCACCAAGTGCTTCCACTTCATTGGACGCAATTTTGCGCAATATACGGCGCATGATTTTTCCTGAACGGGTTTTGGGTAACCCCGGCGCGAACTGAATGACGTCCGGTTTGGCGAAAGCACCGATATCCTTGCCGACAAACTGTCGCAGTTGATCAGCCAACTCATCGGTGCCGCTGATGCCCGTCATCAGAGTGACGTAACAGTACAAGGCCTGTCCCTTGATATGATGAGGGAACCCGACTACCGCTGCCTCGGCGACCTG
Organism: Pseudohongiellaceae bacterium; assembly: GCA_040879025.1. Lineage (GTDB taxonomy): Bacteria > Pseudomonadota > Gammaproteobacteria > Pseudomonadales > Pseudohongiellaceae > JBBDLF01. The sequence goes on from JBBDLF010000038.1 coordinate 30,568, forward strand.
CGGATGAAGCACCAGGGCACTCTCTACCTCGGCTGTACCCAGGCGGTGGCCCGAGACATTGATGACGTCATCCACACGACCGGTGACCCAGTAATAGCCGTCCTCATCGCGACGCGCGCTGTCGCCGGTAAAATAGTTGCCTTTATAGGCAGTGAAATAGGTAGTAACACAACGCCGGTGGTCGCCATACACCGTGCGTATCTGGCTGGGCCAGCTGTCGGTGAGAACCAGGTTTCCGGTGGCGGGTCCTTCCAGTATATTGCCGTCTGCATCCACCAGAGCAGGACTGACGCCGAAAAACGGCAGGGTGGCCGATCCCGGTTTCAGATCGGTTACGCCCGGGATGGGACTTATCATGATGACACCGGTTTCGGTCTGCCACCACGTGTCCACAACCGGACAGCGGCTGTCTCCGACTACGCGATAGTACCATTCCCAGGCCTCGGGGTTGATTGGCTCTCCCACTGATCCCAGCAGGCGAAGGGACTGTCGTGAAGTTGATGTAACGGCGTTGTCGCCGCCACCCATCAGGGCACGAATTGCGGTGGGCGCGGTATAGAAAATGTTTACCTGATGTTTGTCCACTATGTTCCAGAACCTGGAATTGTCAGGGTAGGTGGGGACCCCTTCAAACATCAGTGTGATTGCACCGTTGGCAAGAGGGCCGTAAACAATGTAACTGTGGCCGGTGACCCAGCCGACGTCCGCCGTGCACCAGTAGATATCCCCGTCGTGGTAATCAAATACATATTTGTGGGTAATGGCGCAGCCAAGCAGGTAACCGGCGGTGGTGTGAAGAACCCCCTTGGGCTTGCCGGTGGAACCGGAGGTGTAGAGAATGAACAGAGGGTCCTCCGCATCCATCACTTCCGGTTCACACTCACTGTCTGCTGATTGCGTGACCTGGTGATACCAGACATCGCGTTCATCAAACCAGTCGATATCTCCGCCGGTACGCCGGATTACCAGCACGGTATGGACATCCGGGCATTGATCCAGTGCGATGTCGACATTGGTTTTGAGCGGGACGATACGACCCCCGCGAATACCTTCGTCGGCGGAAATCACGATTCGGCAGTCGCTGTCGAGAATACGGTCTTTCAGGGATTCGGGTGAGAAGCCGCCAAATACCACCGAGTGAACCGCTCCAATTCTGGCGCAGGCGAGCATGGCATAGGCCGCTTCCGGCACCATTGGCATGTAGATACAAACCCGGTCACCTTTACCGACGCCGCGCGACTTCAACACATTGGCAAGCCGGCAAACGTGTTCGTGCAATTCCCGGTAGGTGATTTTCAGATCCTGGTCCGGTTCGTCGCCTTCCCAGATGATGGCTGTTTGGTCCCCGCGCCGTTCAAGGTGCCTGTCAATGCAATTGACGGTGACATTCAGTTTGCCGCCGCTGAACCAGGCTGCCTTGCCGGCGGAAAAATCGCAGGATTTAACGTCATCAAAAGGTTTTTGCCAGTTGAGAAATTCCCTGGCCTGCTCCGCCCAGAACGCTTCGGGATTTTCAATCGACCGGCGATACATTTCTTCGTAGCGGGCTTTATCGAGATGACTGTGTGCCGCGGCGGTTTCGCTGACCGGATACAGTTTGTTTTCAGACATGGGAGAATTCCTGCTCTGGCTGCTTTTCTCTGCGTGTTCTTGCGTTGAGTCGTTCTGGTTTTCGGCCGGATACGCCGGCTTCGCGCAATGCGCAAACAATGGCTGATGCCCGGCAAAAGGTTTGTCAGTATGCCTCAATCATCCGGGCCGTACAACCGCGTACCCCCGGGCTGGCAGGCACTCAGTTTGCACGCGTCACCGCCTTGCGAGAGACCCTGAGGTTATCGATCAGTCGTGTTTTTCCGATGAAAACGGCGGCGAGAATAATCAGTTCGGGATCGTCCGGTCTCGCCGGCCGGAGTGTCGAGGCATTGCAGATTGCGTAGTAATCCGGCTCGATTCCCTCGCTTCGAAACCGGCTTATGGCCTCCTGTTGCAGTTGTTCAAATTTGCCGCTACCGGTTTGCAACGCTGCAGCGGTATCTTCCAGTTGACGGTACAGCAGAGGTGCCTGCCGCCTTTGTGCCGGTTGCAGATATTGGTTGCGGGAACTCATCGCCAGACCGTCCGGTTCACGCACGGTGTCTACGCCGACGATCCTTATGGAATAGGCCAGGTCCCTGACCAGTTTCGAGATCACCAGATACTGCTGGTAATCCTTCAGGCCAAAGTAGGCAACATGAGGCTGGACAATATTGAACAATTTGGTCACTACCGTGGCGACTCCCTGGAAATGACCGGGCCGGCTGTTGCCGCACCAGGCCTCAGTCAGTTCCGGCACCCTGATCGTGGTCTGGCGGCCGAGACCACGGGGATAGATTTCGTTCGTCGGGGGGCTGAAGAGGCAGTCACAGCCGGCTTTCCTCAGTACGGCAATATCCCGTTCCGGCGTGCGCGGATACGCCTCCAGATCTTCGCCCGGACCGAACTGCAGTGGATTGACAAAAATGGTGGCCACGACAAAATCAACTTCAGATTTGGCCGTGGTTACCAGCTTGATGTGGCCGGCGTGAAGGTTACCCATTGTGGGTACAAGGCCTGTGGATCTGCCGCCTAAACGGTGTTCGCTCAATAAATTGCGAAGGTGGGCGATGTTGTCGGAAATGATCATGGTGTTATTCTCGACCACGGCGGTTCGCGAAACGGCGTCGGCCGCAGAAAGTTCGGAAAGACCAGGACTTTCTCAAAGCCTATTCGAAACAATGCTCCCTTGCCGGAAAGCGACCCTGCTTTACCGCGTCAACATAAGCTTTTATAGCGCCAGGTATCCCATTAGATGATTCGGGAAGGAAATTTTTGACGAATTTCGGTGTTATGGGGGAAATACCCAGAACATCATGCAATACCATGATTTGTGCCGTGGTGTCGGGACCGGCGCCAATACCGATGACGGGAATTTCCAGCGACTCGGTTACAGTTCGGGCGAGGTTGGCCGGAACGCATTCCAGCAATAGTATGCTGGCTCCCGCTCCCTGCAACACCTTGGCCTCGTCAATTATTGACTGTGCCTGTAGCGGGTCTCTCCCCTGAACGTGATAACCACCAATTCGGTTGATGGATTGAGGAGTCAGTCCCATGTGGGCGCAAACCGGTATGCCGCGTTCAGCCAGAAGATGGGTTGTGTTGGCAATCCACGCTCCCCCTTCCAGCTTGACCATCTGAGCTCCCGCTCTCATGAGCGCCGCGGCGTTTTCCAGAGTCTGGGTTTCAGACGAATAACTCATGAAAGGGAGGTCGGCGACAAGTAATGCCCCGCGATTACCCCGCTTGACGCACGCCACATGATACAACATGTCTTCCATGGTCACCGGCAGGGTACTATCGTGGCCCTGCAATACCATTCCCAGTGAATCGCCCACCAGGATGACATCCACACCGGCATCGCAGAGGATGCCCGCGAAACCGGCATCGTATGCGGTCAGGCAGGTAAACTTCTCTCCCCGTCGCTTTATGTCAATCAGGGTCTTTAGAGTAACCTGTTTTCTGGCTGCGGCCTGAACACTCATGGCAGGTTTCCGTTAGTCTCAGAGCAGGGTGGGTCTGGGATTGAAGTAATGGATTCCCGGAGTAGCCGTTCTGATATGGTTTACCAGTTGCTGATAATCCGCCTCATTGTTTACCAGGTCAATGTCGGCACAGTTCACTATCATGAGTGAGCACTGCTTGAAGTAATGAAAGAATTCCGTGTAGGCGTTATTGAGATCTTCCAGATAACCTCGGTCTATCAACTGTTCGGCATCTATGCCGCGCTTCTGGATTCTGTCGAGCAGAACGTCGGTGGGTGCCTGCAGATAGATGACCAGATCGGGTTTGGGGACATCCAGGGTCAGGTGGTCGTAGACATGGCAATAAAGTGCGTATTCATCAGTGTCCAGAGTTTGCTCTGCAAAGAGCCGGTCCTTTTCCATGACAAAGTCGGCGACTCGGACGGGCTCGAACATATCGTTCTGGCGCAGATCCTGCATTTGCTGGGCTCTCTGAAACAAGAAGAATAGCTGGGTCGCCAGCGCATGCTGACGCGGGTTATTGTAGAACCTCGTAAGGAAGGGATTTTCATGGGCCTTCTCGAGCAACAGTTCGTAGTTGAACGTTTCGGCCAGGCGCAAGGTCAGACTGGTCTTGCCAACACCGATAGGACCTTCGACCGCAATGAATCGTGGTAATTGCCTGCCAAACCGCTTATCGTTCGTCACTCTCCCGTACCCGACTTTTTTCGTGATCTGCGCCGCCGCTTCGGCCGGCTGCGGGCGAATGCCTCGGTCAACTCCGTCTTATGCTTTGTATCACCGTTTTGAAAATCAGTCCACCATCGACCCAACTGATCCAGGTCTTCACCGGATTCTTCTCGCAGCAACAGAAAATCGTAAGCCGCCCGGAACCTCGGATGATTAAAGGCACTCTCGATACTGCGTTTGTTGCGCCGTTGCAGTCGCAACTGTAATTCCCAAATCTCCCGCATCGCTATCGTAAAACGACGGGGAATCGCAACATGTTCGATCTGCCTTTGAATAACTGTGTTGGCGGCAGTCTGAATCTCGGGCAGGTTGGGGAGTGAATCCGGGCCATGCCACTGCAGTTCATCGCGCAATACAGGCCACAGCAAGGCTGCATAGAGAAATGCCGGCGTTACCGACTTGTCCTGGGCGAGTCGCTCATCGGTATTCCGCAGTGCCAGTTGCACCAGTTTGTTTTCCGGGGTCTCCCCGCGGCTCAATAACTTCATGGTATCCGGAAACAGGTATTCACCAACCCGGTACTGCTTTAAAAGTACAAAGGTGGGCTGCGCAAATCCGGCCGCAAGCAACTTCAGTGATTCATCAAACAGCCGGGCTGGTGACACCGACTGCAGCAGGTGGGCGAATTGGTCGATGCAGCTGCGGCTGTTTTCTTCCATGCTGAAGTCAAGTTTTGCGCAGAACCTGATGGCACGTAACATTCGAACAGGGTCTTCCTTGTATCGCACCGCCGGGTCGCCGAGTACACGGATTAACCGATTTTCCAGGTCTTCGAATCCGGTACTGAAATCCAGCAGGCGGAAATTATTGACTGTGTAGTACAGGGCATTAACGGTAAAGTCCCGGCGCAATGCATCTTCATCGATATTTCCGTAGACATTGTCGCGTAGAATCATGCCGCTGCTCGAGTGAGCCGAGTCCAGCTTTCTGAAATCGCCGGCTTCCGGCTCATCGCCCTCATCGACCGGTCCGTGGTGTGCGCGGAACGTTGTTGCCTCAATGATTTCGCGCCCAAAGCGTATGTGTACGATTTTGAAACGCCGCCCTATGATCCGCGAACTTCGGAACAGCCGCTTTATTTCCTCCGGAGTCGCGTCCGTCGCAATGTCGAAGTCTTTTGGCTTGTTGCCAAGCAACAAATCCCGGACCCCTCCGCCCACCAGAAACGCGTGGTAGCCTTCGTTACCCAAGGTATACAGCACCTTCAGTGCCGCGTTGGAAATGTTTTTCCTTGAAATGCAGTGCTTGTCGCGCTCGACGATGCGGGCCTGGTCCAGGCGTAATCTGGTAGACGAGGAGGAATCCATGAGACGGTCATTCATCGGAGGCTGGTTGGAAACCGGGGCGGGAACACCGGCAGAGCCGGCTTCAGGCTTGCCACTAAATACTCTGCGTAGTTTTTTTAACATCTTTAGCGGACGGTCCTGTCGCCAGGGAATTTCGGGACTTCTGATTCGCGAGTGCCGGTCAGGATAATACACCTATATGAGATAAATAGCAGGTAGCACAACGGATTGGCTGTGGTTCAGGGGGGTATGCGCGGCGAGGGGTGTGGAATACAACAGAAGGGTCGGCTCAATAACTGCTCTATAAAATACGAGAACAAATACCAGGTTATCAATACTCCAGTTATAAACACCAGGGGGCGATCTCTCACCCCCTTGCAAGGAGAGTTTTTTATTATTCTGCGAAGCTTATTGTTGTTGTATCAAGTTGATTGTGTGGGCGCCAATTTGGCGCCTCCAGTTCTTTCAGGCGGTTTTTCCAGCTTATAACCAAATTGATTACGTTTATCCAGAAACCCGATTCTTGTTGTTGTTAATGCAATTTTTGTTTTTATTGCGGGCATCCTGTTGGTTGAGAGAGCCGCTTTCACAGCCTGCACAACTTCAGACACCATTCTTCTTATTTTTGGGTATTATTATTGTTGTTTCTTATTATTATGAATTCACTATGAAGCATTTAGTGTGCCAATTATATATTAATCAATAAAAACAGGTACTTAACTATTATCGTAGGGTAGGTTCCTGACTTTTTGTAGCAAATTGTTACTAATTGTCCCTGAAAATGTGTGTAGATGAGTAGCAGTAACAACTTGTTCAGAGGCTCCTTACCGGGCGGGGGCAGCTATCAGCCGACCTGCTTTTTCTTGCTCCGCGGCAGACCGTACCGCTGGCGCCGCTCCCACAGGCACTTGCGACTTATACCCAGTTTCTTCGCCAACTGGGTTTCATTCATGGTGTCCTGATGCTCCAGTACAAAGCGCTGGAAATAATCCTCGAGGGACAGCTCTTCGCCCGGATCAAGCGTGGTGGTGAGAGGCTGTTCGCCGGGGGAGATCAACGAATCCATTTCATCCGTTTTGCCATAATCGATAGCCAGCAATTCTTCACCGATTTCCTCCGTTTCCGCCAACACCACAGCTCGCTCAATGGCATTCTCCAGCTCCCGGACGTTACCTGGCCAGGGATAGGAGGCAATGGCACTGACTGCTTCCTCGCTGAAGCGACGCATGGGAGTTTTCAATCGAGAGCAGGTGCGTTTGAGAATGACCTGCGCCAGTTCGAGAATATCGTTGGCGCGATCACGGAGTGGCGGGATATGCAGCGTCATGACGTTGATGCGGTAATACAGGTCTTCACGGAAAGCGGCATCCATTACCAGTTGCTTGAGATCTCTGTGAGTCGCGACCACCAGGCGCACATCAACCTTTCGGGACTGCACCGAGCCGACCTTGCGAATTTCGTTTTCCTGCAAAACCCGTAACAGTCTCGCCTGGGCCTCCAGTGGCAGCTCACCGATTTCATCAAGAAACAGCGTACTGCAGTTTGCCGCTTCCACCAGGCCTGTGCGGTTACTGGTGGCGCCGGTGAACGCGCCTTTCTCATGGCCGAACAGCTCCGATTCGATCAGGTTCTCCGGAATAGCGGCGCAATTAACCGAAATCATTTCCTGGTCCTTGCGGGAGCTGAGTTTATGCAAGGCTCTGGCCACCAACTCCTTGCCGGTTCCGGATTCGCCATGAATGAGTACCGTGGAATTTGTCATGGCCACTTTACGAATGCGTCGGAACAGTTCCAGCATTCGCGGACAACCACCGATCATTCCGGGAATCGGTTGCTCATCGCCCGCCTCATCCAACTCGCTGTTGGCCGCTTCATCGCGGCTATGACGTGATGTGTTTTCGCGAATAACGCGTTCGACGGTTTCGATAATTTCACTATGTTCAAAGGGTTTCGCGATATAGTCAACCGCGCCCATTTTCATGGACTCAATCGCGGAGCGGAGGCTTGAGTAACTGGTCATTATCAGCACGGGTGTGCTGGTGGCTTTGATAAGATCCGTGCCTGAAGCGCCAGGCAGACGTAAATCACTGATGATGATATCGAAATCATCGAGGCTGGCAAGCTCCAACGCTTCCTTGACTGAGCCGGCTTCACTGACTTCATAGTCGTGCCTTTCCAGAAGGCGCTTTAATGCTGTTCTGATGACTACTTCGTCTTCTACAACTAATACCTGGTACATCGTTGCCCTCGCCGGTCCATTCACTGGTCGGCCTGAACTCAAACAGATTGCTGAATTTGTGTGTCGGTCGCGCTGGAAGGGTTATCATAGCAGGGAAAGCTGAGAATTACCCGGGTACCTGTTCCGCGAACCGCGTTCACCGGACTTATTATATCAATATTACCGCCTAAATCTTCCACTATGCTGAATACCAGAGAAAGCCCGAGCCCCGTGCCTTCCCCGGCTTCCTTGGTGGTGAAGAAGGGTTCGAAAATACGATCCCGGATAGCGGCGGGAATACCAATGCCCTCGTCAGTGATCGAAATCACCGTGCGATCTGTCGTAGTGTTCGCCGCCAGGGTAATGGTGCTTTTGGCCGGACTTGCATCGCGCGCATTGCTGATCAGGTTGACGAGCACTTGAAGCAATAACTGCGAATCGCCCAGCATCCGGACATCACCACTGGTTTCAATACAGATGTTGATATCTTTGCTTTTCCTGTCTAAAGAGACCAGGGTTTTGGCCTCTTCCATACATTCACCCACGATGACAACTTCGTGCCCGGTTTGCGCCTTGCTACTGCCGGCATGGGCGAAATTAACCAGAGACTGGACAATGCGAGAGGTACGGTCAGTCTGTTCGATAATCTGGCGGGCCATGAATCGCAGGTCCTCGTTTCCTGTTTCGTCACGAATATTCTGGGCCAGGCAGGCAATGCCGGTAATCGGATTGCCTATTTCGTGTGCCACACCGGCGGCAAGCCGTCCTATCGAAGCGAGCCTTTCGCTGTGAGTTAGTCCTTCCTCAAGGATTTCGGTTTCTGTCATATCCTCAAGCAGAATGATCATTCCTTCCTGTCGGAGTTTTTGTCCTGTGTTTTCGATGACCGCCTTGTGCAGATTAAATGAGCGTTTCGTACCGTCCAGTTCAAAATATTTTTTATAGATATGAAATGCATCATCGGTGGTGAAATTGTAAATCAGCGAAAGCCATGGTTCGGGAAGTTCGCTGACGTGTGAGCCGGTGACGTCCTCGCTCTCTATGCCAGTCATCTTTTCCAGCGCCCGGTTCCACATGACAACTTCGTTGTCGTGGCCGAGTGAGCACACGCCCAGCGGCAGATCCAGCAATATCTGTCGATGATAGCGCCGCAGGTTATCAAGATCTGCGGCCATCCCCGAGAGATTGCTGCGGTAGGCTTCAATGCGGCTTTCTATCATGTTGACGTCAGTGCTGCCATGCTTCGATACAACGCTGTAAGGGAGGAAATTATCAATCAGTTCATGGGCTATGGAAGGTCCCAGCAATCCTGACAGATTGGCTTCCAGACGTCCGCGGAGCATGCGCATTGCATGGGGCCTTTTTTCCTGGTCCTCCAGCTTCAACTCGGACATGGCCTGCCGGACTTCCCTCGTCGCTGTGCGCCGGCCAAGCGGTTTAGCGAGGCTGGTTATGAACTCTTCAGGTGATTTGGCAACCAGGCCGGTCCGCTTGCGTCTTCGAATCGTATCCAGCGCGCAGACGTCAGCTGAACTGCGTTCTTCATCACTGGTCCGGGTTATCAGAGAGACAAGAACAAACGCGATGATATTACCGGCGAGAGACAAAATGGTCAGCTCGCGCCAGTTAAGACCCCCGGCGGGAATCGGGTTGGATTCCATCGTGATAGGCAACATCAGAAATACGAACCACAATGTAATGCCGACACTCAGCCCCGCGAAAAAACCATTCTTGTTGGCCCGGGGCCAATAGAGCAGCGCGATGATGCACGGCAGAAATTGCAGACAGGCGGTGAACCCCACTGTGCCGATAATCTGCACGCTGCTGCGGTCGTTGGGCAGGTAATAAAACAAAAATCCGCCCCAGATCAACCCAACCGTCAATATCCGCCGTTTCCATACCAGCCACCGATAGATGTCTTCCGTGGCACCGGGTTGAGATAACGGAAGGATCAGGTGATTCAGGCACATATTGGACAGGGCCAGAGTAATCACAATTATCAGGCCACTGGCGGCCGACAGCCCGCCGATAAATCCGAGCAGGGTGATTGCAGGTGACTGGAATTCCACTCCGATAATGACTGGAAAATACTCCACCTGAATCTGAGAGCCGCTGTAGAGTCCCGCCCATAAAATTGGGAGTACCGGAATGCTCAGCAGCAAAAAGTACAACGGCAAACCCCAGCTTGCGTGGCTCAGGGCGCGAGGGCTGGGGTTTTCGTTGAACGTCATATAGAACATATGCGGCATGGCCACCGCTGCGGTAAAAAACAACAGCGCGATCACGTGAAATGAACTCAGGTAACTGGATTCCTTCAGACTGCGTAACAGATCGGGTTGACTCTGGAGCCACTGGTCCATCCCGTTGAACCCACCGAATCCGCCATACACCGCGAATAGCCCTACTCCGGCCAATGCAACCAGTTTGACCACGGATTCGAAAGCAATCGCCATAACCAGACCATCATGGCGCTGACGTCCCGCTCGGCGTGATGTACCGAAGAGAATGGCGAAGAGTGTGATCATGGTGCAGAACGCCATGGCCAGTACAACCGGGGAGGCATCGGGGGCGAGAATGCCGATGGTGTCCGCCACCGCCTGTATTTGCAGCGCCAGCAACGGAGTGACACCCACCAGAATGACCAATGTGGTAAGGGTGCCTGCCCATGGACTGCGGAAACGGAATGCCAGCAGGTCTGCCAGCGAGCTTAGCTGATAGGTTTTGGTGAGTTCCAGGATGGGTCGCAGCAGCAGTGGCGACAGCAAAAAAGCCATCGAGATACCGATGTACTGGGCGAGGTAGGCATAGCCGTCCCGGAGAGCGTTACCTACCGTTGTGTAATAGGCCCAGACACTGGCAAACACTCCCAGGGACAGCACATAAACCACCGGGTGTCGCACGATTCGCTGGGGGACCCAGCCTTTGTCTGTAATAAAGGCAATTCCAAAGAGCAGGCCCAGATACCCCACACCAAGGCCGAAAAGGGTAGCCAGCTCAAAGCTCATCGGAATCCTGTTCACGGTGGACCCAGATAGCGAACAGTACGACCAGAAAGCCCAGAACAAATGGCCGATACCAGGCGCCATCGGGGTGGTTGATCCAGTCCACGCTAAGGAGAAACAGCAGGTAGATCGCTGCCAGCAGAGTCAGTATGGATTGTGGTAGATACACGCGGGGATCCCGGAAGTCAGATCAGGGGCATAGTAGCTAACTTGGGCACTGCCTGTATATCCCAGTGGGCAATAGCCCATTCCAGTTGCCGGGACACCGGCAGTGCCCGGTAGGCAGCCGGAACGGGCTGCCCCAGACAAACCAGGGCGCGGTGAATCAGTTCCTGCCGTGCCGACACATCAATGGGGTCCGCAAAGCGCTGCTTGCTGAGCTTGTCGCCGGACGCGTCAACGATGATGGGGATGTGCCCATAACAGGGTGTTGGATAACCCAGCAATCGCTGCAAATAGATCTGTCGGGGCGTGGATTCAAGCAGATCCTGGCCACGAATGACATGGGAAATGTGCTGGAACCGGTCATCGACGACAACCGCAAGCTGGTAGGCGAACTGACCATCCCGCCGCCTGATCACAAAATCGCCCGTCTCTTCCGCCAGCTTGTGTCGGACAGGACCTTGAATCAGGTCCTCTAACTCGATCAGTGTTTCCCCGGCGCGCAGGCGGATGGCGTAGTCACCGGAAGGGGGTAGTGCACGCTGCCGGCAGCGGCCATCATAAATCCCGCCCATGTCTCGAACCTGCTTCCTGGAACAATCACAGGGGAAGCACAACCGATGGGAGGTCAGGGTTGCCAGCGCCGTCCGATAGGCGTGGGTACGACTGCTCTGAAACAGTACATCTCCGTCCCAGTGCAATCCGAATTCCTGCAATTGATTGAGAATGGTTTCCGCCGCGCCGACCGGTTCCCTTGCCGGATCCAGGTCTTCCATGCGTAGCAGCCAGCGGCCCTGGTTGGCGCGCGCGTCAAGAAAGCTGGCAACCGCCGCGAGCAGGGAACCGAAATGCAGGGGGCCGGTGGGAGAAGGGGCGAAGCGGCCAGTGTAACCGGTGTAAACAGTCTCACTCATGGTGATATCGAACAAGCTGGCGCCACTGTCTGTCGCCGGTCATCGGCCGGCGCAGTGGCTCGGGTCCCGGATTCAGGTACCCAGCTGCTTTTCCTTGATTTCATCGAGGGTTTTGCAATCTATGCATTTGTTGGCTGTGGGGCGGGCTTCAAGGCGTCGGATGCCTATTTCGATACCGCATGATTCACAGTAGCCGTATTCGTCCTGCGCAATCAGTTCAATAGTCGAATCGATTTTCTTGATCAGTTTCCGTTCCCGGTCACGCGTACGTAATTCGAGACTGAATTCCTCTTCCTGGGTGGCCCGGTCTGCGGGATCAGGATAATTGGCCGCGTCATCCTGCAAGTGATGTACGGTTCTATCGACCTCCTGCATGAGCTGATTGCGCCAATCCTGAAGGATCTTTTTAAAATGATCCCTCTGTTTTTCATTCATGTAGGCTTCGCCCTTTTTCGGTTGATAGGGGACGAAGTTCTTGAGAACGGGTCTGGCTTCCAAGTTTTGAGTTTTGGACATGGTTTGCAATGCCTCTGGTCCGACTGGGATGACCTGTTGACCGGGAACCGGATCTAAGCGGAATTAAGGAAATTCAGAAAGCTGGCTAAACTACCAGATAACATCGCTCGATGCCACAAAAAATAATACCCTACCAGGTAAAGTACAGACTATCATCGGCGGCGGAGACCTGGAGTCATCATGCCCAAACGCTTCATCCGAGAACATTCGGTCGCCGGTCACGCTGTGGCCGACAGGAATGATCAATTGCGCCCATTCAGGGTCATGAAGGTCATGCAGCGCGCCATGGAACTGGAAGCGCAGGGCAGGCACATCATCCATATGGAGGTTGGTGAGCCGGATTTCATTACACCGCAACCGGTTATTGACGCGGCGTGTGTCGCCATGGCGGCTGGTAAAACCGGTTACACTGACGCCGCCGGCATACCGTCTTTGCGACAGGCAATAAGCGACCACTATCTTTCACGCCACAACCTGGCGATTCCGCCCCGGAGAATCTTTATTACACCGGGTGGCAGCGGCGGCCTCAACCTGCTGGCTAACCTGCTGATTCAAAGAGATGACGGTGTATTGATGGCTGACCCCGGATACCCTTGTAATCCGAATTTTGTGAGACTGGCCGGAGGCGAACCCCAGTTTGTCCCGGTTAACGCCAAGGGAAATTTCCAGCCGGAACCGGCCGCTTTGGAAGCGAGCAGGCGTTCCAATACACGCGGAGTGTGGCTGGCATCGCCGGCCAACCCGACCGGCGCAGTCATTCCTCGCAATGCACTCAAGACAATTGTCCAATGGTGTCGGGAGCGGGAGATGCATTTGCTGGTGGATGAGATCTACCACGGCCTGCATTACGTGGATGATTTGCCGACTGTGTTGGCGCTGGACGATCAAAGTTTCGTGGTAAACAGCTTTTCAAAATATTTTGGTATGACCGGTTGGCGGCTCGGCTGGATTGTGGTACCGGAGAGCCGTATCCAGCAAGTGGAAATACTGATGCAGAACATGTTCATTTGCGCATCCAGTATTTCCCAGCATGCCGCTCTCGCTGCGTTTCAATCTGAAACCCTGTCCATTCTGAATCAACGCCGACAGGCTTTCAGGGAACGCAGGGATTATCTGGTGGTGGCATTGAGAGACATCGGGTTTGAGGTGTCTGATGTACAGGGAGCATTTTACGTGTATGCGGGCATCGGGAAATTCGCCGACGACAGCGAAAAGTTTTGCGAAACCATGCTGGCAGAACATGGCGTGGCGATCACACCAGGCACTGACTTTGGCACACATCTGGCTGATACTCATGTCAGGTTCGCATTCACCACCAGCCTTGAGAATCTGCAACAGGCCATCGAGCGACTTCGGCACGCCTTGCGGCGGCACGGGCCAGACCCTGCAGAGCGGCCATAGAGTCGCTCAGAGGCTCCCTAATTGAGTGAAGGCAGGTATATTTCCTCAACCATCATCAGCCCGCTATCGACGATGAACGGCACGGCCTGCAAGTATTTTCCCTGACAGGGTCCGGCAAGGCAGTGGCCGGTTTCAATCTGAAACAGCGCGCCGTGGGTGGAGCACTGAATCAGTGCGCCATCGCTATCGAGAAAGCGATCTTCCTCCCACTCCAGTGGCGTTCCCAAGTGCGGACACCGATTCCGGTACAGGTAGACCTGATCGTCTTTTTTTACCGCAAACAGGTAATGATTGCCGTACTCAATTCCACGGGAGCAGCCTTCCTGAATATCGTGGACACTGGCTACGCAGATCATTTCCATAAGGACCGCCATGGATCGGATATCTGTCAGGCCAGAGCCTGTTCAAAATCCGCGATGAGATCTTCCACGTCTTCGATGCCGACGGAGAAACGAATGAGCGAGTCGGAGATGCCCATGGATGCCCGCCGCTGGGCGCCCATTTCATAGTAGATGGTATGGGCCACCGGTATAGCAAGCGTACGGTTATCGCCGAGATTGCTGGAAGCGACCACACAGTCAAGTCGGTTGAGAAAGTCAAAACAATCGACGTCGTCGGCGAGATCAATGCTGAACAGAATACCGAAATGCCGGAACAGCTCGCGGGCGCGCCGGTGTTGGGGGTGGCCTTCCAGCCCCGGATAATAGACCTGTTTGATACGCGCATGCCCGTTGCAGAACGTTGCCAGGGCCGCCGCGTTGGCGCAGGCTTTTTCCATGCGCAGAGCCAGAGTTTCACTGCCGACCGCAATGTGATGGGCGGCTTCCGGCCCCAGGGCGGCGCCAAAATCCCGCAGGCCTTTCTTTCTGATCTGTGTGATACCCCAGAGTGTTTTGTCCAGGTGGCGATAACTTTCCGAGATATTCCCGAAACCCGACCAGTCGTACAGACCGGTATCCGTCACGCTGCCGCCCAGGGCGTTTCCGTGACCACTTATGGATTTACTCAAGGCATTGATAACGAGACTGGCCCGCACCGCTTTCGGCTGAAACAGATAGGGAGAAGTCATGGTGTTGTCGACGCAATAGAGCAGGCCCTCCTGCCGACACAGTTCGCCTATGGCTTCCAGATCCGAAACCTGCGTGACCGGATTTGCGATTGTCTCCACGAACACGACCCGGGTATTCGGTTTGATGGCCGCTGACACATTGGCCGCTTCGGTCGCATCGACAAAGCTGACTTCAATACCCAGTTGCTGAAGGGTGTTGAACAAGCTGTTGGTGTTGCCAAACAGAAAGGCGCTGGAAACAATATGGTCACCCTTTCTGAGCAAGGCGATCAGGGTGGATCCGATCGCGGCCATGCCGGAAGCAAAAAGACACGTCGCCAGTCCGTCCTCCATGATATCCACGCGCTGCTGCAATGCGGTGATAGTGGGATTGACCTGTCGTCCGTAGCTGTAGCCGGCGCGCTTTCCCTGAAAAACTTCCGCCAGGTGACGCGCATCCTCGTAACCAAAGGCCACCGAGGTATGTATGGGCTTGTGCAGAACGCCATGCTCGGGGTTGCCGCGACGGTCGGCATGGAGATTGGCTGTGGTAAACGACTTGTGCTTGGACATGTCTGTTATGTTTCAATTACCGGAAATGGTGCGGAGTGATTGGGAGCGGCGATGGCGGGTTTATACAACAGTCACCGGGATAATGGAAGTTATCACCGGAAACAGTGCTCAGGCTGGACTATTCAAGGGCGGGGTTCATACCCTGGAAAACCGGCCGGGAATAAACCAGCGCCTCTATTTCGGCCAAACGCTCTCTGTAATGCTCACTGGTACGATCCTCGTAGAGCGCATTGAAATCAGTTTCGGAGAGGCCATCGCGATTGCTGGCTCTTTCCAAGGAGGGGAAAAAATCGGTTTCCTCCACCAAAGCCGCCATCCGCTGTTGCAACAGACCGGCCTGTCGGTGTGATGCTACAGCCATGCCGCCCAACGCCATGCCCGCGATATTGGCCGTCAGATCGGAAAAACTGAAACCTGACCGGTAACGGGCATCGTAAGCTTCTTTGGTATTGGTGAGTACCGCAGCCAGCCCGGCTCCGGCGGAAGCGGCGATGGCCGCTGACAAGACAAGATGTTGTGCCAGGTCTGCGCGGTGCTGCAAACGAATTTCCACACGACGCGGCCGCAGTGTACCGGCATCAACGTCCGATAGCACTTCAGAAATATCCTGGTCGTTCACGTAAATAGCGAGGGCTTGTAGCAGGGTACGGTTTTCAGCCACCGGATCTCCCGATGCCGCTGTTTGCTTCAGTGCCTCGTCAAATAGCGGAATCAGGAATACAGTGGCGGATACGCGGTTTTCGTCCGTGGGTAAACCTGACGCCACGTTGGCGATCACATCGTAATAGCGTCGGATTCGCTCCTGATCCCCGGCAGCGGCAAAATACTGCTGGGCTTGCGTGCGTAACCGGCTCACCAGCGCGGGTTCCCATTGCAGATCCACAGCCAGGCGATCTGGATCGATGCTGATTTCCTCGACACTTTCCAGAAGCTCCGAAACTTCCGGATTGCTGGACAGATATCGTGCCTTCAGGGTATCTCCCGCCCGACTCACGATGGCGGCAGGAACTGTGATGTGCCCGAGTTGCAGTGACTGCAGTTGCAGACTGTCCCCGGTGGACGCAAAAACGGCATCGAAATTCACATAGACCGGCAGGAAGCGCTCGGAAACAGCTACCGTTCCCTGCAACAGCAACGTGGTTCCTGGAAGGGAGACATCAGCGCTGGTACGCTTGTTCGCCTCGAACAATTGGTAACCATAGCGCAGTAACAGGTTCAGTTCCTCCGCGTCCAGAGACAATCGCTGCAGGTTTCTGGTGGCCACGTCAGGCGGCGCGTTCTCCAGCAACAGTTGCTCTACGCGTGCCACCTCGTCACTGCTTAGCGGGTTCACGGGCTGAATCCGACGCTCGAACTGCAGTGACAACAGCAGCAGCGCGACCGGCAGTGTTGCAACCACCAATAATGCGACCCGCGACAGCAACGAGGTGATTGCACGGCCTTTGGCTGATCGGGTAGCGGTCGAGCGAGTCGGCGTCATAGAGGGATGAATCTGTGATTATAAAGGGAAGTTCCCGGCCAGAGGCGCGAAAACCTGTGAAACAACTGGAGGCCCTGTGAATACCCGGAGAAAAGTGCCGATAGGATAAACAGCATACGTCCCCGATCACCGCATAATGACGTCAGAACAAGGCACGGCGCAGTCCTTGCGCTCCCCATAGCGGGAGAGTATGACGAAAAAGTATGATGAAAACCACAGATTTACCTGTATCTATAAGGAAAAAGTTTATTTATCAAAAACTTGGCGTTAATATCGCTACATCAGGATTGACCCCGGATTGTAAGGGTATATCCCTCTAACATAAAAAGCATGAAGGTGAGTGTTATGCCGTCCTTTATCAGATCGTCCGTTGTTGAATCGTTGACCATGCTACGCCGTCTGGTGTTGATATTGGCCTTGGGAATGCTGGCCGCATGCAGTAACCAGGCGGCCCTGGAAGCGGAGCAAGCCCGGATAGAAGCCGAACAGGTCGCGGCACAAGAGGAAGCCGCCAGGGTTGAAGTTGAAGCCGAGCGTCAAAGAGCGATGCGGGAAGCACGTCTGCGCCAGGCGCAGGAGGCGGAGAGAACCAGACTGGCCGCAGAGGAACGTCGGCGGCAGGAAGAACTTGCCAGGATGCAGGCCGAAGAAGATCGTCAGCGGGAGGCGGCCGCCCGTGCCGAACGAGAGCGACAACAGGCTATCGCCAGGGCCCAGGCAGATCAGGAACGCAAGCGGGAGCGCATTGTGTCCCTGGAACAACAAATAACCGAGCTTGTATCGCGGAATCGCAGTCAGACCGCTGCCAATCTGTCTCTACAGCAGGCAATTGTCGCAGCCGAATCGCTGCTGGAAGCGCTGTCCGCGGAGCAATCCAAATATGAAAATACGGATGACCAGGGCAACACCCTCGAACCACTCGCTCCCGCTTTGATTGCGGAACGGGAGCAGCGTATGGAACAAGCGCTGCGCGAGGCTGAGGAACTTGATCGTTAGAGCCCTCAGCAACTGAACCACGCCCCCGCGATATGCCGCCCTGAGAAAGGGCGTGTCCGTTTCCCGGCGGTTTTCAACAGAGCTCCGCAGCCCCCGCGCCATACCTTTCCCCAATCCTGACTTCACATCACCACTGTCGTTAACAGGGCAGTATTTGCCCGCCCCGCAAACTTTGTTTAATCACCCTGTTATGGTAAAGTGCGCGCCTTCAAAACAACATTCCATCGGGGAGATGCAGGTAGATGCCGGGGATAACGCTCACCTTAACCTTTATACTGTCATTGTCTGGATTGGCCATTGCCTTCTTCTATATGACCAGGGTCAAATCCATCCCTCTTGATATGGGGTTGGAGAAGGCGGATTCAGATCGCCTTAAGTTTATTCACGGGGCGATAGCCAAAGGCGCTATGGCATTCCTCAAGCAGGAATACAAATTTCTGACCATCTTCATGGTGGTCTTCGCCGCCATCATCGCGATACTGATTGATGATTCCCATACACCGGACACTCGTGAAGGCATCTATACCGCGATGGCGTTTCTGTTCGGTGGCGCCATTTCCATCGCATCAGGCTATATAGGCATGATGGTTGCCACTCAAGGCAATGCCCGCACAACCGTCTCGGCCAAGAAAAGCATTTCCAGTGCTTTTGATGTGGCGCTCAATTCAGGTGCTGTAATGGGCTTCGCCCTGGTGGGATTGGCAACCCTGGGTCTGGCGTTGATTTACGTTGTTATGAACGCACTGTTGGCGGACCTGGGACCGGATAATAACCATATCCTGATGGAAGTTATTGCCGGTTTTGGACTGGGCGGTTCCACTATTGCGCTGTTTGCGCGGGTTGGTGGCGGCATCTTTACCAAGGCGGCTGATGTTGGCGCCGATCTGGTCGGCAAGGTAGAGCAGGGAATTCCGGAGGATGATCCCCGAAATCCAGCGGTAATCGCCGATAATGTCGGTGACAATGTTGGTGACGTAGCGGGTATGGGGGCGGATCTGTTCGGGTCCTGCGCGGAAAGTACCTGTGCCGCCATGGTCATCAGCGCTGTGGCGTTCGCCTTTGATCCCAATGCCTTGCTCTATCCCATTCTGATCAGCGCGGTCGGTATTCCAGTCAGTCTGCTGACCAAGGTGCTGGTAAACGTGAAGCAGGAAGAAGACGTTGCTCCGGCCTTGATGAAACTGCTGATCATTTCCAGCGCCCTGATGGCGTTTGTTATGTATTTCGTCACCATGGCGCTTATTCCGGATAGCTTTGAATTGGGCGGAGAGACGTACAACAATCTGGGCGTTTACCTGTGCTTCTTCTCCGGGCTGGTGGCGGGCCTCGCTGTCGGTCTGCTCACGGGCTACTACACGTCAGACAATTACTCGCCGGTACGCGAAGTGGCCAAATCCTGTGAAACCGGGGTCGCCACCAATATCATTTATGGTCTGGCTCTTGGCTACAAGAGTACTGTACTGCCTTATCTGGCTATCGCGGTAGCCATCTTCGTTTCCTGGGATCTGGCCGGCATGTACGGCGTTGCCATTGCCTCACTCGGTATGCTTGGGACCCTGGTCATTGCCTTGACTATTGATGCCTATGGACCGGTGGCCGACAACGCCGGTGGCATCGCTGAAATGGTCGGACTGGAGAAGGAAGTGCGTCGCCGCACCGACATTCTCGATTCCGCGGGTAACACCACGGCAGCGATAGGAAAAGGTTTTGCGATTGGCGCAGCCATTCTTACCTCGCTGGCCTTGTTTGCCGCATTTATCACAGCGGCGGAAACTCTGAGGGGCCAGCCAATTACGATGAGCCTGCTTGATCCGGTGGTGTATGTGAGTGTGTTCATCGGTGCGGCGATGCCTTTCCTGTTCACCGCGATGACAATGAAGTCCGTTGGCAAGGCCGCGTTTGACATGATTGAGGAAGTTCGCCGGCAGTTCAAGACCATACCCGGAATCATGGAAGGGACAGGTGAGCCTGATTACGCGCAATGCGTGGCGATTTCGACCAAGGCTGCGCTACGGGAGATGATTGCACCCGGTGTCCTGATCATGGGAACTCCGCTGGTGGTTGGATATCTGTTTGGTGTGGAAGCGGTAGCGGGTGTGTTAACCGGTTCTCTGGTTACCGGTGGTGTACTGGCGATTGCCTCCTCCAACAGTGGCGGCGCCTGGGATAATGCCAAGAAATATATTGAAGCGGGCAATCTCGGCGGCAAGGGCTCTGAAGAACACAAGGCCGCGGTGGTTGGCGATACTGTGGGCGACCCGCTGAAAGACACTTCCGGTCCGTCCCTGAACATCCTGATCAAGCTGTCAGCGATTCTCAGCCTGGTATTTGCTCCGTTCTTTGTTCAATACGGCGGTATTCTGCTCGGCTAATTCCCTGGTGGGGTAATAAATGGGGTCAGAGTAAAAATACAGTAGTTCTGATAACTCCATTAATCAAACTACGGTATTTTTACTCTGACCCCATTCATTCGGTGTCCGGGATTCCGGCTGCTGTAGCCCGGATTTGGTTTTTTCAGGCGAATCAAAGATAATCAGGTGATCGTCACCCATTTCATTGCGCCGCTCGATGCCGTGCGCGGGGACTCACTTTTGAGTAATCTTGATTCAGTAAAACACATCATATGCATTGCATCCGGCAAGGGCGGCGTTGGCAAGTCCACCACCGCGGTCAATCTCGCCCTGGCGCTCCATGCGTCAGGTTTGCGCGCGGGCCTGCTGGATGCTGATATTTACGGTCCCAGCCAGCCTTTAATGCTCGGGGTCGGCAAGGGAACCAGGCCGGTTGTCAGGGACAAGAAATTCATGGTGCCCATCATGGCTCACGGGCTGGAGTGCAATTCAATGGGATTTCTGGTTGACGACCGGACCCCCATGGTCTGGCGCGCACCCATGATCGTTTCAGCCTTTAACCAGATTCTCACTGACACCTTATGGTCGGATCTGGACTACCTGATCGTGGATCTGCCACCGGGGACCGGTGACATCCAGTTGAGCCTGGCCCAGGCGGTCAGCGTGACCGGCGCGGTCATTGTCACCACGCCGCAGGACGTTGCGTTACTGGATGCGCGCAAGGGCATCGAAATGTTCCGTAAAGTGAACGTGCCTATTCTTGGCGTGGTTGAAAATATGAGCGTCCACGTCTGTTCCCAATGCGGTCATGAAGAAGCCATTTTTGGCACCGGGGGCGGCGAACAACTGTCCCGGGATTATGACGTCGAAGTCATCGGTACGCTGCCATTGGATGTGGCGATACGTGAGAAGACCGACGGCGGCAGTCCGGTGGTGGTTTCGTTGCCTGAACACGCGGCCAGCGTGGCCTATCGTGAACTGGCGCGAAGACTGGTTGAAAAAGTGAATTCGCTGCCGTCCGACAAGGGCGGGCCGTCCATTTCCGTCAGGGACGATTGAGCATCCTGTACCGGACGCATCGGATCCGGGCCGAGCCTTATGGCGGGAACCATAAAAACAAGAGGATAGACCATGGGCGCGATAAATAATTTTATGCTGGTGCTGGACGGATATTTGGGAAGCGCGCCCTGGTTTCCGTTTATCTTGTTGTCAGTCGGCATCTTCTTCACGATTTATCTTAAATTTCCACAAATCCGCTATTTCAGCCACGCTGTAAAAGTGGTTCGAGGCAAACTGGATACCGAGGATGCCCGGGGTGACACCTCGCACTTTCAGGCGCTGGCAACAGCACTTTCCGGCACCCTGGGCACCGGTAATATTGGTGGCGTAGCCCTTGCTCTGCATCTGGGTGGACCGGCTGCGCTGTTCTGGATGTGGGTCACCGCGTTTCTGGGGATGGCTACCAAATTCGTCGAAGTGACCCTGTCACTCAAGTACAGGGAAACAGCCTCGGACGGCACCATGGCCGGGGGGCCGATGTATTACATGGAGAAGGGGCTCAATATGCGCTGGCTGGCGATTATTTTTGCTATTGCCACTGTGCTCAGCGCATTCGGCACGGGTAACCTGCCCCAGATCAACAGCATTGCCTCCGGCCTGGAAAGCACGTTTTTCATCAATCCAATCATTACCGGCGCCGTGCTGGCCGTTTTACTGGCACTGGTTATCATCGGTGGTATCCGGCGGATAGCCAAAGTGGCGGCAGCACTGGTCCCCACCATGGCCATACTTTACCTGATCGGGGCATTTGCGGTGATCATTCCGAATGTGGGAAACATCATTCCGTCATTTATCTCCATATTCAGCGATGCGTTCACGGGTTCTGCGGCTACCGGCGGATTTCTCGGAGCGACGTTCGCCTATGCGTTCAACCGCGGGGTCAACCGTGGCCTGTTCTCCAATGAAGCGGGTCAGGGCTCCGCACCCATCGCTCACTCCGCTGCCAAAACCAACGAGCCGACGGACGAGGGCATGGTGGCCATACTCGAGCCGTTTATCGATACCATAATCATATGTACCCTGACCGGTCTTGTCATTCTGTCATCGGGCGTATGGAACCAGAAGTATGAGAACAATTTTCAGCGCGCTGACATGGCCTTCATCGCCGGCCAGTTCGACGACACCGATAACGCAGCTGTTGAACAATTGTTCACATATCTCGCCGGTAGCAGCAGTGACATCGCCTTTTCCGGTGAAATCGAGCTGGAAGGTGGTATGGCGCAGAACACTGAAGAGTTTACGTTAATCAACGCACGCTCCATCGCCGAACAGGTCGTATACAGCCGGGAGGGAGAACCGGTCACCGGCACGATTCTGGTATTGGCAGGGCAACTGGAAGACTCGACCATCACGGTGAGAGGATACTCGCTGCTACACTCGGTGCCGCTGACGACCATGGCTTTTACGCAAGGCCTGTTCGGTGATTATGGCCAGTACATCGTTTCGATTGGCTTGTTGTTGTTTGCATTCTCAACCGCAATTGCCTGGTCCTATTACGGAAACCGCGCGGTGATTTACCTGGTGGGCGACAAAGGTGTATTGCCGTACCGTATTCTGTATGTGCTGGGTTTTTTCTATGCGGCTTTCGCAGATACTACCGTCATATGGAACATTTCCCTCATTACCATTGTGTTGATGACGCTGCCTAACCTGGTCGGCATACTGTTGCTCAGCCGTGAAATGAAAGAAACGGTCATTGACTACTGGCAGCACATGGATCTGATGCGCGACAGCAACACCGACTGAACCGGTTCAGGCAACGTCACCCGGTAACCGGATGTTTTCGACGATTGCCTGTACTTCCTCGGGGGGCGGGGGGGTAAAACGAGCAACGGTCAGCGCCACCGCCAGGTTCAGCAGAGTGCCGAGTGTGCCGATTCCTTCCGGAGAGATGCCAAACCACCAGTTCGCCGCGATGTTGGCATCCGGATTGATAAACTTGAAATAGACTATGTAGGTGGCGGTGAATAAAAACCCGGCTACCATACCGGCGACCGCGCCTTCCATGTTCATGCGCTTCCTGAATATGCCCAGAACTATCGCTGGAAAAAACGAGGCGGCGGCGAGGCCGAAGGCGAACGCCACTACCTGGGCAACAAAACCAGGCGGATTGATGCCCCAGTAGCCGGCAATCATCACGGCGATCAGAATCGCGATGCGCGCGTAACGCAATTCCTGCTTTTCAGTAATGTGAGGCATGAGACTGCGTTTCATCAGGTCATGGGAAACCGCGGTGGAAATCACCAACAACAGGCCTGCCGCCGTGGACAGAGCGGCCGCCAGTGCGCCGGCGGCGACAAGTGCGACCACCCAGTTGGGAAGTCCCGCGATCTCGGGATTGGCCAGCACCATGATGTCTCGATTGACTTCCAGTTCATTAGCGTCCGGGTCGCCCACATATTGAATGCGCCCATCATTGTTCTTGTCGGTAAAAACCAGAAGCTCGGTGGTTTCCCAGGTGTTAAACCACTCCGGCACATCGCTGTACTCGATATTGTTCACGGTATTGAGCAGGTTGGTCTTGGCAAACGCCGCTACCGCCGGCGCCGTGGTGTAGAGTACGGCGATAAATATCAGGGCATAGCCTGCTGACTTGCGCGCGTCCCGAACATTGGGAACGGTAAAGAAACGAATGATGACATGGGGCAGTCCGGCGGTGCCGAACATCAGTGCGGCGGTGATAAAAAATACATCCTGGGTGCTGCGCTGGCCACTGGTGTATACCGGAAATCCCAGTTGCTCACTAAGCCCGTCGAGGCGGTCGAGAAGATAACCGCCGCCAAAGGCTTCAGTCAGTTCCGAACCGAATCCTATCTGCGGGACGGGCTGACCGGTCATCAGGATGGAAATAAAAATCGCGGGTACCATAAAGGCAAAAATCAATACACAGTATTGCGCCACCTGGGTGTAGGTAATGCCTTTCATTCCTCCGAGTACGGCATAGAGAAAGACGATCGTCATGCCAATGATGACGCCGGTGGTAATGTTCACTTCGAGGAAGCGGGAAAAAACGATTCCGGCCCCCTGCATCTGTCCGCAGACGTAAACAAAGGACACCACAATAGCGCAGAACACAGCAACAAGCCTGGCTGTGCGTGAATAATAGCGGTCACCAATAAAATCCGGTACCGTGTACTTGCCGAATTTACGCAGATACGGCGCCAGCAATAGCGCCAGCAGTACGTACCCGCCGGTCCAGCCCATGAGGTAGAACGCGCCGTCGCGCCCGAGAAACGAGATCAGCCCCGCCATCGAGATAAAGGAGGCCGCGGACATCCAGTCTGCCGCGGTGGCCATGCCGTTGGCCAGGGGAGGAACGTGGCCGCCGGCAACATAGAAGTCTTTTGTGGATGCCGCCCTGGACCAGATGGCGATTCCAATGTAAAGACCGAAGGAGAGGAAGACGAACCCATAGGTCCATATTTGAACGCTCACCGGGCGGCCTCCCTGTCGTTACCGCTTTCTTGCTCCTGGATACCATCATCGTTGTCGAGGTTGTACTTGTCATCGAGGCGGTCCATGAGTTTGATATAGACCAGGATAAGAATAACGAAGACGTAGATGGAACCTTGCTGGGCGATCCAGAAACCGAGTTTGAATCCACCGAAACGGATGTTGTCGAGCAGATCAACGAAAAGAATTCCGCACCCGAAAGAGATGAAAAACCAGACTGACAGCAGCGAGACAACGATACGTATATTGGCTTTCCAGTAGGAGCGTGCTCGGTCTGACATCTTGTCCCCCCTTTTACTTGTTATGGGCATTGAACAGGGTGTGTTCGCGGCCTGACAGTTCGCAATCGGACTGGTTGACTTGTCTGCCGCGGCGTTGGGGTGCCAAGGCTCAGGCATGGTATCACAGCCATAATGGAGGGTGATAGCCGGCAGGATTCGGGCTATAACACCCGTCGGAGATATGCCGTCAATTTGCTACGAACAGCCGGTTTTGCATCCAGTGCGGCTTTTTCGTGCTGGCGAAAAAACTGACGTAGCTGCTGCCGCTCAAGTTCGGGGTACTCCTTGAGAAGCTGGTTGATCAACTCCTGGTTTTCTGTCAGAACGGCGTCCGTGGACTGTTGCAGGCGTTGCAGTCGCCGCCGGTCTTCCGGAGGAGGCGAGTGCAGGTCAGCGATCGACCGATGTATTGACTCCACGTCTACGTCTCGCATTATGCGGCCGATAAACTGGAGTTGGCGGCGTTTGGCTTCATGGCTGTTGGGCAGCCGTTTGTATTCATCTATAGCGGCACGGAGTGGTGCCGGCAGATTAAGGTGGTCCAGCCGGGACTTTGTGTATCCAGTCAATTCGCGACCGAGATTCTGCAACCCGGTCATGTCCTTTTTTCGTTTCGTTTTGCTGGGTGGCTGTTCGGGGTCGAATTCGTCCATGGGTTTCAGTCTAAAGATAAAAGAGGCTGGCCAGACCCAGCACAGCGAAGAAACCAAGAGAGTCGGTCATCGTGGTTAGCGCCACGGACCCGGCCAGGGCAGGATCAATATGGATGCGCTTGAGGAACAGGGGAAGATAAGCTCCGCTCAGCGCGGCCACGAGCAAATTGATCATCATCGCCGCGGCTATGATGTAACTGAGTGGTAGATCACCATACCAAAAATAGGAAACTATGCCTATGGCCACCGCCCACAACGCGCCGTTGATGACAGCGACTCCAAGTTCCCTTACAAGTAACCAGCGCGCATTGGAGGGACTAAGGTGTCCTAGTGCCATGCTCCGTATAACCAATGTGAGAGTTTGGTTGCCCGCCACGCCGCCCATGTTTGCCACGATAGGCATCAGTACCGCCAGGTAAACGACCCTGTCCAGAGTATCCTGAAACAGGTAGATAACGATGGAAGCGATAATCGCCGTCATCAGATTGATTCCCAGCCAGACTGCGCGCCGCCGCGCCGTTTTCATAATTGGAGCGAAGGTATCATCTTCCTCGTCCAGACCCGCCATGCTCATCAATGAGTGTTCGGTGCTGTCGCGGATAAAATCGACGATATCGTCAATCGTGATTCGCCCCACGAGCCGACCCTTTTCGTCGACCACCGGAGCGGATACCCAGTCATGTTGTTCAAACAATTGCGCCACCTTGGTGGCTTCCATGTCCACCGGGATCGCATCAACGTCGGTGATCATTACCTCCCTCACCGTGGTGTTGGGGTCGGAGACCAGAAGTTTGCTCAGGGGGAGGATGCCTACAAACTCATCGTCACGATTAACAACAAGCAAGTTGTCCATCATTTCAGGCAGAGATGCATGACGCCGCAGATAACGAAGCACCACATCGAGTGTATGCCGCGGACGTACGGTTATCGTGTCTGTATTCATCAGACCACCGGCGGTGTCCTCGGGATACGACAGAATCGACTCGACGCGCAGACGATCTTGCAGGTCCATGGACTGGAGCACTTCGGTCATTACCTGCTGCGGCAACTGTTGCAGAATGTCAGCGAGGTCGTCGGTCTCGAGACCCTCGGTCAACTGGGCTACCTGCTCGGCAGTCAGTTCCCTGAGGATGTCACTTTGAATGTCTTCGTTAAGATACTGAAGTACCTCGCCTTCGGCCTCCTTGTCGATAAGCTGCCAGAGAATATTTCTTGCCTTGGGAGGGGATGATTCCAGTAGATGCGCGATTCCTGCCGTAGGCAGAGTTCGGATCATTTGCCTGACCTGCGGCAGAGAACCACTATCAAGAGCCTGAGTCAGCTCAAGAAAATGATCTTTGGTTGCGCTGTCGATAGTGTCAGACATGAGGTCTACTGGGCTTCATCAAAACGGTTATTGATCAATTCGACTATGGCCTTCAGTGCGTGCTCTTCATCTTCACCATCGGCAATCACATTAAGTGTTGTTCCCTTGACGGCCGCAAGCATCATCAATGCCAGAATACTTTTTCCATCGACCAGTTTGTCGGCACCAATCTGAACGTCACACCGGTATGCCGTGGCGACGGATACCAGTTTTGAAGCTGCGCGGGCATGCAGGCCGGCTTTGTTGCTTATCTTTACTGTCGTCTTGCGCATGGTCAGTTCTCAAGTCAACGTGGCAATTCCCTGTGCCGGGTCTGCACATTGCGAACTGTTTGTTTAAAATGCGCCGCCAGTTTTTCACACAGATAGACAGATCTGTGCTGCCCACCCGTGCAGCCCAGGGCTACCGTTATATAACTGCGATTGTTCTGCTCAAAACACGGCAACCAGGACTGCAGAAAATCCCGGATGTCGTCATACATCATCTGCACCTGCCGCTGTGATTCGAGATAGGTCACCACCGCGCTGTCGAGTCCGGTCAAAGACCTGAGGGAAGTTTTCCAGTATGGGTTCGGCAGACAGCGCACATCGTACACTATATCAGCATCCACGGGGACGCCGTTTTTATATCCAAAAGACTGGAATTGCAGCGCCAGACCGGTATCGGAGGTTTCTATAAGCCGGCTCTTGATTGCGTCTCTGAGTTCGTGAAGCGACATCGTACTGGTGTCAATGCTCAGGCTGGCCAGAAGGGAAATTGGCTCCAGCAACTCAGACTCCTTGTCTATGGCCTCTTTCAAGCCGACCTTGTCGGAAGAGAGGGGGTGCTTGCGCCGGCTTTCACTGAACCTGCGGAGCAGGGTCTGTCCATTCGCATCAAGGAACAGAATCGTAGTGCCAAGCTCCTTCTGCCGAAGATTGCGAATTATTTCAGGAACTTTTTCCAGGTCCGCGGAAATGTTGCGGGCGTCGATACTTACCGCAATGTGGGGCATGTCCTGGGTATCTGTGGAGATACGGTCAGCCAGTGCGGGCAACAAGCTGGCGGGCAGATTGTCAATGCAATAGAATCCCCGGTCCTCAAGTATATGCAGCACGGTACTTTTACCCGAGCCGGACCTGCCGCTTATTATAAATAGTTTCACTGTTTCCGCCGTGTCGGTTGCCTGGATTCCAGGATTCGTCCGGTTCGCTTTTCGCCTGCTGTGGTCGCTTCAGGCACCCTGATATGTAATAACGATATGGTAAAGGTCTTCGTTATTTTCGGTTTGGCGTAACGTAAAACAGAGATCCTCGTCGTTGAACATTCTGGCCAGGTCGGCCAGTATCCTTACATGTTCGTCTGACTTCTGTTCTGGAACGATAAGAACGAAAATAAGATCCACCGGTTTGGAGTCTACCGAGTTGAAATCGATTCCCTTGTCCAGTGTAACCAGTGCGCCGACTACGTCCCTGCATTCGCTCACCCGGCAGTGGGGAATGGCGATCCCGTTTCCCAAACCGGTACTGCCCAGTTGTTCCCTGGCCATCAGGGAGTTGAATATCTCATTGGCTGACAAATAGCCGAGATCTTCGGCGAGCAGTTCGCTTACAGTGGTGATTAGACGTTTTTTGCTTATTCCAGGGAGTGCGGGATAGCATCGCTGTGGTGTCAGTATCTCTTCCAGGTGCATTTTGGTCTGTCTCGTTGCTGATCAGAATGAATAAATGGGATTTTCGCCGGCGGACTTCACACTATCCCGGCTGCTATTCAACGAGCCTCTTGCGTTCGTTGGACGGCGGTATGCTCAGGGACTCGCGGTATTTGGCAATAGTGCGTCGTGCGACGTTAATGCCCTGATCATCAAGCAGCTTGGTAATTTTGCTGTCGCTAAGGGGCTTGCGAACATTTTCCGAAGCAATCAGCTTTTTGATAATTGCCCTTATAGCGGTCGAGGAACACTCCCCGCCGCCTTTGGTGGAAACGTGGCTGGAGAAAAAATATTTCAGTTCGTAGATGCCCCTCGGAGTGTGCATATACTTCTGGGTGGTCACCCGGGAGATGGTGGATTCATGCATGCCTACCGCCTCGGCAATGTCATGCAGAACCAGTGGTTTCATGGCCTCATCGCCGTGCTCAAAGAAGTCTCTCTGGTGTTCTACAATCCGCGTCGCCACCTTCATCAAGGTTTCATTGCGGCTCTGAAGGCTTTTAATGAACCACTTTGCCTCCTGAAGGTTGTCTTTCAGGTAGCTGTTGTCGCGACTCGAATCGGCACGTTTTACCAGGGAAGCATAGCCGGAATTGATTCTGATACGTGGTGCGGTTTCCGGGTTAAGTTCCACCGTCCATTTGCCATTCTCGGGGTTTTTGTAAACTATTACGTCCGGCACTATATAGCTGGTAGGAGGTGGCGAAATTTCCGATCCCGGTCGGGGGTTGAGCGCTTCAATGATACTGATGGCGTCACGAAGCTCGTTTTCCTTCAGTCGGGTACGCCGCATAATCTGTGCATAATCGCGATTTCCCAGCAGACTAAGACAATCCTTGATCACAAGGCGGGCATTACGGATAGCGGCGGACTCCGTCTGTCCGGGAAATTGATTGAGTTGAACCAGCAGGCATTCAGCAAGGTTGCGGTAGCCCACACCGACAGGATCGAATTGCTGGATGCGGTGCAGAACGGCCAGCACTTCATCTTCTTCTATCTCATCAGCATCAGCGAGCCCCGTGTGTATGGATTCGATGTCGGCGGTGAGCATACCATTGGGATCGATCGCATCGATAATCGCCAGGGCAATTTCACGGTCGGTGTCCGACATGGTGGTAAGGTTAAGCTGCCAGTGAAGATGATCCTGCAGCGTATCACTGGATGTATTGCGGGATTCAAAATCGCTGGTATCGCCATCATAGGACGACGAACCGGAAGTGTAACTGCCCTGGTAAATATCATCCCAGTTGGTGTCAACGGAAAGATCGTCGGGAATACTGTCTTCCTGACCGGCACGGGCGTCCATCTCCTGACGCGAAGATTCCTGCACAGGGGATTCGGTGCCTTGCGCGTCTGAACCACCGGAACCATTCTGACCGTAGGGAGAAGAGTCTTCGCCCGGGCCGTCACTGGTCTCGTCCTCATCGCCAACCTCGACCAGCTCGAGCATGGGATTGGATTCCAATACCTGGTGAATTTCCTGCTGCAGGTCGAGTGTCGATAGCTGGAGGAGCCTGATCGCCTGCTGCAGCTGCGGCGTCATGGTCAATTGCTGACCCAGCTTGAGCTGAAGCGATAGTTTCATCTGAACATCATCGAAGTATGCACCAAGTTTCGCCCGGCAAGAATCTATCGGGCTTCTAGTTTGCGTCGATTATAGCAAGTTTCATGCCTGCCTTGCATAGGGGGGCAGGGCTCCCGGTGATCGCAATGGGTGTGTGCGATGGGGAGAAAATCGGGCGAGGGGGCTCTCGGGTTTATCGGTCCGGCGTCAAAACCGGAACCTGTCTCCCAGATATACTTCCCGTACTTTCTTGTCCGCCAACAGCTCTGGAGGGGGGCCCTCCTTGATTACCTGGCCTTCATTGATAATGTAGGCTTTCTCACAGATATCGAGGGTTTCCCGCACGTTGTGATCGGTGAGCAAAATACCAATTCCGCGCGACTTGAGGTGAGAAATTATCTGTTTGATATCGCTGACCGATATCGGGTCGACACCCGCGAAAGGCTCATCCAGAAGGATGAATCCGGGTTCGGTTGCCAGCGCCCGGGCTATTTCGGTTCGGCGTCTCTCGCCGCCGGAGAGACTCATACCCTTGTTCTTGCGGATATGCATGATATGGAATTCCTGTAACAGGGTCTCCAGTTTTTGAAATCGCTGACTCTTGTCCAGGTCCTTGCGGGTTTCGAGTATTGCGAGGACATTGTCCTCAACAGACAGCGAACGAAATATGGAAGAATCCTGCGGCAGATAGCCCAGGCCATGAGAAGCTCTGACGTGAATAGGCCGGGAAGTGATATCAACATTGTTGATGGTGACTTTGCCGCTGTCCGCGCCTACCAACCCCACAATCATGTAAAAGCAGGTGGTTTTCCCAGCGCCGTTAGGCCCCAGCAGCCCCACGATTTCGCCGCTTTTTACCTGGAGTGAAACATCCCTGACAACCTTTCGGCCCTTATAGCTCTTCGCCAGATGAGATGCCTGCAGGATGTTCATCAATTCTGTTGACGGCTAAGGACGCCTTCACAATCCTCGCCCTCAAGGTCGTTGGACTCAAGGTGATATTCAACTCTGGCACAGTGGTTGACCAGGCCTGGTTGTTCGAAGCGAACATCACCGACCAACTCGACTATCGCCTCGGTCCCGGTATGGTAATGAATGGTCGAGCTGGTTCCCCGGGCCATCTCGCCGTCTTCGTTGATCTGCTGCAGATAGCTTGCGGGAGAGCCGGTTACCGTGACTCGTAGCAGGTCTTCAGTGTCCAGGTTGTAGACGAAACTGGCCACTGTGCCGCTGAGCTCAATAGTACCCTGTCTCACGTATACGTTGTCGGTAAGCGTAAGTATGCGTGTGTTTCCTTCCACACGAACGGTCTGCCGGTCCGAACTGTATTCGACGTCCTGGTCGCGATCAGATTCCAGCGCGCGTGTGGCAATGGGGAAAAAAGCAGACAGCAACAGTGCAGACAATATCGCTCTATTCGCTTGTTGTTGCATACCTTCCCCTGACGTCATTTTGGAACGAGATCTCATTGTCCGCGAGGTTGGCGAACATGCCGGTTGCTGTCTGACTGAACGGTCCGGAAACCATGAAAACCGGCAGGTCCGTCATGACGGTTTTGCGATCAGGATTCACGGCCAATTGCTCGGTCTCCAGAACGGTGCGGCGGCCGTGCTGATCGATTCCGTAGATCCTAACATTACCAATCAGATTTATTTCCTGATCGTTGGATGGCATGCCATTGGTCCGGGCTGCGGAGATTCTGCCCGAATTGGCGACGATATTCCAGCGTGAATCCTGTTCCTGATAAAGCTGGACAAGAGGAGCGGTGAATTCAGTGATATCTGTAAGGTAATGTATTTGCCGGGTGGCGCTCAGAGTATATTCGATATCTCCCTGTTCGTTATAGTGGACGGTATTGATCCCTTCTGAATAAATATCATAGGCAGGCTCCTGCCTGTCTGCGAACTCTTCCGGCTGGCGGGTGGCGGATTCGAAGATCGTGATGCCTGTGAATACGAGCACGGCGATCAGGCCGGGGATAATGAGTAAGCGCAGGTTTTGCATCATGGTCAGGCCTGTCTGGTCTCAAGCAGGAAATCACAAACTTCCCGCACAGCCCCCGAGCCACCTTCTGTGTCGGTTTCCAGATCGGCGGCTTCTCTCACCTGTTTGTGACCGTTGGGCACAGTGATTCCAATTCCCGCGGCCCGAAGAGCCGGCAGATCCAGCAGGTCGTCGCCAACGTAGGCAGTAGCGCTGGCATCGATTTGCAGTGATTGCAGTAACTCCTGAAGCGCCGCCAGTTTGTCCTCTCTACCCTGAAACACTAACTCGACCCCCATTTCAGCCGCCCGCCTGGCGACAGGCTCGGATTTGCGGCCGGTGATAATAGCTACCCTTACACCCGCAGCTTGCAGCAGCTTGATGCCGTGACCGTCAAGAATGTGGAACGCCTTGATTTCCTCGCCTGTGCTGCCGTAATAGAGTTTGCCATCTGTCAGCACCCCATCCACATCCAGTACCAGAAGCGAGAGGCCAGCCGCGAGCCGGGTAATTTCCTGTGTTGGACTATTGAATTTCATGGTGACTTATCGCTGTCTTTCTCTGTGAGAGATCACCCGGGTCAGACGACTTTCGCCTGTAACAGGTCGTGCATCTTGATTATGCCACAGAGCTTGTTGTCGTGACCCCGGACCAGCAATACGTAAACCAGGCTTTCCTGCATGACCCTGGCGGCTTCCACCGCCAATGCATTGTCGCTGACGTGTTTGAAATGAGTGGACATGACTTCCTCAATGCGTGTCTTCTGAATGTCCCTGCCCGCATCGAGTGTGCGCCTCAGATCCCCGTCAGTGAAAACACCACATACACTGCCGGTCTCGTCGATTACAGTGGTGAGTCCGAAGCCTTTGGTCGTCATTTCAAGCAGGGCGTCGCTGAGCGGCGTACCGAAATTCACCTTCGGAATACTGTCTCCGCTGTGCATGATGTCCCTGACTTTCAATAGCAATCTGCGGCCGAGGTTACCCCCCGGGTGAGAATAGGCGAAGTCCTCCGGCGTGAATCCGCGAGCCTCCAACAGCGCCATGGCCAGCGCGTCTCCGAGAACAAGCGCTACCGTGGTGCTGGTTGTCGGTGCCAGTCCAAGGGGGCAGGCCTCAACTTCAACACTGCCGTCAAGGTTGATATCCGCTTCGCTGGCTATGGGGGAATTTTTCTTCCCGGTGATACTGACCACCGGAACGCCGATGCGCTTCAGCGCTGGCAGCAGATTGATGATCTCGGTCGTGGTTCCAGAGTTGGTCAGTACCAGCACGACGTCTTTTTCGGTAATCATGCCCAGGTCACCGTGGCTGGCTTCCCCGGCATGTACATACATGGCGGGGGTTCCGGTGCTTGCCAAAGTGGCGGCGATTTTGCGGGCTATATGCCCGGATTTGCCTACACCAAGAACCACCACTCGTCCACGGCATTTCAGCATCAGGCGGCAGGCGGCACTGAACTGCGGCCCGATTGCCAGTGCGCTTTCCTGCTCTGGCTTCCCGCCTTGCGAGGGTGCGGTATCAGGCAGTCTCAGCCTGTTCAGCAACGCTGATACAGCGCGCTGTTCGATATCGATAGTGCGTCTGGCGCTGTTGATAAAACGGGTCGCCTTATTCATGTTCTGTGGCCGGTCTCCTGAAACAATTCATGCCCTGAACGGCCCCTAAACCTGGTAGAGCATCACGGTAAACCAGCCGCAATAGATAAGCAACAGGGTAGACCCATATACCCTTCCAATAGCCGTTTCTGTCTTTATCGCCCGGTAGCAAAACAGAGCGAGGAGAAGGGTAAGTATCATGACGAAGCTGTAATCGCGGGTCAAAAGTTCAGGTTCCAGCGGCCCGGGACTGAACAGTGCCGGAAAAGGGAGCACGGCCAGCAAATTTAGAATGTTCGATCCAACAATATTACCTATTGCCAGATCAAAATGACCTCTTAGCGCGCAGGTGATTGAGGTGGCCAGTTCGGGCAGGCTGGTACCCAGAGCAACGACGGTCAGCCCAATGACGGCGGTTGAAACTCCAAGGCCCTCCGCGATAGATGAGGCGGCGGAGACGAGGGCTTCAGCGCTCAAAACCAGCAGGATCAGCCCGAGTAAGAGATAAATTCCAGCACGGAGCAACCCCACGTCCTTCAGTTCATCTTCATCAATTTCAGGCAGTACCGCGGCACCTGTGCGCTTTTTGAACAATCGATATCCGAAATAAATGGTAACGGAAATGAGGATTAATGCGTCATATATACCGAGGTAAAAATTGGCGAACAGGACTCCTGTCAAGACAGTCACCAGAAGGAGTGCGGGAATTTCCTTTTTAAACAGAAATTTTGGCGGCGTCAGTGGTCTGATAATGGCAGCGATGCCCAGGGCGACACCTATGTTGAACAGGTTCGACCCGACAGCATTGCCTATTGCCAGTTCGGGCTTGTCTCGAAACGCGGCGGCGGCGGACGAGAATATCTCCGGCGCCGATGTGCCAAACGCGACGATTGTCAAACCGATGACAAGAGGGGAGACCCCAAGGTTGCGGGCAATTGCCGAGGCGCCGAAGACAAACTTGTCGGCTCCCCAGGTGAGTCCCACGAAGCCGAGGACGGTTATGACCGCGTCTAACAGCATAGAAACAGGATGGTACCAGACTTGATAAAGCGATCAATTAGAATGGGGATTGCCTTGGTTTGCAAGTAATAATTTATTGAAACCCGCATTTGATGTAAACTTGGCGGTCAGTCAAACGGCAAGCGCTCAGACAGATTGCCGCTCCCTCATTTGCGAGATTCGGAATTCGGCTACAGGACTCAAAACACGGAGGTAACATGATGAATATGCTACAGAAAGTTCTGACAGTTTGCTGTTTGCTGGTAACCTTGCCGGTCCTGGCCCAGCAGCCGCAGCGCAGTGCTGTGGAAGCAGCGGAGGCAGGCGTACGGGAGTTGCTGCAGACGGTGTCTGAATCTCAATCGCTTTTCAGCAACAATCGCGAAGAGTATTTCGAACGCATTGAACAGGTACTGGATCGCTTTGTCGATTTCAATGCGGTGGCCGAAGTGGTCATGTCGCGTTATGCCAGCCAGGCTACCGGGGAGCAAACACAGCGATTCGCCGACATACTGAAAAACACGCTCACCCGCTTCTACGGAGCGGCTCTGGTCTCCTATGACGACCAGGAACTGGTGTTTCTGCCACCGCGAAACGAGTCCTCTGATCCGCGCGCTGATACGGTTGTCGGCATGGAACTGCGCGGAGGCGACAATGGCGTTATTCGTTTCCAGTACCAGATGTTTCTTAACGAAGACAACGAATGGAAGTTGAAAAACCTGAGTCTTGGGGGCATCAATCTCGGTCGCCAGTACTTCACCCAGTTCGCGGCCGCCATGTCGAGCCATAATAACGACATCGATCAGGTTCTGGATAACTGGCAGTGACAGCGCCTGCAGCATGAACGGGAAACGAGTGAAAATATGGATAAGCAATGAATGCCGAAGAGATTGACGAACTACTGAGTTCCCGACTACCGGGCTGCGATGTGAAAGTGGAAGGTGGTGACGGGAAATATCTGGTCACTGCGGTCGGCGATGTTTTTGCCGGACTCAATTCCGTCAAGCGGCAACAGAAAATTTACCAGATACTGAACCAGCACATTGCCAGCGGAGACATTCATGCAGTGTCCATGCGCTTGTTGACAACAGAAGAATTCCAGGCAGTTAACTGACAGCCTGATTTTGAGAGCAGCGTATGGATAAACTGACAATTAACGGCGGTATCCGCCTGAAGGGCGAGATACGCATAGCCGGCGCCAAAAATTCGGCACTACCTATACTGGCGTCCACTCTGCTGACCCAGGACACGGTCCAGATCTGCAATCTGCCTCATCTGTATGACATCACCACGATGCTGGAACTGTTGGGCTGCATGGGAGTGCAACCCATTGTTGATGAAAAACTGAACGTCGAGGTGAACAGCAGCACCATTTCCCATTTCAGTGCCCCGTATGAATTGGTTAAAACCATGCGTGCTTCGATACTCGTGCTCGGGCCTTTGCTGACGCGTTATGGCAAGGCGGAAGTCGCGCTACCCGGTGGCTGCGCCATCGGAAGTCGACCGGTGAATCTGCACATTGCTGCGCTACAGTCGATGGGTGCGGACATCGTCGTGGAAGGCGGTTACATAAAGGCGTCGGTTAACGGAAAACTTAAGGGTAGCCATATATTTATGGATATGGTAACCGTAACCGGCACCGAGAACGTGATGATGGCCGCCACACTGGCGGTCGGACGCACCGTAATCGAGAACGCCGCCCGGGAGCCCGAGGTTGTTGATCTGGCGGATTGCCTGGTCAAGATGGGCGCTCAAATCAGTGGACAGGGCACGGATACGATCATCATTGACGGTGTCACTGAATTACGCGGCTGCAGCTACTCGGTGATGCCCGACCGAATTGAAACCGGCACCTATCTGATCGCTGCCGCGGCAACCCGCGGTCATATCAAGGTGAAAGACACCAGACCCGATATTCTTGATGCAGTGCTCAGCAAACTGGAGCAAGCCGGTGCTGAAATTAACGTGGGTCCCGACTGGATCGAACTGAATATGCATGGCCGACGGTCGAAGGCGGTATCGGTGCGGACTGCGCCTTATCCCGCGTTTCCCACGGATATGCAAGCTCAGTTCACCGCGCTCAATGCGGTGGCCGAAGGAACGGGGGCCATCACCGAAACGGTATTTGAAAATCGCTTTATGCACGTTCACGAAATGAACCGGATGGGTGCCAATATCAAGGTGGAAGGCAATACCGTCATCGTGGAAGGCGTGCCCGCACTAAAAGGTGCCCCGGTCATGGCCACTGACTTGCGAGCCTCGGCCAGCCTCATTATTGCAGGCCTGGTGGGTGAGGGTGAAACTTCCGTCGACCGGATATACCATATAGACAGGGGTTATGAATGTATCGAGGAAAAGCTGCAATTGCTGGGAGCAAGAATCCGCCGGGTGCCTTCGTAGCCAGGGAACCCAATCAGATTAAACGAGTAAACTTCCTGAACTGATGAGCGCTTCCAAATTAGTCATCGCCTTGACCAAGGGCCGCATCCTGGATGAAGTACTACCGCTGTTCGAACGTGCGGGGATAAGACCTGCCGAAGATATCCACCACAGCCGCAAGTTGATCTTTGACACAAATATGAAAGATCTTCAATTGATGGTGATTCGGGGTTCGGATGTGCCAACTTATGTGGAGTTCGGAAGCGCTGATATGGGCGTGGTTGGCCGCGACCTGTTAATGGAATACGGACGGGAAGGTTTTTACGAGCCACTCGATTTGAAAATAGCGCGTTGCCGACTGATGACGGCGGCACCGGTTGGCCTGGGCGATGTCAAGGGTCGCCTCAGGGTGGCGACCAAATTTGTGAACATCAGCAAACGCTATTTTGCGGAACAGGGCAGGCAGGTGGAATTAATCAAGCTCAACGGGGCGCTGGAACTCGCACCGTCTCTGGGGCTCGCGGACTGGATCGTGGATATCGTTGACAGCGGCAATACGCTCACCGCTAACGGACTGGAGCCGCTGAGTCTGATCAGTGAAATCAGTTCCCGGGTAATCGTCAACAAGGCTTCCATGAAGATCAAAAACAATCGAATACGGCTGGTTTTGGGCAAACTGCGTGACGCCGTCGCCGCGAGTCAGGCTTCGTAGCCATACTATGGCAGTACACTAATGACCAAATCTGATTTGACAATCAATCGACTGGCATCAACCGACGCCGACTTTCGTTCGCGGCTCGATAGCCTGTTGCAAAGAGACATGCTTATCGGCGCAGACGTGGTGACGGCCGTTAAGGATATACTGCAACAGGTACGCGATCGCGGTGATGCCGCGGTTCTGGATTACAGCAAACGTTTCGATGGTTTCGATGTGGCGAATCTGGCCGATTTGACCGTGGGTAAGGAGCAGATGCAGGAGTCTTTGGACCAACTTCCGGCTTCCCACCTGGAAGCGCTGCAATTTTCAGCCGACCGTGTCCGTTACTTCCACGAAAAGCAGCAACAGGCTTCCTGGCAATACCAGGAAGCGGATGGCTCGGTTTATGGACAGAAAATTACGCCTTTGGATCGAGTCGGTGTTTACGTACCCGGTGGCAAGGCGAGCTATCCATCATCAATGTTGATGCTGGCCGTACCGGCGCAGGTTGCCGGAGTGAAAGAAATCATCGCCGTGGTACCCACGGTCTATTCAACGCAGAACAGTCTGATTTTTGCCGCCGCGGCACTGGCGGGAGTCACCCGAGTGTATACCATCGGCGGAGCCCAGGCGATCGCCGCACTGGCTTTTGGCACAGAGTCTGTACCAAAGGTGGACAAGATCGCCGGCCCCGGTAACATCTATGTCACCGTTGCCAAAAAGCTGGTGTTTGGCGAAGTGGGCATCGACATGATTGCCGGCCCTTCGGAACTGACCGTGATCTGTGACGGCAAAACGGACCCGGAATGGGTCGCGATGGACCTGTTCTCGCAGGCGGAACACGACGAACTGGCCCAGTCGATTCTGATTTCACCCGATGCCGGATATATTGAAACGGTGATAGAAAGTGTTCGGCGCCTGTTGCCTGGAATGGAGCGCCAAAAGGTCATTGCCGAGTCGTTGACCAATCGGGGGATTTTTATACAGTCTGAAAGCCTGGAACAGGCGGTTGAGATCAGTAATATAATTGCCCCGGAGCACCTGGAATTGTCGGTGGAAAATCCCGAAGAGCTTTTGGCGGCTGTCGACCATGCCGGTGCGATATTTCTCGGCCGGTATACATCGGAAGCTCTGGGTGATTATTGCGCCGGGCCGAGCCACGTACTTCCCACCTCCGGTACAGCACGTTTCTTTTCAGGTGTCAGTGTGCATGATTTTCAGAAGCGCAGTTCAATAATACGCTGCTCTGCCGAGGCTGCCGACAGACTTGGCCGTACGACATCGACAATGGCGCGCAACGAATCGCTGGAAGCTCACGCCCGCTCGGCGGAGTTGCGTTTCAAACAGAAGTAATTCAGGGCTCGAAAACAATGGCCTGGCCAAAGCCAAGGATTGTGGGCAGGGTAATGGTACGTCCATTGCGATAAACCTGGATCAGTATTTGGTCTCCAGGGCGATTGTTCTGAATTTCCAGGATAATGTTCTCTTCATTCACCACCGGTGTATCCTCCACCCGGGTAATGACATCTCCAGGCTTGACGCCAGCTCGTTCCGCCGGTCCACCGTGGATCACGTTTTCCACCAGCATGCCCTTGATATCCGGAACCCCGAAGAACAGCATACTGGTTTCCTCATTGAGCACTTCTCCGGTAATAACGCCCAGATATCCGGGTTTGCTTTCAATCGCCTCGGCGATAAGTTGTTCTATTACCCTTGTGGCGGTGCTTACAGGGGTGGCAAAACCGATCCCTTCAAAATTGCCTGATTCGGAGAAAATGGAGGAGTTGATACCGACCAGGTTGCCGTTCCTGTCAATCAATGCCCCACCGGAATTGCCGGGATTGATTGCCGCGTCCGTTTGAAGTACAGGACTGTTCGCTCCGGGATTGTGAATGCGACTGAGAGAGCTGATAATTCCCTGAGAAACGGATTGTCCGATGTTGCGTGGATAGCCGATTGCGAACACAACATCGCCCACCTGCATGTTCCGCTCATTACCAAAGTCAATAGGGGTCAGGTCATCCATATTAACATGAAGTATCGCCAGATCGGTCTCTTCATCCCAGCCGACAACCGTTCCGGGAATGCTGCGTCCGTCGTTAAGAGTGACGATGGTGTCGAAGGCGTCGAAGAGTGAATCCACTACATGCAGATTGGTGAGTATAAATCCATGCTCACTGACTATTACACCCGACCCCAGACTGGCACGTTCACCCAGCCTCAGAATAGCGCTGTCATCCGTCGCCTGCTCGATACTCTCCACATTCAGGGTGCTGGCAACAATACTGACCACTGACGGAGCTGCCTTGCGAATGGCCTCGGAGAAAGGAAGGTTCTGAGTTGTTGCCGGAGTCGCCGGTATTTGTGGGAGTGGGTCGTCACTGAGGCGCTCCAGTTGCTGATATTGCAACAGAACGACAGCAATCAATATTCCGGTGATTACAGGCCACCCTGCAAACTGTAGCAATCTGTTAAAATGATTCATGGCTCTGAATGCCTAACCGTCGGGGAAAGTTTGTTAGGGAACCTCTGATTAATTCTGTGCCGCCTCTGCGGAGCCTGTCGCCTGCCGCCGCAAGGCGTTGTGCGCAGGCAATGGCCGTCGCCCTTGGCAAGCACGACAACGCGGCGGCGGCGCGCGACAGGCCCGCCCTTCGGGGCTTCCAGCCGAACCCGGTCTCGGCGTTGCCGTTTTTCGACAGGCCGACGCATGCCTTCAAAACGGCGCCTTGATACCGGATTCGGCTGAAAGCCAGAGGCGGTACAGAATTGATCAGAGGTTCCCTAGGTTCCTTACCCCCTCGAGCAAAGGTTGTCTTGACGGAACCGACTCGCACACGACGGTAACGAGACACATTCATAATACAGCGTACCCAGGGGGGATTCCATGACAGTCGCACTAAATGACCTCGATTTGGCCTTGAGGCAGTTATTGAGACCCGAGCAATTCAATGACTATTGCCCGAACGGCCTGCAGGTGGAAGGAAACCCGCGGGTGACACGGGTCGTCACGGGTGTGACAGCCTGCCAGGCCTTGATTGAGAAAACCGCAGAAGCCGGGGCCGAGCTGATCCTGGTTCACCATGGTTACTTCTGGCGTGGTGAGGACCCTGCTGTCAGGGGGATGAAGCGGGCGCGCCTCAAGGCATTGCTGGACAACGATATCAGTCTGATTGCCTATCATCTGCCCCTGGATGCTCACCCTGAATTCGGTAATAACGCTCAGTTGGGAAAACTGCTGGAAATAGAGCCTACGGGTGATTTGGGAAAAATCAATAAAAACAGTATTGGCCTGGTTGGCAAGCTGGCCGAACCCGTCGAGTGTTCAGAATTTGCGCGGACATTGCGGGAGAAGCTGGGCCGTGAGCCGCTGGTGATAGCGGGAAACGAAAGACCTGTTCATACTATAGCCTGGTGTACAGGAGCGGCGCAGGGATTTATCGAGCAGGCTATCGACGCCGGAGTGGATGCCTATCTTACGGGTGAAGTGTCCGAACAGACTGTGCACAGTGCACGAGAGGCCGGGATTCATTTTTTCTCGGCGGGCCATCATGCAACCGAACGCTATGGCGTTCAGGCGCTTGGAGCCTTTCTCAAGCGAGAGTTTTCGATAGAGCACCAGTTTATCGACGTGGATAATCCGGTCTAGGTTCCTTAGATAATTTCTTTCTCCCTCATCAACTTGAGTATTTCTCTCAGGCATTCCTCCACGTTACTGGCGGCGGTATCCAGTTCCAGGCTCACGTTGTCGGGTGGTTCGTATGGAAAGGATACCCCGGGAACATCGCGAGGTTCTCCGGTTTCCACGGCCGCATACAAACCGCTGGGATCGCGTTTTATGCAGGTTTCCAGTGGTGGGTTCAGGTAGACAATGAAGCAGTTGTCCTTGCCTATAACACTTACCGCATGCTCTCGCGAATCAGGGTTTGGAGCAACGAATGACGCGCAGCATATCAGGCCGGAATCATTCAGGAACCGCGCTACATGAGCGCTTCGGCGCAAATTCTCTGCGCGGCCTTCAGCGTCGTGGGACAGATCTTTGCTGATTCCCAGGCGCATGGTCTTTCCGTCGAGAACAGTGCTTACTCTGCCCATATCGAACAGCTTGCGCTCCAGACCGTGGGCCAGGGTGGATTTTCCTGATCCGGACAAGCCGATAAACATGATTGTCGCCGGTTTCTGACCGTAGCGGGCGGCCCTCTCTTCCTTGGTAACATGTCCGCTACCGGCGGGGGGTTCGTGGCCGGAGAAACCAGGCTGGCGCTGAAAACTGATCATGCCGGCGCCAACTGTTACATTGCTGAGCCGGTCAATAACGATGAAGCTGCCGGTTGCACGGTTGTCTGAATAATTGTCGTAACAGACCATCTGGTCCAGTTCGACTTCACATATGCCAATCTCATTCAGCTCAAGTGTGGGTGCAGGTGATTTTATCAAGGTGTTCACGTCGATGCGGCTTGAGATTGCGCTGATCCTTCCGGAGACCGACTTGGTATTCAACTTGATATCGTAAAGCTTGCCCGGCAGAAGCGGCTGCTCCGCCATCCAGACGATCGTCGCGGCAAACTTTTTGCCGGTAGCCGGCAGATTGTCCGCATGTACTATCATATCGCCGCGGCTGACATCAATTTCGTCTTCAAGGGTCAAAGTAACAGCCATATCGGCATGCGCCAGTTCCAGCTCTTCGTCGTAGGTAACGATGGATTTGACCCGGCTGGTCTTGCCGGAAGGCAACACAGTGATCTTGTCGCCCTTACGCACCACACCGGACGCGACAGTGCCACAGTAGCCCCGGAAGTTCAGGTTGGGCCGGTTCGTATACTGTACCGGGTAGCGTAAATCGTCAAAGTTCTTCTCGGCGGCAACCTCGGCGGTTTCCAGCATCTTCATAAGCGTCTCCCCTTCATACCACGGGGTGTTCTCGCTCGGGTTAACCACATTGTCACCTACCAGTGCCGACATGGGGATAAACGTGAAATTGGCCTCAGGCAGTTTGTTGGTGAACTTCAGGTAATCGTTCCTTATCGAATCGAAAACTTCCTGTCGGTACTCCACCAGGTCCATTTTGTTTATGGCTACCACAATGTGTTTGATGCCCAGCAGAGATGTAATGAAGCTGTGTCGGCGGGTCTGGGTTTGGACACCGTAGCGGGCGTCGATGAGAATAATTGCAAGGTCGCAGGTAGAAGCACCGGTGGCCATATTACGAGTGTATTGCTCGTGTCCCGGCGTATCCGCGATAATGAATTTTCGTTTCGCTGTAGAGAAGTAGCGATATGCTACATCAATGGTAATTCCCTGTTCTCGTTCCGCCTGCAGTCCATCTACCAGCAGGGCAAGGTCGATATCGTCGCCTGTAGTGCCGGATTTGATACTGTCTGTCTTGATGGCGGCCAGCTGATCCTCATAGATCATTTTTGAATCGTGCAACAGTCTGCCAATGAGGGTGCTTTTACCATCATCCACACTGCCGCAGGTGAGAAACCGGAGCAGTTCCTTGCGTTCATGTTGTGCCAGATAGGCATTGATATCGGTGCTGATCAGTTCGGATTGATGTGACATGTTTCGCTCGTGTGATTTCTGGTTCGTTCGGCCTGGCTAGAAGTAACCCTTACGCTTTTTCTCTTCCATTGATCCGGCTTGATCTGTATCGATCAGGCGGCCTTGTCTCTCGGAGCTGCGTGTGAGCAGCATTTCCTGGATAATTTCAGGCAGTGTGGTCGCGGTGGATTCCACAGCCCCTGTCAGCGGGTAGCAACCCAGGGTTCGAAAACGAACGGTTCTGGTTTCGATTTCCACACCATCGGGGACAGGCATCCTGTCGTCGTCCACCATGATATCCACACCGTCGACTTTGACTACGGGTCGCGGCTTGGCGTAGTAAAGCGGCACGATGTCGATATTGTGCAAAAAGATATATTGCCAGATATCCAGTTCGGTCCAGTTGGATAATGGAAACACCCGGATACTCTCGCCCTTGCTCACCTTGCAGTTGAAGATGTTCCACAACTCCGGTCTCTGGTTTTTGGGATCCCAGACATGGTTCTTGTCGCGAAAGGAAAAAACCCGTTCCTTTGCGCGGGATTTCTCTTCGTCGCGCCGCCCGCCGCCGAAGGCCGCATCGAATTTGTACTTGTCGAGCGCCTGCTTGAGAGCCTGGGTTTTCATTATATCGGTGTATTTTTCACTGCCGTGCGTGAAAGGGTTGATGCCGGCTGCGGCTCCCTCCTGATTGGTATGTACTATCAGGTCCAAACCAAGCTTTTCCATTTGCCGGTTGCGGAATTCAATCATCTCCCGAAATTTCCACG
This sequence comes from Pseudohongiellaceae bacterium, assembly GCA_040879025.1. Taxonomy (GTDB): domain Bacteria; phylum Pseudomonadota; class Gammaproteobacteria; order Pseudomonadales; family Pseudohongiellaceae; genus JBBDLF01. The sequence continues at coordinate 74,833 of JBBDLF010000038.1, forward strand.
TTGTGTCCACATGCATCAGGGGGAAAGGGGGTTTGGCCGGATAAAAAGCCTTTAGTGCCAGGTGTAACATTACTGAGGAGTCTTTACCAATTGAGTAAAGCATGACCGGGTTGGCAAATTCCGCGGCGACTTCGCGGATGATATGAATACTTTCCGCCTCAAGCTGCTTAAGGTGTGTCAGGTTGTACTCAGCCATTATTTCTCCAATGATCGAAACCCGTGGCTGGGTTATCGATGTTCGACAGAGTCGTTTTAGATCAGGCGACGGGTAGCGCTGTCAGACTTCTTCATCGGTCCCTGTTCGGGGGTTTTCAAGACCGAAATCTTCGGCAAGGGCGCCTTTTTGCCCCGGACTGTGTTTGGCGACATAGTCTTTGGGGGGGTTGAAAGAAGATCCGGTCCCGGGATTGCCGTTCTCCAGTCCGGGCTCGTTGCCTGCTGGCAGAAGTTTGCTGGCAACGTCAGCCGAACACAGTTCCCGGGCTCCGGTGGCGAGGTGTTGATAGACCTCCCGGTAGCTTTCGGTCATCTGCTGAACCAGTTCTGCCGTCAGTCCGAAATGCTCGCTCACACTTTCCCGGTATCGGCTGTGGCGATCCTCGAGGTTGCGAACCTGGTCCTCCAGTTCTTTCACCCTCTCGGATCCGGAGTTGATTCGTTTGGCGAAAATAACACCGACAACAACGCCGAGAGCGAGACAAACAGTTGCAATTAACCACGTCATAACAATGACAAGCCTCAGTTGTTAGCTGAAGACGCAAGTATACCGGGAATTCGGGTAAATCTCCGTAAAAAATTTGGCCGCCGGGCAGAACGGCCGGCTCCAGCGCTGGTTTCCATCAAGGAATATGACCTAGAATGCACAACGAATTCAGGCACGACGGCACCGCGTCGCTGCCGGGTGCCACCAACACTCGTGCCGAAGCCTCTACCCATCAGACATCAAATGCCCGCACCGCGACCAGATGACACCACAGGCACGATATCAACAAGATGCAACAGACGGACTGATTGAATTCGATCCTGCCCAGCAGCCGACATTGGCTGCGCTGAACGTCTTGTATGAGCAATTGACAAAATCCGCGGCCGCCAAGCCGGCTTTGACTGCCTGGTTGCCGCCCGACTTTCTCTGGCGTCTCCGGCGCAAGCCCCAACCGCCAGTAACAAGTGGATTATATCTGTGGGGAGGAGTCGGTCGCGGCAAGACATACCTGATGGACATATTCTACGAATCGTTGCCCTTTGACGAGAAAATGCGCACGCATTTCCATCGATTCATGCAGCGTGTGCACACAGACCTCACAGCCCTGAAGGGCAATAGAAACCCGTTGGAACTGGTGGCGGCTAACATCGCCAAGGAAGCCCGGGTTGTCTGTTTCGATGAGTTTTTTGTCTCGGATATTGGCGATGCGATGATCCTGGGAGGTTTGCTGCGGTCGCTGTTTGTCCGCGAGGTGGTGCTGGTGGCTACTTCGAACATCCCGCCTCGGGATCTGTATGAGAACGGTCTGCAGCGAGACCGCTTTTTACCGGCTATTGATTTGCTACAGCAGCATACAAGGGTCATTGAGCTGGGGGGGGAGACTGACTACCGGCTTCGCAGGCTCGAGCAAGCGGATCTTTATCACTGTCCGGTGGACGGTCATACCGACAGACGACTGCTGGAAAGCTTCTATGGCCTGGCGCCCAACAGAAGTGAGTCGGTGCGGGACGAGACCATTGACATTCTGGGCAGGCCTCTGAAGACGAGGTTCTGCGCAGACGATGTGGTCTGGTTCGATTTCGACGAGTTGTGCGGGGGCCCTCGCAGCGCGTATGACTATGTGGAACTGGCCAGGATCTATCACGCGGTTCTGATCAGCGGTATCCCCGCGATGGGCCCTGCCAGCGACGACAGTGCACGCCGCTTCGTCAACCTGGTGGATGAGTTCTATGACCGGAACGTGAAGCTGATCGTGAGCGCGGAGGTCCCTCTCGATCAACTCTATTCAGGCACCCGACTGGCCTTCGTCTTTGAACGAACCCGCAGCCGCCTCCGCGAAATGCAGTCCCACGACTACCTGACCCGTCAGCATCGCGCCTAACCCCGCCTCGTGCCAAGGGTCGGGGGGCGAATGATAATCATTCGCCACCGACCCTCGGGGTGCCGTTTGAAAATACCTTGCCGGGGGTGGCGCGGCAGCCTGGGGAGGGTGGATAATACTTGAATATTCGCTACTGCTTCGGTAGTATTCGCGCTCCTTGTATTAACGCCCCAGCGATCGGTGAAGTGACATGAAGACCTATAGCGCCAAACCCCGAGAAGTTGACCAGAATTGGCTATTGATTGATGCCGATGGTTTGACTCTGGGCCGTATGGCAACCGAAATTGCCACCCGGCTGAGAGGCAAACACAAGCCAGAATATACCGCCCACGTTGATACCGGCGATTTTGTCGTGGTGGTCAACGCGGAGAAGGTGCGGGTGACGGGAAAAAAAGCCCGCGACAAGATGTATCATAGCCACTCTCAGCATCCGGGTGGGCTGAAGTCCCTGTCGTTCGACCAGATGATGCGGAAATCGCCCGAGGAGGTACTCCGGCTGGCAGTCAAAGGCATGCTTCCCAGGACACCGCTGGGTCGAGCGATGTTCAGAAAACTCAAGGTATATTCCGGCGCGGAGCATCCGCACAGTGCGCAACAGCCGCAGCCGGTTCAGATATAGACGAAAGTTCAGAGCAATTGTTAAGAGGTTCATAACCCTGATGGCTATCACCCAGTACTACGGCACAGGACGACGCAAGACCGCCACCGCCCGAGTCTTTCTACGCAATGGCAGCGGCAATATCACTGTCAACAAGCGTCCCCTGGACGGCTTTTTTGGCCGTGAAGTTGCCCGCATGATTGTACGACAGCCGCTGGAACTGGTGGAAATGACAGAAAAATTCGATGTCAACGTCACGGTCTCGGGCGGAGGCAGCTTTGGGCAGGCTGGCGCGATTCGTCACGGAATTACCAGGGCTCTCATGGAATATGATGAGGCGCTGCGGTCGGCCCTGCGAAAGGCGGGATTCGTTACCCGTGATGCCCGGGAAGTGGAGCGCAAAAAGGTTGGTTTGCGTAAAGCGCGCAAGCGGCCTCAGTATTCCAAGCGTTAAACCAGTACGGTCATTCAGTTACCGGTCGTTTGATGCTACCGGTGCTGCAGGAAAGCGCCGAAACCGGCTCGGGTTACGGCGCTTTTTTTTAAACAAAAAAAGGGATTTTTTTATATTAATCAAGGGAGTAGGACCTGTTAACGGGTTATTTCAACTTGAAAAATCTGGCGAAATTAACTATTATTCGCCGGGCTTGCCAGCCAGCGAAGGAAGCAGAAATTCCAGTTCTTGATGAGTTGTCAGATTGGCCGTCTGTCCGGATCCCGGGGTAACCGTGGTTTGCCCTCCGGCGCTTGTTCGACTGGCGATCTGATTCAACAGTTTTACTCTTAAGGGGAGAAAGGTTCGGTGACAGACGACAGTGCGAATACTGGCCGTAGACGGTTTTTAGTCGGTTCAACCTCAGCGCTTGGCGCGGTTGGTGTTGTCGGAGCAGCAGTCCCCTTTGTGGGGTCCTGGCAGCCTAGCGCCAAGGCCCGCGCCGCCGGAGCGCCCCTGCGGGTGGATATTGGCCGGTTGCAGCCGGGCGAAATCCTGGGTCCTATTCCGGCTTGGCGCGGACGCCCCATTTTTATTGTCAGAAGGACAGAGGCGGCACTGGAAGCCTTGCCCACCATGAATGACAGGTTGACCGACCCTGAATCCCAGGAACCGGAGCAACCGGAATATGCCACCAACCTGTACCGGTCACGGGAACCCGAAATTCTCGTGCTTGTTGGTCTTTGTCCTCACCTGTTCTGCTCGCCCACTCCCTACCTTGAGTTGCGGCCCCAGCCCTTTGATGAGAACTGGAAGGGCGGATTTTTCTGCCCCTGTCATGGCTCCCGATTCGACCTGGCCGGCAGGGTGTACAGCGGCTCCCCGTCATCGAGAAACATGCAGGTTCCTCCGTATGCCTACGAGACAGACCGCGTCATTGTTGTCGGTGTGGATGAGGAGACCGCAGCATGAATGAAGTCAGCGAACCAAGAAAAAACGGGCGAATGATGAGTCTGCTGGTCGGGCTGCGTGACTGGACGGACGAACGATTACCAATAGTCACCGCCTGGGAGAAGCATCTAAGCAAATATCACGCGCCGAAGAATTTCAATTTCTGGTATTTCTTCGGCGTATTGTCGATGGTGGTGCTGATTCTGCAATTGGTCACCGGCATCTGGCTGACGATGAGTTATACGCCTACCGCCGAAGGTGCATTCGCATCCATCGAGTACATTATGCGCGATGTCGAGTGGGGGTGGCTGCTAAGGTACCTGCATTCCACCGGCGCTTCCGCATTCTTCTTTGTGGTGTATATCCACATGTTCCGCGGCCTGATGTACGGGTCCTACCAGAAGCCCAGAGAATTGATCTGGGTTTTTGGTATGGCGATCTATCTGGTCCTGGTTATGGAAGGCTTCATGGGTTACGTGTTGCCCTGGGGTCAGATGTCCTACTGGGGCGCCAACGTGATTGTCTCGCTTGTTGGAGCGATTCCAGTCATCGGTGACAGTTTGCTGGAGTGGGTGCGCGGCGATTACCTCATCTCGGGTGCAACTCTGAACCGCTTCTTTGCGTTACACGTGGTGGCCCTCCCCCTCGTTTTGATCGCACTGGTGGTACTGCATATTCTCGCGCTTCATGAAGTGGGTTCCAACAATCCGGACGGTATCGAAATCAAGAAAAACAAGGGGCCCGACGGTATTCCGCTGGATTCCGTTCCCTTTCATCCCTACTACACGATGTATCACGACCTCGGGGCGGTGGTGGTGTTCTTGTTCGTCTTCTGCGCCATCGTGTTTTTTGCTCCGGAAATGGGAGGCTATTTTCTCGAACTGGCGAACTTCCAGGAAGCTGATCAACTACAGACCCCGGAACACGTACCGCCGGTGTGGTATTACACGCCGTTTTACTCAATGCTGCGGGCGGTAACCTATCCCCTCTTTGGCATCGATGCCAAGTTTTGGGGGCTGCTTGTGATGTTCGGCGCAATCGCTATCCTGTTCGTATTGCCGTGGCTGGACAAGAGCCCGGTACGCTCCATGAGATACAAGGGCTGGTACAGCCGCATCGCGCTGTTGTTGTTTGTCGTCAGTTTTATGATTCTCGGGGTACTGGGTACCCAGGACGTGAGCCCCGCCAAAACCCTGTTGGCCCAGATCATGACAGTGGTCTACTTTGCCTATTTCTTTGCGATGCCCTGGTACACGCGCAAGGAACCCACTTACCCGGTTCCGGAACGCGTCACAGGTCGCTGGATCAGCGCAAAGCAACTGGTGCTCAGTGTGGTGTTACTGGTGTTGCTGGTCGGTGTGCCGCTGGTCGCGGTTGCCGCTGAAAACAACGTGGAACTGGAGCCGGTTGCGGTCGATTTTGACGATAAGGCGTCACTGCAACGCGGCTGGAAAAATTACATGAACTACTGTTTTTCCTGTCATTCACTTCAATACGCCCGCTATGAACGAACGGCGAACGACCTCGAAATTCCTCACGAACTCGTGGAGGAGAATCTGATTTTCGCTGACGAACTGATCGGCGACCTGATGGAAAACTCCCTGACGTTGGAGGATGCGCAGACCTATTTCAGTGCGGGCCCACCCGATCTCACGCTGGTCGGCAGGTTAAGATCGCCGGAATGGCTGTATACGTATCTCAAGTCTTTTTACCAGGACGACTCCCGTCCATTCGGAACGAATAATACCGTCTTCCCCAATGTGGCGATGCCGAACGTGCTTCACGAACTGCAGGGTGACGTAGTATGCGAGATCCACACGGATGGCGATGACCAGGAGCATTGCGAACTTCACCACCAGCCGGGAACCGGTACGCTGAGCGAGGCAGAGTTCGATCAGGTGGCCGCCGACATTGCTAATTTTCTGTATTACATTGGTGAACCCGTCCGCGAAACGCGAAAAAACATTGGCATCTGGGTCCTGTTGTTTCTGGCTATACTGTACCTCCTGGTGTTTCTCATGAGTCGCGAATATCAAAAAGACTTTCACAATTGACCGGTTTTCCCACGTTAACGAAAGTCTGTATCGAGGACAACATATGGGTGTGGTAGCTAAGCGGTCATCTATGACCTTCTACTCAGAGGGTAGAAGTCATTACAGTCACCGGGTTCGTATCGTCCTGGCGGAAAAAGGGGTAACCGTGGAGACGATTGATGTCGATCCGGACAACATGCCCGAAGATCTGACTGACCTGAATCCTTACAACAATCTGCCAACACTCGTCGATCGCGATCTTGTGCTTTATGAAGCCAACATCATGATGGAATATCTTGATGAGCGCTTTCCGCACCCTCCCTTGTTCCCCGTCTATCCAGTGGCACGGGCGCAGAGCCGCCTGTGGATGTATCGCATTCATCGTGACTGGTGTACTCTGGTAGACAAGCTCATGGAAGGCAAGGCCGGTCCGGCGGAAACGGAAAAATTGCGCAAGCAACTCAAGGAAAGCATCATATCCATCGCCCCGATTTTCGCTGAAAAGCCTTACTTCATGAGTGATGAGTTCTCTATAGTGGATTGCTGTGTCACTCCGATCCTGTGGCGATTGCCCGCGATGGGAATCTCACTGCCTCACACCAAGCCGGTCAAGCCATTGCTGGAGTACCAGGAAAGACTGTTCCAGAGAGACTCGGTGGTGTCCAGTCTGTCGGAACAGGAAAGGGAAATGATCTAGGCAATAGCACGCGCCAGACCTTGCAGAGCAGCCATAGAGTTATTCAGAGTCCCTGGATTCGGGGTAGAGTTCAGATGAAAGAGTTCAGATGAAAGAGTTCAGATGAAAGAGTTCAGATGAATATGACTTCGAGTCGGCCCTACATTGTACGGGCACTGTATGAATGGATACTGGAAAACAACTGCACGCCCTACATATTGGTGAATGCCTACGCCAACGGGGTGGAAGTTCCGCAGGAGCACGTCAAGGACGGACAAATCATTTTGAATATTTCGCCAGGGGCGGTACAGGGCCTGACCATCGGCAACAAAGTCATGGAGTTTAACGGCCGCTTTGCCGGCATACCCAAACGAGTGTATGTCCCTGCCGGAGCTATTATGGGTATCTACGCCAAGGAGAACGGCCAGGGCATGATATTCGACAAGGAAGTTCCCGCGCCGGAGCCTCCGCACACACCGGGCGATAACCCGCCCCGCGGCACAAGCGCCGCCAGGAAATCGGACAAGACCCGCCCCTCGTTGCGCGTCGTCAAATAAGCTGATGTGCGCCCCTACCGGATTCGGGCAGGGTTATCTGATCAGTTTATATACTCGAAAACCTTGACCACCTTGGTAACACCGGAAATATTCCGCGCCAGCGCCGCCGCACGATCCCCTTCGGGCTGGGTTATCAAACCCATCAGAAAAATCGCCCCATTTTCGCATACCACCTGAATATCGCGTCCGGGAACGCCATCATTGGCCCTCAGCTGTGTTCTCACCTTGGTGCTGATCCAGGCATCGTTGCTGCGCGCCAGAAAACCGGTTGAGCCGGCAACCTCAAGTTCATTGTGAATTCTGACGATCTTGGCACTGGCCTGTTGTGCAATTTCCGTGGCACGTGCCTTCAAACTATCCGACTGAACCTGACCGACAAGCAACACCACACCGTTATAGCTGACAACATCGAAATTGGCTTCACGGAAGGCGGGTTCCTGTGACTTCATGTTGACTACAATTTTGGTTTCAATCGACCGGTCCTCAACCACGGCACCGGCGGTACGTTCGCGCGGATTTTCCTGGATGCCCTGTTCGCCGGTGGTTTCGACCAGAATCGCAGTGCAGGCGGTACTGCCCGCCAGAAATGAAGCGAGCACAAGCACACGGTAAAAATTCATGTCTGATTTCCTCCAAATAACGCTATATCGATCAAGTCGCAGAGACAGTGCAGCACAAGCAGATGCACCTCCTGAATTCGCGCCGTGGACGTAGCCGGGATCCTGATTTCAATATCGTCCCCGGACAGTTGTTTGCTGATTTCTCCACCGTCTCGCCCGGTCAACGCCACGACGCCCATCCGGCGTTGTTGCGCGGCGTTTACTGCCTGAACAATATTGGCGGAATTTCCGCTGGTGGAAATGGCGAGTAATATATCACCCTTACACCCGAGCGCCAGAATTTGTTTTGAAAAAACCTCGGTAAAACTGTAGTCGTTGGCAATAGCCGTCAACGTGGAGCTGTCTGTTGTAATCGCCACCGCCGGCAGGCCCGGTCGCTCGGTTTCGAATCGATTGAGCAGTTCAGCTGCGAAGTGCTGTGCGTCGCCGGCTGACCCGCCGTTTCCGCAACTCAGGATTTTCCCCTCCTGCAACAGGCATTTCACCATCAGGCGGGCGGCATGTACCACAGCCTCGGAGTTTTCGTTCAGTGATTGTTGTTTCACTGCGATACTCTCGGCGAAATGCCCAGCGATGCGTTCTTCGAGATTCACGGTTTCACTTGCTCCGACGTCCCCACAGCCCCGTTGTCAGTTCATGTATAAAATATATCGGCAGAAAAGCCCCCAGCCTGCATACCATGGGTAATTAGCCGGGCAGAGAAGGGAAGTTACCGTACCGACTGGAACGCATCTACAATCCAGTTTACATCGAGGCCGGGTCCTGGAGTCCTGGGAGTGATGGCGACGACATCGAACCGGCAGGATCGTTTTCTGGCGAAGCCATGCTGTTGCATGAAGTTGAGTGCGCAGTGACGCAACTTGCGTTGCTTGCGGAAATCGACCGATTCCGCGGGAGAGCCAAACCGGCTACTCCGCCGGTACCGTACCTCCACAAAGACAAGCGATTGATTGTCGCTCATTATCAGATCGATTTCGCCGCCCCGGCACTGGAAATTTCGCGTGATGAGTCGCAGGCCTCTCGCCTGCAGATAGTCGGCGGCGTATTTTTCATAACCACGGCCCTGCGCGCGGTGGTCGGCGCCGTGGCTGTCAACACATTCGTCCCTGATGTCAATCTCCTGGTGTCCAGTCCGGTCAATGCGCATAATTCAGCGCGCCATACAGGGCTTGCGACGGTGTTGCGCCTCCGAGGTCCTCCTCGGCCCGGTCTTCAATTCAGACCGCCTCCCGGGAAACCTTCATTGACAGTCGCGAGGCCGTCAACAAACACCGCGGATTGCAGTTCCCGGCGTATGGCCTGATAGCGCATTGACAGATTGCCGGTGCTTCCCGGCAGAACAGCGATTTCTCCGTCCGCCATCTGTTCCAGCAGAGGATATATTCTGAAGGCGTCAACACCAAGGGCCCGGAGGCGCTGGAACACTCCCGCTGACGGACGCAGAGTCTGATTGACCAGTTGTTTGAGTGGGTCATCGGGAGGCAACACCCACGGTGCATCGGTAAAAATTATGCCGTCCAGATCCCCATTGGCGGTGGGATTGGTAACGCCGTCATTGATGGTGGGCATCGCGTATACGGGCACGTCGCCGGCGAAGTAAAACGCCAGGGTGGGTTTGATCTGCCGGCCCTGCTGTGGATTGCTTACCATCAGAAAGATAAAGTCGATGTCCTCACGGCGGCGTGGAATGAACTCAATTTCACTGCGTGGCAACACACGGGTAAGACGTGAGGCTCGCGCCTGGCTGGCATCGATATTCATTAAACGCTGAACAATCTCGGGGTATTCATTATCCCCGTTGAAAGCTCCACGAGCGACAACGATACCGCCGCGAGCTTCCCACTCGGATGCGAAGGTATCCTGCAGTCGCAGATAATCACTGTTTTGTGGGGTGAGAATAGCCACATTGCGGTGTCCGGCGCGCCAGGCCATGTCGACCACCTGGGAGATTTCATCTTCGGGCGCCAGTCCGAACTGATACAGGTTTTCAGGCACGCGGGCCCGGTTGTCGAGGTAATTGAGGGCCAGCGTGGGAACCGGCAGGCGGCGTAATTGCTGCAGTTGCTGAACCAACTCCTTGTTAAACGGGCCAATGACAACATCGGCCCCGACGGCAATCGCCTCTTCGTACAAGGGCGTAATATCGGTTACTCCGGCGGTATCAAATACCGTAATCCGGGGGGCACCTTCCTGTTCACCGAGAGCCTGATAGTAGGCACTGACAAAACCTTCCTGAATCGCGTTGCCAACAGGTTCACTGGCGGGTAACAACAAGGCGATATGCCCGGCGCGGTTGTCCCAGGCAATTTGCAGCGTGGTAATCGCGTCAGGCAGCGTGATGGCGGCGGTATGCTGGGTCCAGCGCTCACGCCAGCGGCCAACGGCGTCCAGTTGGCTACGAATGTTATACGGTTCAGCCCGCACGGCGCGTGCCAGTTCCACCCAACCCCTCAATTCGTAGGAGTCGGAATCCTGCGCGAGAGTCGCCAGGTTCGCGTCTGCGACCTTCTGCAGGGTAATCCAGATGTCATTCTGGTTTACCTGTTTCTCTTCTTCGCTGAGTAACGGTCCCAGCCGTATCAGTTCCGTGACGGAGTCGGCGAAATTGCCGGTTTGTACCCACGCCGCGGCTCGGATGCGGTGAAACTGATATCTGGCAGCGCTTTCCAGCGCGGTGGGGTTGGGGAGCAGATTTCCCGACAGCCAGCCGAGTGCCGCATCCGGATTATTCCGCTGGACTTCGATACTGGCGCGCACCAGTGCGTAACGAGCGCGCCATTGCTGATCGAGTGATTCCGGTTGGCTAACCTGATTGATCACCTCCCGGGCCTGTTGTGGATAGTCAGTCTCGGCCAGAATTTCAGCCGCGGTAATGCGCAACATTTCAGCATCCGCCCCGGAAGCATTTCCGGCCTGCTGCAGCAGGCTGCCGACGGCGGCATCTTGCGGCGTCTCAATGCTGTCTTGCCCGTCCGGCATACGGGTATCGGTGGCGCAACCGAACAACAGCGCCATCATCAGGCACCAACCCAGGTACTGCCTGGTACAGGCGGGGGCGTTCAGAATTTTTCTCATAACGGCATCGTGACAGTCGTGACAGAAAGGCTAGCGGGATACGTGGAAACAAGGATGGTATCAGCAAGGTTAATACACTTATATAAAGCGGGCAATAAAACGACTATTATTGCGGTGGTTCTGTATGAACCTCGGTGCACAAAGTCTTCGCAATCTGCAACCACAAGCCCGGAAACTATGGACGGCCAGGAATGACAGAACCGCCCCGCGCCACGCCTGCCTTGTTCGTGGTGGCGACACCGATCGGTAATCTTCAGGACATTACCGCGCGTGCTGTGGAAGTATTGCGCAGCGTATCAGTTATCGCCGCGGAGGATACCCGGCACAGCAGCAAATTGTTGCAACACATTGGCGCTACCGCAAAACTGCTGGCCTATCATGATTACAGTAGTAGTGAACGTACGGAAGAGTTGATTCAGCGCATCCGTGGCGGTGAGTCAATGGCTCTTATTTCGGATGCCGGCACCCCATTGATTTCCGATCCCGGTTTCGAACTTGTGAAATTGGCCCGGAACGAGGGTATAGCGGTCATCCCCGTGCCGGGACCCAGTGCGCTGACAGCGGCCTTGAGCATCTCCGGACTGCCCTGCGACCGATTTTGCTTTGAAGGGTTTTTGCCGGCGAAGCAGCCTGCCAGACTGAAACACCTCGAAGCGCTTGCAGAAGAACTACGTACCCTCGTGTTTTATGAAGCGCCGCACCGGATTCGGGCTGTTCTGATTGATATGGAAGCCGTATTCGGACGCGGCCGGAAAGCCTTTATTGGGCGCGAACTCACTAAAATCTACGAGTCCGCCACGGCCGGAACCCTGGAGCAATGTCGTGCCTGGATCGATGGGGACCAGAACCATCAAAGGGGTGAATTTGTCGTCGTGGTAGCCGGCGCGGACAAGGAGGCGGCCGGGGAGCAACGCCTCAGGCATGCGCTGTCCATAATTCCGATGCTGCTTGAACACATGTCGCCGTCTCGTGCGGCGGCGATTGCCGCCCAAATTACCGGGGCCAGAAAGAACTCGCTGTATGAGGCGGTAGTGAAGGCTGATAAACGGGACCCGTGATGACAGCCGCGGTGCTTGCGTCCGGACGTGGCCTCGACTACTCTGCAGGCGAGTCAGCCGGGCAATTGCTGCCGTCGGGTCTTTGAAGGGCGTTTTTCGCCTTTCGAGGATGGCGGTGGAGGAAAGTCCGGGCTCCATAGAGCAGGGCGCCAGGTAACACCTGGGGGGTGCGAACCCACGGAAAGTGCAACAGAAAGTATACCGCCCGGCTTCTTCTTTGGGGAAGTCAGGTAAGGGTGAAATGGTGCGGTAAGAGCGCACCGCGCGCCTGGTAACAGTGCGTGGCATGGTAAACCCCGCCCGGAGCAAGGCCAAATAGGAATCCCATGGTGTTGCTCGCACCGGATTCGGGTAGGCCGCTTCAGGCCTGCGGTGACGCAGGCCGCAGATGAATAATTGCCCCAGACAGAACCCGGCTTACAGGCTGACTCACTTTTATCTTCCCCATTTTCCGGACTCTGTTCGGCTCTCGTCACCGCGCGGCTAATAATTTACTTTAAGTCTCGACCTTATCTCCATGTTTCACCGTGAATTGGTCTTTTCCAAATCACGGAAACGTCACGTACAGGTCGGGGAAACAGCTGCAAGTTCCTGTTATTCCTTGATAAAAATCACATAAATATCGCTTGCAACAGGCAAAGCCTGTGCCTATAGTGTCGTTGTGTGGAAAAAAGTGGGAAAAATTGTCTAATAGTGGGAAATAAGGAGTCTAAGGTGTTTTTCAGTGTCAGGCGAGACCCAAACGGGAAAGGCTCATGTTTCGTGGCGTAAATACAATCAATCTGGATGCCAAAGGGCGCATGGCGATGCCGGCGCGCTACCGTGAACAGTTGTTAGCCCATTGTAGCGGCCATCTTGTCGCGACCATTGATACCGAAGCCCGTTGCCTTCTTGTCTATCCCGTACAGGAGTGGGAGGAGATCCAGAGAAAAATCGAAGCCTTGCCGAGTCTGAATCCGGTAGCACGACGCTTGCAGCGGCTACTTATCGGTCACGCCACTGATTTGGAACTTGACGGCAGTGGCCGAGTGCTTTTGCCCCAGGCTTTACGTAGCTACGCCGGGCTGGATAAACATGTGGCATTGATCGGTCAGGGCAAAAAGCTCGAATTGTGGAGTGAGCAGACCTGGACCGAGCAGAGAGAAAAATGGCTGGTCGAAGCTGATGCCGGAGAGGAGTTACCGGAAGAGCTCAGGTCGCTTTCACTTTAGTCAGCACATCGGTATTCGGATACGCCGGTTTGGGGTCGGATTATGGCAGCCAGTTCGCGACATGAAACGGTCTTGTTGACCGAGGCAGTCGATGCCCTGATCGGAGACGTAGACGGGGTCTATATCGACGGTACATTTGGTCGTGGAGGCCATTCCCAATTGATTCTGGCGCGGCTGGGTCAGGCAGGTTCATTGCTGGCATTTGACAAGGACCCCGAGGCTATTGTCTGTGCCCGGGAACTCGAAGCGAAGGATGCGCGTTTCACGGCTGTTCATGCCAGCTTCAACAGTATGGAAACAGTGCTCGATGAAAAGGGCCTGACAGGGAAGGTTAGCGGTGTACTCCTGGATCTTGGCGTGTCCTCCCCGCAACTGGATCAACCGGAGAGAGGGTTCAGTTTCATGCAGGATGGCCCGCTTGACATGCGTATGAATCCCGGTGAAGGCGAATCAGCGAGCGATTGGGTGAATCGCGCCGGAGAAAAGGAAATAGCAGATGTGCTGTATACCTTCGGCGAAGAAAAATTTTCGCGTCGTATGGCCAGGGCCATCGTTGAAGCCCGCCGGGAAGAGCCAATCACCACTACCGGGCGACTGGCGCAAATCGTAAAGCAGGCGAACCCGGCCTGGGAAAGGGACAGGCATCCGGCGACAAGGGCTTTTCAGGCTATCCGCATATTTATCAATCGCGAACTTCTCGAACTCACCGCCGCGTTGGACCAGATTCTGCAAGTTTTACAAGTCGGTGGTCGCCTGGTGGTAATCAGCTTTCATTCGCTGGAAGACAGGATAGTTAAGAAATTCATCGCCGTGCAGACTAAGGGGGATAGTTTTCCCCGTCATCTACCGGTAAGGCAGGCCCAGTTGAATCCGAGATTACGCCGCATTGGCAAAGCGATCCGCGCCGGTGCCGAGGAGATTACCGCGAATCCGCGAGCGCGCAGCGCCATGATGCGTGTTGCCGAGAAAGTCGCGTAAAGAAGTTGCGTAAAAACCTCGCGTAAAAAGCGTGAGAATTGACAGGGGTGCTTCATGAGCCGGACCAGCCGCAATCAAAACGCGCGAACGCGAAAGCCCGCCGTCCAGGTCACAGTGATTGCCTGGGCGGGACTCGATCGCGCCGTGACCGGAGGGCTGGTGTTGCTTTTGGCGCTGGTGTTGTTCTCTGGATTACTGGTTGTGAGTTCCAGTCATCAGAACCGTGCCTGGTTTACCGAACTGCAGGCACTGAAGAACGCACACAACGAACTTCAGGTGCAACGGGGTCAGTTGTTGATAGAGCAAAGTACGTTTGGCCTGGAAGGAAGAATTGAGCAAAAGGCGATTGAGCAGTTGCAAATGCAAGTGCCGGCGCTGTCCGATATTGTGATGGTGAGAAATGACTGACAAGGTAAAAGGGCAACTGCCCGGGTTCAACTGGCGCGTGTATCTGGTGTATGCCGCGTTAAGCGTTTGTGTGGGAGTCATTGGCTGGAAGGTAACCACGCTACATGTTCTGGAACGAGATTTTCTTCAAGGGCAGGGGGACGCCAGGACGGTCAGAACCGAGGAGATCGCAGCGCATCGCGGCATCATTACCGACCGCAATGGCGAGCCTCTTGCGGTCAGTACCCCGGTGCGGTCCATCTGGGTGAACCCCAAGGAAATCATTCGCGACGATCAGGCGATACTCCGCCTCGCCGAACTGCTGGAGCTGAACGCTTCAGTACTGAGCACCAATATTGAGAACAATAGCGGCCGGGAGTTTCTTTACGTAAAGCGGCGATTGCCTCCTGCTGACGCGGACAGCATTCTGGCGTTGGGACTGACCGGTGTTTATGCACAGCAGGAATATCAGCGCTACTATCCCCAGGGTGAGGTGGCCGCTCATCTGATCGGTTTCACCAACGTGGACGATGTGGGCCAGGAAGGGGTCGAATTGACTTACGAGGACTGGCTGCGAGGTGTGCCGGGCAGTCAAATGGTCATGAAAGACCGTCGCGGCCGCATTATCCAGGAGCTCAATACGCTTGCGACTGCGGAGCCCGGTAGAAATCTGGAGCTGAGCATCGATTTCCGACTGCAGAATCTGGCTTACCGGGAACTGAAGGAAGAATTCGTCAAGCGGCAGGCCAAATCAGGTTCCGCCGTAATCATGGATGTTGATACCGGAGAGGTGCTGGCTATGGTGAACCAGCCTTCATACAACCCCAATAATAAATCCAACATGACCGATTTCGACGTGATGCGCAATCGTGCCATCACGGATGTCTTTGAACCCGGTTCCACGGTGAAGGCATTCACTGTTGCCGCCGCACTCGAGAGTGGCCTGTATACACCGCAGACCCTGGTGGAAACCCGTGGCTGGATGATGGTGGAAGGCAAGGAAGTGAAGGACAGTCTGAACTACGGCACGCTGACGGTGGAAAAGATAATCACGAAGTCGAGTAATGTCGGCTCTTCCAAAATCGCATTGAAAATAGGCCCGGAACCGATCCGTGACCTCATGGCGAGAGTTGGCTTCGGTGAAGTAATCGGCACTGGATTTCCCGGCGAACGGGGCGGTGTGTTGCCCAACCATCGTCGCTGGAGTCAGATAGAAATCGCCACCCTCTCGTATGGCTACGGATTGTCTGTTTCGGCATTGCAGTTGGCGCGGGCTTACACCACGCTGGCAAGCGGTGGCATCAAAAAGCCGGTTTTCCTGTTGAAACTGAGTGCGGCCGAGACCGATACATATCCACGTGAACGCGTGCTTGATGCGCAGATCGCGGCAGATGTAACGGCGATGCTGGAGACTGTGGTCGATCCCGATCTGGGGGGTACGGCAGTCGAGGCCAATGTGCCGTTCTATCACGTGGCGGGAAAGACCGGTACCTCTCGCGTGGTGGGAGAGTTCGGTTACCAGGAGGATAACCATAACTCTCTCTTTGTAGGATACGCTCCTGCCGAGAATCCGGAAATCGTGGTCGTTGTGATAATCAATGAACCCCAGGGCGAAGAACATTATGGCGGCCAGGTGGCGGCACCGGTGTTTTCCAGAATAGTAGCGGGTGCAATGCGTATTTTGAATGTACCACCGGACAAGCAGGAGCCCGCCAGGTTAATGGACGTCACCCGGTTGTAGTGAAATGCAGCCGACCAAAGGATCAGACAGAGACAGTGCGCAACGGTCAACGAATTAAATCAGGCAAGAGAATAGTGGTGGCATGAATACAGCAGAAAATATTGTCGGCGCCGCTTCTCTGGACGATCTGGTCCGGGGTTTGGTCGATCTGCCTGAAGATTTGCCTCCGGTTTTTATGCGCACGAGTGTCACAGGCGTGAAAATGGACAGTCGTCAATTGCAGCCCGGTGATTTGTTCCTGGCGTGTTTCGGTCGCAACCATGATGCCCGTCACTTCATCAATTACGCTATCAAGGCCGGTGCCGGTGCAGTGGTTGCTGAGTCGGGAGGCGATTGGCAGGGTCTCACGGTGGTGGATAATGTGCCGGTTCTTGCCGTGGATAATCTGTCAGCCAAGCTGAGCGAAATTGCCGGCCGATTTTACCGGATGCCAAGTCATGCGATGACTGTGTTCGGCATTACCGGCACCAATGGTAAAACCAGTTGCAGCCAGTTTATCGCCGCCGCCCTTGCGGAGCTGGGGTATCGTTGTGGAATTCTCGGTACGTTGGGATATGGACCCTATGGTGAACTTGAGGACGTTGAACTCACCACACCCGATCCGGTGTTTACACAGATGGCACTGGCACAGATGCATCATGAGCATCTGGAACCCATAGCGATGGAAGTCTCTTCAGTCGGCCTGCATCAGCACCGTGTCAGGGCCTTGAAATTTGATACGGTCATTTTTACCAATCTGACCCGCGATCACCTGGACTACCATGAAACCATGGAATCCTATGCTGAAAACAAGCGCAAACTTTTTATGATGGACGGGTTGCGCAGCGCAGTCGTCAACCTGGACGACGCTTATGCCCTGCCCATGATAAATTCGCTTGCCAATCAGGTTGCGGTTTATACCTACAGTGTGGAAAGTCCTGCCGCGACGATTCACACCAGCGCCCTTTCACTTGAGGAGAACGGCTACACCGCAACGGTCAACACACCCATTGGCAGTGGCAATCTCACGGGCAAACTGCTTGGCCGATTCAATATCAGCAACCTGCTGGCAGTGATAGCGGTATTGATCAGCTATCTTGACCGACGGGGAGGTGCCGCGGACATCGACACAATTCTGGCCGCGGTGGCGCGGCTTGAGCCTGTCAATGGCCGTATGGAAATTGTCGGCAGCGGCGATATCACGGCTGTGGTCGACTACGCTCACACCCCCGACGGTCTGAAGTGTGCGCTCAGCGCGCTACGCGGCCATTTCACGGGCAGGATATGGTGCATCTTCGGTTGTGGCGGTAATCGTGATCAGGGAAAGCGCCCGATGATGGGTGAAATTGCCGAGCAATTTGCTGACGAACTGATTATTGCCGACGATAACCCCCGCAACGAAGAGGGTGACAATATCGTACAGCATATTCTCAGCGGCATCAGCGACCGTTCCCGTGTCACCATTCTGCGTGATCGCGGGGCCGCCATAGATTTCGCCATTACCCGTGCGACATCGGGCGACGTGGTACTGGTGGCTGGAAAGGGACACGAAAACTATCAGGACATCAGGGGTAGCCGAATTCTTTTTAGTGACAGAAACCAGGTCAGGCTCGCTCTGCAGAAACGTGGTGGTGGTCTTGCAAATTGATCAGTGCAGGTTACCGGATTGATAAATAATTTGAGCCTTGCGGAATTGATTGAACCTTTGGAGGGCAGCTTGTCCGGGACAAGTGTCATATTCAGTGCGGTATCCACGGATACTCGAACCCTGTCCGGGGGCGAGTTGTATGTGGCATTGCGGGGGGAAGCTTTCGACGGCAATGAGTTTGTCGGCGAAGCCCAGGCCAGGGGCGCTTGCGCCGCGATTGTCAGTGCCGAGGTGGTGGCTGACATACCCTTGTTGCGGGTTGCCGATACCACCGCCGCACTGGGCCAATTGGGTCGACTGAACCGCCAATTGTCTCAGGCGAAGGTGCTTGCTCTGACTGGAAGTCAGGGAAAGACCACGGTCAAGGAAATGACCGGCGCGATTCTGGAACAGAACGCACAGATATTATTGACTCGCGGGAACTACAATAATGCCATTGGTGTGCCACTCACGTTGATGAACCTGACTAAACAACATGAATTCGCGGTATTGGAATTGGGCGCGAACGCGCCAGGCGAAATTGCCTACAGTGTCAGTCTGGTTCGACCGGAAGTTGTGTTGATCACCAATGCAGCCGAAACGCACCTTGAAGGTTTTGGCGACCTTGACGGTGTGGTACGGACAAAGGGCGAAATCATTGACGGCGTTGCCGCGGCCGGTACGGTAATACTCAACGCCGATGATCCGGCTTTTAATGAATGGAAAGCGAGAGCGGGAAACAAACGAACCGTTGCCTTCTCGCTGCGCGCTGATGCAGATCATGCCCAATATCGCGCGGCGGAAATTGAACTCGCTGCCGAAGGCAGCAGGTTCACCCTGGTTACCCCTTTGGGATCCGCCCGGATTAGTCTGCCGTTTCCGGGAGGGCACAATATTGCCAATGCCCTTGCCGCAGCCGCATTAAGTATGGAAGCCGGTGCGAACCTTGAAAGTGTGGTGACAGGCCTCGACGGCGCCAAACCGCCAAGGGGAAGATTGAACGTGTTACGCGGACGCGGCGGCAGCATCCTGATTGATGACAGCTATAACGCCAGCCCGAGCTCATTCCGGGCCGCCATTGATGTCCTCGCTGAATTTTCCGGTTACCGGATCGTGGTGATCGGCGATATGGGTGAGTTGGGTCCGGCAGCGGAACAGGCGCACCGGGACGTGGGGAAATACGCCGCAAAACACGGCATCGACGGTGTGTGGTCTGTAGGGCCGCTCAGCGAACAGGCATCGCGGGTTTTCGGACCGGGCGGAGAGCACTTTGCCACCCGGGCTGAATTGGTGGAAAACTGTCTGGCACGAATGGATGCGAACACTGCCATTCTGATCAAGGGTTCGCGAAGCGCCGGTATGGATGTGGTGGTCAGCGAATTGAAGAGCGAGGATAACTGATGCTGCTTTGGCTGGCGGAGTACCTGGTGCAATACAACAGCAACTTTTCCGTTGTTCAGTATATTACCGTGCGGACAATTTTCAGCATTCTGACGGCGCTGGGAATCTCCCTGGTCATCGGGCCGGCAATGATTCGGCGGCTGAACTATCACCAGATAGGACAGGTTGTACGGGACGACGGGCCGGAAACTCATTTCAGCAAAGCGGGTACTCCCACCATGGGCGGTGCGCTGATACTGGTCAGTATCGGGTTGAGTACCCTTTTATGGTCCGACCTCAGTAACCATTACGTGTGGGTGGTGTTGCTGGTCACACTGCTGTTCGGAGCCGTCGGCTGGGTGGATGATTACCGCAAGGTATTTGGTAAGGATCCGGCCGGCCTGTCGGCGCGCTGGAAGTATTTCTGGCAGTCGGTGATCGGTTTTGGAGCCGCTGTCATGTTATACAGTACTGCTCTTGGACCCTCCGAAACACAGTATATTGTTCCGTTCTTCAAGGATGTCGGTCTGGACATCGGAGTCTTTTATATACTGATCAGTTATTTTGTCATTGTTGGCAGCAGCAATGCCGTCAACCTCACAGACGGCCTTGACGGTCTGGCGATATTACCAACAGTGATGGTTGGCGGAGCCCTGGGCGTCATTGCCTACCTCGCCGGCCATGTAGAATTTTCCGAGTATTTGCGCATTCCCTATATATTCGGCGCCGGTGAAGCGGTAATTTTTTCGGGCGCGCTGCTCGGTGCCGGGCTTGGGTTTCTCTGGTTCAATACCTATCCCGCCCAGATATTCATGGGGGATGTCGGCGCTCTTGCCCTGGGCGCGGCACTGGGTGTGCTGGCAATCGTGGCGCGACATGAAATCGTACTCTTTATTATGGGCGGTGTTTTTGTCATGGAAACCGTGTCGGTCATCCTTCAGGTCGCTTCCTATAAATTGACCGGAAAACGGTTGTTCCGAATGGCGCCATTGCATCACCATTTTGAGCTTAAGGGTTGGCCCGAGCCGCGTGTCATTGTCCGGTTCTGGATAATAACGGTGATGCTGGTGTTATTTGGTCTGGCCACCCTGAAATTGCGCTAGGGAGCGGCTGGGAGCGAGGCAGGCGCGAATGCAAACGGATACAAAAACGGATGTCAAAACGAAGAACGGAAAAATCAGCGTGATTATCGGATTAGGAACAACCGGTCTCTCATGTGCCCGGTATTATGCGGCACGGAACCTGCCTTTCAAGGTAGTGGACAGCCGCGTTGCGCCTCCCGGTCTTGCCTGTCTGAAAAAGAGTTTTCCCCGGGTTGAGATTGAGCTTGGTGCATTCAATCCTGCTACGTTGTTCAATGCCAGCGAACTGGTCATCAGCCCGGGAGTCAGCCTTGATGTGCCGGAAATACGGGACGCTATCGCGACAGGAGTACCCGTCACCGGAGACATCGATATTTTCAGTAAACAGGTGAGTGCGCCCATCATTGCCGTCACCGGGTCGAACGGCAAGAGTACTGTGGTGGCGCTGCTGGCGGAGATATTCTCAAGGGCGAACATTAACTTCGGTCTCGGTGGAAATCTGGATGGTGACCGGGCGAAACCGGCACTGGATTTGTTGCTGGAATCAGAATCCGACCCTGGTGAGGCGCGGGAGAAAACGCTTTATCTGCTTGAGCTTTCCAGTTTTCAACTGGAGACCACGATGGCACTCGGTGCCGAGGTCGCGGTCTTGCTGAACCTGAGCGAAGACCATATGGACCGGTATCCTGATATGGCTGCCTATCATCGGACCAAGCAGAAAGTTTTCATCGGCGCCAGACAGATTGTGGTTAATCGCGACGACAGCTACAGCAAGCCGCTGGATGCCCACGATGCCCTTGTATGGGATTACGGCGTAAACAGCCCGAGTACTCATGGATTCGGTTTGCTGGAAGTCGACGGTGATCAGTACCTTTCGTTCCGGTTTCAGGAACTCATTTCAATACAAGAGCTTAAGGTATTCGGCCAGCACAATGTATCCAATGTACTCGCGGCCATTACCATTGCCACGGCCGCAGGCATTGACAGGGAAGCGATACTGGATGCAGTCAGAAATTTTGCAGGGCTCCCACACCGCTGTCAGTGGGTAAGGACACTTCGGGGCGTCGAATATTACAACGACTCCAAAGGGACAAATGTAGGCGCCACGGTCGCTGCCATTGAGGGCTTGGGTCAAAAATTGAGTGGTCACATCATACTGATTGCCGGAGGCATCGGTAAGGGTGCGGACTTTGCCCCCCTGGCGCCTGCAGTGAACCGTTGGGCCCGTGAAGTCATTCTGATCGGTCGCGATGCTGTTGAATTGGCCGCCACATTTGACAGCGATACCCGGATCTTTTTTGCCGATGGGCTGCCCGAAGCGGTTGTGCTGGCCGCAAGTCACGCCACAGCCGGTGACGCGATACTGCTGTCCCCCGCTTGCGCCAGCTTCGACATGTTCGGAAATTTTCAGCAGCGGGGCGAGGTGTTTATCAATGCAGTGGAGAGCCTTGCATGAATACTGCTGTGATGAAAGCCCGCGTCACTACGCGAGGCGCGACGCTAACCGGCGAACGATCCGTTAATTCCCTGTTGCTGATCGCGACTATCCTGCTGGCGACAGGACTGTTAATGATGACATCGGCCTCGGTGGAGATCGCCGAGGGTCAATATGGCGACCCACTCTACTTTCTCAAACGGCAGGGAATCTTCGCTTTACTCGGTGTATTGGTTGTGATTTTGACCCTGAACATACCGATGCAGTTCTGGTACCGGGCCAGCTGGTTTCTACTGATGGCTTCGATCGCATTGCTGCTTCTGGTGCTGGTTCCGGGAATCGGTAAAATTGTGAATGGCAGTGCCCGCTGGATTGACCTGGGCCTGTTCAATCTGCAGCCGTCAGAACTGGCCAAGGTTTTCGTAGTGATTTACCTGGCCGCCTTTCTGCATCGGCACGGCGTCGAGGTGCGTGAGCAATGGTCGGGATTTCTCAAGCCCCTTGCGGTAATAGTGGCCATTGTCGTCTTGCTGGAGTTTGAACCGGATCACGGCGCCATGGTGATCGTAACCCTGACTTGTTTCTGTATGATTTTTCTGGCCGGGGCGAAGCTGATCCGCTTTGTCGTAGTGTTGGCAATGTGCGCGGTCGGTGTTGTCAGCCTGGCTATCACGAAGCCCTACGTTCTGGACCGTTTTTCGTCTTTCATGAATCCCTGGGCGGCGGAGTACGTTTATGGAGACGGGTATCAACTAACGCAGGCACTGATCGCATTCGGCCGCGGAAGTTGGTTCGGTACGGGTCTTGGCAACAGCATCCAAAAACTTTATTTTCTGCCTGAAGCCCATACGGACTTTGTGCTGGCAATCATCGCTGAGGAACTGGGCCTTGTTGGCGTTACGCTGATCGTGGCGCTTTTCTGCATGCTTATTGGCGGCGCTTTCGCCATCGCCATGAAGGCCCACCGCAAGGGTCTGCTTTTTCCTGCCTATACCGCCTATGGCATAGCGTTGTTGTTTGCCGGTCAAACCTTGATCAACATCGGTGTGAACACCGGCTTGCTGCCCACCAAGGGGTTGACCTTGCCGTTTCTGAGTTACGGCGGCGCCAGCTTGATAGTCAGCTGTTTCATGGTAGCCCTGCTGGTAAGAATTCAGTACGAAATTGAGCAAGCGGGCCAGTCCGCTGCCAGGGCGAGACGGTGACTGCAACGCAAATAAAGGTGTTAATCATGGCGGGAGGTACCGGGGGTCACATTTTTCCGGCCCTTTCGGTCGCCGACGTACTGAAGTCCCGCGGCATCGCAACGGAATGGCTCGGTGCAACCCGGGGAATGGAAGAGGAGTTGCTTCGGAGTACTGGTATTCCGCTGCATTGCATTGCCATGAAAGGGGTGAGAGGCAAGGGCTTGTGGCGTTTGCTACTGGCACCGTTTATGGCGATGGCGGCAACGATTCAGGCAATGCGGGTGATACGCGCGGTTTCGCCGGGTTGCGTTCTTGGCTTCGGAGGGTATGTAACCGGACCTGGAGGAGTGGCGGCCAGACTATTGGGGAAAAATCTGTTGATTCATGAACAAAACAGCGTGGCGGGGATTAGTAACCGTATTCTGACTATTATGGCCAGTCGCGTAATGGAAGCCTTTCCAGGCACGTTTACGCCCGGTCCCAAAGTGATCCATACCGGTAATCCCGTGCGCGCTGAAATTGTGATGGCCGGGCGTATCCGGAAATATAATCCGGAGAAGTCGCAGCCGCTTCGCATTCTGGTACTCGGTGGTAGTCAGGGTGCCACGGCGATAAACGAGTTGATTCCGGAGTTGCTCGCCAATTGGCGTAGCGAGCCGCGCCCCCAGGTGTGGCATCAGACGGGTCGAAAGCATTTAAACGCCTGTCTCGCCGGCTACCGGTCGACGGGAGTGACGCTGGACCAAAAATGCAGGGTTGAGGGTTTCATCGCTGATATGGCGCAAGCCTACGGTTGGGCGGATCTGGTTGTATGCCGTTCCGGCGCGAGCACCGTCAGCGAACTGGCTGTGGCGGGATTGCCTTCGGTTCTGATTCCCTATCCTCACCATGCCGACCAGCAGCAGGTAACCAATGCCAGGTGGCTCAGTGATGCTGGCGCTGCGCATCTGGTTTTGCAATCAGATCTCAGCCTTACCGGGCTGACCTCAATTCTACGGGCATTGGATTTCGATCGCCAAAAGCTGATTGACATGGCGTCCACCGCCAGGACATTGGCCGTGGACAACGCCGGGGAACTTATCGTGCAGCAATGCCTGGAGGTCTGCAATGATTGAGCCGGCAACCACTTACCCCATTCCCGAAATGAGGCGCATCAAAACCATACACTTTCTTGGCATAGGGGGAGCCGGAATGTGTGGTATTGCCGAAGTATTATTGAACCAGGGATACAAAATATCGGGCTCGGATATAAAAGCGTCATCAGTAACCCGGCGTCTCCAGTCGTTCGGCGTAAAAGTGTATCCCGACCACGATGCCGCGAATATCGACTACGCCGATGTCGTGGTTTACTCCAGTGCAATCAGTTCGCGGAACCCCGAGTTGATTGCCGCCCGCGAAAGAGGACTCCCCACGATTGCCCGGGCGCAGATGTTGGCTGAACTGATGCGCTATCGACACGGGATAGCGATTGCGGGAACCCATGGCAAAACCACCACTACGAGTCTGGTTGCGTCGGTGCTGGCGGAAGGTAATCTCGATCCAACCTTCATCATCGGGGGGTTGCTCAACAGTGCCGGAGCGAATGCAAGATTGGGGGAAAGCCGATACCTGGTGGCTGAGGCAGATGAAAGTGATGCCTCGTTTCTGCACCTGCAGCCAATGGTCGCCGTGGTAACCAATATTGACGCAGACCATATGGCCACCTATGAAGGGGATTTTTCCAAGGTGAAGAAGTCCTTTATCGGCTTTCTGCACAATCTGCCGTTCTATGGGCTGGCGGTGATGTGCATAGACGACCCTGTCGTCGCAGAAATTTTGCCCGAGGTTTCGCGGCCTGTATACACGTACGGGTTTTCCGCGGGGGCCGATTTCAGAATTGCCGATTTGCGACAGAAGCGACAGATAACTGAATTTGTAGTACATCGTCCTGATGGTCTCAGCACCCTGCAGTTCAAGCTTCAGATGCCCGGACGATACTACGCGCTTAACGCCACCGCGGCGGTGGTCATTGCCACCGACGAGGGACTTTCGGACAAAGCCATTGTCAGTGGTATCAACAATTTTTCCGGAGTCGGGCGGCGGTTTGAAATCCAGGGCGAATTCCCGATTGAGGACGGCCGGATTCTATTACTTGACGACTACGGACATCACCCTACGGAGGTGGCCGCAACCATTGAGGCAATCCGGGATGGCTGGCCGGAAAACAGGATCGTGATGATCTACCAGCCTCACAGATATTCCCGTACACGGGATCTTTACGAGGATTTTGTGCAGGTGCTTTCCGACGTCGACGTATTGTTGATGCTGGATGTGTATTCGGCCGGTGAGGAAAAAATTGCCGGAGCCGATGCCAGAAGTCTTTGTCGAAGTATTCGCCAGCGCGGCAATGTGGATCCGGTATTTGTCGCTGAAGAGGCGGAGGTTCGCACAGTTCTGCAAAACATTCTGGGCGACGGTGACATCGTCGTGACCCAGGGTGCGGGTAGCATCGGAGCGCTCGCCAGGCAACTGGCAAAACAGGGTTTTGTGGATTGATTAATATGAGCGATTTGCAGAAAAAGGTTCAACAGGCGGGGAAGGTCGCGCTGCTTATGGGCGGTGAATCCGCTGAGCGGAAAATCTCCCTGATGAGCGGAGAAGAGGTACTCAAAGGTCTTCGCAACGCCGGAATAGACGTAGTGCCGGTGGATGTTGGCACGGATATCGTGGAACGCCTACTTCAGATAAAACCGACAAGAGCCTTCAATATACTACACGGAAAAGGTGGAGAAGACGGCGTACTTCAGGGACTACTGGAGTCGATGCGGATCCCCTATACGGGAAGTGGTGTGCTCGGTTCCGCCCTGGCGATGGACAAGGTCAAGAGCAAACTGATCTGGCAGCAGTTGGGACTGCCCACCGCTGAATTCGTCATTTTGAATGAGACGACGGAGTGGCAGGCCGTAATCGAACGCTTCGGCAAGGTGGTCGTGAAACCTGTCAACGAAGGATCAAGTATTGGTATTCGCATAGCCGATAATCCAGCCGACCTGGCGGAGGCGTGGCGGAACGCGACACAATACGACTCGAACGTGATGGCGGAGGCCTATATCAGTGGTAACGAATACTCGGTAACTTTGCTGGGGAATAGCGTTTTACCATCGATTGAATTATCGACCTCACATCCATTCTATGACTTTGAGGCGAAATATATCGCGGAGAATACTACCTATATCTGCCCGGCGGGGCTGGATCCGGAGGTGCAGAAAGAATTGGACCGGTTGTCCCTGGCGGCATTTCGCGCACTTGGCTGCAGTGGTTGGGGCCGGATTGATGTAATGCAGGATGCCGGCGGAGGTTTCTACCTGGTGGAAGCCAATACCGCGCCGGGAATGACCAGCCACAGCCTGGTACCAATGGCGGCACGAGCGGCAAATATGGATTTCGAAACTTTGTTATTGAACATTTTGTTCGCGAAAGAGATGAACTGATGACGCGTTATACACCCACAATGCCTGCCCCCGTCAGAACAACCAACAGTTCGGTGGTCCGCAAGGGAGCCACCCAGTCGGGCAACCAACCGTTGAAACCGCGGCGGATCAGTACCCGTCTTCGCGTATTGCTCGCGGGTGTTGCAATCGCCTTGGCGCTGTTGGTTCAGCAGAACGCCAATGCAATTGCGAATTACCTGAATCGGCCTGTGGGCACAGCGAGGATCGAGAATGAACTGCGTAACGTAAGTGACGGTGAAGTTAGGGAATTGCTTGCCGCTTATATGGGCAGAGGCTTTTTTAGTCTGGATGTGGCCGGGGTAAAAGAAGCACTTGAAGAACATCCGTGGATCGCCCGTGCCTCGGTCAAGCGAGTCTGGCCTGGCTCTCTGAGCCTGAGCCTGACCGAAGAGCTGCCGATAGCACGATGGGGAGAAGCGGCGTTGTTGAATCAGTATGGTGAAATATTTTTACCTGAAAATGTGGGCGATTTCACTTCCATTCCGATGCTGGTGGGGCCCGAAGACACGCAGTTCGAGGTGATGAAGCAGTACCAGGTATTGAGCCAGGCATTATTTTCTTCAGGCTTGCATCTGGATGAGCTTTCGTTGAACAGACGAGGTAACTGGGAGTTGGGTCTTGATGGGGGCGTCCATATTGTCGCCGGACGCCACCATGTGCTGGATAAACTGCAAAGGATGCTCAGGGTTTATGAGAAAGGAATATTGAACGATATGGCAACAATCCAGAGAATTGATCTGCGATATAGCAATGGCCTCACTGTGCAGAAAATGTCACAGGACAGTGAGGTTGCAGCGAGATGAGCTGTGTCCGTAATCTGAAAATGGTAAACGCGCGAAGTGCATGGGAGCCCTGGCTATGAGCGAAGCCTCTGGCGAGAACTTGATCGTTGGGTTGGACATAGGCACCTCCAAGGTGGTGGCCATCGTTGGAGATATCAAGGCTGACGGCAGCCTCGATATTGTCGGCATCGGCAGTCATCGTTCCCGTGGGTTGAAGAAGGGGACGGTCGTTAATATCGAATCCACCGTGGAGTCGATACAGCGCGCCGTGGAAGAAGCGGAACTGATGGCAGGCTGTCAGATCCATTCTGTTTATGCCGGTATAGCAGGAAGCCATATTCGAAGCATGAATTCTCACGGCATCGTTGCCATTCGAGACGGCGAAGTAATGAAGCCCGACATAGAACGAGTGATCGATGCCGCTCAGGCGGTTGCGATACCGGCAGATCAAAAAGTGCTTCATATACTGCCGCAGGAGTACATTATCGATGCACAGGAAGGAATCAAGGAGCCGTTGGGCATGTCCGGCGTGCGTCTGGAGGCCAAGGTACACCTGATCACTTGCGCAATAAATGCCGTTCAGAATATTGAAAAGTGCATCAAGCGCTGCGGGCTCGAAGTAGACGACATTATTCTGGAACAACTGGCATCAAGTTATGCGGTACTGACGGAAGATGAGAGAGAACTGGGCGTATGCCTTGTAGATATCGGCGGTGGTACGACAGATATAGCCGTTTTCACTGAAGGGGCAATCAGGCACACGGGGGTAATTCCTATCGCCGGTGACCAGGTGACGAATGATATAGCGATGGCTTTAAGAACGCCGACTGAGAACGCTGAAGAGATAAAAATCAAGTATGCCTGTGCTTTAACCCAGCTAGCCAGCGCAGACGAAAAAATCAAGGTTCCGAGCGTGGGGGACCGCGCTCCGCGCGAGTTGTCACGACAAGCTCTTGCTGAAGTGGTTGAGCCTCGCTATGACGAGTTGTTCACCCTGGTGCAGGCCGAATTGCAGCGAAGCGGATATGAAAACCTGCTCGCGGCGGGAATCGTGCTTACAGGAGGAACCAGTAAAATGGAAGGAGTTATTGATCTGGCGGAGGAGATTTTTCACGCTCCTGTGCGGATAGGCGCTCCTCATAATGTGAATGGATTAGCCGATATTGTTAGGAATCCTATTTATTCAACCGGCGTGGGCTTGTTGTTGTACGGACTCAAACAATATCAGGAACGGGATGGACATAATTCCAGAAAGGAACCACGGATTCGACTTGTAGAGAGAGTAAAGAAATGGTTTCAGGGAAATTTTTGAACAGAATTCAGTTAACGCACCACGAATTTAGGATTGCAAGGGGGCTATATGTTTGAGTTAGTCGAAAATGTTCCACAAAGTGCGGTGATCAAGGTTATCGGTGTGGGCGGTGGTGGCGGCAATGCCGTCAATCATATGATCAAAAACCAGGTGAGCGGTGTGGACTTTATTTGCGCCAACACCGATTCACAAGCGCTGAGCAGCATCAAGGTCAAAACCCAGCTGCAGATGGGCAGCAACATCACCAAAGGTCTGGGCGCGGGCGCGAATCCGGAAATCGGTCGCCAGGCTGCGATGGAAGACCGGGATGAGATTGCCGATATTCTTTCTGGCGCGGACATGATTTTCATAACGGCGGGAATGGGTGGGGGCACCGGAACCGGTGCTGCTCCGGTGGTTGCAGAGGTTGCCCGAGAGATGGGGATTTTGACGGTTGCGGTGGTTACCAGGCCTTTTCCTTTTGAAGGCAAGAAACGGGCGGCTGTTGCTTCCGAAGGAATTCGCCTGTTGTCTGAAAGCGTGGATTCCCTGATTACTATCCCGAACGAGAAACTGCTGGATGTGCTTGGGCGTGAGGCTTCCCTGCTGGACGCGTTCCGCGCTGCAAACGATGTGCTGCTGGGAGCAGTCAAGGGCATCGCCGATCTGATCATGCATCCCGGCATGATCAATGTGGATTTTGCCGACGTAAAAACCGTGATGTCCGAGATGGGGATGGCGATGATGGGGACAGGTTTTGCCAGCGGCCCGGATCGGGCGCGAGAAGCAGCGGAGGCGGCGATTCGCAGCCCCTTGCTGGAGGATGTCAATCTGCAGGGTGCCCGCGGTATTCTGGTGAATATCACGGCGGGCGAGAATCTGTCGTTGGGAGAATTCGCGGAAGTGGGAGATACCATAGAAGAATTTGCGTCAGATGACGCTACAGTAGTAGTAGGCACGGTCATTGATCCTGAGCTCGATACCGAGATGCGGGTGACCGTGGTGGCCACCGGCCTGGGTGGCAAGGACCGCCCGACCAAGGTGGTGGACAATACGACAGGCAGGGGCATGGATTACCGCCAACTGGATCGGCCCCCGGGCATGCGGGCCAAGCGCCGGGCCACAGGTGGCCAGCGTCAGGCAACGATGGGAAAGGCCGTGGGAGCGGATGACCTGGATTACCTTGATATTCCGGCATTCCTGCGTAAACAGGCGGATTAGCGCAGCTGTCCGGGGCCGGCCCCGGACAGATCGGGAATCAGGTCACAAAACCGGGAATCATGTAGCCGGGATGTATAACAACTTATTGGGTTCCGATTACATATTTGTTACTATGCAGCAGCTTCGCTGACGGGGCTTCTGGCCAACACATTTTTCTAAAAGGGTTATAATCGGCCGTATGCTTAAGCAAAGAACTTTAAAAAATGTCATTCGTGCCACCGGCGTTGGACTCCACACCGGTGGCAAAGTCTATCTGACCCTCCGGCCCGCGCCCCCCAACACGGGGATAGTGTTTACGCGGGTGGATCTTGACCCAGTGGTCGAAATCGCTGCCAAGGCCGCCAATGTGGGAGATACCACGCTGTCCACGACTCTGGTCAAGGGCAACGTCAGGATTTCCACGATTGAGCACCTGATGTCTGCGATGTCCGGCCTTGGAATCGACAATTGCTATGTCGATGTCAGTGCGCCGGAAGTCCCCATCATGGATGGCAGCGCCGGCCCGTTTGTGTTTCTGATCCAGTCTGCCGGCATAGAAGAGCAGAACGCGCTGAAGAAGTTTATTCGCATCAAACGAAAGCTGAAGCTGACACAGGACGATAAGTCTGTCAGCCTTGAACCTTTCAACGGGTTCAAGGTTTCCTATACGTTGCTATACGATCATCCGGTTTATCGCAAGTTCACCAAATGCGCGACAATCGATTTCTCCAGCACCTCCTTTGTGAAGGAAGTCAGTCGTGCCCGTACATTCGGATTCATGCACGAATTCGAAGAGCTGCGCAACCGTAACCTGGCCTTGGGCGCAAGCATGGACAATGCGATCGCCGTAGGCGACTACAAGGTGCTGAACGAAGACGGTCTGCGTTACGAAGACGAGTTCGTCAAGCACAAGATACTGGACTCTATCGGCGATCTCTACTTATTGGGCAACAGCCTGATCGGGGAATTCAAGGGATATAAATCTGGACATGCTCTTAATAATGCATTATTAAGAATGCTGGAAGTTAACGAAGACGCCTGGGAGATTGTCAGCTTCGACACAGAGACAAATGTTCCCATCTCCTACATGAAGCCAGTGCTGGCAGCCTGAGCTGCTGGCCGTCGCTACCAAGCTAACTATCTGATATTCAATACTTTTAGTTAGGCGACCGTTTCTTGCAGTCACCCAAGGTGTTTTCTTCGGGGTATTGTCGGAAATTCGCTAACTAATGAAAATCATCCTCGTTGATCAACGTCACGGCCACACCCGCACTATAATCCTCAAAGGCTGGGTTAAAGGCCTGCTTTCCGTTTGCCTGCTGGGAGCCCCTGTGGCGTTGGGGTATTTCGGCTATGAACTGGCTATCTCCAACAGTGACTCCGTACTCCACTCGGAAACCGCGCTCGACTGGGACAGGCAGTTACAGGAACAATCCGGACAACTGGTCGATATCAAGCAGCAGTCCGAGGAGCAACTGGAGGCGCTGACTTTACGGTTGGCCGTGATGCAGGCCAGATTGGTCAGGCTTGAGGCTGTGGGCGACAGAATTACCTCGATTTCCGATGTCGACATGGACGAGTTCGATTTTTCCCGGCCGGTTGCTCTCGGGGGCCCGGACACCGGGTCATCAGGTGGCTATGAGAGCGCCCATTTTTTCAGTGCCATAGAGGAACTGGAAGCTCAACTGGCCAGTCGTCAGCAGCAACTTGAAATTCTTGAGGACCTGCTGGTGGACAGGCAGGCACAATCCGACGTATTTATCGCCGGCCGACCCGTGGAACGCGGCTGGATCTCATCCCGTTTCGGTCAGCGAACAGACCCCTTCAGCGGACAGCCCGCCTATCATCAGGGTATCGACTTCGCTACCGGCCAAAACGGGGTTGATATCAATACGGTCGCCTCCGGCGTGGTCACCTGGTCGGGTGAACAGGCCGGGTACGGACTGATGGTGGAAGTCAATCATGGCAATGACTACACCACCCGCTATGCACATGCCGAAAAACTCCTGGTCAGTATTGGTGATATCGTCAAGAAAGGGCAACCCATCGCCCTGGTGGGAAGCACGGGCCGTTCCACCGGTCCCCATGTTCACTTTGAAGTCTACAAGAACGGCAGGGTCGTCGATCCGGCCGCCTATATTCATCGCACCGTCAGATAGCCCCCCAGTCGGTCACATCCTGACAACACGGCCCAGCCAGGTCTTTTCGTGGCATGGTTGTCATTTCGGCGCAGGATGAATTTCCGTGCCCCCAGTCATGTATAGAAGAAATCGATTATGAAAGTGCTAAGCAAGATCTTCGGTAGCAGTAATAACAGGCAACTGAAACGCATCAACCGGATTGTCGTCAAAATCAATGCCCTGGAAGAA
This sequence comes from Pseudohongiellaceae bacterium, assembly GCA_040879025.1. Lineage (GTDB taxonomy): Bacteria > Pseudomonadota > Gammaproteobacteria > Pseudomonadales > Pseudohongiellaceae > JBBDLF01. The sequence continues at coordinate 107,058 of JBBDLF010000038.1, forward strand.
GCGCTGGCTTCCCTTACAGACGAACAGCTTCGCACCCGATCCGATGAGTTGAGAACGCGGCATGGCAAAGGTGAGTCTCTGGACGCCCTGTTGCCCGAGGCATTTGCCCTGGTTCGGGAGGCTTGTCAACGTACGCTGAAAATGCGCCACTTCGATGTACAGATGATCGGTGGTGTCGTGTTGCATGAAGGCAATATAGCGGAAATGCGTACGGGCGAAGGCAAGACCCTGATGGCAACACTTCCCGTTTACCTCAATGCGCTGTCTGGAAAGGGCGTGCACATCGTCACAGTGAACGAATACCTGGCATACCGCGACGCCAACTGGATGCGGCCTCTGTATGAATTTCTCGGTCTGACGGTCGGCGTGATCAAGTCGGGACAGGCCCTCGAGGATAAAAAGGCCGCCTATGCGGGCGACGTCACTTACGGGACCAACAACGAGTTCGGTTTTGACTACTTGCGGGACAATATGGCATTCCGCCTTCAGGACAAGATGCAGCGGGATCTCAATTTCGCGCTGGTCGATGAGGTGGACTCCATTTTGATCGACGAGGCGAGAACGCCGCTGATCATTTCCGGTGCCGCCGAAGACAGCTCGGAAATGTACATTGCCATCAACAAGCTGATTGGCAGTCTCGTAAAAGGTGAAGCGAAGAAAGAGGACCGCACCGCCAAAATGCTCGACAAGAATTACGTGCCTGAGGAGAGCGGGCACTTCACTATTGATGAAAAATCCCGCCAGGTTGAACTCACGGAGGAAGGGCACGCACACGTAGAAGAGCTGTTAGCGAAAAACAAGCTGCTTAAGGAGGGGGAAAGTCTCTACGCAGCGACGAATCTGGGCCTGCTGCATCACGTTCATTCCGCGTTGAAAGCGCATTACCTGTTTCATCGCGATGTTGAATATATCATCAAGGAAAACCGTGTTGTGCTGATCGATGAGCACACAGGCCGGACCATGGAAGGCCGACGATTGTCCGAAGGCCTGCACCAGGCAATTGAAGCGAAGGAGGGGTTGCAGATACAGAGTGAGAGCCAGACCCTGGCGTCAACTACGTTCCAGAATTATTTCCGCCTGTACAACAAGCTGGCGGGTATGACCGGCACCGCGGATACCGAGGCGTTTGAGTTCAACCAGATTTATGGACTGGAAGTGGTGGTGATCCCCACCAACAAGCCCATGATAAGAGTGGACGCCAATGACCTGGTGTACCTGAGCACGGAAGAAAAATTTCATGCGATTGTCGCCGATATCAAAGAGTTCAGCAGCAAGGGAGCTCCTGTTCTGGTGGGTACGGCGTCAATCGACAATTCAGAGATGCTGTCGGACTTTCTGAAGAAGGAGAAAATTCCCCATGAAGTTCTCAATGCCAAGTTCCATGAAAAAGAGGCTGAGATCATCGCTCAGGCGGGCAGTCCAGGGGTAGTAACCATCGCGACAAACATGGCCGGACGCGGTACGGACATTGTACTCGGCGGCAATTGGGAAGCGGAGCTGGCAAAACTCGACAACCCGTCCGCGGAGCAGCTTGATGAGCTGCGAACCGAATGGCAGAAGCGCCACGATCAGGTGATCGAGGCGGGCGGACTGCACATTGTCGGGACTGAAAGACACGAATCACGACGCATCGATAACCAGTTGCGCGGCAGGGCAGGTCGGCAGGGTGATCCGGGTTTTACCCGCTTCTATCTTTCCCTTGACGATAATCTTTGGCGAATATTCGCCCCGGAAGGCGTCAAGAATTTCATGCGGCGACTGGGTATGGAGAAAGGAGAAGCCATAGAACATGGGATGGTTACGCGTCAAATCGAAAAAGCGCAGCGCAAGGTTGAGAGTCGAAACTTCGATACCAGGAAGCAGCTATTGGAGTTTGACAACGTCGCGAACGATCAACGGACCATAGTATACAGTCAGCGCAACGAACTGATGGCCGGCGATGACGTGTCACAACTGGTGACGGATATGCGCCGGGAAGTGGTTGACGGTTTGGTGGATGTTCACATCCCGCCCCAGAGTATGGCCGAGCAGTGGGATATCGCCGGACTCGAGAGCGCGATTGAATCGGAATTCGACACCGCGGTGCCGGTGCAGCAATGGCTGGATGAGGACGATACCTTGTTTGAGGAAGCACTGAAAAGTCGTATCCTCACGCAACTCGAAGCCGAATATGACAGAAAAGCCGAGGCTGTCGGCGCCAAGATGAGAATTTTTGAAAAGCAGATCGTATTGCAGATTCTGGATAACTTGTGGAAGGAACACCTGGCGACGATGGACCACTTGCGTCAAAGTATTTTTCTGCGCAGTTACGGCGGCAAGAAACCGATTCAGGAATACAAGCGCGAGGCGTTTACGTTATTCCAGGATCTGCTTGCCAATCTGCAGCAGGAAGTGGTGAAGGTGCTAAGTCACGTCAAGGTACGCCAGGAAGACGATGTACAGGCAATCGAGAAGCAACGGGAAGAAGAGCGCAAACGGGAGCGGATGAGTTACCAGCATGCTCTGGCTTCCGCCATGACCCAGGGAGGCCCGCCGAAGACCGGTGGACCGGACGGTCAGGGTCGGCCGGCGGAGGCTCCGGCGCCGTTTGTCAGAGAAGAGCGGAAGGTGGGTCGCAATGAACCGTGTCCTTGCGGTTCCGGTAAAAAGTACAAGCTTTGTCACGGCAGGCTTGACTCATGAACTGTTCCTGACCATGAACTGTCCCTGACAAAGTCAACAGGAGTTCCGCCTTGGTAAATTTACCACCGCTGGCAGGCGTCAGGCTTGCCGCGGTTAAAAGTCATATCCGTTACCCCGACCGCCTTGATCTGGTGCTGATCGAACTGAGCAGCGGCGCGGAGGTGGCCGGGGTGTTCACCGGGAACGCGTTCAGTGCCGCTCCTGTCAAACTGGCGAAACACCATTTGTTGGAAGGCGACATCCGCTACTTCCTGATCAATACCGGAAATGCCAATGCCGGCACCGGCGAGGCGGGTTACCTTGACGCCCGGCGATGCTGTCGCGCGGTTGCCGAATTGGCCGGAGTGCGTATCGAGCAGATACTGCCGTTTTCCACCGGGGTGATCGGTGAAGCGCTGCCGGTGGAGAGAATCGAGGCGGGCATTCCAGGCGTCTATGGCGCGCTTGGCGAGGCAAACTGGCTGCTTGCGGCACAGGGCATCATGACAACGGACACCAGGCCTAAAACAGCCAGTGTGGCGCTGGACTGTGGAGGCAAGGCGCTGACCGTGAATGGCATTGCCAAGGGCGCCGGCATGATCAAACCCAATATGGCCACCATGCTGGCATTTGTTTTTACCGATGCATCGGTTCCACAGGAAACCCTGAAAACAATGCTGTCAGGCATGGTTGAACGGTCATTTAATCGTATTACAGTCGATGGAGACACATCGACAAATGACGCCTGTATGTTGGTGGCCACCGGTGAGGGTGAAGTGGACATTGCCAAGGCAGGCGATGAGGAAAGACAACTGTTTGAGCAGGCATTGCAAGACGTGTTCCGGACCCTGGCAACGGAAATAATTCGTGATGCGGAAGGTGGCAGCAAATTTGTCACAATCGGCATCGAGGGTGGCCGGTCCTCGGCGGAATGTCTGCAGGTGGCGTACGCGATTGCTGAATCGCCGCTGGTGAAAACCGCCCTGTTTGCCAGTGATCCCAATTGGGGCCGTATACTGGCGGCCATCGGGCGCGCCGGTGTAACCGGCCTGGAGGTGGAACGGGTTATGGTGAGACTGGGCGACGTCTGTCTGGTTAAAAACGGAACGCTGGCTGATGACTACACCGAAAGGCGGGGCAAGGCGGAAATGCAGAAAAGCGACATTGAAATCAACGTCGACCTCGGCCGTGGCAGCCATCGGGAAACCGTATGGACATCGGACCTTTCGCTCGACTATGTGCGCATCAATGCCGAATACCGCAGCTGATTTCCCGGGCATGGTGCACGTTGCCGTCGGTGTCATCTACAACGGTGAGCGGCAGGTGCTTGTGGCGCGGCGACATCGAACCGTTCATCAGGGCAACCTGTGGGAATTCCCGGGGGGCAAAGTAGAAGACGGCGAGTCCGTTGTGGAGGCGTTGCGCAGGGAACTGCGCGAAGAACTCGGTATTGATGTGGTCGCTTACTGTCCCCTGAAAAAAATCGCGTTTCAGTATCCGGACAAAGCGGTTCTTCTCGACGTATACACAGTGATGTCGTATACGGGAACGCCTGTCGGACGGGAAGGTCAGCCCCTGGCGTGGCGGCAGCCCGGCGAACTGGCGGAGCAGGATTTTCCTCCTGCCAATCAGCCGATCATCAAACTGCTGCAGTTGCCCGAACTGATCGCCGTGACCGGCCAAGCGGATGACTGGCAGCACTTTGAACGCAAACTCCTGGTGCTGCTTGGGAAAGGATGCCGACTGATCCAGTTACGGCAGCCGCAGTTGCCGGCTCACCAACTGGTGGAATGGTCTGTTGCGGCGGCGAATTACTGTACCCGCCACCATTGCCGCTTGCTGTTCAATGGCGATGTCGCCGGGTTTCAGCGAAGCGGCGCCCATGGTCTTCATCTGAATTCTGTCAGGCTGCTGGCGACAGAGTCGCGGCCGGTGACGACTCAATATCTGTTCAGCGCTTCATGCCATAACCTGGAACAACTCCGTCATGCCGAATTTCTCGGCGCCGACTTCGTGTTTCTGTCTCCAGTCAATGCCACGGCTACACACCCCGAGTCCAAGCCGCTTGGCTGGGAAAATTTTGCCTCCCTTGCGGCGTCCGTCAGCCTGCCTGTCTTTGCCTTGGGCGGCCTGGTCCCGCGGAATCTCGAAGATGTTTACCAGGCGGGCGGACAAGGTCTCGCTTCTGTCTCCGCGTTCTGGCAATAACGCAGGCATTTCCCTTTTTTACCTAAAAACTAGTCAGATAGGCCGATTTTGTGGAAAATAATTGCAATAATAATCACAAGTACATGAAAAATATATGATTAGTGATGAATATTACTGCCATTGTGTCACTATCTGACATAAAGTATTTGTGATGCAGGCAGATACAGCGAAGTGGACCCTGAAAAAAGGTTGTGAACCAGTTCACTGTGGAATCAGGGGCAGGTATCAACTGCGTAGAAACACCGGGATAATTTGCACACAGGGACCGGCTGGTCCATAACTGATAGAACATTGCCACAATCCCGATTGCGTCGCGGGCTTGGGTGCGGAATGGTTTGTTGTAGCAGGTGTCACCGGAACCGGTGGCGCGCAGGCAGGTAATTATGAAAATCAGAATTCGGGTTCTACTGGCGTTACTGGGGTGCTGGCCGCTGTTCGTGACGGCGGATCAGGCGATACTGGTGGACGAGGCGGTGCTGGTTGCCACCAAGGCTGGACAGCAGGATCCCCAGGACGAAAACGGCGAATCCACGAGTGCACCACCACTGGGTGACGCCGTCGATGCGTCCTACGTGACAAGCGGCGGGTGGGCCGTTACCAGTCCGGAATATGTCGATGCGGCATCGATGCTGTTCGACTTCGGGGCGACCGCTTCGGTCGCGGTGGCGACATTGACCCTGCCAATTGAAGCTGTCTTTCCACAGAACGGTGCGGCTCCGGTGGAACTGTATTCTTTTGCCGATGACGGCGAGCTGACGCGATTCGACTTTTCCACCGGGATTGGCGCGCCCATTGCCGAAGTGGACGCGCTGGCGCTGGGTCAGATCGTGGTGGACGTAACCGGTCCGGTGAACGCGGCCTTGAAATCCAGTCAGTATGTAGGATTTCGGGTGAAAAGCGCGGTAGCCGCCGAAGCTGTACAGGCATCTCTGCCCGTGTACACAGGCGTCAAATTCAATCCTGCCTATCATCTGGAATTTACACCGGGAGCCGCGCCGGCTCCCGGTGATGCAAGTTCGTTGTTCGACGGCTTCACGCTGGTCACGCCGAACGTGGAAATACAGGACATCGGCACCGTTCTCGCCAAAATGGAACTGATCGATCCCAATAAGGGGCTGTTCCGGCTAACCCAGGCGACGATCACCGCCGCGCCCGAACCGGTCAGCGGACCTGCGTTGTCCGGCCTGGCATTGATGGATTGCAATGCGTTCGAAGCTCCCGGCGGCGTGGTGGAGGGAAGTACAGGAATTCCCACCTTCTCTTTCGCATCGGAGATTCTGGATATTCCGGAAACCACATTTCTGGGCAGCAAGTATTCAGCCAAACTGCGCCTGCTCGACGAAGCCCATGGCATTTTTCAACTGTTGACTCTGGAGCCCTTTGAGTCTGGACCGACGAGCGCTGCCGGATCCATTATCGGTGGTGGCCTGACCATGGAACCGACCCAGGACTTCATTCCGCTGTGTCACGGCTGGGTGTTGATAGGAGACACGCTGAGAAACCGGGTGGTTGAGCGAAATGTAATCTCAGGAGAGACCGGGGCGACCTACGCCTTCAACGCCAGTCCCGAGCAGTTCACTCTGGATGCCGCCAACGGTCTGGCGTATATGACCGTTCATCCCAATTCACAGCGCCTGTACAAGCTGAACCTGGCTAACGGAGACATTACCTGGAACTCCATCCGTCAGACCCTGGGATCACGGGATTATTCCTGGCAGGCGCGAGACATCGCGCTGGGCGAAAACGGCAACCTGTTTCTGCTGCTGTACGACCAGGTCTTGCTTGATCCCCAGGACGAGGTTACTCCTTTCACGGATACGGGGCTGTGGGTAGGTTATTTCGACGGTAACGCCAATCCATTGCTGGACACGATCCCATTGGAAGAACCGGTGCGGGTGGAATATGACCCGGTGCAGCAACATATGTTCCTGGCGACGGAATCCAACCTGGCGACCTTTGATTTTGATCCGGCTACCACAAGCCTCGACTTCGTTGAAGGCACGGACGTGCCCGTGGGCAGTTCGTGTACTGATTTCAGCATCTCACCTGACGGAAGCAGACTGGCCTATTCGTGTCCCCAGGGAAACCAGGAGCAAGAAGATTTCAGTATTGTTGACATGGCCCCCGATGACTACTTCAACATTGACGGTGAGTGGTACCTGGGCAGTTCACCCGTCAGTGCGACATTCAACAATGCGGGTGACCTGCTGCTTGCGGTCGACAACGAAAAGCTGTTTGTGTTTGATGTGGTAACCCATCTGTTGATTCAGGATTACGAACTGGGGCTGGGCGAGGATGAGGTGATATCGAAGGTCAGGATTTCCCGCGATGGAGAGTTTGCCTTGATTCTTGTTCACAACGAGGTCCACACTGACTTCAGCCGCATGTACTGGGTGCCAATGCCGGATTACAGTGGTACGCCCCTGTAATTCCAGCGCGTGGAACGAATTCCTTCCATACCCCGCAGGCTCCCCTAATATTCATCACCGTGATTGTCTTCATCGTTCCCGGGGGGTAGTGGCTCTCCGGGAATAGCGTGTTTTTCCGCGGCCCAGGCCCCAAGATCAATCAGCTTGCAGCGCTCACAGCAGAAAGGCCGATACTGATTGGCATGGTTCCAGGTCACTATTTTGCCGCAGCTAGGACAGTTAACTTTTCTTTCCGGAGTTCGCATCGCGTGAATCGGCCAGTTCGCTGAATTTGTCGTGCAATGATCTCACTTGCGCCGCCAACTGTTCAACCGTGCCCTCGTTATGAATGACGTCATCGGCCTGTGCCAGTCTGGATTCCCGGTCCAACTGGGCAGCCATAATGGCCCGCACCGTGTCGTCGCTGCTTTCATCCCGCTGTGCAGTACGCGACAACTGCAGGTGTTCCGGCAGATCCACCACCACGATCCGGTCCACCAGTTGCCTTTGGGAGGATTCGAGCAGCAACGGGGACACCAGAAGGCAGTAAGGTTTCTTGCACTGATTAATCCGATTGCGAATCGCATCGCCAATCAACGGATGCAGCAGGTCCTCCAGCCAGCGTCTGGCTTCCTGGTCGTGGAACACGACCTCACGCAGGGCCCTGCGTCGAAGCCTGCTGTTGGCATCGAGAATTTGATCGCCAAAGCGATCGGCGATGCTGGCCAGTGCCGGCTGTCCCGGCTCAACCACCTGACGCGAGATGACATCGGCATCGATGATTTCCACACCGAGGTTGGCGAACAGATCGCTGACGGTGCTTTTTCCGCTGCCAATGCCGCCGGTTAATCCGATTGTTGTCATAGAATCAGGAATGCCTGGAGGAGTCAGTCTGCGTTACTCAGATGACAAAATTGCTCAGGTAGAAATCCGACAGCCAAGGTCCCCAGATCAGCATGATAAATCCGGCACCTGCGAGATAGGGGCCGAAGGGAATCGGCACATGGCGGTCGCGTTTCAAAACAACGATCATGCCGATGCCGATAACCGCACCGACCAGCGAGGAGAGAATAACTATGGGCAGCAGGCTCTGCCAGCCCATCCATGCTCCCAGAGCGGCCAGCAGTTTGAAATCCCCATAACCCATACCTTCCTTGCCGGTTATCAGTTTGAAGGTCCAATAGAACAGCCACAGGGAGACATAGCCACCCATGGCACCGATGACCGCGTCTTGCAGCGTCACCAGCCCAAGATCGGAGGAGTTGACCAGCAGGCCCAGCCACAACAGGGGCAGGGTGATGTTATCCGGCAATAATTGGTGATCGACATCGATTATCGTGAGAGCGATCAGACTCCAGGTGAAAACCAGCAGCGCCAGGCACACCCAGGTGAACCCGAAATAGGAGGCCACCAGCGCGGATAAAAGCCCCGTGACAAGCTCGATAGCAGGATAGCGCATGGAAATCGCCGCCGTGCATCGAGAGCATTTTCCTCGCAGGATCAGGTAACTGATGACAGGGATATTCTCCCAGGCGCGTATCCGGTGACTGCAATGCGGGCAGTGCGATGCCGGCTTCACGAGGTTGAAGGACTCGAATCCAGCAGCGGCTGGACTCTCTTCCGGCAGGGACGATTCGATTTCCAGAAATTCACAGCATTGCGACTTCCATTCCCGCTGCAGCATGATCGGTAGCCGATGAATGACTACATTGAGAAAACTGCCCACAAGCAACCCGACCACGAGCGTGATGGTGACCAGAGCGATCGGGTTGTTGGACAGGATTTCGAGGATTGTCATGCCTTGAGGCTTAGACCACTTGGCCGATCTGGAATATGGGCAGATACATGGCTATCATCAGGCCGCCTATCAGTGTGCCGAGCACAGCCATAATAATGGGCTCCATTAACGCGGTAAGCCCGTCAACGGCATTGTCCACTTCGGCCTCATAATACGTGGCGCACTTGTCGAGCATGCCATCCAGAGCACCGGACTCTTCGCCGATGCCGACCATCTGCACAATCATTATCGGAAACAGGCCTGTGCTGCGAATGGAGAAGTTCAACTGCTGACCGGTAGTCACATCGTCGCGGATTTTTTTTGTTGCTCTGGAATACACAATGTTGCCGGTGGCTCCCGCCACAGAGTCAAGCGCATCGACCAGCGGGACACCGGCGGCGAATGTGGTTGAGAGTGTGCGGGTAAAACGCGCAAAGCAGGAATTGAGGAGAATGTTGCCGATAATCGGCAGTTTCAGGGAGATTTTGTCCACTGAGTTCGCGAAGGCTTTCGAGCGCAATTTGGCTTCCTTGAAGGCAAAACCCGCGGCGACGATAACGATAATTGCCTTCCACCAGTGGTCGATCGCCAAATCAGACAAACCAAGAACAAAGAGCGTAAACGCCGGGAGTTCCGCACCGAAACTGGAAAACGTTTCAGCAAATTGCGGAACCACTTTCACCAGCAGGATACCGGTTACGACGAGCGCGACTACGACCACGGCAATAGGATAGTTCATTGCCTTTTTGATTTTTGACTTGAGTGCTTCTGATTTTTCCTTGTAAACGGCTAGTCGTTCGAGCATTGTTTCAAGTGCGCCGGACTGTTCGCCGGCGTCGACCAGATTACAGAACAGATCGTCAAAATAACGGGGGTGCTTTCGAATACAGTCGGCAAAATTATTACCGGCTGCCACGTCGTCCCTGATCAGGGATACCAGGTTACGCATGGAGGCGTTTTCCAGACTGCCTCCCACAATCTCGAAAGACTGCACAAGCGGGATGCCCGCTTTCATCATGGTCGCCAGTTGACGGGTGAATACCGCAATATCGCCCGGGGTGATTTTCTGCTTTTTCGGACCAAAGAGATCCTTGGGCTTGCGCTTGACCCGGGTCGGGTTTACGCCCTGTTTGCGCAGTTGCGCCTTGACCAGGGCCTGACTGACGCCGGGAAGTTCGCCCTTGGTCTTCTGGCCGTTTTTATCGGTACCATGCCAGACGTAGATCTGGGCGGCTTCTGTTGATGCCATTTAACACCTCGAGCGTGACGCTGTCTGCTTGATAGGTCTGTCCCGGTAGTCCGGATTCAGGTTACCTGTTCCCGTAAACGTGTTCGGTGCCCCGCTCAGGTTACCCGGGTTGCTTCTTCCAGGCTGGTCAATCCCCGGGCCACCTTGATCAGGGCTGACTGGCGTAGACTGAGAAATTCGCCTCGCCGTACCGCCTCAGCCAGTGCGATGGAACTGTCCTGCGCCATGATAAGTTGAGACAGGGCTTCAGTAATGGGAACCACTTCATAAATTCCGGTTCTGCCGCGATAGCCATCCCGGCAATGTTTGCAACCGGTTGGGCGGAAAAACTTGCCCCCGGAAACCTGTGATTTCGTAAATCCCTCTCCTAACAGTAGTTTTTCGGATATCTTAACCTTTTCTTTACACTTGTTACATAGCAAGCGCAATAGTCTCTGGGCGATTATCAAGCTTACCGAGGTGGCGAGGTTATAGGTCGGAACACCAAGGTTTCGAAGCCGGGTGAGTGATTCGGCGGCGTTATTGGTGTGCAGGGTCGACATGACCAGGTGGCCGGTCTGGGCAGCCTTGACTGCCACTTCTGCGGTTTCCCGGTCTCGAATCTCCCCAACCATCACGACGTCCGGATCCTGGCGCAGGAGCGCCCGTAGCGCCCCGGCAAAATCCATTCCTCCGTGATGTTTTATGGACACCTGGTTGATGCCGTCCAGATTGATTTCCACCGGGTCCTCCGCGGTGGAAATATTGAGTTCGGCCGTGTTCAAAATTGCGAGACCGGTATAGAGTGATACGGTTTTGCCGCTACCGGTGGGACCGGTGATGAGAATCATGCCCTGTTTCCGTTTGATGGCCTCCAGATAGATGAGCTTTTGCCTCTCATCCATCCCCAGGGAAGCTATCCCCATCGGTGCGCTGGATCGGTCCATAATGCGCAGGACCACCTTTTCACCCCAAAGCGTTGGCAGGTTGCTCACCCTGAAATTGACTGTGCGATCATCTGCCGTACGAAATTTGGTGCGTCCGTCCTGGGCTTTGCGTTTCTCCGAAATATCCATTTGTGAAAGTATTTTCAGGCGTGACGCTATCCTCCGGGAAATTTTGACCGGGAGGCGCATCACCTCTTGCAGAAGCCCGTCGATCCGAAACCTGATGCGATAGTTGGTTTCGTACGGTTCGAAATGAATGTCGGACGCACCGCACTGGATGGCGTCACCGAGCACCTTGTTGATCAGGCTCACTATCGGCGCTTCATCCCCTTTCACGCCGTCGGAATCCTGATCAGGGAGAATATCAAATTGATCCGGGTTGACGTTGTCCTCCTGCAGACAGGCCAGGCCCAGCGCATCTGATTCCTGGCGACCGACCAGTTGCTTGACCGCTGATGCCAGCTTGTCATCTTCCACGACAACGAGTTCCAAGGTCAGTCCGGTGTTGAACTTGATGTCATCGAGCGCGCTGATTTCGCCTGGATTCGAAACCGCCAGATACAGCGTTCTCCGCCTGCGGAAAAGAGGCAGCGCCTGGTATCGACTGATCAGGGCCGAATCAACCAGGCCGATGGGACACTGGTTAATGTCGTAAGTGCCGAGATCGAGCCATGGGAGTTTAAAACGGGCAGCGGTCGCGGTAGCGATGGCTAACGTCATGGAGGGGTCCTTGCGCATGGCATCGGTGTGATCCACTGACAAGTATAGATCAACCGTGACAAGGCCTTGATCGTGCGGAAAATCTGGAATGGAAACCTGAAAATCCGGAGCCGGGAGGAAATGAACTAACGCGGTCCGGATTTTAACGGAGCGTTCAGCGTCCCGATGAGTTGGTCCTGCCGGTCATACACCAGCACGATATTGCGGTAGCGTGAAACCAGGGCAACGTAATGATTGTCTTCACGCGAGACGCCGGTCTTGGTCAGTATTTCACTCAGCCGGCTTTCCATGTCGGCATTGGTGGAGACGATCTCTTCGATGTCCACTCCTTTGTGCCGCCGAATTTCATCAAAGTGGTCAGCTAACCGCCGGTAACGGTGCAAATGCTCGTGAGGAGGCGCCTGGGTTGTTTCCACTTCCCGCAGCATAGCGAGGTGTCCTTGTTCATCGCGTGGCGGTTCGGCGAACACATAGACCGGACGGGAACTGCCAAACCTGTTGAGCCCATCCAGATCGGCACCTTGTGAAACCAGCGCCCGCGCGGGCACGGTGTAGAAACTCCCTTGCCAGAAAACGGCAGCCACAGGGCGTTGCTGATACACAGTCCAGATGCCCCAGGCGAGGGCTGATAACTGCAATAGCGCAATCAGTGACAGATCTGTGATCAGTTCCCTGCGGGGCTTGGAAATATCAAAAACGATCAGCGTCAGCAAGGGTCCCAGTACAAGATCAACCGCGGCAACCAGTCGTAACCCCTGCCATCCTCCGGAGGCCGAAAAATAGGGAGCGGGAAACCAGAGCAACAGCAGAACCGCGATGAAGCTGAAAAAAACAAGGCAGCTGAACAGAAAGTGCAGGAAACTGGCTGTCAGACGGGGACGCGGCAGGGTGTGCATGGTACAAGCTCTAGCAGAGCCCCACCGCCACGCAGGTTCCACTCTCGGTCCACTGCACCGGCGCCGTCAGGCTGGGTGTCAATTGATACGTATGGCTGTTCAGATCCGCTGACCCGGTGGCGATGATAACGCCATCCACGACGGTCGCTGATGCCAGCCAGCCCGAAGCGCCTGCCGCGGGAGGGATGCCAGCGGTCCCGGCGTTGGCGCCGGCCAGCTCTGTGATCCTGCCGCTCTGAATGGCAAGGGCCAGCGCGGTCTTGTAGGGGGACGTTGCCACAATGACTTCGGAAAAGCGGGCTCGTTGTGTGTAATTGTCGTAGGCGGGGAGTGCCACAGCCGCGAGAACGCCGATAATGGCGACGACTATCATCAATTCAATGAGGGTAAAACCGGATTGCCTGCTTCGGTCTGTCATGCTCACTCTCCCATTCGGCAATCAACTGACTGCCCGGCTATCAAACAGCCGGGCAGCTCAGGCCAACGTCTAGCAAAGACCGGCTGCTATGCAGGAGCCGCCTTCGGTCCACTGAATAGGAGCGACGATGCCGCCTGGAGTCAGTGTGTAGGTTTCACTGTCCACATCCGCGCTTCCGGTGGCAGTGACAACCCCATCGGTCATGTCAACCGATGTAACGACACCATTCGCGCCGGCTGCAGCAGGAATACCACCACTGCCGGCATCTGCGTCGGCAATGTCAGTAAGCCGGCCGGTCTGGGCGGCGACTTCAAAAGCACTCTTGTAAGGAGTGGCCGCCAACACGACTTCAGAAAACTGAGCGCGCTTGGTGTAGGTCTGATAGGCCGGCAGTGCTACCGCGGCCAGGATGCCGATGATCGCAACCACGATCATCAATTCGATAAGAGTAAAACCTTGTTGTACCTTTTTCATGAGACTTCTCCAGTTTTGATAGTCACTATCGATTTAACGGACAGGATCGATGATCCCCACTAAAGCCGTTGCGGGATAGGGAGCATAGACCGTGCCAATAGAGGGTGTTAGGTCATAAGCATATGATAATTATAATGAAATAAAAAATTCACTGCTTTCACGGACCCCTGGTAGCGGTGATCAACGGCGTCGAACACTGACAATAATTGTCAGGTTCTGTCATTCTTTAAACATTCCTCAGGTCAACCGGGGCGAAAAATCCGGCACCGGGCCTGATTGGCTCGTCCAGCTGATGCAGCGCTTGTACCCGGGTCATGTCCATCATTGCACTCGGCGCCCGGCAAGTTCAGTCAGCATTCAGATACCCTCACGCAAACTGCCTTCAGACCCGGTTATTTCCGTGACAGGGTTTTCACCGAAGAACGGTCTTGGATAAGGGGTATGGATGCCCCTGGGATGACTATGGCACAGCGGGTTGATAAGCCGGGGAATGTAGTTTAATGTTACGCCCGCTGGAAACGGGGCTTCCGGCACAAGATAATGAGGGGATGGTTGCTGTGGGGTATCTACACTGCAACATCAGAACAGGGCATTACTGGAATTATTATTTACCATACAGGTAGTGTGAATTGGCGGTATCCGGGCCTTTTCACTTGATGGAGGAGTTTCAATGAAAAATGCAATGCTTGTGACAGTTAAATATGCCCTGTTTGTTGCGGGCAGTGTGGTTGCACTGGCTGCAAGCGCGCAGGAAAAGACCCTGCATGACGGTGTGTTTACCGAAGCACAGGCCAAGGCCGGCGAGGCGGTGTACGAGCAGCGTTGTGTCACCTGCCATGACATGCAATATTACTCAAACGTATTGAGTTCGTGGCAGTCCCAGCCCCTGCTGTATCTGTGGGAGGCGATCATGGGCCAGATGCCTGCTGACAACCCCGGTTCCATGATGTTTTCGGAATATACCGAGGTGCTGGCCTATATTCTGGATGGTAACGGCTTTCCGGCCGGAGACACCCCGCTTGATCCCGACCAGGGAATGGACCAGATCAAGATCGTGGCCCCTGATTAACCCTCTGAATCCTCCTGAACAGCCCGGGACCGGCTCTGGCCGGTCTATTCCGGGCAATCCCGCAAGATAACGGTAATGGTATTCTTGTCCCGCGACTGGATGGTGAGGTCGTATTCCTCGGCGATGGCTTCCCACAGCCGGGCGTACTGGCACTGATACTCTTCGCGCGGCAGGTAACGGTCCGGTCCGCGTTCGGCCTTGCGGCGGATTTCCCGCTTTTCCACCATCACCAGATTCATCGGATCGTTGGCAAACTGCAGTTTCTTGCCGGACGGCCACTGATCGCCACCGTGACTGTGAGCATATTTGAGGGGAATAACGTGGTCCAGGTCTACCTGGGTGGCCACGGTGAACGTCTTGCCGGTGTACTCATCCAACCACTCGCCGGTACGCACAATGCAGTTTCTGGGGTTGGTGTAGGACACATCAATCCGGCTGGTCAGAATCAGCATTTCCTGACGGGTTGACTGGCAGTCCTGGTCGAAATCCTGCTCGTAATCCCAGTCCGCCTGATTGAAAAATTTTTCACGATCTTCGTGGTCGGTGAAAAAACTGTCGCGCCCATACCGGCTGAACGTATCGGGCATTTCGCAGTTGGACATATGACAGTGATAGGAATTCCCGTAGTAGTGGCCGCCGTTATCATCAATCGCACCGGCGTGCCCATAGGCAAAAGTGGAAGCCACCAGCGCCGCCAGGCTCAGCAGAGAGGCCAGAAAGGCCGGTTGGGGGGCAAAATGCCTTTTCATTGGATCTCCTCGATTGAGTGTTATCCTTTACAGTGACCCAGGGAGCCGGTGTTTATACTCAACCCTGATCAAACAGCATACTTAAATCTACCGCCTTGCAATTTTTAGTCAAGGCGCCAATGGAAATAAAGTCCACTCCGGTCTCGGCAATCGCCACCAGACTGGTGCGGTCGACGCCTCCCGAGGCTTCCAGTTGGGTTCGCCCCGCCGAGAGCCTGACCGCCTCATGAAGTGCAGCGAGACTGAAATTGTCCAGCAGCACCGTATCGGGTCCGGCCGCAAGAGCTTCCTTTAACTGATCGGTATTTTCCACTTCCACTTCCACAGGCTTGTCTGGATGGTTTCGCCGGGCTCGCGCGACAGCCTCGCCGATGGACCCGCAGACGCGGATATGATTCTCCTTGATCAAAAAAGCATCAAACAGCCCCATTCGATGATTATGGCAGCCCCCGATGCGCACGGCGTATTTTTGCGCGGTGCGCAGTCCGGGAAGGGTCTTGCGGGTATCCAGCAGCCGGACTGCGGTATGTTTTACCTTGTTCGCGAGTTCCCGGCTGAGGGTTGCGGTACCGGAAAGGGTCTGCAGGAAGTTGAGTGCACTGCGCTCTCCGGTCAGCAGGCTGCGGGCCTGGCCGCTTATCCTCGCCACAGCCTGGTCGGGGCTGATTGCGTCGCCGTCCTGTACCAGCCAGTTCACCCGAATGTCAGCATCCAGTTGCCGGAAAACCCTGTCGGCCCAGGGAATTCCGCAGATCACGGCAGACTGTCGACTGAGAATGACAGCGTCGCAGGTGACGCCGGGCTCAATCAGTTCAGCACTGATATCGCCGCTGCCTGTATCCTCCAGAAGAGCCCGGGAGACGACGTCCCCGATATCATCAGGAAGCGCGTTGACTGATACTGGCTTATTCACGTTTCGCCCTGCCTGGTCCGGGCCAGTCAAAACGGGTAATGGCGAAGAGTAAGCTGATTACCCTGCTGGCTGAATTCCACCTGCCGTAACGCACTCATTCCCAACAATATGGTATTACCTGGCATGCTCGGCGTAATGCTGGCACCGATATCCTGCAACACGATATTGCCCAGGCGCAGCTCCTCAAGCGTTGTGGTATAGACGGTAACAGGCCCGTTGGCTGTAAAGGCCTGTCCGGTATAGCCGATCTGGAGACCGAGATTTTCGGCCACATTTCCGGGTATCGCCACGTCGGTGGCGCCGGTATCCAGCAGGAATTCCACATCGATGCCATTAATCGCGCCGGTGGTGACATAATGCCCCTGCCGGTTTTGCTGAAGAATCACTTCCCGAGTGCCGGAATCGGTAATACCGCTCACTGGACTGCGGTTGGGATTGCCCTGCCGCTCCAGAACTCCGTTGAACAGAAGCGTCAACAGGGCCAGGCCGGCAACGAAACTGACGACCAGCATGCCCCGTCCAATCGATTTTCCGGGCGGTTCGTTAGAGAATTGTCGCATGTCGTTGGATTATCCCGTAATCGTGTCGTAATGGAAAGCAGGCAAAGTCGCTGGAAATCACCGAGGCTCCCTGATACCAGGACCGGGAAACGGCTTGTTATTGTAAAAAGCGAGCCCGGCGATCAGGTCCATTAACGGCTTCTGACCGGGGTGTGAACCAGGTCAATATTTGCGCCACACTTCGGTGTTATAAAAATCCGTAACAAACTCAAGACCCGCAATCGCGGGCCTGTGGAAACCGGTGTTTACGGAAATGGGCAATTTCAGGGACAACCTGGGGGCAAGAACAAGTCGGACGAACCTGGGTTTGTCCGAGAAAATTCGCTGGTCCTTGCGCGAGCGTTTGTGTGAACAGATGCGCCTGTTGATTGCCGATCTGTTCGATGAGACGGATGATTTTCTGTTTGCCAGCGGTCAGCGGGGTCAGTTCTCACAGGATAGTATCTACCTGAAAGCCATGCGGGAGATTCGCGCCAAGCAGGATCTGTTCGAGGAAACTTTTCTGCGGGTGATCGGTGAGAATCTGGAAGGAACTCGAACCGGTGTCGACAAGCGTGGGAGCCCGGTGGACGAGTGTGACGAGTCCAGCAACGCGGTGTTTGAAAAGGTTGAAATAGACTTGGCGCTGCGGTCGATGGAGCGCAAGGCCCTGAAGCTGTACGCAACCCTCATGCAACAGATTGAACCTCTGGATTCTCACGGCGCGGTGGCCGGAATGCTGTCGGCAAACAATGACTTTCTGGTGCAGCATGCCATGGATGCTTTCGAGCAAGCCCAGGAAGAATTCAACCTGCCCCTTGAAGTGCGCCTGGTGTTGCTTAAATTGTATGAGCAGCATTTTCTGATGAAAATGGAAAAACTTTACCTGGATACCATCAGCATTCTCACCAAAAGCCATGACGAAAAATTTGTCGACAAGCTCTATTCGTCATCCACGGTATTTTATGAACGCCGCACTGTACGCCGCAGCGGTCATCCCGAGCGGCATACCAAGCGCCCGAACACGAAGAAGAAATCGGAGCTGGTTGAGGATAAAGTCGATGCGATGGTCGCCGGCTACTGCGCTGACACCAGGCTTCCCACCTTTGTGACCACCATGCTCAGGTCGGGATGGCGCAATGTGTTGTTCATCATCGGGTTGAACAAAGGAATCGACAGCCGCGAATGGGATGACGCAGAACAGACGGCAAAGAAACTGTCTGCGCTGGTAACCGGCGCAGGAATCGATACAGCCAGACTTGCAGGTCAGCTCAAGAAAGGTTTTAAGCTGATTCAGTACCCGGCCGAAGAACAGGCCACCTTTCTCGCTGAACTCGATTTGTTCGTCGGTCGTGTGAGCGGCCGCAAGCCTGGGGCGCGAGCGCCTGCGAATTCCGCGGAGAAAGCAGCAAACGCCGGAGCTCGAGATACCGGGGCTTCAACAAGATCCAATGATAATATTATCGACAGCGACGACATGGATGAACTCGTGGAGATGCTCAGAGGCGGCGCCGATACTGCCTCCAGTGAGACCGATGCTCATGACTCACTGAAGCCCTTTCTGACCCAGGTGGATAACCTGATGGACGGAACCGTGGCCAGTTTCATCCGGAACGGAAAGTGGTATAACTGCAAAATCTGCCGTTCCACAGCCATCGACAACAGCTTTCAAGTCATCAATTCCCAGGGTAAGGTCGTGCTGGTACGGAGTCGCCTGGGCATGGCGGTTTCATTGCGGGAAAACCAGATTCGACTGGCCACGGCCGAAACCAGTGAACTGGCATCCAGGCACACGGTATTGCAGGCGGCACCTCGGTTCAGGGCTGGACTGAAGCCCCACTGACGGATCACGAAACGGATTTCTCCAGATCGTCTTTTTTGTCCTTTCTGTCCGGTTTCACCCTTGTGCTGAGTGGCTGTGATGGCTAGCATGGCCTTTGGGTCCGGTCGGCACTCTCGCTGGCGCTCACTTCCATCTCTTCCATATTGCGATATTGTAGCAATGACCGACAAGCCATGACCGAATTTACCATCCAGGAACACTGGCTGACTCCCGGTCGCCGACTGCAATCACCGAACCAGAGCAGCCGCGCAAATGAGAAACAGATTGAGTTGCTCGTGATTCATAATATTTCATTGCCTCCTGGAGAGTTCGGCGGCCCGTGTATAGATGAGCTGTTTTGTAACCGTCTCGACCCCGGGCAACATGAGTACTTCCGCTCAATCACGAATTTACGGGTTTCTTCGCATTTACTGATAGACAGGAAAGGAGTGGTAACCCAGTATGTCGCTTTCAACAGAAAAGCATGGCATGCGGGCGAATCCTGCTATCAGGGTCGAGGCAATTGTAATGAGTTTTCCATAGGTATAGAGTTAGAAGGCACCGACTTTGAACCGTTCACCGGTCAGCAGTATTTGACCCTGGGCCGCGTCACGGATGTCTTGTTGAAGACCTATCCGGGACTGAGCCGGGAGCGGATCGTGGGCCACAGCGATATCGCGCCGGGACGGAAGACCGACCCTGGACCGTGTTTCGACTGGCCCAGATTCAGGGCAACCTTGTGTGGAAACCCCCGCGCCAAAGTATAAGTCGTGAATTGCCGTGCTTATGCCCACAGCAAGTCCGGCCATGGTGGCGCACAGGGCGGAACAGAATAGCTCCCGGGGTCAGAACCAATGAAATTTCTTGCCGTTTTGATAAGCGTGGGCCTGAATTACTTCTGGCAAAGCGATCTGGACCGGTTTGACGACTCGTGGTTTATCAAATACCGGCGCCGACTTGAAACGTTAACAGGTGATACGTGGCGGGATCGCCGTAACGGATGGATCCTTGCCGTAGTACTTGTCATCGGCGTGCCGGTGATTCTGCTCGGCCTGATTCTGCTGGTTGTCGACTCGGCGTTTTTCGGTCTGCTGACACTGCTTATCCATGTGACTGTGTTGCTGGTGGCAATGGATCGGACCCACCCGGGGCAGCTGGCGCGGGCTTATCTGGAAAGCTGGCGCGATGGTGACCAGGAAGCCTGTTACCTCTATCTGGAACGGGAACTGGGGGCGGGTGAATTGCCTGAAATACGGGATTTCACAACCCTGCATAGCAATTTTATCAAATCTTACGTATACGTCTGTCTGGAGAAAATGTTCGTCATGCTATTCTGGTACTTGCTGGCAGGCCCGATGGCAGTCCTGTTCTGCTATTTGCTTTACCAGTATCGTGACAGTTCCGATGAACGCAGTTCACCGGAGGGCGCGGCACTGGCAACCGGAATTATTCATGTAATCGAATGGTTGCCGGTGAGGTTGCTGGGCCTGACGTTTGCGCTGGCCGGCGATTTTGAACGTGGATTTACGCAATTACGCGAATCCCCCCTAAACTCTGGTGTCGATGCAAGGGATCTCGCGGTCGACTATGCGCTTGGCGCCATGCCGGCGGAATTCCGGCCTCCGCGCGAGGGTGAATCCTTCTCAGAGTATCAGGCGCATGGCGAGGAACAGGTTCTGAAGCTCCAGGGTCTTCTGGAAAGGAGCCAGATTATCTGGCTGTGCCTGATCGCTCTGATGGCAATATTTGGCCTATCAATCGTGTAGTTTTACTACATAATTGCGTAAAAACATTAGAGTTTTCTCGGAAAAAAAGTTAAAATTTCCAAATTATGTAAATTTATTACAGATTGTGACCTAACCCGGTTCATGCCACACGGTCAATCGGAACAGGCTGTCGGGGCAGGGTGACAAGACGCGTGAGAGTCAGGATATGAGCCAGCAGAACCAGGACATCAATCCCGAAGAAACCCAGGAGTGGATAGACGCGCTGGCTTCGGTAATCAAAAACGAAAGTGCCGACAGGGCGATGTATCTGCTGGGCAGATTGGCGGAAACCGCTACCCGGGTCGGGCAGCAACCCGCCTACGCGGCGATGCATACGCCCTATCGCAATACCATCGCTCCCCAGAATGAAGATCGCATGCCTGGCGACATGTTCATGGAACGCCAGATCCGGGGCATTATCCGATGGAACGCGCTGGCCATGGTCATGCGGGCGAATATGGCAAACCCCAGCATCGGCGGCCATATATCCACCTTTTCGTCCGCGGCTACCCTGTACGATATTGGCTTCAATTACTTTTTTCGCGGCCCTTCGGAAAACCACGGTGGCGACCTTATCTATTTCCAGGGCCATTCTTCCCCGGGTATCTACGCCCGTTCCTATCTTGAAGGCCGAATAACCGAAGACCAGATGGACAACTTCAGACAGGAAGTGGACCAAGGCGGATTATCCTCCTATCCCCATCCCTGGCTGATGCCCGACTACTGGCAGTTTCCAACGGTCTCCATGGGATTGGGCCCAATACAGGCCATCTATCAGGCCCACCTGATGAAATACCTGAATGCTCGGGGCCTGTGCGATGGTGAAGATCGCAAGGTTTGGGCTTTTCTGGGCGACGGCGAAATGGACGAGCCCGAAAGCCTGGGGGCTATCGGCAAGGCCGGTCGCGAGAAACTGGATAACCTGATCTTTGTGATCAACTGCAACCTGCAAAGGCTGGACGGTCCGGTACGGGGTAACGGCAAGATCATCCAGGAGATGGAAGGCATCTTTCGTGGCGCCGGCTGGAATGTGATCAAGGTAGTCTGGGGTCGCCACTGGGATACCTTGCTTGCGGGCGACAAAACGGGAATATTGCAGCAGCGCATGGACGAAGTCGTAGACGGGGAATACCAGAATTACCAGGCCCGCGGCGGTGCCTACACGCGAGAGCACTTTTTCGGCAAAAGCCCGGAACTGCTGAAGATGGTGGAGCATCTGTCCGACGAAGACATCATGGCCCTCAATCGAGGCGGACACGACCCGTACAAAGTCTATGCGGCGTACGCCAAGGCAGCCAACGCCAACGGCAAACCCACGGTCATACTGGCCAAGACGGTAAAGGGCTATGCTTTCGGTGCGGCGGCTGAAGCACAGAATGCCACTCACTCAGTGAAAAAACTGGATGTGGAGAGCCTGAAAAAATTTCGGGACCGTTTTGGCATTCCCATCAAGGACAAGGAACTCGAGGAGGTGCCCTATTATCGGCCTCCGGAAAACAGTCTGGAACTGCGTTACATGCGCAAACAGAGGGAGTCTTTGGGAGGCGCGGTTCCGCAACGCCGCAGTGACAGTTATTCGTTGTCGGTTCCGGACCTTAATGTATTTGAAACACAGACCAAGGGGACGGGCGAGCGGGACATTTCCACCACGATGGCCTTCGTAAGAATGCTCACCATTCTGTGCAAGGACAAGGAAATCGGGCACAGGGTTGTGCCTATTGTTCCCGATGAAGCCCGAACTTTCGGCATGGAAGGCTTGTTTCGACAGCTTGGTATCTACTCGTCGGTGGGGCAGTTGTATGACCCTGCCGATTCCAATCAGATCATGTTCTACAAGGAAGACAAGAAAGGTCAGATGCTGGAAGAAGGCATCACGGAAGCCGGTTCTTTCTCGGCCTGGCTGGCGGCGGCCACTTCCTACAGCACCAATAATTTTCCGCTTATTCCATTTTATATCTATTACTCGATGTTTGGATTTCAGCGCGTGGGTGATCTGTGCTGGGCAGCCGGTGATTCCCAGGCGCGCGGGTTCCTCATCGGGGCTACCGCCGGCCGCACCACATTGAATGGCGAAGGGCTGCAACACCAGGACGGACACAGCCATACGCTGGCGTCGACCATCCCCAATTGCGTCAGTTATGATCCCGCCTATGCCTATGAACTCGCGGTAATCATTCAGGATGGCCTGCGCAGGATGTACCAGGAAAAAGAATCTGTGTTTTATTACATCACCACGATGAATGAGAATTACCTGCACCCCGCGCTGGACAAGACCATGATCAAGGGCATTGTCAATGGCATGTATCTGCTGGAAGACAGCGACGTCAAGGAATATAAAACCGGTGGCAAACTGCGAAGTGAGTTACGCGTACGTTTGCTTGGCAGCGGCACCATTTTGCGGGAAGTGAGGGAAGCCGCGAAAATTCTGCGGGAAAATTTCAGGATCGCCGTTGATGTCTGGAGCGTGACCAGTTTTAACGAACTGCGAAAGGACGCATTGGCGGTCAGTCGTTACAACATGATGCATCCGGACAAGAAAGCCAGGGTGTCATATACGGAAAAAATGCTTGGAGAGCGGGAAGGTCCGGTTATCGCGGCTACCGATTACATTAAAGCTCATGCCGATCAGATTCGGGAATTTGTGCCGGACAGCTACCGTGTTCTGGGCACGGACGGTTTCGGCAGAAGCGATACCCGGGAAAAGCTGCGCCATTTCTTTGAAGTGGACCGCCGCTTTATCGTGCTGGCGTCGTTGACCGAGTTGCTGCGCCACAAGGTGGTTGATGCCGATACCATCAACAAATATATGAAGGAAGCTGGTATCAATCCGGAGAAACCAAATCCTCTGAGCCAGTAGTCCCTAAACCCTGAAACACTATCAAGCCGGGAGCAATGGTCCGTGACAATTGAAAGTATCAAAGTGCCAGAGCTGGGGGATTCCGGCGACGTTGAGGTTATTGAACTGCTGGTTTCCACGGGTCAGGCAGTCAAAAAAGACGATTCACTACTGGTGTTGGAAAGTGACAAGGCCGCCATGGAGATTCCGTCGCCCCGAAGCGGTGTGGTGAAGAGCATATCTGTCAATCTCGGTGATCAGGTGAACACCGGCTCGGAGATTCTGAAACTGGAGGTAGAGCCCTCAGCGGATAAAGAGCCCTCAGCGGATAAAGAGCCTTCAGCGGATAAAGAGCCTTCAGCGGATAAAGAGCCCTCAGCGGAACAAGGGCCCTCGGAAGAAAAGGAGCCCTCAGCAGCAAAGGAACCGGAAAAAACAAAATCAACTCAACAGAAACCAGACGCGGACAAATCGGAACAAACCACCGAGACAATAAAAATTCCCGATCTTGGCAGTGATGATGAAGTTGAAGTCATCGAAGTTCATATCAGCGAAGGTGACTCCGTCAAAAAGGATGATCCACTTATTACCCTGGAATCGGACAAGGCCGCGATGGAGGTTCCCTCACCGGAATCCGGTACCGTAAAAGCACTGAAAATAAAGGTGGGAGACAAGGTCAAAACCGGTGCGGCCATTGCCGATCTGACGATGACTGTCGGCTCCCCGGCATCGGAACAGGAACAGGCCAAGACGGACGTCCAGGGTGCCGATACGCAACAGAAAACACCGTCCCCGTCCGAAATCGCCGGGAAAACCCGGGAAACCACGAAGACGACTGCCACTTCGCCCACCCCGGACCGTTCCGCGGCCGATGTCTATGCCGGACCGGCGGTGCGCAAGCTCGCCCGCGAGTTGGGCGTGAACCTTGCCCAGGTCTCCGGCAGTGGCGCGAAAAACCGGATTCTGAAAGAGGACGTGCAGAATTTTGTCAAATCCAGGCTGAGTTCCCCGGCGGGGACTGGCATGGCACCAATCCCGGAGATCGATTTCAGCCAGTTCGGTGAGATCGAAGAAGTCCCCATGAGCAAGCTGCACCGGGTGACCGCTGTGAACATGCAGCGCAGCTGGACCAGCGTACCGCATGTCGCGCAGTTCAACGAAGCGGACGTAACGGACCTTGAACAGTTCCGTGAAGAACTGAAATCCACAGCCGAGAAAAAAGGGGTCAAGT
The DNA here is from genome assembly GCA_040879025.1 of Pseudohongiellaceae bacterium. Classification (GTDB taxonomy): domain Bacteria; phylum Pseudomonadota; class Gammaproteobacteria; order Pseudomonadales; family Pseudohongiellaceae; genus JBBDLF01. The sequence goes on from JBBDLF010000038.1 coordinate 131,720, forward strand.
TAACTTTTTTGCCGTTTCTGCTTAAGGCCTGTGCGCGCGCATTACAGGAGTATCCCCAGTTCAATGTGTCATTGCACCCTTCCGGGGAACGCCTGATTCAGAAAAAATATACCCATATCGGTGTTGCGGTGGCTACCGAGGCCGGGTTAATGGTTCCGGTTATTCGGGATGTCGATCGTAAAAACCTCTGGGAACTGGCTGCGGAGGTCGCTGAACTGAGCGAAAAAGCCAGGCAGCGGCGGCTGGGGAAAGAGCAGATGCAGGGAGCCTGCTTTACTATTTCCAGCCTCGGACCGATAGGCGGTACCGGGTTTATTCCAATCGTGAATACTCCCGAAGTAGGAATACTGGGTGTCGCCAGAACCGAAATCAAACCTGTTTACCGCAAGGGCGAATTCGTTCCACGCAAGATGCTGCCATTGACGCTGTCCTACGACCATCGCGCGGTCAATGGTGTGGATGGCGGATTGTTCGCCACGTTCCTGGCGGAGTTACTGTCCGACATACGCCGGCTGATCTTGTAGCGGCAGAGTGGCCATGAAATGGACAGCGATTTTCCGGTCGGGTCAGGCAGGGAAAAAAACCGGGTTTTCAAAATCGCCAACGCTCCTTATTTCACATTGGTAGGCGCGGGACAGGTTTTCACTGGTCAAAATTTTCCCCCTGGGTCCCAGCAAGTAACGTCCATGCCCTAATAAAAGCAATATGGTCTCACAGTACCGTGCAGCCAGATTGATGTCATGTGTTGCCATGACCAGCCCCGCATTTTCTTTGGTAACAGTATCACTGACACGTTGCAGGGCTTTGACCTGGAATGCGATATCCAGATGATTGCCCGGTTCATCCAGCAGGAACAGACGAGGTGACTGCACCAGTAGTACCGCGATGGCCAGCCGCTGTTTCTCTCCTCCAGAAAGGGTGGCCGCCTGCCTGTCGCTCATCGCGTCAAGACCGAGAGAACCGAGGACGGCGTGTGCGAGGGTGATATCTTCGGGGTCATCCTGAAAAAGACTGCGGCTGTGCGGATGTCTGCCAAGCATCACCGTTTCCAGGACGGTTGCCGGCATCGCATTGGGGGATTCCTGAAACAGGACACCGATCTGCCGCGCCCGGTCTCTGACAGAGAGATCAGCGATGTTTCTGCCTGCAATATAAATTTTTCCTGATTCAATCCGATGCAGGCCCATGATGCTGTGTATCAGCGTCGTTTTGCCCACTCCGTTTTCACCGAGTACCGCGAGCCGATGCGCGGCAGGCAATTCAAGATCAAGCCCGGTACAGACCGTTTTGCCGCCCACGCGGACGCTGACTCCCTGCAGACTCAACAGGGCCATCAGGACTGCCTCATCGTGTGGCGCAGAATCAGAATAAAAACAGGTACGCCGATTACTGCAGTGACAACACCAACGGGCAACTGCTGCGGCGCAATCACGGTTCTTGCGGCACTGTCGGCGATGACCAGAAAACTGCCTCCCAAAAGTACACTGCAGGGGACCAGCAATCTGTGATCCCTGGCACCGAGCATACGCAGCATATGGGGAATTACCAGTCCGACAAAGCCGACGGAGCCGGCTATTACAACCGCGCTGGCTGTGAGAACCGAGGCGGTGAGATATAGAACAATGCGCATACGTCCGACGTCGACGCCCAGGGCCTGGGCCGCCAGATCGCCCCGTGTCAGCACGTTCAGGGACCTGGCGAGAAACAGGGCCAGTCCGGTGCCAGCGGCCAGAACCAGATAGTGGCCCACACTCAGTCTGCTCTGACTGAGATCACCCATCAGCCAGAACAGCATGCTTTGGACGTTATTGCTGGAACTGGTCGTCAGCAGAATATTAATGACCGCGCCCCAGCCCGCCGACACGACAACACCGGTAAGCAACAGGCGCATCGCCGACCAGTTTCCAGACGTGTTTGATAATCCAAATACGATGATAATCGACACCAGGGCACCGGCCAGGGCCGCATGGGATGTCCACAGGCCGCTGACTCCCAGCAGGATCGCCGACAGAGCCCCCACCGCGGCACCACCTGAAATGCCCAGGATATACGGGTCGGCCAGTGGATTTCGAAGCAAAACCTGCATGATGACCCCGGAAAGGGCGAGCAGACCGCCGGTGACGAAACCCGCCAGTGCTCTCGGCATGCGCAGTTCCCACAGCACCTGTGTTTCGGTTTCAGTGCCCGACTGTGGAGAGATCAGCAGGCGAACCAGCGGCAGGTCCAGGCTACCGCTGTTCAGCGACAGTATCAGGCCTGCCACGCTAAGCAGTACCAGTGAGGACAACAGCAGGTAATGTCTGGTCACGATCAATGCGGGGCTCTCAACGGTGGCAGGATGGATAGCCTGGGAACGGCATCCGGACGAGGGTGATTATATTCACAGCGTGACGGAAAAATCATGCCGGATTGCAACGTTTTCGCGACTCGGTTGTTGTGACGGGACAAATCTCTTATGCCGGCGCGCTTCGCAATGTTAGACTCAGGCGCAGAATGAACGCCGTGCTTTTCAGGCGCCTGTGAAAAGCAAGTCCAGGCCGGGGGAAGAAAATGCCGTCTTTTGATATTGTATCCGAGGTGGATATGCATGAATTGAACAATGCACTGGATCAGGCCAACCGGGAAGTGGACACCCGGTTTGATTTCAAGGGAACCAATGCCCGGTTTGAACTGAAGGATTCGGTCATCACGCTTAATGCCGAAGTGGAATTTCAAATTCAGCAGATGATGGAAATTCTGAAAGGCAAACTGGTCAAACGTGATATCGATATTAAAAGTCTGGAGGCCGGAGAAGTGACGGTAACAGGGCAACGTGCGCAGATGCCCGTCACGGTAAAACAGGGCATCGAGGCGGATCTGGCCCGGAAAATTGTCAAGATGGTGAAGGAAAAAAAATTGAAAGTGCAGACTGCAATACAAGGAGAAAAATTGCGGGTCACAGGTAAGAAACGTGATGACCTGCAAGATGTGATCGCCATGCTGAAAGAAGCCAAACTAAACATTCCATTACAGTTCAACAATTTCCGTGACTAATACCCAAACCAGTTCCTGGCGTGAAGCAATGCGCATCTACCTGCATCCTCGTGTGGCGTCGATGCTGTTCCTTGGCTTCTCGGCGGGACTACCCTACCTGCTGGTGTTTACCACGCTCACCGCCTGGCTCACCGAGGCTGGAGTCAGCCGCGCCAGTATTGGATTCTTTTCATGGATTGGCATTACGTATTCAATCAAGGTGCTGTGGGCGCCCGTGGTGGATCGCCTGACATTACCGCTGTTGGGTGGTTTGCTGGGCAGACGGCGCAGTTGGATGCTGCTGGCACAATTGCTGATCGCGGGCGGGTTGACAGGCATGGCGCTCACCGATCCGGTTGAGGATTTGATGCGGGTGGCTATGTTTGCCTTGCTGGTGGCGTTCGGTTCCGCCACCCAGGATGTCGCCATAGATGCCTGGCGTATTGAAGCGGTATCGGTGGAGCGACAGGCCGCCATGTCCGCCACCTATGTATTTGGCTATCGCGTGGCGCTGCTCGTGGCGGGCGCCGGTGCGCTGCACCTGGTGGCATTCGCTTCCTGGCCGGGAGTTTACCTTATCATGGCAGTGCTGGTCGGTGTGGGTATGGTGACAGTGCTGGTTTCCAGTGAACCCGCGGTGGACCGCCAGACTGACGTTGTTTTTCTCGAGCAGCGGGTGCAGGATTATCTGGCCCGCAGCGGACACGTTCCTCCCGCATTGCGACACAGTATCGCCTGGTTGATTGGTGCCGTGGTTTGCCCGTTCGTCGATTTCTTTCAGCGTTACGGCCGCCAGGCATTATTGCTGTTGCTCATCGTAGCTTGTTTTCGAATTACCGACATCAGCATGGGGGCCATGGCTCTGCCATTTTACCTTGATCTGGGATTCAGCCGGGCGGAAATCGCCAATATCGCCGGAGTCTGGGGTGTAGCCATGACCATACTCGGCGGCGCCACGGGCGGTTTGCTGGTACCCCGCTACGGTCTGTTACCGGTTTTGCTGGCGGGCGCCATTCTCGCCGCCGGCACTAATCTGCTGTTTTCCTTGATGGCGCTGGTTGGTCCTGAAAGCTGGATGCTGGCGGTCACGATCAGTGGTGATAACTTCTGCGGTGGTCTGGCCATGGCGGTGCTTATCGCATGGATGTCGAGCCTGGTCAATACCGCCTACACGGCAACCCAGTATGCCCTGTTCAGTTCCTTGATGACTCTGCCTGGTAAAATTATCGGTGGTTTCAGCGGACTGGTAGTGGAGGGTTACGGCTATTTCCTGTTTTTCATTTACGTGACGCTGCTCGGTGTTCCGGTGATTCTTCTGATAGTCTACCTGATGCGCCGTCAGGCCCGCGCCTCGCAAGGCGGATCAGGCGCATCATGGAGCCTCTCGCGAAAGAGCCTGTCGCAGAAAATCCTGTAATGCCAGCGTTCCCGTGCGTGCGAGCAGAGTATCAGCGTTCTTCCGGGTACCACCCGTATTGCCGCAATGAAAGTTTGCCATTGACGAATTTGATTCCCTCCGCCTCGAGCCTGGAACGCTGCAACTGGTATTGCTCGCTGCCCCGCGGAAACGCCATGCGGCCATCGGACCGGACTACACGATGCCAGGGCAGCCGGGATCCTGCCGGCAGGTTTTTGAGGACGTGTCCGGCGAAACGGGAGTAGCCGGGCAAGGCCGCCAGCTTTGCCAGTTGCCCGTAGCTGACCGCTTTTCCGCGAGGAATCCGGTGCAGTACCTGCCATATCCTTTCCCGATTTTCCACCAGCGATGACTCCGAGGATTTTCAAACGCGCCTGTGATACGGTTATAGTATAATCTTTTGATTGAAGAGGGCCGAGTGCGATTCATCTTTCTGTTTTTTATTGTCGTACCCCTCGTCGAGATCATGCTGCTGTTCGAGGTCAGCGATCACATCGGCGGCCTCTGGACGATTTTGCTGGTTGTACTTACCGCGGTGGTAGGCCTGCAAATTCTGAAGTTCCAGGGTTTTTCCACTATGTTGCGCGCAAACGAACGCTTGCGCAGTGGAGGGATACCTGCCCAGGAAGTTGTGGAAGGTTTGATGCTGGCCTTTGCCGGAGCGCTTCTGCTCACGCCGGGCTTTATAACGGACACACTTGGGTTTTTACTTCTGGTTGCGCCTCTGCGCCAGGCGGCCGCTGCCCGGATTATCAGGTCCGGTGTTGTGATGACCCTGGGCGGAAGGGTGGACGGAGGCATGAGCGCAAACCGGCCCGGAGGTGCGGGCATGTTCTGGCGTACCGGCAGAAAACGTGACAGCAGAGACGAAACCACGGTCGAAGGCGAGTATTACGAGGAATCCGGTAGCCTGGACGAGAACCCTCCATCGGATGACAAGCGGGACCCCGACTAGTCCCCCGGGCGGGGGTGGTACAGGATCAGACTGAACCGATTTTTTACAATCTGCCATTGAAATCCCCTTGATTGTCCCCATAAAGGTCGCATGTCAGAAGCGCAGCCAGCCTGTTATGGCCAGATACCGCGTCTGTAAGACTTGACGATACGATTCGGAAGGCTCGATTATCGCGGCCTGTCGGATTCGTATTGGAGTTTGGGTACCAACGGGTAAATTAATTGATTCAGGAGAATGTGTAATGAAAATTCGACCTTTACATGACCGTGTCGTCGTGCGGCGCAAGGAAGAGGAGACAACCACAGCAGGCGGTATAGTTCTGCCGGGTTCCGCGGCTGAAAAGCCCGCCCAGGGCGAGGTCGTTGCAATAGGGCCGGGCCGGGTTCTCGACAATGGAGAAGTCCGCCCTGTGGATTTAAAAGTTGGTGATACAGTGGTTTTCGGTAAATATGCCAGTAACACTGTACAAGTCGGTGAGGACGAATTGCTGATTTTGAACGAAAGTGAAATATTCGGCGTTATTGAGAAGTAAGCTGCCGGTTCATCGGAATTCATCTTTAAAAAATCATCATCAAAAATAGGATTATTGACCAATGGCTAAAGACTTAAAATTCGGCGATCCAGCACGCCAGAAACTGATAAAAGGCGTAAACGTACTGGCTGACGCAGTTAAAGTAACCCTCGGCCCCAAAGGCCGTAATGTGATAATCGACAAATCATTCGGCGCGCCTACCATCACCAAGGACGGCGTATCAGTGGCAAAGGAAATCGAACTGGAAGACAAGTTTGAAAACATGGGCGCCCAGATGGTGAAGGAGGTTGCATCACAAACCTCCGATGCTGCCGGCGACGGAACCACCACGGCCACGGTATTGGCGCAGGCTATCCTCAACGAAGGTCTGAAGGCGATAGCCGCCGGCATGAACCCGATGGATCTCAAGCGCGGTGTCGACAAGGCGGTGAAAACCATGGTTGTCGAATTGGGCAAGCTGGCCACTCCCTGCAAAAACTCCAAGGCAATAGCCCAGGTGGGGACAATTTCCGCGAATTCCGACGAACAGGTGGGTGAAATCATCGCCAAGGCCATGGAGAAAGTCGGCAAGGAAGGGGTCATCACCGTGGAGGAAGGTTCGGGCCTGGAAAACGAACTCGATGTGGTCGAGGGTATGCAGTTCGATCGCGGCTACCTGTCAGCCTACTTCATCAATAACCAGGACAACATGAGTGTCGAACTGGAAGAGCCTTTGGTCCTGCTGGTTGACAAGAAAATCTCCAATGTTCGGGAAATGCTGCCGCTGCTCGAAGGTGTCGCCAAGTCAGGTCGCCCCTTGCTGGTTATTGCCGAGGATCTGGAAGGCGAGGCACTGGCTACCCTGGTAGTGAACAATATGCGCGGCATCGTCAAGGTTGCCGCGGTGAAAGCCCCGGGATTCGGTGATCGCCGCAAGGCAATGCTCGAAGACATCGCACTGCTTACCGGCGGTACCGTCATTTCCGAGGAAGTGGGACTCAGTCTGGAAGGTGCCACCCTGGAAGATCTTGGCTCCTGTAAGCGAGCTGTGGTGACCAAGGAAAACACCACCATTATTGATGGATCAGGGGACAGCAAGAAGATTGAAGGCCGTGTTGCCCAGATTCGCACCCAGATCGAAGACACCAGTTCCGATTACGATCGAGAAAAACTTCAGGAACGGGTTGCCAAGCTCGCCGGCGGTGTTGCTGTCATCAAGGTGGGTGCCGGTACCGAGATCGAGATGAAGGAAAAGAAAGCACGCGTTGAAGACGCACTGCATTCAACCCGGGCGGCTGTTGAAGAAGGTGTCGTGCCTGGTGGCGGTGTTGCCTTGATTCGCGCGCTGCAGGCGGTTGAAGGTCTCAAGGGTGACAACGAGGACCAGAATGTAGGTATCAACCTGTTGCTCAGGGCTGTTTCGACACCACTGCGTCAAATCGTCAGCAATTCCGGAGAAGAAGCTTCCGTGGTACTGGACAAGGTCAAGGCCGGTAAAGGCAATTATGGCTTCGACGCGGCCACCGGTGAATACGGCGATATGATTGAACTGGGTATTCTGGACCCTGCCAAGGTTACCCGTACCGCATTACAGGCCGCAGGGTCGGTTGCCGGTCTGATGATAACCACCGAGTGCATGATCGCTGAAAAGCCGGAAGAGAAGTCCGGTGGCGGTGGCCAGATGCCTGACATGGGCGGCATGGGTGGAATGGGTGGCATGGGCGGTATGATGTAAGAATGCCGAACCCCGGAAGCGCGACCAACGCTCCCGGATCAGCATGGAAGCTGACGTGACACAAGCGAAGGGTGGAACGAAAGTTCCACCCTTTTTTACAGCCGGGAGTGTTTACAGCTCAGAGCGCGAATCGCGAAGGCTGTCATGCGCCGGACAGATTGCTACTGGCGAATTCCCAGTTGGCCAGATTCTCCAGGAACGAAGTCAGAAAATCCGGACGACGGTTCTGGAAATCCAGATAATAAGCGTGTTCCCAGACATCACAGACCAGTACCGGGGTTTTGCCTTCAGTGACTGGCGTGCCCGCATTCGCTGTTTTGACGATTTCCAGTTTGTTGCTGTCGTCCACCAGCCACACCCAGCCGCTGCCGAACTGTCCGACACCGCCATTGATGAACTCGGTTTTGAATGCATCAAAACTGCCAAAATCCTTGTCGATGCGTTCGGCTATCGCTCCGGTTGGCTTTCCACCTCCGTCCGGACTGAGGCATTTCCAGAAAAAATCATGGTTATAATGCTGGCCCACATTATTGAACAGGGTGCCACCTTTTTTTGCCGCTTTCCTGACCAGTTCTTCCAGGTTGTCAGCCGTGATATTGGCTTCCTTGACCAGCTCATTGGCTTTGGTTACATAGGCATTGTGGTGCTTGCCATGGTGAAAATCCAGAGTCCGGGCTGACATATGCGGTTCCAGCGCATCTTTGGGATAGGGAAGATCGGGTAACGCTAACTTCATAATATTCCTCTTCGTTGCTTGAATGATTCCTTGAATGGATTGCAGCGTGATACAGCGATAACCACTTCATTCTAGCAGATGCGGGAGGCGACTAAAATCTGGAGGGATCGATTCCGGAATCCCTGAACAGACTCGGGATTCTGGAACGGAAAAACCACAGGGACTTTCTATAGGGCCGGTATCCGGCCCTATAAGGAACTGAGCAAACAGACCGGTTACAAATACTGGATGATCAAAAAGAGTAGTGCGGTCAAGCCTATGCCGCTGTGAATAACCCCTGCGACACTGGTCATTATGCCGGTTTTGCCGATGAGGGCATTGACTTCAAGGGCTAAAATCACCAGTACCGTCAGAATCATCGCCAGCATGCTTACACCCTGAAGCGGTCCGGCATCCGACATCGACATGGGCAATGAACCGGTTCCTGTCATATGAGCTGACGCTCCCATGAAGAACAGCATGGGCAGGGAGAACAGCGTATTGCTACGCGATGCAAGACCCGCCTTGGCCAAGGCCCCCGCGGCTTCCGGAAGTGGTTCTCCACCACTGCCAACCTGTGCATTGGAAGCAATCACCACTTTCTGCTGCGGCCAGATGATCAGCCACACATTCAGGAACATCAGGGTACCCAGGATCATGCCAACCAGAATATAAAAGTTGACTGTATTTCCCATATAGGCAGCCAGTACAACCCCCGACAGGAAAGTGATCAGGGCACCGTATCTGAACCACGCCAGTGCTCTGGGTACCAGCTTTGCGATTGCCGAGGATTTCGCCGCAGGTTCGGTTTCCTTGAAATACTCCGTTTGTACGAAATTGAAATAATAGAGTAGCCCAATCCAGACTACTCCGGCAAAAATGTGTATCCAGCGGAAAAGAAATGCGATTAACGCGCCAGCAGTGATTTCCATTGCAGTGCCCTCTTGTTTATTTTTAATTTGTTATGATCAGATTTCAGGTTTTTATGAAAAAGATGCTAAAAGTCGACAACAGATGCTAACAGGGTGGATATCAGCCGAATGGCACACGCGAAAGCAAGGAGCATGGTAGCATTTCTGTTCGCTTATAGCCACGCAATCACCCTGTACCATAGCCTCTGAGCACAGTGTGGCCAGATTCGATACAATGCAAAACTCCTGCCGCTGCAGGGATGACACAGGCCACTTTTTTCTAGGATAATGAAGCCCATGAGAGACCAGGACGATTTGACCGATATTCCCTCGCTGGTACCCACCAGAGACGAAGTGGATTCACATCAACGCACCCGTCGTCAGCAGGCCCAGGACATTGTGACACCCGCCCGATACGGTGAAGTTCACAAGGTCAGTACGTGGCCGGTGCGAATCATGTTGACGTTGTTGACCCTGGCGGTGGCCGCCGGCGGAGCGGCTTCGTATTATTTTTATGACCTCTACAGGGATCAGTTGCAACGCTCGGACCGCCGCATTGGCGACCTGGAACAGCGTCTGCTGATGGCCGGGGATACCGTCGAGGCCTCGACCTCGGAACTGGGTCAGACTCTGGAATTCCATTTCTCTGAAATCGATAAATTGTGGGCGGCCAGACGGGCAATCAACCAGAGCCTGGACGATGTGCGGTCGGAAATTGCCAAGTTGAATCTGGCCAATGAAGGCCAGAACGAATCGGCGGCGCAAAGCAGCCAGTTGATCTCCCGAAACAGCGAATCGCTGACTGCCGCGTCGACACGTATCAATGCTCTGGTCAATGAGCTGGATCAGATCACCCGGTCAGTGTCCGAACTGGATGAGGCGGTCCGGGTTCTTGATGGCCTCCGTTCCGACATGGAATCAATTCGCGCGACAATCGACAGTGGTGACAGCGCTGTAGGCGGTGTGGTCGGCCGGCTGGACTATGTGGAACAGTCATTGGAATCGATCAACGCCCATCGGCTACAGATTAACGAAACGCTGCTGCGACTACAGGAACAGTTACAGGACCTGCAGAGGGCGCAGTCCCCCTCGCTCTGAGCCCTCGGTGATGACAGCCGGCGCGCGGGTACAGCACCTGGAAATCTTCCCTCCATGCATGATGCGCGGCTGGCGGCACAGCGTTTCGGAACTCTTTTGGTACTCTGTTTTTGATACTCTGTTTTTGATACTTCGCGGATGTGGCGGAATTGGTAGACGCGCTAGATTTAGGTTCTAGTATCGCAAGGTGTGGGAGTTCAAGTCTCCCCATCCGCACCATAAGTTCAAGTCTTAGTGGAAAAGCCCGGCCTGCCGGGCCCGGACGCTTATGAAAGACCTTTTTCGCAAAAACACGGGTCGGGACCCCGCCAGGCAGGCGGACAAGCCTGCCGCGGCCGACAAGCGCGCAGTCCAGGATTTTCTCAACAAAGTGGCCGCTATTCCTGTCCAGCAGGGGGATGCGCGGCTGATTTTCGCCCTTGATGCCACCGCCAGTCGCCAGCATACCTGGGATCAGGCCAGTCAGTTGCAAACGGAGATGTTTCTCTCCACCAAAGCCCTGGGCGGTCTTCAGGTGCAGCTTTGTTATTTCCGCGGATTCGCCGAATTCCACAGTAGCAACTGGCATATCGAAACCGGTCCGTTACTGCAGCAGATGTCATCCATCCATTGTCAGGCGGGGATCACCCAGATCGAGCGGCTGCTGCAACACGTGATTGCCGAAAACCGCAGAAAGCGCGTGAAGTGCGTCATTTTCATCGGCGACTCCATGGAAGAGAGCCTCGACAAACTTTGCCATTTGGCCGGACAGCTTGGCATGCTCAACATACCGCTTTTCATTTTTCAGGAACGTCAGGACCCTGTGGCAAGGCAGGCGTTTACCGAGATGGCCCGTCTTTCAAAGGGGGCTTGTTGCCAGTTTGACAGCAGCAGCGCCGATCAACTGAAAGAGCTGCTGCGCGCGGTGGCAATATACGCCGCGGGAGGCTTGAAGGCACTTCAGGATCTGGGTAAAACATCACACCAGGCCGTCAGGCTGCTTCAACAATTAAAATGAGCCCCTGCTGTCTTGTGCATCCTGCAAGCCGGTCAGATGAAACAACAAGCTCCCCAAGCGGTAGAATGCTCCTCCTGCGATGCTGATTCGACTCTTAGCCCTGATTGCACTCCCACTGCTCGCCTACTGGGCTGTTAAACGCATCGCCAGGAAATATCCGCTGACCCAGCGGCAGTTTACACTGCTGTTTATTCTATTGGTGGCGATGCTGGCGCTGGTCGGCTTGATTGTGCTGGGCCGATTGCCCATCCATTTTATTCTGGCTCCACTGGGTGTCGCGGCGACATTTCTGTTCCGAAGCCTTCCTTTCCTATTGCGATTATTGCCCCTTTGGCAGATGGTCAAATCCCGTGTCAGTTCGGCCACAGGCCAGGGAAGTCACCGATCCCGATCCTCCACCATCCGCACGGCGTGGTTCGCCATGGAACTGGATCACGGCTCGGGAGATATGGAGGGTGAAGTGCTGCAGGGTCGGCAGTCAGGCAGGAAAGTCTCTTCACTGTCACTGACCGAATTGCTGGAACTGGCTAACGAGAGCGCCGCCGACAGCGACTCCAGACAGATTCTGGAGGCCTACCTGGACCGGATGCATCCCGAGTGGCGTCAGTCCGCCGGGGGAACCGGTTCGGCCAGGGAGTCGTCCGCCGAGGGCGAGTCGGTAATGAGTCGGCAACTGGCACTGGAAATTCTGGGTTTGAAAGAGCCGCTGACGCGGGACGAGGTGGTACAGGCGCATCGCAAATTGATGCAGAAAATGCACCCGGATCGCGGGGGCTCGGATTATTTCGCCAAAAAAATCAATTCCGCCAAGGAATTTCTGCTGGCTCAGCTTTAGGTGCGGCAATTAACCGGTCGCTTTCTTGCCGCTGAGAAATTGTTGCAGAATCGCCTGGGCTTCTTCGGAGCCAAGCAATTTGCCGAATTCCGCCAGTTCAATGTCAATCGTTGCCATCAGTTCGCCCTGCGAGCGGCGTTTGATCAACCGTTTGCTGGTTTGTACCGCCTTTGGGGAATAGGACGCCAGTTGCCTGGCGCGATGCATCGCCGTCGTAAAGTATTCATTGCGGGGCAGAACTTCATTGACCAATCCAAATCGGCAGGCCGTTTCCGCGTCGAAGCGTTCCCCGAGCAGCAGCAGCTCCGATGCCCGGTGATGACCCATCAGCGCTGGCAGCAGCAGGCTCGAGCCGGCTTCCGGGCACAGACCAAGACGGGCAAACGGCAACTGGAAAAAGCAATCCCGGGCGGCATACACCAGATCGCAATGCAGGAGCAATGTCGTTCCAATTCCCACTGCCAATCCGCCGACCGCGGCCACTAACGGCTTTTCCGCCTGACTGATGGCTTTCATGAATTGCACCGAAGGCCGCTCTTCTGTCAAATCGGGCGCATTAAGGAAATCATTGATATCGTTGCCGCTGGTAAAGCAGTCTTCGCAGCCGGTAATTACGATTACGCTTACCGCGTCGTCACGGTCGGCCAGGATGATGCCTTTCGCCATGGCACCGTACATGTTCCGGGTCAGTGCGTTTTTCTTTTCCGGCCGGTCGATACGCAAAGTGAACACACCGGCCTCCTGGCTGTAAACGATATGAGGGTCGGTTGATTTCATCATTTCCGTTATCTCGTCGATTGTCTGGACGCTCAATTGTAGGTTAATCGGACCCGGTTGGAAAATAGCCTCATAGACGCTGACGGTTTGTCTGCGCTATTCTTTCGTGGCACGGTTTTTCAGTGCCGCATTAAGTGCACTCTATGGCCGGGCGCTACATCCAGAAACACCGCAGGGTTTGAATATGACTGTAATACATCAAGACGACCTGATTACCAGCGTTGCCGATGCACTGCAATACATCTCCTACTATCACCCTTTGGATTTTATCACCGCTGTCCATGAGGCCTATCAAAAAGAGCAGTCGCCGGCGGCTAAAAATGCGATGGCCCAAATTCTTGTCAACTCCCGCCTGTGCGCGGAAGGCAAGCGCCCGATCTGCCAGGACACCGGCATTGTCACCGTGTTTATGCAGGTGGGCATGAACGTGCGATGGGAGGGTAATATGGGCGTCGTCGACATGGTCAATGAAGGCGTCAGGCGCGCTTACCTGAATCCCGACAACGTACTGCGGGCTTCGATACTGGACGATCCAGCGGGAGCGCGGCGTAACACCGGTGATAATACTCCCGCTGTGATTCACATGGCGCTGGTTCCCGGCAATGAGGTGGATATCAGGCTGGCGGCCAAGGGTGGTGGCTCCGAGAACAAGGCAAAGCTGGTAATGCTCAATCCCAGCGACAGTATTGTTGACTGGGTGGTACAGACGGTTCCGACGATGGGTGCGGGGTGGTGTCCTCCCGGGATGCTGGGTATCGGCATAGGCGGCACCGCGGAGAAGTCGGCTGTGCTGGCAAAAGAGTCGCTAATGGAGCCTGTCGATATTCATGAGTTGCGCATGCGCGGACCGGCAAACCGGGTTGAGGAACTGCGTCTGGAAATTATGGACAAGGTTAACGAGTTGGGTATCGGTGCGCAGGGTCTCGGGGGCCTGACCACGGTGCTGGATGTGAAGATCAAGGATTTTCCCACACATGCCGCGTCGTTACCGGTTGCGATGATTCCCAACTGTGCGGCGACACGTCACGTGCATTTTACGTTGACGGGAAGCGGCCCGGCTGAGTTGCAGCCACCGAAGCTTGAAGACTGGCCGAACATCACCTGGGATGCCGGCCCGCGGGCAAAAAGGGTCAATCTGGACACTGTCACCCGAGACGATATCGCCTCCTGGGGGCCAGGTGACATACTATTACTCTCCGGAAAAATGCTGACGGGCCGCGACGCGGCCCACAAACGCATCCTGGATCTGCTTGACCGGGGCGAGCCGTTACCCGCAGGCGTCGACCTGAAAAACCGGTTCATCTACTACGTGGGCCCTGTAGATCCGGTCAGGGACGAGGTTATCGGTCCTGCCGGCCCGACCACGGCAACCCGTATGGACAAATTTACAGGACCGTTGCTGGAAAAGACAGGTCTGATGGGAATGATTGGCAAGGCCGAACGCGGCCCGCTGGCGCTGGATGCGATCAGGAACCATCGCGCCGTCTACCTGATGGCGGTGGGTGGCGCCGCGTACCTGGTTTCAAAGGCTATTCGCAAATCCCGCGTTGTCGCGTTTGAAGAATTGGGAATGGAAGCCATTCATGAATTTGAAGTAGAGGACATGCCGGTCACTGTCGCCGTTGATGTCGACGGCAATTCGGTTCACCAGCGTGGTCCGGCGGAATGGAAGCAACGAATTGCCGAAGCCCGGGCCGTGACTGTGGAGTAGTCGGGCGACCTGATCGGGCATGGCCTAGTCGCACATGTCCGCATAGCTGTTGGGAATATCGAGATTTATCGCAGGTTCAATGCCCTGAATCTTCATCGACTTCCGGTTCAAGTCGAGTGACTCTCCCTGTAACACATTGTGGTCGAACCGGTAGATCACTTCCGTTTGACCCGTAATCGCCGCATCATCATACGCATCAGTATTTGACCGTACGGTTTCGTTAATTTCGCGATAGCGGGAAAGTTGCGCCTTTCCGTATTTTTTCCCAAGCATCTTCGTCACCAAATGGGGCGCCAGAATCGAAGCCGAAGCATTGTTGCCGCCAAAACCCTTGGAGTTGATTATAACGGCGTCCATACCCTCACGGCCCGTTTCTCGGTGCTGGAGCAGAATATCCAGGTTCTCGCTGCATACATCATCCGCTATCTGGTCCACCGTGCGAATGCCGGGAATGATGCCATATCGCCACAGGCCCAGGCTGCTGACAAGCTGATCTCCCGCCGAGGAAGCAAGGGAGTGTCCCAGATAGGATTTGACCGCCGTTACCGGCCAGGAATTGATGCCGAAAGTGGCGGCGATCTCGCTTAGAATCTGTGATTCAGTCACACGGTTTTGTGGTGTACCGGTTCCGTGGGCCTGCACGAAACTGCGCTTTCGCAAGGCTTTGTCGCCGATCAGATTGCGTGTTGCCGCTGTCGCCTTGGCCATGGAAATGTAGTTGCCAAGTCCGGGGCTGGCGATGGATTTTTTGAACCCATCGGCATTGATGAAAACCTCATTGACCGCGCCGTAAATGTTCGCGCCCAGTTCCAGCGCCAGCGCATCGTCAAACAAAACGACGAACTGAGCGGATTCGGCGAGTGTGAATCCGACATTGTTACCAAAAGGACGGCAGGCCCGGCGGTAATTGACGGCGCCGATATCCTGGAGCCCGTCCAGCTTCATCAGAGCATCGTCATCCGCCAAGGCACCCATTGTGGAGAAACCGTCGATGATTTCGGGAACCAAAGGTGCTTCACTGGTACCGACGATGGCGACCCGGTGGCTGCCGTTTTGTATGTCGCGTGCCGCCTGACGCAGGTTGTAAAGAAAGGTCGCACAAGCTGCCACATTGGTGCCAGTTGTCCCAAAATTGCCCAGCACATAGGCGTTAACGAAGTCCGCTGGCATTTCAGCGTAACCCAATGCCAGTTGTTTGGAACTAACCTTTTTTCCAAGCAGCCGAGCCTGCATCATTCCGCCGTTACCGTTGTAGTCAAGCTGGCTCATGCCGCTGCCGGCATAGACGGCGATTCTGTCCGGTGCAACTGTGGCGGTCACTGTTTGCCAGTCTATACCCAGGGAATTAATCGCGTCGGAAGCACCGTAAATAGTCAGTTGCAATCCGCGGGGATGGTTGCGGGAAGCATAAAGCACTTCAGGATCAAAGCCCGAGGGTAACTGCCCTGCGCTGTTCACCGGAGAGTTTCTGAACGCCGCAAGCATAACGTCCAGTTGGCTCTCGACACGGATTTTCAAGTGGCCAGGGGCTGTTGCCGGATCGCTGATGACTTGCCAGCCTGGCGGTAAGTCCCCAGGCATCTGACTTTGCCGGATCTCAAATTCAAGCGGCTGATCCCTGGCCGACATCGTCAGCCTGCGATGAAACAACAAACGCTGGGGATCAAACAGGTTGTTTTCCAATTGCCGGATGAGTGTGCTGTTCTCAATGACGGAGGCGTTCCGAGTGAGAAAGCTTTCCAGTTCAACCACCGTTCCTTCCGGGTTCTGCCATTGGCCGTTCCTGTAATGCAATAGTCCCATCAGGCTGGCAAGGCTGATCCGGGTCTGACGCGCCTCCGCGCTGCCGAGAGCGTCCAGTACCAGGCGGCGGTAGGCATGATGCGATGAGCTGCGTCCCGCGGGATTAATGCCGCCGAAACCTGTGATTACCGGTAAATTAGCCATGGGGCGTGGTGTAACTCCCTGTCAACGGAATCCGAAGTGATGCCTGGTTCGAGTGATGCCTACTATAGAGGGGGGATCGGCAGTGTTATACGCTAATTTAGCCAAATCCGGCGGCATATTAGCCGTCACCTCATGCCAGAAGCCTGACGGTAGCCGGAAACAGAATCATCCCCCACACCTTGCATTCCCCTGATGTCCCTCATATCCTAGACTTTCCCGCATGTCTGGAGGTTTGTATGAAAGCTCTGAATACCGCAAAAAGGGTACTGCTGGCACTGACACTCGCCGTCGGTGCTTCCGCGATGGCGCAGAATGATTTCGCCAACGTGACCATCGAAACCCTGCCGGTGGCGGGCAATATTTCCATGCTGACCGGGTCCGGTGGCAACATTGGGGTCTCGGCGGGCTCCGACGGTATCTTGATAATCGATGACCAGTACGCGCCACTGGCCGGTCGCATCAAGGCGGCACTGGCGGATCTGGGTTCCGATGTGCCGAAGTTCGTTCTCAATACCCATTTTCACGGCGACCACGTCGGCGGTAATCCCGAGTTCGGCGCTGACAGTATTATCGTGGCCCACGAAAACGTGCGCCTGCGGCTTGATTCCGACGACAGTATCCCCGACGTTGCACTGCCTCTCGTCACCTATAACGATGACGTCAGCATCCACTTCAATGGTGAAGAGATTACGTTGATTCATATGCCTGCCGGACATACCGACACCGACAGCGTGGTTCTGTTTACCGAATCGAATGTGATTCATATGGGGGATCATTTCTTCAATGGAGGTTTTCCCTTTGTCGATCTGGCCAACGGCGGCACGGTTCAGGGTTACGTGAGCAACCTGGAGAAAGTACTGTCGTGGATTGATGATGAGACTCGCGTCATACCGGGCCATGGTGCCTTGGGCAACAAGGCAGATCTGTTGAACTTCTATAATGTCATCAGGGACTCTGCCACCGATATCCGCATCCTCAAGTCCCAGGGTTTGAGTGTCGCGGAAATTGTCACTGAAGGACTCGACGCCAGATACGAATCGTGGGGAACCGGCTTTATCAACGAACAGCGGTGGGTTGAAACGGTTTTCGAGAGCTATCCACGCTGATAATGGGTGGCAGCATCGTCAGGATCCGCCTGTGAAGCAGCGTCTGGAGGACGAGCAGCACGAGGAGTTTCTGCAACGGCTCCGCCGCATGCATCAGGATCTCGGAATCCCGCGTGACTGGGTGGAACAGAGCAGGCTCCCCCTGCAGAGGGAACCGCCTGTGCTGGTGGATACGGAACCGGATCATTATCAGCGGCCACAGAAGCTTACTCCTGCGGCTTTGAAAGCCTGGCGGGAGATGAAACAGGCTGCCGCCGGGGCGCAAGTCGAATTTTTCCTTATCTCCGCGTTCCGAAGCGCCGAGTACCAACAGGGATTGTTTGCCAAAAAACTGGCGGCGGGCCAGAAAATCGAGGAGATTCTTCGGGTCAATGCGGCACCCGGATTCAGTGAACATCACAGTGGCCGAGCCATTGATATAGGAAGCCCGGAGTGCAGGGCCCTGGAGGAGGAATTTGAAGACACCGCGGCCTATCGCTGGCTGTGCGCCAATGCGGCCGGCTACGGCTTCTTCCTTTCCTACCCCCGGGACAATCCCAGCGGCATCCGGTATGAGCCGTGGCACTGGTGCTATCGTGATTCATGAGTGGCTTGGCAAAACCCCGGCAATGGAGTAATCTAAGTCGCGAGGAGATTACGGAGTATCCATGCGCAACCTCAGATACCTGAGCACAAAATTTCCTGTATTCCTTGTAGCCTGTGCGCTTTGTCTGCCCGTTCACTCCCAGCAACAAACCCCGCAAGATTCTCAGAACAGCGACATCACGTCACCACGCCCCGATCCCGAATTCAGTCTCTGGTTGCAAGAGCTTATCGATGAAGCCCGCGAGCGCGGTATCTCCGACCGGATACTTGATCAGGCGCTGACCGACGTGACTCCCATCCCGCAAGTTGTCAGCAATGATCGGAATCAGGCGGAGTTTGTCGAAACCTTCATTGAGTACCGGGACAAACGGGTGACTGACTGGCGCATCGACAAAGGCCGTGAAATGCTTGCGGAGCACAAGGTATTACTGGACCGGGTTGCGGAAACCTATGGTGTGCAGCCGCGATTTATTTTGGCCTTCTGGGGCCTTGAGACGAACTACGGGACGTTTCCACTGGAAATGAGCGCAATCCGTGCCCTGGTAACACTGGCGTATGACCCACGCCGCGCCGATTATTTTCGCAGGGAATTATTCAGTGCCCTGCAGATTCTGCAGGAAGGCCACATCGCGTTGGATGAAATGAAAGGCTCCTGGGCCGGGGCCATGGGACAGACTCAGTTCATGCCCAGCAATTTCCTGAGATTCGCACAGGATTTTGACGGAGACGGCAAACGTGACATCTGGAACAGCACCGCCGATGTGTTGGCCTCGATAGCCTATTACCTGCAAAGCAACAACTGGCGCGATGACCAGACCTGGGGTCGGGAAGTGACTCTACCCGCCGATTTCTACAACCGTCGTGATCAATGGGAACAGGAGTCACCGAGCTATTCCTGTGGTGCTCTGCGGAGCCATTCAGTCCAGCGAACTCTTCCCGAGTGGCAGGCATTCGGACTGCGTCAGGCGGACGGCAGCGACCTGCCGGCGGTCAACTTCAGTGCGTCCATCGTGGCGCCGGACAGTGAGTCCGGACCCGCCTATGTCACCTATGGAAATTTTCGCAGCATTTTGCGCTATAACTGCGCCAACAAATACGCCCTGTCGGTGGGATTGCTGGCTGATACCCTGCACATCGACTGAATATTGGAATAGAACCGGTAAACCGGGACTGTGGGGTCCCATAACATTAACTGACCCAAAGGAGGTACTGAACCGGCAGCAGCAATTGATCACACACAATAAACAGGAGACAAAGGCTTATGGCAAATGTCCAGATAGTGTTTCACAACATCGATCAATCCAATGCATTGACAGACCTCGTTAACCGGCGAGTGGACAAACTGGAGCGTTTCTGTGACCAGATATTCACCGGCCGCGTCGTACTCGATTCACCTCACAACAATCACCACAAGGGCAAAGTGTATTCGGTCAGTCTTGAAATACACACCTCCTCCAAAGAAATCATAGTCAAGCAGGACCAGCATGATAATCACGCGCACGAGGATCTGTACATTGCGATCAGAGACGCGTTTAATACCGCCGAACGTCAATTGAAATCAGTAGACAAGAAGCACCGCGCAAGCTCGCCGGGACGTCTGGAATACGACAGCCTGATGGAGCCCATGCTGGATGCCGAACCGCAACTTGGCACTGGCGCCTGAACCGGAATCGTAGTGAAATCCAAGCAGAACACACAGGGAACCAGCGAAGGCACTACGGTGGAAATAGAGGCGGCCGCTTTCCGCCGCCTCCTGAAACATCTTGATGAGCACAAGGATGTGCAAAATATTGACCTGATGAACCTGGCTTCGTTTTGCAGGAACTGTCTTGCCAAATGGTATCGCGCGGAAGCGGAATCACGAGGGGTTTCCATTGACTATGACCAGGCGAGGGAGCTTATTTACGGAATGCCCTACGCTGAGTGGAAGGCGCGGTATCAGGCCAGCGCCGCACAGAAGGACAATTTCGAGAAACCGGGGAAATAAACTGTTCTCACGAGGCTCAGGATTCCGCCGATTCGACATTGAACACTTTATTGCGCACCAATCGGCGATACGCCACTGGCGTGACTTTGTTCAGACGGCGGAAAAGCCCGGCGAAATGGCTCGCATCATGGTAACCGACCCTGAAGGCAATTTCGGCCACCGCCAGATTACTCTGCTTCAGCAGTTCTCTTGCTTCCTCAATTCTGACTTCCTGTAGATATTGCAAGGGAGTTCTGTTGGTCGCGGTTTTGAACCGGCGGTTCAGCGATCTCACGCTGAGCTTCAATGTGGCAGCCATCTCTTCGATCTGAATGTCCCGTTGGAAATTCATCTGCAACCACTCCTGAGCCTTGATAATGGTTTCGTCATGATGAGTATTTTGCTGGTCGTGATTCAACAGCAACGATTCCCAGGAGCGTTTTAACTCGTGAGTGAAGTGACGGGACACTTCGTTGGCGATTGCATCGCCGTACAGATTCTCGATAAAGTGCAGCATAAGGTCCCGGGCCGCATTCACGCTTCCGGTGCAGTACAGGCGGGTGTCGTGGGTAATGAATCGTTTCCGCTCCAGTTTGATGGCGGGATAGCGATTGGCAAAGTCGTCGAAGTAGTACCAGTGTGTGGTTGCCACGCGGCCGTCAAGCAGTCCAGCTTCCGCGAGGAAGTAGCTACCGGTGCAGACACTGCAGACGGTCGCTCCCGCCTGATACTGCTCGCGCAACCAGTCCACCGGTTCAGGGTGCCGCCGCAGCGCCCGGGCCGGCGAACCCCACAGTGCGGGAACAAAGATGAGATCCGATTGCTGAATTTGCGTGATACTGCTTCGGGGCATTATCTCCATGCCTCCAGTCACAGTGACCGGTTCGTCACGCACCCCTGCGGTTTCGATGAGCAGGTCGGTTTCAGCACGACGCACCCGGGCTATGACATTGGCTGCATTCAGCATCTCCAGGGGAATAGTGATGCTGGTCGCCAGGGCATCGTCCAGGGCAAGGATTGTGACGCGCTTCATACCGGTGTTCGTTCAGTAACGGATAGAGCGGATAGTATAGACAGTTTTGCCGGACGGAGTCGTGATGGCAATGTCGCTCCCCCCTGTTTTGCCCAACAGAGCCTGGCCGACAGGCGAATCCACGCTTACCGCTCCCGAGCGGAGATCGATCTCGTCGGGTCCCACCAGGCGGAACTGCAGGGATCGGCCGTTTACGTCCTGCAGGACTACCGTAGCGCCAAAGTAGACTTTGCCTGTGTCGGCGGGGGGTTCCCGCACCACGGTCAGTACTTCCAGTCGTTTGGTAAGATAACGAATACGGCGGTCGATCTCGCGCAATCGCTTTTTACCGTAGAGGTAATCCGCGTTTTCCGAACGGTCTCCCTGGGCGGCGGCTTCGGACACCGACTGCGTCACTCTCGGCCGCTCATCCGACCAGAGGGTTTGCAGTTCTTTTTTCAGGCACAGTTCGCCTTCAGCCGTAATGTAGGCTGACCCTGGCTTAGCGGGTTCTCGATAACGGGACATCACCATGCCTGAGTGGAGTCATCACCAAGGGGTCAGCCGTGCCGGCGTTCAAATTCGTTCATGAATGCAGCCAGGGCTTCGCAGCCGGCTACCGGCATGGCATTGTAAATCGAAGCGCGCGCGCCTCCGACATTACGATGACCTTTCAGCGCATAGAGGCCATTGCTCAACGCCTCTGTCAGAAACCGGTCCAGCAACGCGTTGTCGGCCAGTTTGAACGTGACATTCATCCGCGAGCGATGCTCCGGATGCGCTGTACCGATGTAAAAGTCGCTGGCGTCGATGACATCATAAAGCAGGGTTGCCTTGCGTTCATTGCGGTTTTCCAGCTCGGCCACACCACCTTCTGACTTCAGCCATTCCAGCACCAGTGACATCATGTAGATGGCGAAGGTATTGTTGGTGTTCGCCATGGAATGCTTTTCCGCATAAACGGCGTAATTCAGCAGCGATGGAGTCGTTGGCAATGCCTGGCCAAGCAGGTCTTCGCGAATAATAACCACCGCCAGTCCGGAAGGCCCGAGATTCTTCTGCAACCCGGCATAGATGACGCCGAAGTCATTGACATCAATTTTTCTGGACAGCAATTCCGAAGTCATATCCGCCACCAGGGGAACCGTTCCCGTATCCGGAAACCGGTGCCAGCGGGTACCGTAGATTGTGTTGTTGCTGGTGACGTGAACGTAGGAATAGTCATCCGGAATATCGGATGCATCGAACCCGGGAATTCTGTCGTAGTCGGTATCCTCGCTGGTTGCAGCTACCGTGATGTCGCCGTAGCGCGAAGCTTCCTTGCGTGCCAGCATGGCAAAATTGCCAGACTCGATATAAGCGGCCTTCATCGCGGGTTTGCGTGCAAGCAGGTTAAGCGGTATCGCGGAAAACTGCATTTGGGCGCCGCCGTGAACATAAAGAATTTTGTAATTGTCGGGAATATTGGCCAGTTCTGTCAGCAGGCCGTCGGCCCGGTTGAGTACCACTTCAAATTCTTTCGACCGATGGCTTATTTCCATGACGCCCGCTCCCATTCCATTGAAGTCGAGAAACTCCCGTTGCGCCTTTTCCATCACCGCTGTGGGTAACATGGCGGGGCCGGCCGAGAAGTTGTATACACGAGTCATAGTAGCGTCCTGGTAAGAAGGTTCAAATAAACGGATTGGGATAAACAGACTGATATATTAAAGTACGGTTACCTTGATTACGTCTTCAATCGATGCGATGGCCTCGACCGCCGCTGGTGGGGCTTCGGTCTCCAAATCAATAAGATTGTAGGCAATTTTATTGCGGCTTTTGTTCAACATGTCAACGACGTTGAGATTTTGGTCCGCGAGAATCGAGAGTATCTGGCCAAGCATTCTGGGCACATTCTTGTTGCTGATCGCCAGACGGGTGCCTTTCGCGGCGGTTGCCGAACGATCCAGGAACAAAGTGGGATAGTTTACGGAATTTCTGATATTGCCGTTCTCAAGAAAATCCACCAACTGTTCCGCCGCCATCACCGCGCAGTTTTCCTCGGCTTCCCGGGTGCTGGCCCCTATATGAGGCATGCAAATGGCATCCTCGCGGCCGATAAGCTCGGCGCGTGGAAAATCACAGACGTATTTGCGCAGATTGCCCGAGTCCAGTGCCGCCAGCAGGGCACCACTGTCCACGACTTCATCCCGGGAAAAATTTACCAGACAGGTGCCGGGTTTCATTACCGCGAACAGGTCATCATTGATCAGATTACGGGTTGAATCGAGAACCGGTAAATGCAGACTGATAAAGTCTGAAGTGGCCACCAGCGCCGACAAATTCTCGATGCGCCTGACATCGCTTGGCAGGCGCCAGGCCGCCTCGACGGAAAGGGCCGGGTCGAAACCCTGTACTTTCATGCCGAGATTTATCGCCATTTCCGCCACCAGTGAACCGATGGCGCCCAGTCCCACCACGCCCAGGGTTTTTCCGGTAATTTCACTACCCTTGAATCGCTTTTTCTCCTGCTCGAGCAACTTCGACAATTCGGCGTTGTCACTCATGTCCTTGACCGATTCGACATAGTTCAGCCCCTGCAGAATGCCCCTTGAGGCCAGCAGCATGCCGCACAATACCAGTTCTTTCACTGCATTGGCGTTGGCCCCCGGGGTATTGAAGACCACTACACCGCGGTTAGTGGACTCGGACACCGGCACATTGTTGACACCGGCACCCGCTCGAGCCACGGCCTTGAGTTGTGAATTGAAAATTTCATTGCCGAGCTTCTGGCTGCGGACGACAATCGCGTCCCCCCCATGAACTTCCGCGCCGACTTCGTACCGGTCGGCGGGGAACCGCTGCAGCCCTTTGTCGGCAATCTGGTTGAACGTCTGGATTTTGTACATCGAATTAACCTTTTTTGGTTCGGAACCCTTCTTCATGAAACATTCCGGCCCGGTCGAACCGGCGCCGGCACTAAACGCCACGGGCACCCGCGCCGTCGCTTACGCAATGATGGCTCGTCGTGCCGCAGGCCCAGTCAGGAATTTTCAAGGCGGCATTTATATCGCGAAACAGCGGTAAAAACCAGTGGCATTTGTGTTTAAGCCTTGGCCGGCGGCGGTCTGCGGTCTGCGTGACTGTTCATCCGTTACCACTGATCCGGGCGGCACGACATGACAAACCGACCGAATGACAGACATAATGGCTGTGCCGACAGGCGGTGCGCATTTCCGGGCGGGTGATTGATGGCAGAGGATGAACACAAGCACAAAGGCGTTCGCGCAAACGTACCATTGCAGCGGATTCTGGCGCCGAACGCGGGACCGATGACAGGCGCGGGGACCAATAGCTATCTACTGGGTGCCACGTCTCTGGCGCTGATTGATCCGGGTCCGGCTGATCAGGAACATATCCATGCGATGATTGACTCGATTGGCGAGCGCCGCCTCGACTATATTTTTGTCACCCACACCCATGCGGATCACTCACCGGCAGCGGAGCCTTTGCGGCGGCTCACCGGTGCCAGCCTGATCGGCCTTTCCGGGTCGGGAGCAGGTCAGGACCAGACGTTCAGGCCTGATGGGAACTGGCATGACGGCGATCGGGTAAAGACACCCGAGTGGACATTGCAGTTGGTGCACACGCCGGGGCACGTGTCCAATCACCTGTGCTATTTGCTGGAGGAAGAAGGTTTGCTGTTCACAGGCGATCATGTGCTGCAGGGCACCACATCCGTCATCCTCCCTCCAGATGGAGACATGCAGGCGTATATGAACTCACTCGACAGGCTCCTTAAGCTGCCGTTGGCGCTATTGGCGCCGGGTCATGGCGAACTGATGCACGATCCCCGATTCGAGATAAACAAACTGGTTCGGCACCGTCAGCACCGCGAGCAAAAAATTGTTACGGCGTTGGGCGATATCGGCCCATCGGCACTCGCGGCGCTGACACCGGTGGTTTATGACGATGTGGCGTCCCACCTGTTCCCCTGGGCTGAGAGAACGCTGCTCGCCCATCTGATCAAACTGCGCGCGGAGGGTCGGGCCGGGGAAGTTGATGGTGCCTGGAGCCTGATGTGAGTGGCGCGGCCTCTGTCGTGGACCCTCCTGCGCACTCTGCCGCGACACCGGGGGAGCGGTGGTTTGTCTACATGGTACGCTGCGCCGATGGTAGCCTCTACACAGGCATTACCACCGATGTGGAGCGCCGACTGCTCGAACATCGGGCTTCCGGCAGTAAAGCAGCCAGGTATTTGCGTGGCAAGGGGCCAATTGAACTGGTATTGAACGTCGAAGCGGGAGACCGCGTGCTCGCGGCGAAGACGGAGTATCGCATTAAACAGCTTGCCAAGGCGGACAAGGAAAAGTTGTTGAGCGGTGATCTGGCGATCCCCTGGGCAGTGAACCCGGAAGCGGCTGAAACGGAGACAGCGGAGACAGGACATGGAGAAAAAAACGGTTAGTCGGGCTGGTATTATGTTGAGGTTCCAGTGAAGATTCCGGTGGGTATCAGTAGCTGTCTGATGGGCGAAAATGTGCGTTACGATGGCGGCAACCGGTTTGATCTTCTGATACACGAAACCCTGGGAGAGGTTTTTGAATTCGTTCCATTCTGTCCGGAAACAGCGATCGGCCTGGGCGTGCCGCGTGAACCCATCCGATTGGTCGGGGATACCGATTCTGACAGAATCCGTTGTCTGTCACTCGATGGAACGTCGGACTACACGGAATGCCTGACTCAGTACGCGCTGCAACAGCGTGAGCCGCATAGCCGCCTGTGCGGTTATGTATTCAAGAAGGGATCCCCCAGTTGTGGCGTGGACAGCGTCAAGGTGTGGCGTAGGGATCAGACTTTGCCGACCGGTACCGGCATTTATGCGGCAACCCTGATGAAGCTCTACCCCTGGCTTCCTGTTGAGGAAGAAGGGCGGTTACATGATACGGCGTTGCGGGCACGTTTCATGCAGCGTGTCATCGCCTTGCACCAACGCAGGGCGCGAAGACCGAAGGGATGCCGAGATAATAACCAGGGAGCCTCTGAATAACTATGTCCCGCAGAGGCTGTACATAGTTATTCAGAGGCTCCCCAGGGTACGCAACCATGATGATTTCAGTAAAGGGAATAGACCATGTCGTGTTCCGGACCACCCGGCTCGACGACATGTTGCATTTTTACAGCACGGTTCTCGGTTGCAAACTGGAACGAAGTCTGCCACCGGACACCGGCCTGTACCAACTCCGGGCCGGCGGTTCCCTGATAGATCTGGTCACTGTGGACAGTGAACTGGGCAAAGCCGGCGGTGGACCGCCACGACAGGAGGGGCGTAATGTTGAGCATGTGTGTCTGTTGCTGACGAATGTGGCTGAAGGCGATTTGATTGACTATCTGGATTCGGTGGGCATTGTCTGCGAGCCCTTTACCGCACGTTATGGCGCTACCGGATTCGGTCGGTCGACCTATATCAGAGACCCCGAGGGTAATATCGTTGAATTGAAGCTCGAAGCCTCCTGACGTGGCGCCGTCTATCGCAAGTCAGCGGGCGCGGCAAGCGCGGGGACAATCTTGAAGTTGGTAAAGCCGTAGAACAACGCCACAAAGGGATTGACCAGGTTAAAGAAACAAAACGGCAGATAGGCCAGCGTGGCAATTTCCAGGGTGCCGCTCATATAGGCACCGCATGTGTTCCAGGGAATCAACGGCGAGGTAATGGTACCGGCATCTTCCAGACTGCGTGAAAGATTCTTGACGTCCAGCCCTCGTTTTTCGAACTCCGCCTTGTACATCCGACCCGGTAGTACGATCGCGATGTATTGGTCCGAAGCAATGATATTGGCCCCGAAACAGGTAGCGAGGGTGGTAGCGATCAGACTGCCGGTGCTGTTGACAAGAGAAAGGGCATAGTCGATCAGGCGCTGCAACAAGCCTGTTCGATCCATGATGGCGCCGAAAATCATCGCACACAAAATCAGCCATACCGTGTTCAACATCGAACTCATGCCACCGCGGGTGAGCAGGCTGTCCAGCGTTTCATTGCCACTGTCGAGGACATAACCGTCAAAAAAGGCGTGCCAGACACCGGCGATCAAACCCAGCGCCGGGTTGGAAGCGCCATCGTACAGGGCCAGTACCGCCGGTCGCTGGAAGATCACGGCGATAACGGCACCCAGAAACGCTCCCAGCAGGATAGTCGGCAGGGCGGGGAATTTCCGGTTGGCCAGTATCAGCAGCACCGCCAGTGGCAACAGCATGATGGGGTTGATAGTGAAGTGTTCCCGCAACAGGCTCATCGTCAGGTCGAGATTTTCCGTGGTGCCCGAAGCATCCACATTGAAACCAATCACCAGGTAGAGGCTCAAGGCGATGAGGATGCTTGGCAGGGTTGTCCACATCATGTGGCGGATATGGCCAAAAAGTTCGGTGCCCACCACCGCGGCGGCAAGATTGGTGGTGTCTGACAAAGGTGACATCTTGTCGCCGAAATAAGCGCCGGAGATGATCGCGCCGGCGGTAATTTCAACGGATACGCCCAGACCGGCGGCCGCGCCGATCAACGCCACACCCACCGTGCCGGCTACGGTCCATGAACTGCCGATACTCAGCGAAATGAACGCGCATATCAGACAGGCCGCGGCATAAAACAGTGACGGGTCCAATACCTGCAGACTGTAATAGATCATCGTGGGAACGGTGCCAGACAGAATCCAGCTCCCGATCAGCAAGCCAACAGTGAATAGAATGAATATTGCCTTGAGAGCCACGGTGATTCCCGAGACCATGCTGTTCTCGAGCTGTTCCCAGGTCAGGCCGTTTCTCCATCCGATCAGGCCCGCCACCGCGCCGGCCACACAGAGCGCTATCTGGTTGGGGCCATAACTGGAGTCGGCGCCGAACAGGTAGACCGATAAGGCCAGCATGACCATCAGGGTCAATACCGGTGTCAGGGCCTGAATCACAGAAGGAGCCGAATCCGGTGCATTCTCCGGACTGTCGGGACTTTCGGAGCCATGTACAGTAGCCATGTATCTGCCTGAGCCAGAGTCGACGTCAAAATCGGCTGGCATGATAGCACGAAGGGAATGACAGTCGATTTCTGTACCGGTTCAGGCCCGCGTTGCACTTTCTTGACAGGCCGACGCATGCCTGCGAAAGTGCGCCTTGCTAGGCAGTGGAAGGTTTTATGACAGACATCAGCGATTACATGAACACGGTCGGCCGGCAGGCGCGGGCGGCATCGCGGGTGATCGCCAGAGCGACAACGGCACAGAAAAACGCCGCGCTTCTGGCGGCGGCGACAGCGCTTGATAAAGCCCGGGACGGATTGTTGCAGGCCAACTTGCAGGATATGCAGGCGGGCAGGGACAAAGGTCTCGATGCCGCCATGCTGGACCGGCTGGAACTGAACCCTGACCGTATTACCGCCATGATCACCGGACTACGGCAGGTGGCGGCATTGGATGACCCGGTCGGGGAAGTCACAGGCCTGAAATATCGGCCCAGCGGCATCCAGGTAGGCCGGATGCGGGTGCCTCTTGGAGTGGTGGGGATCATTTACGAATCCCGGCCCAATGTGACCGCCGATGCCGCCAGCCTGTGTCTTAAATCCGGCAACGCAACAGTGTTGCGCGGCGGTTCCGAGGCTATCCATTCCAATCAGGCCATAGCGGCCTGCATAGCCACCGGTCTGGAGCAGGTCGGTCTGAGCCGGCACTGCGTTCAGGTCATTGAAACCACCGACCGCGAAGCGGTGGGTTACCTGATAACGATGCCCGAATATGTCGACGTGATAGTGCCTCGCGGCGGTAAAGGGCTGATAGAGCGCATTGCCAGGGACGCACGGGTTCCTGTTATCAAGCACCTCGACGGCAACTGTCACGCGTATATTGATAATTCTGCGGATCAGGACAAGGCCGTAAAAATTGTCGTCAACGCCAAAACCCAGCGCTTCGGCACCTGTTGTACGCTGGAATCGCTGCTGATTTCCCGAGATATCGCCTCCGCGTTGCTGCCCCGGCTGGAACAGGAGCTTGCTGCTTTTGCCGTTGAATTGAGAGCCTGTACTGAAAGCGCCCAGTGGTTGCAAAAGGCGGTTCCCGCCACTGAGCAAGACTGGTCAACTGAATATCTGGCGCCCATACTGTCGATCAAGATTGTGGGCGGAATCGATGAAGCCATTGAGCATATCAACCGGTACGGGTCGCAGCACACCGATTCCATCGTGACGGAAGACTACACCCGTGCCCAGCGCTTTCTGCATGAAGTGGATTCGAGTTCGGTCATGGTCAATGCATCCACGCGTTTTGCGGACGGTTTCGAATACGGTCTGGGCGCGGAAATCGGTATCAGTACAGACAAACTCCACGCCCGCGGGCCGGTTGGCCTGGAGGGACTGACTTCGCAAAAATATATCGTGTTGGGGGACGGTCACATTAGACAATGAGTTTACGCATCGGCATTCTCGGCGGAATGTTCGACCCGGTGCACAACGGGCACCTGGGTATCGCCGGAGTTGCGATAGATGTCCTGTCACTCGACCAGGTACGCCTGATACCGGCACGCCAGCCCAACCACCGCGATATGCCCCTGTGCCCACAGGAACAGCGCCTGGAGATGCTGCATCTGGCGGTTGCCGGTGATCCGCGCATGATTGTGGATGATCGTGAATTGCGTCGACCCGGCCCTTCGTATACCGTTGATACGCTGATTTCCCTGCAAGAAGAATTTCCCGAGGCAAGCCTGGTTTTTATCATGGGTATTGACTCATTCAATTCACTGCTGGGTTGGGAGCGCTGGCAACAGTTGTTCCGGCTTTGCCATATGCTGGTGATTGATCGCCCGGGTCACCGTTTGAAACCTCATGGGCTGGCGGACAGACTCGACAGTCGGACCGACTCGGCCACGTCACTTTTTGCCCAACCCGTTGGCAATGTGTGGATGCTCGCAGGCCACGACAGGGATGTATCGTCAAGCGAAGTGCGTGAACGCATCAAAAACCGGCAGGCTCTGGATCATCTGGTTCCGGAGAACGTGTTGCGGTATATGACAGAACATGATTTATACCGGTCGCAGCCAGACCGGAACTAAGAGGAAGGTGTATTGAACAGCAGTGAACTCTCCCGCCTGGTTGTCGGCGCCCTGGAAGAAGTCAAGGGAAAATCCGTATCCTGCCTTAATGTGGAGAAACTTACCCAGATTACCGATTACATGGTTATTGCAACCGGCACATCGAACACCCATGTAAAAGCCCTCGCGGAAGAAGTCGTCAGGCAGTCGAAGCACGTGGGTATCAAAGTTCAGGGAGTTGAAGGACTTACGCAGTCGGAATGGGTTCTGGTTGACCTCGGTTCAGTCGTGGTGCACATCATGCAGGCGCCGGTACGAGCTCTGTATGATCTGGAAGAATTGTGGAATTTCAGTTCCACGGAAGAGAGCAAGTGAAAATCACGTTGATCGCGGTAGGGAACAAGGTGCCCGACTGGGTGGATGCGGGGGTGGCCGACTACGCCAAACGCCTCCCGAGGGACTTTCGACTGGACATACGGCCGGTGCCTCTCGCCGTCCGCACCCGCACCGCCAATATTGAACAATGCATTAAAAAAGAAAGTGAGGGCATTCTGCGGCTGATTAAGCCCGATGACCATGCGGTGGCACTGGATGAACGAGGCCGCCGGTTTACCACCATGGAACTCGCAGGCCGTTTCGACGCGTTGAGAGCCGATGGAATCAATATCGTGTTGATTGCGGGTGGCCCGGACGGGCTGGATGAAAGTTGCCTTGGCCGGGCGGATGAGACCTGGTCACTGTCGGCCCTCACCTTTCCCCATCCGCTGGTTAGAATCGTGGTTGCAGAGCAGCTTTACCGGGTCTGGACCGTGCTGAATGGACATCCTTATCATCGAATGTGATTCTCCTCTAAAAACTGCCACCAAAAAGGAGTAGAATTTCAACCTTTGGCAGTGCGCGTTGGCTGTCGAAGGACTTATCGCAAACTTATCGGTAGTTCTGTGGTCCAAATAAGTTCTGTGGCACCAGCGCTTGAATACCGGACCCGGTACACTACAGCCTGTACCAGGCCAGCCGATTACATTCAACATTCGTACGGCAACAGTTCGCGAATACTGGCACAAATATGGCGGAAAAGTGGCAAGTTAAGGACCATGAGAGCGAGAGGCGTCTCTTCGCCAGCCGGCTCACGGTCGCCGGCGTTTTGATCGCCCTGCTTTTCGCCGCACTGATATTGAAGTTGGTTAATCTACAGATTTATCAGAACGAGTATTTCTCCGCG
The DNA here is from genome assembly GCA_040879025.1 of Pseudohongiellaceae bacterium. Lineage (GTDB taxonomy): Bacteria > Pseudomonadota > Gammaproteobacteria > Pseudomonadales > Pseudohongiellaceae > JBBDLF01. Next base: position 163,277 of record JBBDLF010000038.1, read on the forward strand.
CGTTCCGACGGTAACCGGCTTCACTCCCAATATGTTCCTCCCCCCCGCGGATTGATATTTGATCGCAATGGCGTGCTGCTCGCTGACAACCGGCCTATTTTTAACCTGACCGTTGTCAGGGAACAGGTAGAGAACCTGGATGACGCCATCGACAGACTGTCGTCAGTGGTTACGCTTAACAACGAGGACCTTAACCAGTTCCATACCCGGCTGCAACGTGCCAGAGTGCCGTACTCTTCCGTCCCGCTGGTTTATCAGCTCAGCGAGGATGAGATCGCCCGGTTCGCCGTCAGTGAACACAAGTTTCCGGGTTTCTCAGTGGAAGCCCAGCTGGTTCGGCATTACCCTTTCTCCAGTCTGACGTCGCATACGGTCGGTTATGTGTCGGAGATCAACAGGGAAGAGCTGGATAAACTGAGCGCCGAACAGAAGGAGAACTACGGCGGCACCAATCATATTGGAAAATCCGGTATAGAAAAAACCTATGAGGACCTGTTGCACGGGACAGTAGGATATGAAACCGTGGAAAAGAACAACAGGGGTCAGATCATGCGGGTGTTGGACCGGACCGACCCGATATCCGGCAAAAACGTCAGTCTTCATATGGACGCCGCGTTGCAAAGGGCGGCGGAAGAAGCGCTCGGTGACTTCCGGGGCGCCGTGGTGGCGATCGACCCCGAAACCGGCGGGGTCCTCGCCATGATCAGCAAACCCGGATTCGATCCCAATCTGTTTGTTACCGGAATCAGTAACAGAGACTATGGCAAACTGATTACCGATGAACTGAACACGCCGCTGTTCGATCGCACGACCAACCCCTACCCACCGGGTTCAACGGTCAAACCTTTCATTGGTCTCGGTGGTTTGCATCACGAATTCGTGGACTACGATTACACGATTGAAGACCCCGGTTTTTTCCGTCTGCCGGGAGTCTCCCGCCGCTGGCTGGATTATACTTTCCGCACACCCATTGGCGGCGGACACGGACATACTGATCTGAAAAAGGCCATCTACCAATCCTGCGACACGTTCTTTTATGATCTGGGCAATCGCATGGGTATCGATACCATCCACAGTTTTATGCACCAGTTCGGTTTTGGCAGAAACCTGGCACTGGACATTCCGTTTGCACGAACGGGCGTGCTGCCCTCCAGGGAATGGAAAATGGGGAGCAGGGGTGAACAATGGTATCCAGGCGACACAATCAATTCTTCGATAGGGCAGGGCTACATGTGGACTACGCCATTGCAGCTCGCCACAGCCGTTTCCATCCTGGCCAACAAAGGCAAGGTGGTTCAGCCACGGATGCTCAAGTCCGTTGAGGGCGAAGCGTTTGAGCCGGTGATTGAAAACCCGGTGGCCGATATCGCCGTCAATGACCCGGACTACTGGGACTACATCCACGATGCCATGACCATGGTAGTGCACCGCCGTTACAATGATACCTTCAGGGATTATGGCACCGCCTACGAAGCGATTGCGCTGGCTGACAGGGACATGCCTTATCAGATGGCGGGAAAGTCGGGTACGGCCCAGGTTGTGGCGATCAATCCGAATATTCTCAAAAGTGTGGATATTGACGTCTCGGATATCCACAGGGACCATGCGTTGTTTGCTTCCTTTGCCCCGGCCATGAATCCTCATGTATCACCAAAAATCGCCGTGGCCGTCTTTGTGGAAAACGGCGAACACGGCAGTTCGGTTGCAGGCCCGATAGCCAAACAGCTTATCGATACCTATTTGCTGGATATTCTCAAGATAGATTTCGATGCATTTGAAAAGTCCGCCAAGCCGCTGGTTACCTCGGTCGAATGATCAGCCAGGATTTTATTCGCCAACTCAACGAAGGCGTTGAGAAAAAACGCAACTCGCTCTGGCGCAAGCTGCGCATTGATCCGCCCCTTCTCCTTGCACTGGTCGCGCTCGGCGGTTTGGGTCTGATGGTGCTCTTCAGCGCCAGCGGCGAGAATCGTGCGGAAGTGCAACGCCAGGCTGTCACCATGCTGATAGGTTTCATGGTGATGTTCCTCGTGGCGCAACTGAACGTGCAGTTTTTTCGTCGTTGGGCTCCTTCCATGTATACCGCGGGCCTGGGCCTGCTGGTTATCGTGCTGTTTTTTGGTGTGGAAGCCAACGGTGCCAAAGCCTGGCTTGACCTGCCGGGGCTGCCGAGCTTTCAGCCCGCGGAACTGCTGAAATTCGTACTGCCGATGCTACTCGCCTGGTATCTTGGCAGCAGACCATTGCCGCCGGGATTCAAACATATATTCTGGTCAGGTGTGATGATTCTCGTGCCGGCCGCCCTGATTGTTTTGCAGAACGATACCGGCACGGCCTTGATGGTGGCGATGTCGGGCATTTTTGTCTTGTTGCTCGCCGGCATACGATGGCGTCTGGTGATAGCCGGTGTTGTCGCCATGCTGGTGGCATCCCCGGCCTGGTTCCTGTTTGTCGCCCAGGAGCACCAGAAAGATCGCATTCTGACCTTTTTTGATCCGTACCGTGACCCGACTGGAGCGGGCTACAACATTATTCAGTCGCAGATCGCCATCGGGTCAGGAGGTGTCTATGGCAAGGGCTGGCTCAACGGCGCGCAGTCCAGGCTGGACTTCATTCCCGAGAGCAATACGGACTTTATCCTCGCGGTGCTGGCGGAGGAATTCGGTCTGGCGGGGATTATGCTGCTTATGTTTCTCTACCTTGTTGTGCTGGCGCGAGGTCTGTACATCTCTCTGAATGCGCGCGATATGTTCGCACGGTTGCTCGCGGGCAGCATTACGCTCACTTTCTTTTTTTATATTTTCGTCAATATGGCCATGGTAACCGGCCTGATGCCCGTTGTCGGCCTGCCGTTGCCGCTTGTCAGCCGCGGCGGGACCGCTGTGGTCACGCTGTTTATCGGCTTCGGTATCCTTATGGGAATTCACACACAGAAACGCAGCCTCACCTGATAATGCCCGACAGCGGTCCGGTACTAAAAAAACGGCGATAGCTGACGCTATTTAAGGAGGCACGAAGCCGTTTGATCGTCGCAGTGGCGGAACAGATAGCCCCCAGGAACACAGGAAGGACCGGGAAAATGCTCACAGCCCTCAGGATTACTCTACCACGACTGGTATTCACGCTGGCGCCGGCCGTATTGCTGGCCGGCTGTGCCACCACACCTGAACCGGCGATCACAGAGAATGCGGGTCGTTATTCAATATCCCAGGACCGGGCTCCCGGAATCCAGGTTGATGTCAGCTCCATCCCTGAAGTGATACCCGAACCCGTGGAGCGCACCCTCGCCGGAAACCGCAGTCCGTACACGGTACTCGGTAAAACGTACCGGGTAATGGCCACGGAAGAGGGCTACCGCGAAAACGGCGTGGCTTCGTGGTACGGTGAAAAATTTCACGGCCACCACACCTCCAACGGTGAAGTATTTGATATGTACAAGGTTTCAGCGGCTCACAAATCGTTGCCTATCCCCAGTTTTCTACGAGTGACCAATCTGGAAAATAATCGCAGTCTCATCGTCAGGGTAAACGACCGCGGGCCTTTCCACGGTGACCGGGTGATAGATCTTTCCTACGGAGCGGCGCTGAAACTGGGTTACGCGGACCGGGGTACGGCCCGGGTGATGCTGGAAGCGGTGGTGGTGAGAGAGTCACCGGTTATCGTGGAAAATACGCCCGTATTGCCGCCAGCGACCGACGAGGAGCGGCAATACTTGCAGATTGGCGCGTATGCCGATATAAAATCAGCGGAACGGATAACCCGTGTGCTCCGGGAGATGACAGAAAGGCCGGTTTTCATCAAATCGGTGATGGTCGAGACCAATCGGGAATTACATCGTGTCCGGGTGGGTCCTTTAAGCGACTCCGCTGAAATAAGACAGATTTCGGAGCGCGTGGTTGCCGCAAATCTGGGAAGTCCGTACACTGTGGCGGAATAGTCTGCGGTCCGAACATCCCAGTCCCGGGCTACTGCAACCAATGCCCGACCCCTGTCCTTCTGATTGAGTCCGTAACCGAAGTGTGAAAACGCAAAGTGGATACCGTTACCATGTTTAAACAGTTAACCCGCTTTTTCCTGAGCCGGTGTCGCGACACTGGTATTAAAGCCGTGCCGGCCCTGTTGCTGGCTTTGTTGGTTGCGCCCTTGTCAGCGCAGACAATCATCCCCCGTGCTCCCGATGTCGCCGCCAGCAGCTACATTCTGCTTGATGCCCGCACGGGACAGATTATTGTGGAACACAATGCCGATGAGCCACTGCCGCCGGCAAGTCTCACCAAGATCATGACAGCCTATATTGCCGCTGAGGAAATTCTGCAGGGCAATCTCGACTGGTCGGACCAGGCGCATATCAGCGAAAAAGCCTGGCGCATGGAAGGATCGAAGATGTTTGTCGGTGTCGACACGATGGTCAGCGTTGAAGACCTGATGCGGGGGATCATTATTCAGTCGGGCAATGACGCCAGTGTCGCGATTGCCGAACATATTGCAGGCAGCGAGGACGCCTTCGCCGACATGATGAACCAGTACGCCGAAGTTCTCGGACTGACCAACAGTTTTTTCATGAACTCCAGTGGTCTGGATACCGAACTGTATTATAACCAGATGTCCGCGCGGGACCTCGCGATCCTCGCCCGGGCCACGATACTGAATCATCCCGAACATTACGCCATGTATGCCGAGAGGGATTTTACCTACAACGATATTCGCCAGCCTAATCGCAACACGTTGCTGTTTCGCGATCGCAATGTGGATGGCATGAAAACCGGTTGGACGAATGCGGCGGGCTTTTGCCTTGTCGCCTCCGCCGAACGTGACGGTATGCGCCTGATTACCGTGGTCATGGGTACGGCCAGCGAAGAGTCCCGGGCTATAGAAACCCAGAAACTGTTGACCTATGGATTCCGATACTTCGAAACACACAGGCTGTATACGGGAAACGAAGCGTTGAGCAACGTCAAAGTCTGGGGTGGTGCGCAGAATGAGGTTGATCTTGGTATCAGTGAAGAAGTTTATGTCACGATACCGCGGGGACGGGCGGAAGCGATGAATGCATCCATGGATATCGCCGAGCAGATTCAGGCGCCCCTGGAAAACGGTCAGATCATGGGCACCATCAACGTCACCCTGGAAGACGATCTCATCTACCAGGGAAATGTCATCGCAATGGAAGCGATTGAACAGGGTGGCCTGCTGAAACGGTTCATCGATTGGCTCACCCTGATGTTTACCAACCTGTTCAGTTAGTGTTCCGGGACAGGACACTATGATCCCCAAATCCATGGTCACAGATTCTGATTCCGTTAAAATTGAGTTTCCCTGTGCCTATCCCATCAAGATTCTCGGGTTTGCAACCGACGGGTTCGAAACTGACGTGGTATCCATCGTCAAGAGTCACGCCCGGCTTTCGTCCGGCCATGAAGTTACCGTCCGTCCCAGCGGCAAAGGCAACTATCTGGCGGTGACTGTTATTATCGAGGCAACAGGTGAAACGCAGTTGAAATGCCTGTTTGACGATTTAATGGCAGCGGAAAGCGTCAAACTGGTGCTTTGATGTGCTGCTCTCCAGTTACAGATCCTGCAGGGTACGGCCACCCCCGGAGTCCGGTAAGCCGGAACTGATCGTACGTCGTCTTGGTCTGCAGGAATACGAGCCCCTTTATCGCGCGATGCGATATCGCGTGGAAAATCAGCGGCCGGATCGGGCCGACGAAATCTGGTTGCTGAGCCACAAACCCGTTTTCACGCAAGGTCAGGCGGGCAGGCCCGAGCACCTGATCGACCCTGGAGAAATCCCGGTGGTTCAAAGCGACAGAGGGGGTCAGGTGACCTACCATGGGCCGGGGCAGCTACTTGCCTACCTGTTGTTGAATCTGAAGCAGCATCATCTGGATGTCAGGAGCCTGGTGGATTTGATCGAAAATGCGGTGGTGGGTACCCTGGCGGAGTTGGGTGTCAAAGCCCAGGCCCGAAGGAATGCCCCGGGAGTCTACGTGGAAAATGCTAAAATCGCCGCACTTGGACTCAGAATCCGCAAAGGACAGAGTTACCATGGCCTGAGCCTGAATGTGAATATGGATCTGGCCCCGTTCAAGCGCATCAATCCCTGCGGATTCGAAGGGCTTGCGGTGACCCAACTGGCTGACCTGGTGGAATCGCGCGAGGGGCTGTTACAGCAGGTGAGTGGCGTACTGAGCAGCAAGCTGTTACAAGGTCTCGGTTATGAGAGTCTGTGGATGGGAAAACCGGCAACCGGAGTAGAGGAAGTACGCGCCAATGGCGGAACGAAAACGACGTAATGTGATGGTGGAAGGCGAAAAGCTGCGCGGCGCGGAGAAGGTGGCGCGTATACCGGTCAAAGTGATTCCCACCGTGGAACTACCCGCCAAACCCGACTGGATCAGGGTCAGGATTCATGCCTCTCCACGGGTTTCCGCCATCAAGCAAAAGTTACGGCAACACCAGCTCGCGTCGGTTTGTGAGGAAGCATCCTGTCCGAATCTGGGCGAGTGTTTCAGCAACGGCACCGCCACGTTCATGATAATGGGTGATATCTGCACCCGCCGCTGTCCGTTTTGCGATGTGGCCCATGGCAAGCCCAAGCCCCTTAATGTGGACGAACCGCGGGAACTGGCCGAAGCCATTGCGGAAATGGAATTGCGTTATGTGGTCATCACTTCAGTGGACCGGGACGATCTGAAAGACAGCGGCGCGACTCACTTCGCGCAGTGCATCACACAGACCCGGCGCCTCAACCCGGGAATCCAGGTGGAGGTACTTGTACCGGATTTCCGCGGCAGAATGCAGGTTGCCCTGGATATTCTGGAACAGACTCCGCCGGACGTATTCAATCATAATCTGGAAACGGTACCGCGTCTCTATCGCCAGGCGCGGCCCGGCGCGGACTACGACTGGTCGCTGGACCTGCTGCAGGGATACAAGCGGCGTGCACCGGGTGTGCTGACCAAATCCGGCCTGATGCTGGGGCTGGGAGAGACGATTGACGAGGTGAAGGCAGTGCTCCGGGATTTGCACCAACATCAGGTTGAAATGATCACGCTGGGCCAGTATCTGCAGCCCAGCCGTGACCATCTCAAGGTCGAGCGGTTTGTGCATCCCGACGAATTTGACCTGTTGCGGGAGTACGGCGAGTCACTGGGATTCAAGCATGTCGCCAGCGGTCCTCTGGTGCGTTCGTCGTATCATGCCGACAAACAGGCCCAGGGCGAAATCGTCCTTTGACCGCCGCCTGAACCCGTTGCCGTTTTCCCTGACGATAGATGCTTATGATGATTAACTGGACACGTCTCATTCTTCATTGCGCCGCGCTATTGCTGGCGGTGACTCTCGCAGTGGCTATCGCGCAGAATCCCGAAACCCTCGGCACCCTGCCCCTGCTCCTGCGCTCCCTGCCGACACTTCTGACGGCTGTGCTGGCAATTTTTGCGGTGTATCCCCTGGTGCCGGGTCTGCGACACCGGCCGCTACTCTATGCGTCAGCGGTGGGATTCCCCGTAGCGGGACTGTGCCTGGCTTATTACCTGGTTTACCTGCCTGGTCAGTCACAGGGGGGCGTCAGCGGCGAACAGCTTGCCAGTGCGCTGATTACCGACAACACCAGTAACGGCATTATCGAGGTAGGATTCAGTTATCCGATCTACACGCCTACCCTGGCGCTCACCAGCAATGAACTGTTCACCCGTGATGTGGATGTCTACCTGCGGATTACCGACGCCAATAACGAAGACCTTCTGTTTCGGGCGGTACGTCAAATCATAGGAGGGGGAGCGCTGAGTGTAGAGGCATCGGTTAACGGCTTGTTGAGCCGGAATCCGGAATACCTCTTCATCCCGGTAACGCTGCCACCGAACCGCACAGTCGTAGGTCAAATTGTGTTTATCATCAGTAATCTGGATGATGGCACTACGTTTAATGAGGCTTTGGGGCGGGCCTACCCGGCCCGGTTTGAGCTGCGCGACCCCGAGTCCGGCGACCTGATCGATGCTTTTCCGCTCACGCGGCTATAGGCGCTGGACATGGCCAATCGCTGCCGGAGCCTGAACTGGTTGAATTCCCGGTGTTGCTACATTACTCTTCCAAGACTGTTTTTGGACTGAGGAACAACAATGAGAACCAGTGCGACTGTATGCATCGCTGTATTGGTCGGGGCCACGGCTGTTCAGAGCACTGTGGCGCAGGAGGACGAGTGGGAAGGACAGAGAGTCGTCAAAGTGATCGACGAACCACGACATCGGGTGATGCATCGGGACGGCGACATTTATGTACTGGACGTCCAGATCAACCCGGGGGATATGACTCTGCCCCACACGCACGATTCCGCCATAATGTACACCTTTATCAGCAATGGTGACGGTCCCTCGGGCGGACGGGTATCGAGTAACACCGACTATGTAGAGGAGAATTTTACTCATCAGGTCTCCAATGACGGGCCGGGGCTGTTCAGAATTATCGCCATGGCCAATTATGGCGAAGGTGAAGCCGGCCTTACGCAGGGCCGGCCGAGCGGCCTTGCCGGCGAACCTCAACTGGAAAACCCGTGGTTTCGCTCCTACCGGGTCGAACTGACTCCCGGAGAGTCAACAGAACTGCAACAGCACGACAACCCGAGCGTTGTCGTTCAGGTGACAGACGGAACGACTCACGTCACACGCGAAGACGGCATGACCGCCGAACTTGACGCTATGGGTGACTGGGCCTGGCGCGATGCCAGGGGAGCTTACCGGGTCTACAACGCGGGTGATGCCGCTGTGGAAGTCGTCATCAATGAAGCCAGGAGATAACGGCAGACAGTCCGGGAGCCACCAAAGGAACCGGGGGTGATCATGCGGGGTTCGGGATGTCCGCGGTCCTCCATGTTGAGAGATGTTTGTTTCCGGCCTTGCGACCCGTCGGGTACTCCAGCATGTCCTTGCAGGGGAGCGGCCAGTTGAAAGGCGGAAGAGTCATATTAAGAGCGCGATGTTTGCCGGTAACGATATCTCTGTTTGCCCGGATTTGTGGAAAATGGGTGACCATAAGATAAGGGTTACCCGAAGCCTTGATATTTGAGATCGCCTTGTGGATGTCCGCGAAAGCCAGATGCACCAGGCACTCCCGGCACAAAACCAGATCCGCCGCGGGTAGCGGGTCCCGGAGAAGATCGAGATGTTCAAACCTGCGGCTGCCAGTGCCGTAAAGGCGATTGTTATCAGCCACCAGTTCCTTGACGATATCGCCGCCAATGTATCGGGTCACAGGCAAATCGATTTCCTTCATCCAGAAAAAATCCCCGCAGGGGATGTCCAGCAGGGTATGGACACCGAGTTCGGTCAACAGGCGAGGAAGCTCCCGCCGGGTCTGTTCGGTACGCGCCAGGTTTGATCCTTTGCCGGATCGCGAATGCTGGTCTCCCCATTTGTTGCTGTTGTAGATATAGGTAAAGACTTCTTCCGTGGATGAGACACTGAAATTTTTAAGCTCTTTTTTTTTGGTGAAGAAGCGTTTTTTCTTGATGAGGTACTGCTTCAAAGATCGCATGGTGAAAGCCTGCGGAGTTGCCCGGCACGGGAGAGCGCATAGAATAACATCGATCCAGGGGGTCAGGTCGTGAATTTACCAGGTTGTAAAGACTCCTGTCAGGCGACAAGTTTATAAGTTTCGAGAGGAAAAAACATGAGACACAAAGGTTTGGAGCTGATGGTTTGTGCTTTGCTGGCGGTGCCGCTTTGGGCGGGGGCCCAGGGTATTGCGCAGACAAAAGGCGACTACGTGGACAAGTTCAGACAACTCGACGAAGTATTGCCTACACCCAATATCTACCGTAATGCGGCGGGGCAGCCGGGCCATGAATACTGGCAACAGCAAGTGGACTATCGTATTCGCGCCAGTCTGGATGAAGAGAATCGCCGGATTTCGGCTTCAGCGACGATCACCTATCAGAACAATTCGCCCGATACGCTCAGTTATCTGTGGTTGCAGCTGGACCAGAACCGGTTCCGGAACAATTCCCTCTCCGAACTGAGTTCGGTTTTCAACAGCAGCAGTCCGGATCCTGACAGCCCTGCCAGACTGAGTCTTGGACAACTGCGGCGTCTTCAGTATATGGAAGACGCCGATCACGGTTTCGAGATCAGCGCGGTGACCTCCGGCGGCGACAGCCTGGACTATATCCTTGTCGGCACATTGATGCGGGCGGACCTGCCCCGCTCGCTGGCACCGGGCCAGGATGTGGAGTTTTCCATCGAATTCGCACTCAATGTCGTCGACGGCGACGTGCTGGGTACTCGTGGCGGCTATGAGCATTTTCCTGATGATGAGCGTGACGGCGGCAACGGAATCTTTGCCATAGCGCAGTGGTTCCCCCGTCTGGCCGCGTATACGGATTACGAAGGCTGGACCAACAAGGAATTTCTGGGCTCCGGTGAGTTTACGCTGGAGTTTGGCGATTATGACGTGGAGCTTACCGTACCCGCGGATCATATCGTTTCATCAACCGGGGTGCTGCAGAACCCGGCGCAGGTACTCACGGTCGAACAACGCGATCGCCTGCGCGAGGCTGAAACCGCTGAACGGCCGGTATTCATCGTCACCGCGGATGAGGCGCTGGAAAACGAGCAGCAAGGCAGTCCGGAAACCAGAACGTGGCGATTTACTGCGGAAAACGTGCGTGATTTCGCGTGGGCATCGTCACGAAAATTTATCTGGGACGCGAAGGGCCATCAACAGGAGGGGGCCGAACACGAACTGGTGATGGCGATGTCGTTTTACCCAAGGGAAGCAGAACCGCTCTGGTCGACCTATTCCACTGAATCGGTTGTTCATACCATGGATGTGTATACGCGATTCTCGTTCGACTATCCCTATCCAACGGCACAGTCGGTAAGCGCGGGCTTCGTCGGAGGCATGGAATACCCGATGATCACTTTCAACGGGCCCCGCACTACACTCCAGGATGATGACACCCGCACCTACTCTCTCGGTGTGAAACAGTTTTTGATTGGCGTGGTGATTCATGAAATCGGCCATATCTATTTCCCCATGACCGTCAACTCCGATGAACGCCAGTGGACCTGGATGGACGAAGGCATCAACAGTTATCTGGACGGCGTTGCGGGGAGGGAATGGGATCCGGACATGCCCTGGGGCGTCGAACCCCGAGATATCACCGATTATATGCACTCGCAGAACCAGGTGCCCATAATGACGCAGTCGGACAGCGTGTTGCGTCTCGGTCCGAACGCCTACGCCAAGCCGGCTGCCGCACTGAATATTCTGCGCGAGACGATAATGGGCAGAGAGCTCTTTGACTTTGCATTCAAGGAATACGCCAACCGCTGGAAGTTCAAGCGACCCACGCCCGCGGACTTTTTCCGCACCATGGAAGAAGCGTCCGGGGTCGACCTGGACTGGTTCTGGAGGGGCTGGTTCTACACTACCGACCATGTCGATATTTCTTTGGACCGGGTGTATGAAATGCGCATGGACACGGAGAATCCCGATATCGACTATGACCGGCGCCGCGAAGAGGAAAAGTCCCTGCCGCCATCGCTGTTCGTCGAACGCAACCGCGAGGAAGGGCTGCGTACCTGGGTGGAACGCAATCCTGACGTACAGGATTTTTACGATGAGAACGACCGGTTTACCGTAACCAATCGGGATCGTAATCGCTATAACAGTTTTCTCGAAGGACTGGAGGACTGGGAGCGCAGCGCGCTGGATCGTGCGGTAGAGGAAGACCGGAACTATTATATTCTTGAGTTCTCCAATCAGGGAGGACTGGTCATGCCGATTATCCTGGGTGTGACTTATGCCAATGGTGACGAAGAGGAAATTCGTATTCCCGCGGAAATCTGGCGGCGTTCACCCCATGCGGTCAAGAAACTGCTGGTGCGTGAACAGGAAATAGCACAGATCGTGGTTGATCCCCTGCTGGAGACCGCCGACACCAACGTTGAAAACAATTATTACCCGCGCCGCATCATTCCGTCCCGTGTGGAGAGCTATAAACAGGAACAGGGCAGCGGCCTGAACCAGCGGGACCTGATGCAGGAAATCAAGACTGAACTGTCTACCGACGATGACGAAGATGATGACGGTGATGACAACAGCGACCAGTAGCCTGAGTCGCGTGGCGCGGCATGCCGCGCATGGACTCTGCCTGATGATGTGCGGGCTTGTCGTGGTCGTGTCACCCGCCGTCCAGGCGCATCAGCAGAAAGCGGCGGTAACCCGGGTGCTGTTCAATCAGCGCACCGGCAATATCGAGGTGATGCACCGGTTTGACCTGCATGATGCCGAGCACGCCCTGACGCTGCTGTTCGACACGCAGCCCGGGCTAATGGAGTCGGAACAGTCCAGGGAATTGTTCGCCGGCTACATCGTGAATCGCTTCAGCATGGAAGCACTGGACGGCGGCGGCGATATTCGCATGCCGCTTGCCTTCGTTGGACAGGAAGTCGATGGCAGATATTTGTGGGTATATCAGGAAACTCCGATTCCTCGATCCCTGCAAGGGCTGACTATCGTCAACGTGGCCCTGCGCGACGTCTGGGCTGATCAGTCCAATCTGGTGAACATTGAACGTGAAGCAGAATTGATCTCACTGACGTTTGAGGGCGATAAAGAGGAATTGTCAGTGCGATTTTCCATACAGCAAGAGTGACCGTATCAGGAGTGCCATCGCCGGGAGGCGTTTCCGGCATCGAAGCCTGCCGCGCTGTCCAGTTGGTAGTATTCAGCAATGGCGAGTCCTGCCGCCACACTCGTGAACGGGTCGTGCTCAATGACCCGTTGCGGAAACAATTCCTCAAGAATCTGTTTTACCGCTGGAATAAGTGACGACCCGCCTGTGCGGATTACCAGGTTCACGGAGGTCGCCGACACGTCGGCCTGCCGCAATATGGTAACAACCGATTCCCTGAAATCATGGAGAACGTCAGCGATGCATCGTTCCAGGGTGTCGCGGGTAACGTGGATTTTTACATCGATTTCAGGAATATCCAGCCAGGCCTCAGTGTCATTTGACAAGGTCGCCTTCATCTCCTTGATCGCCTGAAACACCAGGTAGCTGTAATTGTTCTTTATCAGTTCGTACAGGCGTCTGAACTTTTCCGCGGCTTCGTCGCCCTGTTCAATGCGGCTCATCACCGGGGCCGTATACACATTCTGGTTGAGCATATAACTGACTGCCCAGTTGAGCAGTAAATCCTCGTATTTCTCAAACGGAAAGAGGGTCTCTATTTCCCTGTCTTCGCCCTTGCGCCGCCAGCGTTCGCCTTTCCCGAGTTGGGAAAACAACAGTTCGCGAAACAGACGCTGATCTATACGGTCGCCGCCCAAGCCAATGCCATGGGTCGCCAGGACGTCGAAGCGCTCCTGGTTTCTTTTCAACAGGCAAAGATCAAGTGTGCCGCCGCCAAAGTCCACCGCCAGCAACAAGTCATGTCTTGCCTGGGGATCGCCGTGGAGATAGCTTATTGCTGCCGCGATAGGTTCGGGACAGTAGCGCTGTTTATCAAATCCGGCGTAGCGGCCGGCTTCGGCGAGTCGCCGCAGTGCCGTGATATTGTGATCTTTTTCACGGCCTTCAAAATTGACCGGGTGTCCCAGACAGGCATGATCCGCGGTCGGATGGGCATGGCGGGATTGTCTTTTTCCGTTACCGGAAAAGTCGTTATCGACGCCGGCCACAGCCACCAGACTTGCCACTTCCTCCCTGATACGCAGCAATATGGGTGTGACAAGCGCCACCAGCCGAAAGGGCTTGTCAAATACCATCAACCGTTCGGTGTTCTTCTGGCCCAACAGCCGCTTGACACCGCGAAACAGCCGGCCCTGAAGCCCGGCATCGAAAAACGCCTGGCCATAAAGCTTCTGCGATTCAGCCGCCTCGGGCAATCCCCGGTCTCCAATCTGTCCGGTTGTGGTACGCGCTTCACCCAGCAGTTCTGCGCTCAGCTCAACCTTTCTCCCCATATTGCTTTTGATATAGCTGTCAATGGCCTGTTGGCCGGTGGATATTTTGAGGTCCTTGTCGATGTAGACGGCGGACGGCATTATGTTGGTGTGTTGTTCCAGGGGGACCAGGCGCAGCTCAGAGCCGTCAAATATCGCGGCCGCGCTGTTGCTGGTGCCGAAATCCACGCCTATACCAGGATACGGCGCGGGGTTTGGCAAAGGGGCTTGAGGCTGTCTGTTTGTGTTATCCGAAGAATCGTTATCCGAGGATGTCAAGTTGTTACCTATTTCTTGGTTACAGAACGTCCAGTATAAATATCAGGTATCAAGATTGCCGTTGAGGCGGGCTCAGCCCTTATATCATATTTTCACCCGGTTTTCCGCACTCTCACGCTTCAGCCGTACCGGGAGGACGAGGACGGTTTGACCGGTCGTGTGGTCTTGTTATCGCCGGCCCGGCGGGCACTCTCGCCCCTCCATCGAAATCGGGTTAGAATGGTGCCCACTAAAACCGGACCCCGGTGTGGTCCCGGCCTTTGAAGGAGTCGAAATGACAGCAGTGAAATTACTACCCGCCAGCGCAAAGCCGTCGATTCTGTTGATGTCCAGTCTGTTGATCCTGGCCGCGGCGCCCTTTGTTGCCGCAGGAACCTTTGTCCGGGTAGGCACCGGTATGGGCCCTTATTATGTGGAATTGCTGGACGATGTGGCGCCGGCTACGGTGCAAAATTTTCTCAACTATGTCGATCGCGGAGACTTTGACGGCACATATATTCACCGGCTTGAGCGCAACTTTGTCGTGCAGGGTGGCGGCTATCGTTTTCAATCCTTTGTTGGTCCGATTGATGTTCCCGCGGATCCGCCCATTGTGAATGAATTCAACGTATCGAACACTCGCGGCACACTCGCCATGGCCAAGCTGGACGGGGACCCTGACAGCGCTACCAACGAATGGTTCGTCAACCTGTCGGATAACAGCGCAAATCTGGACGCCCAGAACGGGGGTTTCACTGTATTTGGCAACGTATTGGGCGAGGGTATGGATGTTCTGGATGCAATCAACGGGCTGCCCACCATAGAACTCGGAACAAGAGCGCCAAGTGCCCCGTATGTAACCGACAATTTCGCATCACCCACTGAATTTGTCTATATCAATGCGGCGGTGGTTGACCGACCCAGCGCCTCCCTGCACACCTATGAAAACCAGTCCGGACTGCTGTTTGTGTCAGCCAGTATCAATAACGGCGAGGAATTTCTCGGCGTGATAATGCAACTGGTCCAATCCGAACCCCAGATCGTGTTTGAAGTAAAGCCTTATTCGGTTATTTCCCTGCAGGACGGCGCCGAGGGTGTTGCCGAGTTTGCCACGAGTGACTCGCGCCTGCGCATACCCGCGCTGGAGACCAATTTCAACGGAACGATAAGTGTCATTAACAATGTGGTGATGTTATTGACCGATCCCGAGAACCTGCATTTCACCCTTGAATCCTACGAGCAATAATCATTCGCCGATTGTGCAGGACTCCTTCGGGCTGTTTTGGCGTGTATGAAGCAGGGGGTTGACGAATGAAGAGAGCCGTCCCATGAGTGGAGAAAGAGGGGAGTTCAGTTCCCGTTTCGGGTTTTTGATGGCGGCATCCGGTTCCGCTGTCGGCCTGGGAAATATCTGGGGCTTCCCCACCAATGCCGCCAGCAATGGCGGCGCGGCGTTTCTCTTCACCTACCTTGTCCTCGCTTTCGCCCTGGCTTACCCCGCGTTGATGGCTGAACTGGTTATCGGACGCAACGCCAATGCCAACGCAGTAACAGCACTGCAGAAAATCTCGGGTAATGAGACATCGCGCCGGACAGGTGCCGCAGTGGGTCTGGTGGGCATCGTTACGGTTTCCTTTATTCTCAGCTTCTATGCGGTAGTCAGCGGGTGGATGCTGGCATTCTTTCTCGACCCGGTTTCCCGCCTGCTTGGACTTGATGGTTTGTCCAACTGGCTTACCGAAGACACGGTTTCCCGAAACAGCTTCTTTGTCATTGTCTTTATGCTGCTGACGGTTTTTGTCATCAGCGCCGGTGTGAAGGATGGCATCGAGAAGTGGTCATCCCGCCTGATGCCGTCGCTGATCGTGCTGCTGGTTTTGCTGACCTTGTATGTCTTTTCACTCCCCGGGGCGATGGACGGGTTGACAGCCTACCTGGTTCCGGACTTCAGCCGGGTTACCAATCCGGGGCTACTGATAAATGCTCTGGGACAGGCATTCTTCTCGCTGTCGCTCGGCGTAGGCACCATGTTGATCTATGGTTCCTATATCAGCAAGCGGGAAAACCTGCCTTCACTGGGCGGGCTGGTGGCGCTGCTCGATATCGGCATCGCGTTTCTGGCCGGCCTGTTGATTCTGCCGGCCATGTATGTCGCATTGGCCAGCGGAGTGCCGATCTATGACGATGCCGGTGCGCTTATCGCCGGACCAGGCCTGATCGTCTCGCTGTTACCGACCCTGTTCAATTCAATGGGGCCAATCGGTGTACTGGTCGCGCTGGCGTTTTTTCTGTTGATGACCATCGCGTCCCTCACTTCGTCAATTTCCATGCTCGAGGTTCCCGTGTCGTATGCGGTAGAGAATCGCGGCATCGCACGAAAAAAGGCCGCGGTGTTTGTCGGGGCAGGTATTATGCTGATTTCACTGTTGATCGTCTTCAATTTTGCCACGCTGTTTGATCGGGTGGTATCGATGACCACCGAATACAGCCAGCCGTTGCTGGGTTTGTTTTTCTGTGTGTTCGCCGCCTGGATATGGGATCGTAATCGCTTACTCGCAGAAATACAGCAAGGCTTTCCGGGCGCCGCCGACAGCCTGTTCTGGAGAATCTGGCCTTTTTACGTCAAGTTCATCTGCCCGCCGGCCATCCTGGCCGTTTTCACCTACAGCTTATGGTCGTGAGGCCGCCCTCACCGCGGCAATGAAGGAGGTGATTTCCTCTTCCGTATTGTAATAGTGCAGGGACGCCCTGATTACGTCCGGCAAACCGCGCCGCGTAAAATCCAGCAAGGCATTCGCCTTTCGGGCGATCGACACGTTGATCCGGGCGTCGCGAAAAGCAGTCTGCATGGCAACAGCCTCACATGAGCTTGAACTGAAGGTGACGATGCCGGTGGGTTCGGCTGATTCCTCGTGCACCTCAATGCCGTCCAGCGACTGCAGTTGCCGTCGCAGCAGTCCGGCCAGCGTCGCCACGCGACGATTGATGAGATCCAGCCCCAGGTCGAGCGCATAATTGACCGCCACGCCCAATCCGATCTTGCCGGCGACGAAGCCTTCAAACGTTTCAAACCTCCGTGCGCCATCGGCGGCCTCAATTCGATCAACATCCAGCCATTTGAATGAATGCAAATCAACAAACGGGGGGGTCAGGCGTGGCAGGCTTTCCTCCCTGACATAGAGGAATCCGGTGCCACGTGGCCCGCGCAGGAACTTCCTGCCGGTTCCCACGAGCATGTCGCACTGGAGGGTTTCCACGTCCAGTGCCAACTGTCCGGCCGACTGGCAGGCGTCCAGCATGTAAAGGATGCCCCGTTCACGGGCGAGCCGGCCTGCCTCCTCCGCGGGCTGCAGCGCCCCGTTCTGGCTTGGAAGGTGGGTAAGCGCAACCAGTGCCACATCATCACCGAGTTTTCTTTCGAAGCGTTCGAGGTCCATACGACCGCTGCTGTCATTGGGTATCACCTCAAGCGCGAGAGATTTCACCCTGGCCAGATGAAGCAATCCAAGATAATTGCTCGCATACTCGGACTGTCCCGTCAGAACCCGGTCACCGGGAGCAAAGGAAATGGCATGAACGGCAGTGTGCCACGCGCGTGTGGCGCTCTCCATGAAGGCTATTTCGGGCGGGGTGCAGTTCAGCAGGGCCGCGAACGCCGAATAAAAACCGGCGATCCCCGCGCTGGCACATTCTGCCGCTTCATAACCGCCGATTTCCTGTTCCAGGCGCAGGTGATCGTACACGGCCGTGGTCACCGGCGTGGGAGCCAGAGAACAGCCGGCGTTGTTGAAGTGAATCAACGTCTGGCAGGCGGGCGTGTCGCCCCGCAGCCGGGTGATGTCGAGAGTTTTCATAGTGCCTGCCGGTTTGGTGTGCCGGATGATATTAGCAAATGGATATGGTAACTTGCCAACCGCGTGATGGACTAAGAACAGTACATCAATGACAACGCTCAGCTAAAGGAAATCTGGAATAAACAGTGAAACAAAGGATAAACCAAACCCTGGAAGACGCACACCATGCGCTGGACCGATTGCGTCGTGACGAAAAGGCGTTGGCGGCGGTGGAAGCGGCCGTCATGCTGATGCTTGAAACGCTCCAAAGCGGAGGAGCGATTTTCAGCTGCGGCAATGGCGGTTCCATGAGCGATGCCATGCATTTCGCGGAGGAGCTGACCGGGCGCTACCGAGACAACCGGCGGGGTCTGTCCGCTACCGCGATCAGCGACCCGGGTCATCTCAGTTGCGTGGCGAATGATTTCGGTTATGAATTTGTGTTCTCCCGGTACCTGGAGGCGAGAGCCCGGTCGGGTGATTGTTTGTTGGCTATAAGCACCAGCGGTTCAAGTCGTAATGTCATCAAGGCAGCTGAATACGCGCGGTCGCAGGGTATCGTCGTCGTCAGCCTGACCGGGGCTGCGGCCTCGGCTCTGGGGCAACTGGCCGATGTTGATATCAGTGTCGGGGCGAGCGATTATGCCGATCGCATTCAGGAACTGCACATCAAGATAATTCATATTCTGATTGAACTGCTGGAGCGTGAGCTGTGTCCCGAGAATTATCGGTCCATTTCCTGACCGGAATGTAGCAAGCGGACACTAATGTATCTTCAGAGGCAATCGGATTCGAAATATGCTGCCGACCCGGAGCTTGGAATCGACTCCGATCTCTCCACCAAGCCTGTCTATAATGCGCCGGGCAATCACAAGACCGAGGCCCGCACCGGGGGAGGGCTGTTGCGTTGTATCATCCCTGGCGAATTCCTGAAACAGTCTGGTTTTAAATTCATCGTTCATCCCTTCGCCGGTGTCCTTGACGGAAATTTCCACACCGAGGTGGCGACGGAAATAAATCGCCTTGCAACCCAGTACAATCTTGCCTTCGCGGGTATACTTGATTGCGTTGGAAATCAGATTGGATAGGGCATGTCTTAAGCGTGTCGGATCACTTTGCAACAGCACATTGGCCGATGCCGTGCAGTTCATTTCCAGCACCAGGCCTTTTTCCTCCACCTGTTTGCGTGCCGCCCGCTCGATTTCCGCCATGAATCTTGACATTTCCACTAGTTCGGTTGCCGGTTTAAAGTGGTCCGATTCCAGCTCGGCCATTTCCAGCAGGTCATTGATCAGGCTCTGCACCTGGCTCCCCTGTGCAATCACGGTGTCAAGGTGCAGGCGCGTGGCTTCGTCGATCTGATTGCCTCGGGCGGCAAGCATACGTCTTGAATTGGAAAGAATGAGATTCACCGGAGCAAGAAATTCGCGAGAGACATTGCTGAGAAAGTCGGTTTTGGATTTGGCTTCCAAAGTAGCCTTCACGGATTCGTCCTGCTTGGTGCGAATATATTCCACGAATGCGAACAGCACCAGTATCGCGGAGAACAGAGCACTTGACTGCATGACGATCAGATTGGCTTCAGAACGTTCCAATATCCGGAACTTGAACAGAATAATGATCAGATAAGCGACCACGACCAGGATCCAGGACAGCAAGAGAATACGTGCAATTTTTGATCCTTTCAATGCGGCCGCAGTTGTCTGTGCCACCATGGTGAGAGCGACAACAAAGCCGATTGCCAGCAGGAGCATTGTCAATTCCTGATAAAACCAGGACATGGGTACGCTCAGGTAATAAAGAGCAATAACCGGCATCACCAGCGCCACCGCTGCAAAAAGTCTGTTGACAAACCGGCTGTAACTTACGTGCATGCTCTGTGAACGGCCCAGCAGGCAAAAGCTGAGTATGAGCATGGTGCCTGCAAAATAGATCAAGCGCGATCCTAGTGTGACTGACTCGGGCCAGAACCAGAGTTTTCCCAGCCCGGAAAGACACAAAAAGAGAAGGATGCCGCTGAAGAAAAACAGGGTATAGGAATAGAACAGCCGTTCTTTAAGATACAGGGCAAGTAGCAGGCAGCCTGTCAGGCAGGCGAACAGAAAGGCGAAGAAGGCACCCCAGTAGACCATGGTGCGTTGCTGCGAGACGACCAATTCATTGAGATCGTTTAGGTGCAATGGAATTTCAATCCCGGAGGTGGAAGTGACCCGAAAGTAAACGTCCAGTTGTTCACCGGCTTCGGTAAATTCGACCGGCACCGCGGGAATTCTCAGCGGAAGATTGAGCTCGGAGCGTGGGATGGTATCGCCAACTATATGGGTCGAGACCAGGTTCTGCGAGCGAACGAAATAAAATTCAATACGGTCTATAACCGGAGACTGCAGGGTCAACACCAACTGCCGCCCCTGTAAGTCATCAGACCGCAGCCCGATGCGGAACCAGTGAGCGGAGTCCGAGAAGCCGAGGGTGGGTATATTCTGATTGCTGCGCCGCCATGCTGCGGATAGATCAGTGGAGCCATCCCCAGCCAGTTCGTCAATGGTGAGCGCACCACCTGCATCCTCAAGGTAATCAAGATAGGGTCCGAGGTTGAACGGGAGCTGGGATTTGGACAGATTTGGCTCCGCACCATGAGCCGACGGCACCAGAACACTACAGAGCCACAGACCAAGGACAGCCGGAAACAGGACCGCCGGAAACAGGATTGCCGGATGACTTCGCGGCCTGGTGGCTGTGCGCGGGCTTGTTGGCGTAATGTGTCGAGAACGGATCACGTGATACAAATAGTCGGGTCATCGTTTTGAGATTGCCGGATTATATGCCAACCTGATGCCTTTGCCCCGGCTTGTTCAGGGAGAGGCCGGGAAAATACCGCTGACCGGCCGGTACAGACCGGATGAACGTCCAGGTGAAGCAGGGGGAGGCCGGGCAGTATTGGCCCACGGCCCCTGTTTGGATAAGATTTGACACTGATCCTTCGGTAACCGGGAATTATGGCCAAAATTCGTTTTTTCAATCTTTACCTCACAGTCTCGCTGGCGCTGACCGGCTGTAGTGACCAGAGCATGGACCGTGGCGAGGCTACGGTTGCTCCTGCCACCACGTCAGCCGATACGCTGGGAAGCAACACGGATATGAACGCAATCAACCCGTTTTTTGAACCTTCCGACCTGTATTTCTCTTACCCGCCGTTCGATCGCATTCGCAATGAACACTTCCTGCCGGCGTACGGAAGGGGGATGGCGGAACAGCTGGCCGAGGTGGAAGCAATCGTAATGCAGGAGGCTGAACCGGACTTTGACAACACCTTCGTTGCCTTGGAAGCTTCAGGGCGGTTGTTGCATCGGGTCTCTGCGGTATTCAACAACCTGGCCGGCGCCCACACCAACGACGAGATACGGGCAATCCAGCAGGAATTGTCACCCCGACTGGCCGCCCATGATGACAGCATCGTATTGAACCCGGAGTTGTTTGCCAGAATCGAGAAGGTGTATTTGGGTCTGGATGAACTCGACCTGGATAGTGAATCCCGCCGTCTGGTGGAGAAATACTATTCCGATTTTGTCCGTGCCGGAGCCAGATTGCCGCCGGAAGGTCAACAGCGCCTGCGCGAAGTCAATATTGAGCTGGCTGGTCTGCAAACGGATTTCAGCCAGAACGTGTTGCGGGAAATTAACGAGATGGCCGTCGTGGTGGACAGTACTGAAGAACTGACGGGTCTGGACGGGTCAGCAGTCAGGGCGGCAGCACTGGAAGCCGGCGAACGAGGGCTGGATGGCCGTTATGTATTAACGTTGCAGAATACGACTCAGCAGCCGCCGCTGGCTCATCTACAGAATCGGGGGATGCGGCAGCAACTGCTCGAAGCTTCCCTTGCTCGTGGCAATCGCGGCGGACCTTATGATAACCGCGATATCATGGCCCAGGTGCTACGTTTGAGGGCGGAGCGGGCGGGTTTGCTCGGATATACCAATTACGCCGCCTACGTGCTGGAAGATCAGACCGCGGGAAGCGTCTCCGCGGTCAATGATTTTCTGGGAGAACTCTCAGGCCCGGCGACGCGCAACGCGCGACAGGAAGCAGAGATGCTGCAACAGCAGATCATCGAACAGGGTGGTAATTTCCGCTTGCAGGCATGGGACTGGCCTTATTACGCGGAGCAAGTGCGAATGGAGCGCTTTGATTTCGATGACAGCAGACTGCGTCCGTATTTTGAACTCGATCGAGTGCTGAGCGATGGTGTGTTTCATGCCGCTGAACAGTTGTACGGAATCACTTTTCAGGAGCGCACTGATTTACCGGTTTATCACGAGGATGTGCGCGTATTCGAGGTATTCGACACCGTCGGCACAACGCTGGCTATCTTTATTGCCGACTACTACGCGCGCCCGTCAAAACGCGGAGGCGCGTGGATGAGTTCCTATGTGTCCCAGAATGGTTTACTCGGCGAGGAACCGATCGTGGCGAATCACCTCAATATCGGAAAACCACCGCCGGATGAACCAACCCTGCTCACTTTTGACGAAGTAACCACCCTGTTTCATGAGTTTGGCCATACGCTTCACGGTATGTTTTCCAATGTCCGGTATCCGTATTTTTCAGGCACCAGGGTCCCTCGCGATTTCGTTGAATATCCCTCCCAGGTAAATGAAATGTGGGCTACCTGGCCCGAGGTGCTTGGCAATTACGCGTTTCACTACCAGACCGGCGAACCGATGCCGGCGGAACTGCTGGAACGGGTGCTGGCGGCGCGCCAGTTCAATCAAGGTTACGAAACCACCGAATATCTCGCGGCGTCAATTCTGGATCAGGCGCTGCACCAGCTTCCGGTCGAACAAATCCCTGACGCGGATGAGTTGATGGCTATGGAAACGTCAATACTTTCCCTGGCCGACATCAACCTGCCGGAAGTACCGCCTCGCTACCGTACTACCTATTTTTCCCATATCATAGGAGGTTATGCGGCGGGTTATTATTCCTATATCTGGAGTGAGGTATTGGACGCGGATACTGTGGAATGGTTCAGGGAGAACGGGGGGTTGACCAGGGAAAACGGCAATCATTTTCGGCAGACATTGCTGTCACAAGGAGGGAGCGCGGAACCCATGTCACTGTTTCGCCAGTTTCGCGGCCGTGATCCCGATACTTCAGCACTGCTGGAAAGGCGGGGCCTTAGAGGTGATGACTGATCATATCAGGAGCCGGAGCATCGCGGTTCCCTAGCTGTTGGAGGATTTATCTTGAGTGAGGAAAGGCTGAAAGCCCTGGTAACCCAGTTAGTGGCCGAAATGGAGAACACCCGTGGTGTTGATCCCGAATCCCTGGCACGGGCGCGCAAGCTGCGCGCTGACATCGAAGACGTGGTCAACCCGGCGGTTGATACCGAGGAGTATTCCGTACTTGATGACGCCATAGCCCTGGAAGCCAGTTTCGCCGCCCGCCACCCGGTGGCCGAAAGAATGCTCCGGGAACTGATCAACAACCTCAGCCGAATAGGCATCTGACGTTTGGGGTCGGTGGCGAATGAGAATCATTCGCCACCGACCCTCGGTTCAGCCGGGAAAGTAGTCGGGTGGGTAATCGTCTACCTGAATCGCGAGGTTGCGTGCGGCTTCCGCCGTGAGCCAGGCATCCGCGTCTTCACGGGTGCATAATTCAGCGGCCACCGCCGCTTCGGCCTGCCGTGGCAAATCCACGGTATCCGGCAATCGGCCTTTCCTGACGCCATCGCGAATCGCCAATCGTACTTCCTTGGTCGCCAGCACCTTGTTGAAGGCATCTTCGACGATAAACGTGGCGTTATCGGGGTCTTTGCTCAGGTACATATGCCGGGTCAGCCGGTCCCGCAATTCGCTTCGGGACAGCATGGCGCCCATCAGTTCATGTTCCAGATGGTCATCGGGCAACTGGAAGGCATCGCCCAGCGGAAAAACCATTCGTCTCAGAATGAACGCGACGAAGCGGTTCGGCAGATTCTCGAACACTTCATTGAACGCCACCTGACTGTTATAGAGCGCGTATTGAATGTTCCAGTTTACATAAGGCAGGTCTTCGGGCTGCCGTCCGCTATCTTCATAATACTTCAATACGGCTGAGGCCAGGTATAACTGGCTGAGTACATCCCCGAGTCGTGAAGACAGGCGTTCCTTGCGCTTCAAACCACCCCCCAGCAGCATCATGGCGATATCGGACACCAGGGAGAAAGCGGCGCTGACGCGCGTCAGTTGCTGATAATAACGGCCCGTAGAATCCATTACCGGCTTGCGCACGATACGGCCTCCGGTAAGGCTCAGACTCAGTGTGCGCACGAAGTTGCTGATACTGTAACCGATATGCCTGAATATCAAACTGTCGAATTCCCTGAGACCGTGTTGCTCGTCCGGGTTTTTCGCAGCCTGCATTTGCCGAAAGATAAACGGATGGCAACGAATGGCACCCTGTCCAAAAATAATCAGATTGCGTGTCAGTATATTGGCGCCTTCAACGGTTATGGCAATTGGTGTGCTGATATAGCAATGAGCGAGGTAGTTTTTCGAACCCATGATCAGTCCGCGTCCGCCATGGATATCCATCGCATCCTGAATCACTGCCCGGGCCTTCTCCGTCATATGATATTTTGCGATGGCTCCCACCACGGAAGGTTTGATATGAAGATCTACCGCGCCGGCAGTCATGATCCGCGCGGCTTCAAGCTGGTAACAGTGACCCGCGATGCGTGAAAGGGCTTCTTCGACTCCTTCAAAGTTTCCGATGGCCAGGTTGAATTGTTTGCGGGTTTTGGCATAGGCACCGGTGAGCCGATAGCAGGTTTTGGCCGTCGCGGTGCTCAATGCGGGCAGGGAAATGGCGCGCCCTTCGGACAGGCATTCCACCAGCATGCGCCATCCCTGCCCGGCGTATTCCACCCCCCCGATTATCCAGTCCAGAGGTACAAATACGTCTTTGCCACTGGTTGGCCCGTTCATAAAAGCCATGCCCATAGGTATGTGGCGGTTGCCGGTATTGACGCCCGGATGACTGGTCGGAATCAGCGCAACGGTAATTCCCAGTTCTTCATTCTCACCCAGTAGATGGTCCGGGTCATACAACTTGAACGCAAGTCCAAGCACAGTGGCCACGGGCGCCAGGGTGATATAACGTTTGTTCCAGGTCAGCGAAATGCCCAGCACTTCCCGGCCTTCGTACTCTCCCTTGCAGACGATGCCGGAGTCTGTGATAGCGCCGGCGTCGCTGCCCGCTTCCGGACTCGTCAGCGCAAAGCAGGGGATTTCAGTGCCTTTGGCGAGCCCCGGCAGGTAGCGGTTTTTCTGTTCGTCGGTGCCGTATTTCAGCAGCAACTCGGCGGGACCCAGGGAATTGGGAACCATCGCGGTAACCGCGGCGCTGCTGCTTTTGGTCGCTATCTTTACCACGACTGCGGAGTGCGCCAGTGCGGAAAAGCCCAGTCCCCCGTACTCCTTTGGTATGATCATTCCGAAAAAACCTTCCTTTCTCAGGTAATCCCACGCCTGCGGAGGAAGATTCTTTTGTTTGTACACAATATCCCAATCGTCCAGCAGCCCGCACAGTGTCTCCGTCTGATTATCCAGAAATGCCTGTTCTGCATTGCTCAGTTCCGGTTTTGGAAAGGCCAGCATCTGCCTCCAGTCGGGATCGCCCTTGAACAGCTCCGCCTCCCACCACACGTCTCCGGCTTCGAGCGCCTCCAGTTCCGTTGAATTCATCGGTGGCAAGACTTTCTTGAAAAAACGATAAAGCGGCAGCGTCAGAAATTGGCGACGTAACCCGTCCGCAAAGTAGAAGAGTGCGACCACGGCAAGCAGTGTCCACGGCAACCACGCGATGCCAAACAGTAAAGTGACGGCGAGGAGGGTAATCAGCACACTCGCCAAAATAGTACTCATGCGGCTTCGGTTATAGGCCAGCACCCAAATTACGGCCAGTGCGATGAGTGATTGGCTGATTTCCATGTGACCTCCGTAAGACTGCAACCCTTATGGCTGAGCTGATAGCTTAGCAGACATTGAAAACTTTAGCTTCGCGCCCCGGGGCCGGGACGGGGGATTATCTTGCCGCGGACCGGCCGGCGCCACTGAGGTGCATAATCATCAGGTCAAGACCGTCCCAGGGATTGGTGCCGGCCAATCCTTTGACGCCCAGATCGATCTGACGCGCCTGCTCCAGCAGTTCGAATACCACGATACTTTTCAGGCGCCCGAGTGCACTGCCGACCGCGTTCTTGCGATTGAACCAGACGTGGTGAGAGGATATTACCGCCGCCACATTGCGGCCTTCCCTCACGCTGTTCAACATGGGAAGGAGACTGCGCAATTCCCGGCATAATGCGCCGAGTATTTGCAGGGGTTCGGCGCCCTCACTGCGCAGGCCGTGGAGCATACGCACGGCACGGCCGGCATCGCCCTCCAGCGCCGCGTCGATCAGATCATAAATACTGTAGCGGGCGCTTTCAGCGACAACCTGCATCACGGTCCTGGCATCCAGCGTGACCATTTCCCCCGGTTGGCCGGACAATTTCGCGTTGGCCAGCAGTTTCAGCTTTTCAATTTCCTGAACCGCGGCCAGCAGGTTGCCTTCCACCCGGTCCACCAGTAACTGCAAGGCGTCCTGATGTGCACTGATGCCCTGACTTTGCAGCCGTTGCCGGAGCCAGGCCGGAAGTTCCCTAATTCCCACAGGCCATACCTGAACCAGTACGCCTGATTCCTCAATGCTTTTAAACCATTTAGTCTTTAACGAGGGGGCTTCCAGCCTGGGCGAACTGATCAGCAGGACATAATCGGGAGAGCCGATCCTTATGAATTCCTGCACCGCCTGCCTGCCTTTTTCATCCAGCCTGGTGCTCAACCGCAGTTCAAACATTTTTCGTTCGGAAAAAAGGGACAGGTTGTTAATGGACTGCAGAAATTGCTGCCAGTCAAAACCTTTATCCACGTTGAATGTTTCGCGATCGCTGAAGCCGGATTCGTGGCACCGGGCACGCACCAGATCTGCACACTCCTGATGCTGAAGCGGTTCATCGCCGCTGATCCAGTATAGCGGCATCAGGGGTTTCCGCAGGTGGCCATGAAGTTGCAGGGGTTTCAGTTTCACCGGGACAACACCCCGGCGGTGGTGGCCGGCGTGGCAGTGGCCAGGGAATCGACAGCCTGGAGCCGTCGTACAAGCTGGTCAACCAGTTCCCTGCGCATTTCGGCCTTGATGGTTTCAACTTCTTCGAGATTGCCCGTTATGTTTTCCGTGTCCTCGAAATAAACCCGCTCGATAAGCAAGGTTTCGGGCTCTATCAAAAACGTCTCGCCGCTGGTCAGGCTGATATCGATGGCCATACGCAGCTCATACTGCGCGGCCCGGGCTCTGGGATTGATCGAGACCGGGCGGGTGTCCAGTTGTTCCGCGCTGATCGAGAGCACCGGTGATTCACTGAGCCTGGCCGTTGCGTCGCCCGGGCTTTCATGGCTACTGACAAGTGAACGCCGGATCAGGCGAGCGATTTCGCCGTTTTCCTGTTGCAGGTCCAATTGCAGATTTGGCAAAGACGCCGGATTGGCGCCGGTACCGCGCAACGTGAAGCCGCAGGCGGTCAGCGTCATGACCGATACCATGGCAAACAGAAATCTGTAAATTGAAACCGGCATGAATCAGCTCACAACGATATTGACAAGTTTTTCCGGTACAACGATGATCTTCCGGATCTGCTTTCCTGCGGTAAACCGCAACACAGACTCATTGGCCAGCGCTTTCTCTTCCAGACTCTGGCGATCAATGGATTTTTCCACCTCGATTTTGCCGCGTAATTTTCCATTGACCTGCAATACGATCAACGCGGTGGATTGCTGCATGGCCGCGCGATCCACCTGGGGCCAGGGGGCATCAATCACGGCCTGATCATGCCCGAGATGGTACCACAGCGCGTGGGAGAAATGCGGCACGACGGGAGCCAGCATCAACACAACGGCTCGCAGTGCTTCCCCCACCACGGCTCGATTGAGATCGTTATCGCCGTCACCTTCAAATTTCTGCACGGCATTGATCAACTCCATCGTTGCCGCAATTGCCGTGTTGAATGTATGTCGACGGGCAAAATCGTCAGTCACCTTCGCCACCGTTGTGTGGGTTTTAAGCCGTAATTGCCGCTGCGCCTCGTTGAGCTTGGCGTCCGTCAGCTCCGACCCGTCGGCGGGCGTATGTTCGGCAACGATTTTCCACAGCCGCTTCAGGAATCGGAAACTGCCTTCCACCCCACTGTCCGACCACTCCAGCGACTGGTCCGGAGGGGATGCAAACAGAACGAACATGCGCACCGTGTCCGCACCGTATTTCTCGATCAGCGCCAGGGGGTCCACGGTATTGCCTTTGGACTTGGACATTTTACTGCCGTCTTTCAGCACCATGCCCTGGGTGAGGAGATTGGCAAAAGGCTCATCGGACTGCACGAGCCCTTCATCACGCATCAGTTTGTGAAAGAAGCGCGCATACAGCAGATGTAAAATGGCATGCTCGATGCCGCCGATGTACTGATCGACGGGCAGCCAGTAGTCGGCACGCGCATCCAGCATTGCCGTGTTCTGGTCCCGGCAGGCAAAGCGGGCGTAGTACCACGATGACTCCATGAATGTATCAAAGGTATCGGTTTCACGGCGCGCCGGTGTGCCGCATTGCGGGCAGTCCACCTGGTAAAACCCGGGCATGTTGTTGAGAGGAGAGCCGCCTTCACTGAACTCGATATTTTCCGGCAACAACACGGGCAGGTCTTTCTCCGGCACGGACACAGCGCCGCAGTCGGGGCAGTTGATTATTGGAATGGGCGTACCCCAATAGCGTTGCCTGGACACTCCCCAGTCCCGCAGGCGGAAGTTCACGCGCTTCTCACCTTTGCCCGCCTGTTTCAGATGGCTTTCAATGGCATCGAATGCCTTGGTAAAATCCAGACCGTCGAAGCGGCCGGAATTCATCAACACCCCTTTTTCAACAAAGGCTTCGGTTTCCAGGTCGCATGACACTTCGGGACGATCAGGTTTGATCACCTGTTTGATCGGAAGATCGTACTTGCGAGCAAATTCCCAGTCCCGCTGGTCGTGGGCGGGAACCGCCATAACCGCGCCAGAGCCGTAGCTCATCAACACGAAATTGGCCACATAGACAGGGACCTGTTCGCCAGAGATTGGGTGGATAGCCTTGAGGCC
Source organism: Pseudohongiellaceae bacterium (assembly GCA_040879025.1). GTDB lineage: Bacteria > Pseudomonadota > Gammaproteobacteria > Pseudomonadales > Pseudohongiellaceae > JBBDLF01. The sequence continues at coordinate 192,525 of JBBDLF010000038.1, forward strand.
TGTATCCATGCCCACTTTTTCCAGCGTTGCCAGATCTGCTTCAGCCATTCTGGTATGACTTTGCTCCGTGATAAACCGTGCCAGTTCCGGCTGGCCTTCCGCGGCCAGGGTGGCCAGCGGGTGCTGCGGCGCTACCGCGACGTAGGTCACGCCCATCAGGGTATCGGGCCGGGTGGTATAAACAGACAGAACGCGATTCTGCGGGTCAGGCACCCCGGCAATGTCAAATTGCAGTTCGATACCCGTGGATCGACCGATCCAGTTGCTTTGCATGGTGCGGACCTGTTCCGGCCAGCCGGGCAGGGTGTCGAGGCCTTCCAGCAATTCCCCGGCATAGTCGGTGATTTTGACAAACCACTGCGGAATCCGGCGTCGTTCCACCACTGCGCCCGACCGCCAGCCGCGACCGTCCACGACCTGTTCATTGGCAAGTACAGTCTTGTCCACCGGGTCCCAGTTAACCTCGGCGTCTTTCTTGTACACCAGACCCTTGGCAAACAGACGGGTAAAAAACCACTGCTCCCAACGGTAATATTCTGGATGGCAGGTGGCGATTTCCCTGGACCAGTCGTAGGCAAACCCCAATTGCTGTAACTGACGTCGCATATAATCCATGTTGCCGTACGTCCATTCGGCAGGCGCTACCCTGTTCTGAATCGCGGCATTCTCCGCCGGCAACCCGAAGGCGTCCCAGCCCATGGGTTGCAGGACGTTTTTTCCCTGCATGCGTTGAAACCGCGCAATGGCGTCACCCAGCGTGTAATTGCGTACATGACCCATGTGCAGATGGCCACTGGGGTAGGGGAACATGGCCAGGCAATAGTATTTTTCCTTCCCCGGGTTTTCCTCAACCTTGAAGCTGTCGTGGTCACGCCAGTACTTTTGCGCGGCGGCTTCAATTTCCTGCGCTGAATAGCGCGAATCGATGGTCTTGCTCATTAGTGTCTCGGTTCCTGCCTCTTGATCCTCGGGGGGAATTTGAAAGCCACGTAGCATACCCCAGCCATCATGGAACATGTAGGGCTTTCTGTGAACTGGGTCACGTTTTCAAGACTGATCCGCCCAATTCGGTGGGGGCAGCGAAAGTGGATTCCACACAGCAGGGTCAGCTTGATTAGTACCTGTCTGGTACCTGGTCGCGGTGGTTGTCTTTACGCGAAAAAACTATAAAACGGAGCAACTCAAAATGAAACATACCTCTAAACGGCTGCCGGCAGCGATTTCCGCGGCAATCCTCGGTTCCATCACGGTCACGGCCGCCCATGCTGATTTCGATCAGTGGACTGTCAGCGAAATCTTTACCAATCCCTCTGCAGAGATCCAGTTTATTGAACTCGCCAGTGCAGTGACCAATCAGCAGGACCTGGAAGGTCAGACCGTGGTGGCGGTGGACAGTAACGGTCAAAACCCGAACACGTTTACCTTTTCAGCGGATCTGACGGGTGATACCGCCGATAGAACTTTGCTGCTGGCAACGGAAGCGTTCGCCGACCTGACCGGCCTGACGCCCGACGGCACCATTCCCGCCGGGTTCCTGTCCACCGAGGGCGGGAGCATCCGCTATGCGGGGACAACCGACGTGCTCGACTACACCCGCGAGCAGCTGCCCCGTAATGGCGTGCAGTCCCTGAACGCCTCCGGCGAGCCGCAGACCGCGACCCCGATGAATTTCGATAATCTCGAGGCGGCGGTCGTCGCGGATGTCCAGGGCAGTTTCGACAGCGCCACATCGGTGATGAATATACCGGTCGTTGACGTGCCGGGGCTGGGCATTGGCAACGCCTCCTTCGACGTCGATCTGGGCGCGCTGCGCTTTACCCTTCTCGAAGATTACTATATTTACCAGCCCGGTATCATCGCGGGCGATCAGGCGGCCACATTTGACGGATCGGTTCTCTATCTGCCGGCACTGTTGGTGGGGAATGAAATTTTCGAGGCCAACCTGAATTTGCTGCCCGAAAATGAACTGGTTTTGGGTAACCCGGACATAATCACTATTACCGACGTTAACCCTGATCCTGATCCTGATCCTGACCCTGATCCCGACCCCGACCCTGATCCCGACCCCGACCCCGACCCCGGTGCTGAACTGCAGGCGAGTATAGAGCGCGGACAGGCGTTTTTCAGCAGCAAGGGCTGTGTCACCTGCCATGCGGCGGACGGAAGCGGCGGCCTGGGCCCCAATCTGAGGACAAGCAGCTTTAATACATTCGCGGCACTGCGTCAGCAGATTCACGACAACATGCCACAGGACAACCCCCCGGCGTGTGTCGATGGCGCCGCCGAAGAGTGCGCGACGGATACGGCGAACTATATTCTGCATGAATTCCAGGGCCAGTCGGAAGTGACGGAACCGGACATCGAGTATTAGCAGCAGGCGGTTCAGCGCGCCGGGCCACCGGCGCGCTTCTTGCGCGTATCCACCAGGGTAGTGGTTACCTTAAGCAATTTGATCTGACGACTGTCGGAATTGAGTACCGTAAACAGATACGGTCCGATGCTGACGGTTTCGTCGCGCTCGGGAATGTGGCCGAAGTGCTGCAGGACCAGACCGCCGATGGTGGAGAAGTCCTGGTCGCTGAAACCGGTGTGGAAATAATCATTGAACTCCTCAATGGGCACCAGCGCCTTGACGATGTAATTTTCGTCATCGAACTTTTTGATATAACTTTCGTCATCGACGTCATATTCGTCCTCAATTTCGCCGACAATCTGTTCCAGCACATCCTCAATGGTGACCACGCCGCAAACGCAACCGTACTCGTCTATCACAATGGCCATGTGGTTACGGGTTTCGCGGAATTCTTTCAACAGCACGTTAAGCCGCTTGCTTTCCGGTATGAAAGTGGCCGGCCTGAGAACATCCTTGAGGTTGAATTTTTCGATATTGTTATGCAGCGTCAATGGCAGCAAATCTTTCGCCAGCAGGATGCCGATTACATTGTCCGCACTGTCCCCGATTACCGGAAATCGGGAATGAGACGCTTCGGTGACTGTTTTGATGATCTCGGCAGGCGCCAGTTTCGCGGATACGGTGACCACCTGGGAGCGGGGAATCATGATCTCTCGCACCTGCATGCTTGAAACCTGCAGGGCTCCTTCAATGATGCTCAGTGCATCCGCGTCCAGCACCTGGTCCTGCTCCGCGTTGCGCAGCAGTTCAATAAGACTTCGTGTGTCCGTGGGTTCGTCCGAAAAGACCTGTGCAATTTTATCGATCCAGGACCGGGGTCTTGGATCGATGTTAGGTTGATCATCTGCCATGCTGTGGCGGGTCTCCGTATTGTGCCAATATCCGATTCTGACCAAACTGATAACGTATATCAATCACTCAAGGCGCTCTGCCGGTACGGATCGGCAAAACCCAGCGCTTGCATTGCGGCGATTTCCATACCTTCCATCCGTTTCGCGTCCTGACTTGTCCGGTGGTCATAACCCGCCAGATGCAGCACTCCATGGATAAGCAGATGTGCCCAATGGGAGCCGATATCCTTGCCCTGTTCAGCCGCTTCGCTGGCAACCAGGGTGCCGCAGATGGCGATGTCGCCCAGCGGCCGTGGATCCAGTAGCCCAGCGACATGCTCCGGAAGTCGGGCAGGAAAAGACAGTACGTTGGTGGCGGCGGGACTGCCCCGATAGTGGCTGTTCATCCCGGCTGCTTCGGCATCCGTTACCACCCGAAGACACAGACTGTAATTGATCGAATCATCGCTCGTGCGTGGCTTGTTCCCGGACAACTGCGCCCAGGCCGTATTGACCCAGTCATCTATCAATTGGTGGTCCGGAACCCAGCAATCCTGGCAGCAACACTCGAGCTCAACGGTCACGTTCATGCAACTGGTTGCTCTCCTGGCTGCTCAGCGTCGAAACGGACTGTTGATCATAGGCATCATAGGCTTCAACAATTTTTTGAACAAGGCGGTGTCTGACTACGTCTCTGGCATCGAACCAGGTAAAGCCTATGCCCTTGATATTGTTCAATACCTTGCTGACATGGACGAGCCCGGACCGGGTGCCCTTGGGCAGGTCGATCTGGGTGACGTCGCCGGTAATAACCGCCGTGGAACCGAAGCCGATTCGGGTGAGGAACATCTTCATTTGCGCGGCGGTGGTGTTCTGGCTCTCATCCAGGATGATGAAGGCATTGTTGAGCGTCCGGCCACGCATATACGCCAGCGGGGCCACTTCAATGACGTTCTTTTCTATCAGTCGCGCGACCTTGTCAAAACCCAGCATTTCGTACAGCGCATCATAAAGCGGCCGCAGATAGGGATCAATTTTCTGGCTCAGGTCGCCGGGCAGAAAGCCCAGTTTCTCGCCGGCTTCCACCGCGGGTCGAACCAGTACCAGGCGGCTGACATGGTCCTGTTCCAGGGCTTCCACGGCACAGGCCACCGCTAGAAAGGTCTTGCCGGTACCGGCCGGTCCGATGCTGAAGTTAATGTCGTGTTCGCGGATGGACTGTACATATTGACGCTGATGGGGGCTGCGCGGCTTGACCGACACGCGAGGCGTTCTGATCAGCCCGATGGTGTTGTCAGCCGCCGGCTCCTGGCCGCGGGCCGTGGTCTCTTCTTCGTCGTCACGGCTCTCCTGCAGCGCCAGATGCACCAGGCCGGGACTGAGGTGGGCACCTTCACTGGTAGCCGAATACAGGCTTTCCAGTACCCTGGAGCTTTGTTCCACCCCCTCAACGGTGCCGGACAGCCGAAAGAGATTGCCTCGCTGTTGAATTTTAACGTCGAGAAATTCTTCAATTTGCTGAATATGCTCGTTGAGCCGCCCACACAGATTGGCCAGTCGGTGGGTACTGTCGGGCAAGAGGGTGATATTTTGCGTAATAGTCTGATTGGTCATGCAGCGGGTAAGTACCTCACAGCCAGGATTCTCTAAGTATAGCAAGGAGCGGGTCAACGCAGGAAATTTGCCGCCGTATGCGAAATATCCTGATTGGCGGACAATTCAGATACGGCCTCGCAGTGAATTCGCATAAGCCTCTGTGATCCTGACGCTCACGAAGTCGCCGACAAGACCGGCATCCGTGGCGTGGAAGTTCACTACCCGATTGTTTTCGGTGCGGCCCTGCAACTCCCCGGGATCTTTCTTTGAGCGCCCGGTTACCAGAATTCTCTGGTCGGTCCCCACCATGGCTTCGCTGATTGCAGCCGCCTGCTGCGTTATTCGGGATTGCAGGGTCGCCAAGCGGTGCTTTTTCACTTGCTCGGGGGTATCGTCTTTCAGTTCAGCCGCCGGTGTGCCGGGACGGGCGCTGTAAATAAAACTGAAGGAAGTATCGAAACCGATTTCTTCAATCAGGTTCATCGTGTCCTCGAAATCGCGATCGGTTTCTCCGGGGAAGCCGATGATAAAATCCGACGAAAGGCTGATGCCGGGCCTGAGCGCGCGAATTTTGCGAATGATGGACTTGTATTCCAGCACGGTATGGCTCCGTTTCATGGCAGCCAGAATGCGGTCGGAACCGCTTTGGAGCGGCAAGTGCAGGTGATCCACCAGCTCCGGCACATGACCATAGGCATCTATCAGACTGGTTGAAAACTCCATCGGGTGCGATGTGGTGAAGCGAAGTCTGTCGATACCGTCAATCGCGGCGAGATAATTGACAAGGGTCGCCAGGTCGACGATCTTGCCTTTGTGATCCAGCCCTCTGTAGGCATTCACATTCTGCCCCAGAAGATTGATTTCCCGAACACCCTGTTCCGCCAGGTGGACCGCTTCGGCGAGGATATCGTCAAGCGGACGGCTGACTTCCTCGCCGCGAGTATAAGGCACCACGCAAAAGCTGCAATATTTGCTGCAACCTTCCATGACCGTCAGAAAAGCCTGGCATCCGGATGCTTCCGGCTGAGGCAGATGGTCAAATTTCTCAATCTCCGGAAAACTGATGTCCACCAGCGGGCCGCGTCCGCTGGAGGCTGCCAGCAATGCGGGGAGTTTGTGCAGTGTCTGCGGACCGAAAACGACGTCTACATACGGAGCGCGTTTTCCGATGGCATCTCCTTCCTGGCTGGCAACGCAGCCGCCTACGGCAATTTTCAGGTCCGGATTTTTATCTTTAAGTTTCCGCCAACGGCCCAGTTGGTGGAAAACCTTTTCCTGGGCCTTTTCGCGAATGGAACAGGTATTCAGCAGCAACAGGTCCGCCTGGGCGGGGTCATTCACCAGCAGAGCGCCGCAATTGGCTTTCAGCAGGTCGAGCATGCGCGAGGAATCGTACTCGTTCATTTGACAGCCATGGGTTTTGATATACACCTTACGGGCTTTCGGCACTGCCGTGGCAAGCTCTGGCGCATGGACTGATTCTGTCGCTTTCTGGTTCATTAACCGGGCCGGTCTGTTGACGAAGCCGCCGATTATAGCAGCATTCAGCGTCGTTTCTCGCACGTATTCCCGCGGCACTTGAAATTCTCGGGGCGGGACGGAATATTATCATTTGGCGAGCGTACTCGGAAATCGGGACCAACTCGGTTATCCTGTCGCCCTGATACAGTTTTCTTCAAGAGATGCACTCATGGCCAGCCCAAAAGAGCTTTACCGGATAACCTTCCTCAACAAAGGCAAGATATACGAGGTTTTTGTCCGCAGCGTCTACCAGAGCGACCTTTACGGGTTCATCGAAGTTGAAGATTATGTCTTTGACGAACGCAGTCAGGTGGTGGTGGACCCGGCCGAGGAGAAGCTGAAAGCAGAATTCACCGGCGTCAAACGCAGCTTTATTCCATTACAGGCCATCATGCGCATCGATGAAGTGGAGAAGAGCGGCGTCAGCCGGATTACCAGCGGCGACAATGTCACCCCGTTTCCCATGTCTATCATAGCTGGCAAGTCCGACGAACAGTCGAAACGTGATTGACGAATCCACGGAAGAAACCGGACCACCGCAGCATCCTTACTCGGCGCTCACTCCTGAGCTGATTCTGGCCATTCTGGATTCTCTGGGCCTGCACAGCGACGCCCGAATACTGGCACTGAACAGCTATGAAAATCGCGTCTACCGGATAGGCATTGAGGACGGTCCGCCGGTCATTGCCAAGTTTTATCGGCCAGCTCGCTGGTCGGACGAGCAAATACTGGAAGAGCACAGTTTCAGTGAGGAGTTGGCCGCGCTGGAAATTCCCGTGGTGGCTCCCTTGAAATTCGACGGCAATACGACCTTGCTGAACCGTAGCGGCTTCCGCTTCGCCCTGTTTCCTTTCATGGCCGGCAGAGCGCCGGAATTTGACCAAGACGATACGCTCACCATGATGGGACGTTTTATCGGCAGAGTTCACTCCGCGGGTGTGCTTTCACAATTCGAGCATCGCCCGGCGCTGAAAGTGGAATCGTTTGCCGGTGCGAGTCGTGAGTTTCTTCTGAACAATAATTTTATACCGTATGATTTACAACCAGCGTATGAATCACTGACTCAACATCTCATCGACCGGTTGAACCAGCTTCTGCCTGACAGCCGTGTCGAGAATTACATTCGTGTACATGGCGATTGTCATATTGGCAATGTGTTATGGCGCGACGGCGCACCCAATTTCGTCGATTTTGATGACTGCCTCATGGGGCCGCCAATGCAGGATTTATGGATGTTGTTATCGGGAGACCGCGACCGCAAGCAAGGACAGCTTATGAAACTGGCCGAAGGGTATAATGACTTCAATCGTTTCCCCGTCAGGGAGCTGGAACTGGTGGAAGTGCTGCGCACACTGCGCATAATTCACTACAGCGCGTGGCTGGCCAGACGCTGGGGCGATCCTGCGTTTCCAAGAAATTTTCCTTGGTTCAATACCCCGCGCTACTGGTCGGAGCATATCCTGGAGTTGCGCGAACAGATGGCGATGCTGGATGAGGCGCCATTGCAGTTAATCATTTAGGAACCGAGGTCAGATACCGAGCAGGTCGCGTATTTCCGCTTCGATTTTTTCCACGTCACCATCGCGGAATCCGACGTGCACCATCCTCACAGTACCTTCCGCATCCACGAGATAGGAAGTCGGCATACCGATCACCCGGTAAAGCTCTGGTGTCTCGCCCTCAATGTCGGACGGAATCCGGAAGTCCAGCGGGGTGTCGATCAGGAAATCCTGCCCATCCTCAATCGGATTGTCGATGTTGACGGCAATAATTTCCAACCCCGCCTCCTGGTAGCGTGAATACAGCTCGTTGTAGAGGGGCAATGACCGGAGACAGGGCGCACACCACGAGGCCCAGAAATCCACGTAAACTACTTTCCCGCGAAACTTGCTCAGCGTGATGGCTTCGCCGTCCGAATGGATTGACGGCAGAGTGAAGTCGGGAGCTTGTTCGCCTTCCTCGACGGCCAGGGCGCTACTGACCGGCAACAGCAGTGAAATGCCGGCCAGCCAGGTTAGAAATGTTCTCTTCATTGTCAGATTCCAGGTTCTCATTTCATGTCGCAAGCCGCGGATGGCCTGCCTTGCCGATACCGGACTCCTGCGTCCGGAAACTCATTGCAACCCGCAGCGGTTCAGGCGGGAATAAATTGCTGATCCGAAAAGCTTTCCATCAAGCGTTGCCAGCGTTTCTTTTGCACCTTCAGCTTGAACCTGATCTCACGATAGCCATCGCGCAGCTGCACCAGGTCCCATTGGCAGAACTTTTCCTGCAGTTCCTTGCTTCGGGCTTCATACCATGACTGGCGATGCTGAGCCCACAGTTGCAGCGTATGCTTGAACTGCTCGTATTCCTGTTCCAGGCGCTGTTTCCACAATTCAGGAACATCATCGCCCGCGCATTTTTCGGCGGCAATCCTGTACTGAAGCTCCAATCGGGCTCTTTCGATGGCAACCGGGGAACAGACTCTCAGGTCGCGGGTGAGGCCAACGAAGGAACACAGGCGAATCAGCCACTTGGTGGGGTCGTAATGCCACCACCGAATGCCGTTACGGTAATCCCACTGGAACGTATGGTGATAGTTGTGATACCCCTCGCCGTAGGTAATCAGTGCCAGCAAGGAACTGTCCTTGGCGGAACTGGTGTGACTATAGGGTTGCCCTCCCCACATATGAGCGATGGAATTGATCAGATAGGTGACATGTTGACTGAGTACCAGTCTCAACAGGCCTCCCAGTAACAATCCGGCAATGATATCCCCGTGAAGATAACCCAGAAACGCGGGTACGCCTATATTCATGAACAACACCAGTGCGAGGTAATGTTTGTGTTGCCAGACGACTATTGGATCCTTTTGCAGATCCTTCACGTTGGAGAAATTTTTGGTTCCGCTGGGATAGTTTCTCAGAATCCAGCCGATGTGAGAAAACCAGAAACCCCGACCGGCGGAGTAGGGGTCGTGGTCGTTGTCGTCAACATACCGGTGGTGACGACGGTGATCGGAGGCCCAGTTCAGTACGCTGTTCTGCAGCGCGCAGGCGCCTCCCAATGCAAACAGGAAGCGGAGAACAGGGTGTGCCCGGTACGTTTTGTGTGACCAGAGCCTGTGGTAACCTGCTGTGATCGACAGGCCGCAAAATCCCATCAGAAGTACAAAAACCGACCAGTCGTACCAGTCGTAGCCATGGTAAAACCCATAAAGCGGCACCAGCGTGACAGCAAGCAGCGGTGTCAGGCTGAAGAGCAGCATATTGGTCCAGTTGACAGGGGGTTTTCTCATAGCTTCGGGTTCCTGTTAATTCGCCGGGTGCAAGGAATGCACATCTTGAAGACCGTTATTCCCGGGCAAATTATTACATGATAGCGACCAAAAAGAACGTCATGATGCCTTCTGTAGCCAATTGAATATTGGTATCGTGGTGTCTGGGAGCCGGGCAGCAGATTGAAAGGAGGGCGGATATGGAGAAGCAACTGATTGAATTGCAAACACAATTCAGTTTCCAGGAAGATATGATCCAGGAACTTAATGCCGTTGTGGCACGCCAGCAGCAACAGATAGACCGTCTGGAGAATAAAATGGAACACTATCAGAACCAGTTGTCGGAACTGACCCTGTCTCTCACCGAGGCGAAGGAAGAGGTGGAGAAGCCACCGCACTGGTGAGCGGTGGGGATTGCCGCTGGCGGGCTGCCGTCAGACTAGCGGGCTACCGCCACGTCTTCCGCCTGAAGTCCCTTGTCGCTTTCGCTGAGAATGAACTCAACCCGCTGTCCATCGTGAAGTACCCGGTGCCCTTTGCCCCGGATGGAGCGGAAATGGACGAACACGTCATCTCCATTGTCACGCGTGATGAATCCGAATCCCTTGTTGGCATTGAACCACTTCACGCTGCCGGATTCCCGGGGGTGGCCGCTTTGATCGGGCGATTCCTCAATATCGTGGCTGGTGACTCCGGCGGCACCCCAGAAGGCCGCGATCAGGCTAAGAATGAAGACCGGCAGCAGAATCGCGGGCAGATCGGACAGGGTCAGCTGGTAATTCCCGGAGGCCAGAAAATACAGGGGGAATCCTGCCAGCATCGTTAGAAAGATGGCAATGATAATCGGTTTGGTTAACATGGATTGTCTCGTTTCTGATTATAGTACCTGAACACGGCCTGACACACAGGTGATGCGTTGGGCCGGTACGGAAGTCCATTCTACCCAGCCTATTGGAGATTTTAAACCTGCGCTCCCTCGGCAAACTTCCGGGAACAGCCCCCGACCCTGCATTGTTCGAGGTTGAAATATTCCTCTTCAGGCTGGATTCAGCTTGTTGCGGCTACCTTGGGCGGGTGGAACGCGTTTTCCATGGTGACGGATATGACTTCAGACCAAGAAGGGGAGTGCAAAATGAAAAAGCTGATACCGATAAACGGCGCTGCGATTTGTACCCTGTTTGCCACGGTGGTTACAGCCCAGGTGGAGTATCTGTACGCTCCGGTGGTGGAGAGCCGGCCGCTGTACCGGGTGGTTGAAGTTTCGACGCCGAGGGAGGAATGCTGGGAAGAAGAAGTGGTGGTTGAGCGCGAAAGGCGTGGCGGTGGCTCCAGTACTCCGGTGGTTCTCAGTACCATTATCGGCGGCGCCATCGGTAATGCGGTGGGCCACAACAAGTCCAATCAGCGCGTGGGCGCCGTGGTTGGCGCTGTCTTGGGTCACTCTATCGGACGTGATATAGTGAGGAATTCGGGGCAACCCGGGGTCCGTGAATACCGGACGGTTGAGCGTTGCCGCACAGTCTACGAACGACATGAAGAAGAGCGCCTCAGCGGATATCAGGTTACCTACAACTATAACGGACAGGACTACAGCATTCGCACCGATTCCGATCCCGGTGATGAGATCAGAATCAGGGTCAGTGTACAGCCGGTCCTTTAAGGTCCCAGGACGCACGGGGAACTCTTGTTGCCACCTTTATTTTTGGAATCGACTGCTGGAGTCAAATGCTGAAACGATGGTCGGGTCTTTTTCTGGTCGTTACGCTGACGGTAGCGCAGGTGACACTTGCCCAAGTTCCGGGACTGAACCCCGGCGACCTGAACAACAATCTCGATAATTCGCGTCAGAACCCCAGGAATCAATCCGCTACTGACGTGAACATATCGGAGACTCAGGCTATTGCTCTGGCGCGGCAACGCTTTACGGGCAATATCCTTCGCATCACCCTCACCGGTGAGGGTGCCAACCGGCGCTACCAGATCCGCATGGAGAATGAGGGCAAGGTCTTCACTGTCTATGTCCACGCAACCAGTGGCCGCGTCAGCGGCGGACAAGGCTGACGCGTCTGCTTGCGGGCGCGAGGATCCCTGAATGAAGTTACTGGTAGTCGAAGATGAGAGCCTGTTGCGACAGCAGTTGGTGCAGGGACTCACCAGCGCCGGTTTCGTGGTAGACGATGCCGCCGACGGAAAATCAGGCCTGTATTACGCAACGGAGTTCGACTATGACGCCGCCATCATTGACCTGGGTCTGCCCGAACTGGACGGTCTTAGCCTGATCCGGCAGGTTCGCGGCATGAACAAGAATTTTCCGGTCCTGGTGCTCACCGCGCGCGGAGACTGGCAGGACAAGGTCGGAGGCCTGGATGCGGGCGCTGATGACTATGTCGTCAAACCTTTCCAGATCGAGGAAATCAAGGCAAGAATCAATGCACTGCTCAGGCGCGCCGCAGGTTTTGCGAAGCCGAAGCTTGAATTCGGTCCCCTTGCTCTGGATCTTTCCGCCAAACGTCTAACGGTTCACGATCGTATGGTGGATCTGACAGCTTACGAGTACAAGATGCTCGAGTACTTGATGCTGCATCCCGGTCAGGTCATTTCCAAGACTGAACTCACCGAACACCTTTATGCGCAGGATTATGACCGCGACAGCAATGTGCTGGAGGTGTTCGTGCGTCGTTTGCGACAGAAGCTTGATCCCGATCAAACCCTGCGTCCGATTGAAACTGTACGCGGGCAGGGCTATCGCTTCAGTGTTCCCGCAGCGTGATCTCCGAGGCAGGTCAAGCCCGGAACCCCCTCCAATGAAGAAAACCGAAACGACCACCGAATATTCGTTGCAAACCAGGCTTCTGTTCGCGGTGAGCATTCTGCTATTCATATTTCTCGGTCTGACCGGCATGGTTCTGGACCGTGCGTTCAGGGATAGTATCGAGGCCGGGGTGGCTGAACAGCTACAGTTGCAGATTTATCTTCTGCTGGCTTATGCGGAAGAGGAGGGGGGCGAATTCTATTTCCTGGAAGATTTGCGGGAACCTCGTTTTGGCCGGCTCAATTCCGGTCTTTACGGATTTATCAGCAGTGCTGTCGAAGGCGAACTCTGGCGTAGCGATTCAGCCCTGGACCTCCAGTTTCAGGACAATCAGGTGTTACAGCAGCACGTGGCGACGGGTGAAACGGCTTTTACCACAATTCGCAGTGCTGATAATGAACAACTTTTTGCAGTCAGTTACGGCATCCTGTGGGAAGACGGTGAAAGTGAGTATACGTTCACCGTGATGGAAACGTCGGAGCCCTATCTGTCCGAAATTTCCGGTTTTCGTGCCAGTCTCTGGTCCTGGCTCGGTGGCGTGGCTGTCTTGTTGCTGGCCTTACAGTTGATACTGATGCGCTGGGGCTTGTCGCCACTCCACCGGATGGCCAAAGACCTGAAGCTTATCGAGTCCGGAGAGCGGGAACAGCTTGAAGGAGTTTATCCAAGGGAATTGCGTGGTGTAGCGAACAATCTTAACTTGCTCATCAAGACCGAACGCAAACAGCAGGCGCGGTACAGGACAACTCTGGGTGACCTTGCCCACAGCTTGAAAACGCCTCTGGCCGTGATAACCGGACTGATGGAAAACCTCTTCCAGGGGAGGGGCGAAGTGTTATCGGGTGATGTGAAACAACAGGTAGCCGCCGTGGAGGAACAACTGGAACGGATGAATCAGATCGTCAGTTATCAGTTGCAGCGGGCGGTAACCGCGGACAGTAGCAGTACGCTCGCCAGACAGGTAAGAGTCGCGGCGGTGATCAGAAAAATCCTTGATGCGCTGGTCAAGGTCTATGCGGACAAGCAGGTTCATTATGAGCTTGATCTGGATGAAACGGTGATTTTCCCCGGAGACGAGCGCGATCTGATGGAGATCGTCGGAAATATTGTAGACAACGCGTTCAAGTATGGGAGCAGCATGGTGCGCATTACGGCGGGTGTAGCCGAGAGCGCGAAGACGTGCAGGGAACTGGTAATATTTGTTGAAGACGACGGTCCCGGCATCGCGCCGGACAAGCGTCAGTTCGTTCTTCAGCGGGGTGCCCGCGCGGACACGCTGGCGACGGGTCAGGGAATAGGACTTGCCGTGGTTACCGATATAATTGGCAGTTACAATGGCAGTATCAACGTGGGAGAGAGCGATCTGGGGGGCGCCAGCATCGAGGTTCGCATAGACCTGGTTATTTCCCCGGTCGTCGTAAACTGATGCGGCGGCCACCCGCAATAGACTGTCCTGTGACATCGCACTAAAAGAACAGGCTCGCGGTTACCGCCACCAGAGTCATACCGAACAGAAACCATTTGATGTAGCTTTGCGGGGTTCGCACCGCGACCTTTACGGCCAGATGCGCTCCCAGCATTGACCCTGCGGCGAGAATCAGACCGGGAATCCACCGCACCTGATCAAACAGTACAAAAACAACCAGCGCGAGGGCGGTAAAAGCCAGCGTACAGGTCATTTTCAATGCGTTGGCCCGCAGCAGGTCATAACGCAATCCACCCGCCAGGGCGCCGATAAGGATGAAGCCTACACCCGCCTGGACGAAACCGCCATACACTCCCGCTATGAACAGGCCCCACCAGGCTGCGCGGTTTTCAGTGGGAGAAAGAGCCGGTGTTCCCAAAGGCGGGGCGATTATCGTCGGTTTGACCAGGATGATGAACGACATTAACAGGATGGATCCCAGCAACAGAGGCTTGAGATAAAAGGAGGGCATCACGGCCGCCATCAAGGCTCCCAACAGTCCGCCCAGTGTGGTGGGGACAAGTATGGGTATGACAGCCTGCCGATCCAGGCTCTGGTAACGGTCGAACCCCCGTACCCCTACCACGCACTGCAGCGTCACAGCCACCCGATTGGTGCCATTGGCGATTTCAGGGGGCAGCCCCAGCATCATGAGCACCGGCAGGGTCAGATTGGATCCTCCTCCGGCAACTGTATTCACGGCACCGGCTATCACGCCGACCAGCGCCAGCAGGCACAAGAGCAAGATACTGTAGTCCATGGGTCCTGGCCGTTGTGTTGGTGATGAAAGTGGCCGATAGCATACATCAGGAAGTCCGCGAAGTCGCATTGCGCTGAAGACGCTCAATGGCAGCGTTCCTCGATAAAGTCCAGTGCACTTCAGTCAGAAAGTGATCATCAAGAAACATGAGTGATATACACATTACAGGGGGCGGAATTGTCGGATTGCTGCTCGCTCGCGAACTGGCGGAAGCGGGGGTCGGAGTTATCCTTCTGGAGCGGGGACGCTGTTGTCGGGAGGCTTCCTGGGCGGGTGGCGGTATAGTTTCGCCCCTGTATCCGTGGCGTTATGCGGCTCCGATCACCGCGCTGGCCGGCTGGGCCCAGGATTTTTATCCGGAACTGGTCGTTGCTCTCCGGGAAACCACGGGAATTGATCCGGAACTGAACCATTGCGGGTTGTTGATGCTGCAGGCCCCGGATGAGAGCGAAGCGCTGCAATGGGCGTCTAAAACCGGCAGAAGGATCATGCCGGTCGATTCTGAATTCATCTACCGGAAGGAAGCGCGGTTGGCCGGCGGGTTTACCCGGGGTCTGTGGATGCCGGACGTAGCGAATGTCCGTAACCCGAGACTGGGACAGGCGCTGTATGAGGATCTGATCGGGAGACTCGGCGTCACCATAATGGAACATTGCGAAGTACGGCGGATAGTTTGCGAAAACAGCCGGGTGCAATCACTGGAAGTAACTCAGGCCGGACACAAACGGCGGATTCCCGTCTCCACTCTGGTGGTTTCAGCAGGGGCATGGTCGGGAGAAATACTGCGCTCTACAGGAGTCAGGTTGCAGGTAGAACCTGTAAAGGGTCAGATGTTACTGTATAAATCCCCGCATCAATTGATCGAGTCCGTGGTGCTGACTGAGGGCCGATACCTGATCCCCAGGAAGGACGGACATATCCTCGCGGGGAGCACGCTGGAATATTGCGGCTTTGACAAATCGCCTACGGATGACGCATTGCACTCTCTCAGGGAGTCGGCTGAGCGGCTGGTCCCGGATTTAAAAAGCCTGCAAATCAAGGCGCAGTGGGCGGGACTGCGGCCTGGTGCGCCGGGTGGAATTCCGTATATCGGTGCGCTGCCCGGGTTTGAAAACCTGTACGTCAATGCCGGTCAGTTTCGCAATGGATTGGTACTGGCGCCTGCTTCGGCTCGGCTTCTCGCCGATCTATTGCTTGGAAGAAGTCCCATTGTCGATCCTGTACCGTTCCTGCCGGGTACTACGCGCGAAACCGGTTTTTGAGCTTTTGTGACATGAGCGGCCGCTTGGAGGTCGCTTCGGCCTGCCTGGTGGGTTCCTGACTGTCTATTCCAGGCCCAGTTTTTTCAGGCGGTAACGCAGGCTGCGAAACGACATGCCCAGCTTTTTCGCGGCGGCGGTTTTATTCCATCGGGTTTCCACCAGGGCTTTTTCAATGGCCTTGATCTCAATGGTCTCCAGATGTCTCTCCAGAGAAAAGTCATCGTCGGCAATCACAGATGCCTCAACTTCGGGTGCGAGGGTGTCATCGACCTTAAACGGGGCGGGTTGCCCCGTACCGAGTTCAAGGCTTTCAGGCAGAATCAAATTGTTTTCGCAAAGAGTCGAGGCGCGTTGCAGGATGTTTTCCAGTTCTCGCACATTACCGGGGAATTCGTAATCCAGAAGCATGGTTTCCGCGTCTTTATGCATCGCACAGGAAGTGCTGTCATTTTCTCGCGCGATCCGGTCGAGAATATGGTGTGTCAGTTCCGGAATATCCTCGATACGTTCCCTTAGCGGAGGAACCGCCAATTCTATAACATTGATGCGATAGAACAGATCCTGTCGGAGTCGGCCTGCGGCGACTTCCACGGCGAGGTTTTTATGGGTGGCACTGAGGATGCGGACGTCGATGGGAATTTCCTTTGGCGCCCCGACAGGCCTTACGGCTTTTTCCTGGATAACGCGAAGCAGTTTAACCTGAATATGAAGCGGCAGGTCCGCCACTTCATCCAGAAACAGGGTGCCGCCATGAGCGGCCTGAAATAGCCCGGGATTAGCCTGGTCGGCACCGGTAAAGCTGCCCTTGAGGTGACCGAAGAGTTCACTTTCAACGAGTTCACCGGGAATGGCCCCGCAATTCACGGCGATGAAAGGGGCATCACAGCGCGCACTCTGGGCATGAATGGCCCGCGCCGCCAGTTCCTTTCCACTACCGGATTCCCCACTGATGTAGACCGGAGCCTGGCTTCGCGCCAGCTTGCCTATCTGCTCGCGCAGGTGCCTGATCTTTTTTGAATTGCCTTTGATATATACCATGCCGGGAGCGAGGGTGGATTTGCCGTCGCCACCCATCTTGTCGTTTTGGGCAAGGCGCAGGGCGCTGTTGATAAGATCTCTGAGGCGCTGAAGATCCACAGGTTTTGATACGAAGTCAAAGGCACCGGCCTTGAGGGATTTGATCGCCGTTTCAACACTGCCGTGAGCAGTAATTACCGCAACCGGCATCTCGTTGTACTCGCTCTGAATCAGTTCAACCAGCTCGATTCCGTCTCCGTCCGGCAGCCGCATGTCGGTAAGACAGAGATCAAAAGCCTGTGCAGCCAGGAGTTCCTTTGCTTCGGCAAGATTGCTCGCGGATTCCGTGTTCAACGACATCCTTGCCAGCGTGATTTCCAGCAACTCCCTGATGTCCGGTTCGTCGTCAACTATGAGCACCTTGCTCTTCATCTGTTTGGCTCTCCTGTGGTCTGAGCTTCTTCTTTGACGCCGTGTTTGGGCATCTCAGGGTGAAGGTACTGCGGGGCTGGTGAAGTATATACTGAAACAACTTTTCCCCCCACCGGTGTGACCGTAAACCAACTGGGCATTATTTGCATCACAAAGCTCCCTGGAAATATACAAGCCCAGACCCGTGCCTTCCTGTTCGGTGGTATAAAACGGTTCGAATAACTGGGACTCCACGGACTCTTCTATACCAGGGCCTTCATCGACAATGTGAAGAAACGGGCGCGTCTCACCCTGTTCTGAACTGAGGCCGCCCCTCAACAGCAGAGTAGCCTTCCCGGTAGCTCTCTGGCTGTAGCGCAGCCCGTTCTCAAACAGATTATTCAATACCTGTTCCATTTGGCTGCCTATGATAACCACTTCGATATCTTCAGGCTCTACCGTCAGGCGGATCTCATCGCAGGTATTGTGACTGGTTTGATAGGTTGCAATAAACTTCTTCAGCCAGTCTTTCAAGACCAATCGTTCCGGTAAAATATCCTTATGCCGGGACGCATCGAGCACGTTTTCCACTATGGAATTGACTCGCTTGGAATGTTGCAGCACTATGTCTACCATTCGGCGATCTCCATCTGAAATTTCTTCTGATTCTTTCAACAATTGGCTTGCATGGCTCAACACGCCCAATGGGTTTCTTATTTCGTGCGCGATACTTGCTGTCAGGCGACCAAGAGAGGCCAGCTTCGTCTGCCGGACCCGTTGCGCTATCTGCAGGTGATCTTCCAGAAAGATCAGGATATCCGAATCAACCTGGGGGTTCAGGTAGGCAAATGACGCCAGTATCTGCATGGTGGAGCCGGGAATAACGAAGGGACTGATACTTTTTCCCGGTAGTTGTTTCCATTGGTCAAGTTTGTTCATCAGAAGTAACGGCAATTTGTCAATGGTCATTTCCGTGGCATCCACTTGCTTCAGAATGGTTCGCAAAATGCTATTGGCTGCACTGTTTGAAGTAATGACCTGTCCATCCTGGTTGACGACGAGAATGCCGGTTTTGATCTTGTGTATGATCAGTTTGTTAAGCTGCTCAAGATCCACAATATCGCTGGCCTGCTGATCGGCGAGCACCGCGCTGCGGTAGATTCGGTCGGAGACCGCCTGTATGTAAAACGAGGTGGCAAACAATATGGTTCCCAGCAAGCCCGCCTGTAAAAACTGGTTGGGAGGATCGCTCAGATAAAACCAGATAAAGGTTTCACAGTAAATGACAGATAGCGCCGCCACCGCGGCAAGAAAAGTGCTGATCCGACCTCGTATCAATATGCTGCCGGCAGCGACGTTCACGATAAGCAGCAGACCCAGTCCGCTGCCTATGCCGCCGCAACTGTAGACAAGCAGGGTAATGGCGAGGATATCTATCACCAGGACAGGCGCTGTGAGAGTCTGGCGTTGCAACAGCTTCTGCGTCGACCTGGAAACGAAGGCCAGTAATACGCCGAAGATGGCGTAGCCTGTGCAGACCTGAACGAACAGCACCGGGTCCAGTGCTCCCAAGTACGTCGCATTGGGGCTGATAACGTATGTCGCCAGGAAAATCAGAGGCAAAACTATACGGTATACGTTGTAGACAAGTGCTACGTTAACCATCTGAAGATCGTACTGTGTGGCTTTGCTGCTCATGTGCTCAGGTTGCCGTATTCCAAATCAATGCTTTGCGAATGTAATAGGTTTATCGGACAATACCCAATTACGTTCAGTGATCGCCGCGGTATGGCAGGTAACGCAGTATATGGCAAAGCAGTTAAGAATCGTTATGGCTCAGCTGGATTTTCTGGTGGGAGATATTCCAGGCAATACCGAAATCGTACTTGAACAGGCGCGGCGAGCGCTGGATGAATTTCACGGCGACATGGTTGTATTCCCGGAGCTTGCTCTTACCGGCTACCCCCCTGAAGACCTTCTGTTGCGGCCAAGTCTGGAGCCCAGGATTGCCAGAGCCATGTCAAGATTGCTGGACGCCTGCCTCGATATTTACCTGGTAGTGGGTTTCCCCGAGAAGAAAAACGACAAACTCTACAACTCTCTGGCTGTAATCAAGGGCAATGAGCTGCTGGCGGTATACCGGAAGCAACATCTTCCCAACTATCAGGTTTTTGACGAGATGCGTTACTTCGAGCCGGGCTCGGATCCCTGCGTGGTGGGCATACAGGGCGTTCCGGTCGCGTTCACCGTTTGTGAGGATATGTGGGAATCAGGTCCCACCTTGCAGGCAGCCGCAGCGGGTGCGGTGCTGTTGGTCAACATCAATGCTTCTCCCTACCACCTCGATAAAGTCGCTGAACGACGTTCGCTGCTGGGTAAAAGAGCGACCGAGGGCCGACTGCCGATAATCTACGTCAATCTGGTCGGGGGGCAGGACGAATTGGTATTCGACGGCTCTTCGATGGTCATTGACGCCGCCGGCGACATCCAGATGCTGGCCCCCGCCTTCGAGCCAGGCCTGTATCCGGTAACCGTGGTTGTTGCGGAGACGACACCGTGTCGCATCAGTCTTCCCAGGCAGGAGATTTTCATCGGTGAATCTCTCGAGGCAGAAATTTACAGCGCCCTCGTTATCGGGACCCGGGACTATGTAAACAAAAACGGGTTCAAAGGCGTTGTTCTTGGCCTGTCCGGAGGAATCGATTCGGCGCTGACATTGGCAATCGCTGTGGACGCTTTGGGATCGGACCGGGTACAGGCAGTGATGATGCCTTTCGACTACACCTCCGAACTCAGCCGTAATGCGGCCAGGCAACAGGCTGAGCTACTGCAGGTCGAATATCGGGTCATTCCGATTGCCGGTCTGTATAACGCCGCCCTTGAGGCACTCGACGAGGAGTTTGCACGGCTCTCCACGGATGTCACTGAACAGAATATCCAGGCGCGCTGCCGTGGTTTGTTGCTGATGGCCATTTCCAATAAAAAGGGGCTGCTGGTACTGACTACCGGGAACAAGAGCGAACTGGCTGTGGGATATTCCACGCTCTATGGAGATATGGCGGGGGGATTTGATTCATTGAAGGACGTATCGAAGACGATGGTTTATCGTCTGGCGAATTACCGTAATACTGCCGTTGGACGGAAACCGCAGTCTGTGATACCCGAAGCGGTTATTGAACGACCTCCTTCAGCTGAACTGGCGCCGGATCAAACAGATCAGGACGCACTGCCGGCCTATGATGTGCTGGATGCGATTCTCGAATTGTATATCGAGAGTGATCTCGGCGGTGATTCGATAGTGGCGAAGGGCTTTGATGAAACAGTTGTTAAAAAAGTATTGCGTCTGGTGGACATTAACGAATACAAGCGGCGCCAGAGTCCGGTAGGTGTACGTCTTACCCAGCGTGGTTTTGGACGCGACAGGCGATACCCGATCACCAATGCCTGGAAAATCGGCGAATAACCGCCACACGGATACCGGCCCACAGTAAATTCAGCCAAGAATGCCGAACGTGATGATATTGAGCCAGGATCGGTCTTCCTCCGCCCCCGGCTCTCCCTGGGCATCGATAATTTCCCGATTACCGGGAGTGTTGGGGCGTGTGGTTGGCGCCAGCGGAGGCTGTACGCGATTATCCCCCAGCAGCCCGAAGGTGGCCGTATACAGCAGGGAAGGATTGGTTATCTCGGTGCGGATGATGAAATCACCCTCATTGCCCAGGGAATCGTGAGTGGGGTAATTCTCCTGCAGAATGGCCAGCGACGTGTCGGCCAGTTCCTCGAGCCCCAGACGTAGGTAGGATTCCACCATGATAGCCATGGCATCGGCCACAGCGGGGGTGCCCTGGAAGTTTTCAACCACATATCGCCCCCTGTTGAGCGCTGCGATATAGGAGCGACGCTGCATATAGTACAGGGCAACGTGAATTTCAAATTTCGCAAGATTGTTCCGCAGATAGAGCATGCGGGCGCGGGCATCGGCCGCATAGGCGCTGTCCGGATAAAGGGCGAGAAGCTGGGAAAACTCCGCGAACGCCTCGCGGGCACGGCCCGGGTCGCGTTTCGAGGGGTCGGTTGGAAGAAAACGGTCTATAAAACCACTGCTTTCCGAGAACGAAGCCAGGCCCTTCATATAATAGGCATAGTCAACGTTTTCATCCTCCGGATGCAGGCGGATGAAGCGGTCGGCCGCCGCTCTGGCAGCTTCCAGATCATTATTCCGGTAGTAGGCATACACCAGCTCAATCTGGGCTTGCGCGGCAAAGCGTCCGAATGGAAACCGTGACTCAAGCGCCTGGTAAGTGGCGATAGCGCCGCGGAAATTCTGGGCGTTAAGTTGGCTGAGAGCCCGCCTGTAAAACTGTTCTTCAGTACTGATATCAGCGAATTCGTCCTGATCAGAACCGCCGAACCAGCCGCAGGAGGGCAGCACCAACAGCAGTGACAGTAGAACCAGGACCGCTTGTAACTGCCCGAATTTTCCGAATTTCTGATTCACTCTGAACTCCAATCGTTGCTGCACACCCAAAGCCGCCAAGGTCGGTATTTAAACACACTGCACTCGAAAACCCTAGGGAGTCCCTGAACACGCACTGCGAGCCGGGGGGTGTTGCAATGCCTTGCTCCCGGCGGACAGGATCGACGTCCGCTGCGAGAAGGGAAGCAGGGAATAAGGGCCGGGAATACAGTATCATGAACCGATGATCAGCCAGACACCTACCTCCATGCCGGACCGGTCAATCACGCGGGTATCACTCCAGGCCGTGGTGCCGATTCAATTGTCCGGTAAGCGATTGGACCAGGCTGCGGCACAATTGTTTCCCGACTATTCGAGAGCGCGCCTGCAGCAATGGATTCGAAACGGGGACCTGCTTGTCAACGGGAAAGCGGGCGGCGTCAGCGACAAGGTGTTCACCGGCGATAATCTTGCTGTGGAAGCTGAATTGCAGGCCAGTGAGGACTGGTCCGCCGAGTCCATGACTCTGGATATTGTCTATGAAGATGAGGACCTGCTCATCGTTAACAAGCCTGCCGGCACAGTGGTTCATCCCGCCGCCGGCCATCGTGCCGGAACCCTGCTTAACGGCCTGTTGCATCACTGCGCGCGACTGGAAGAAATTCCCCGCGCCGGAATTGTACATCGCCTCGACAAGGACACCACCGGACTGATGGCGGTAGCCAAGACATTGCCCGCGCACCTGGCCCTGGTCAAACAACTGCAAGCCCGGAATGTGACAAGAGAGTATCGCGCGATTGTGCAGGGAGTGGTCACGTCCGGGGGAGTAGTCAATGCGCCACTCAGCCGTCATCCGGTCCACCGCAAGAAGAGGGCGGTTGTGGAGGGCGGAAAAGAAGCCGTAACCCGTTACCGGGTGCTGCAGAATTTCCGTGCCCACTCGTTGCTCCAGCTTAATCTGGAAACCGGGCGCACTCACCAGATTCGCGTCCACATGAGTTATCTGAAACAGCCCATTGTGGGAGATCCTGTCTATGGACGACTGCAGGTTCCCCGGCGCTGCAGCGATCAGCTTGCCGGGACACTGCGAAGTTTCAGGCGACAGGCCTTGCATGCGAGGCGAATCGGTCTTGTTCATCCCCGCAGCGGTCAGAGCATGTCCTGGGAAGTGGATATGCCGGAGGACATGCAATGTCTGGCCGATGCCCTGCAGGCGGATATGGTGTGACATCCGGATCCGCGACTTTACAATTGATCCGGCCGGATTGGCCCGCCCCGGCAAATGTTCTTGCCGCCGTCACTACGCGTGCGAACGGAGGGAGCGGTGGCGTATATGATGGCTTGAGCGCGGCGTCACATGTCGGTGACAACCCAGCCGATATGGAGGAAATTCTTGAACTCTTGCCAGCCACTATGACTGGAATGAAGGCTATTCAGTGGTTGCACCAGGTGCATGGAAAAGAGGTCATTACCGCGCAACACGGGGCAGCGAGGGTAACAGCTGACGGTGCTGTTACCGGGGAACGCGGACTGGCCTGTGCGGTGCTTACAGCAGATTGTCTGCCGGTGCTGTTCGCCGACACCAACGGGACCGCGGTGGGTATTGCCCATGCCGGTTGGCGGGGTCTGGCAGCGGGAATTCTGGAAAACCTGGTTGCGCAAATCCCGGTACCGGCATCACAGCTGCTGGCTTGGCTTGGTCCCGCCATTGGCCCCTGCCATTTTGAAATTGGTCCGGAAGTGCAACATGTGCTTCTGCAATCTCTTTCCGAACCGTATCGCAGCCGCTCGCTTGATGGTTTCAGGCCGGGAGTGCGGGGTGATCGTCTGTTCGCCGATCTGTATCGGTTAGCTCGGATCAGGCTGGAAAGTGCGGGTGTACACGCGATCTATGGCGGCAGCCTTTGCACCTACTGCGACAATCAGCGCTTCTATTCCTATCGACGCGACGGCACCGCCGGTCGCATGGTCAGCTTGATCTACATCAAGCCGGAATGATCTATCCCGCATATTCCTGGCTTCACTCCCAGTGCCAGGATTGAAAAAGCTCCGCACAGACCTCATTAAAGGATTCATTGTGGTCGCGGGAGCGGAGAAACAGAATCATGACACTGGACAAACTGACCAGCAAGTTACAGGCTGCCCTGTCGGATGCCCAATCGTTAGCTTTGGGCCACGACAACAATTTCATCGAGCCGGTGCATTTGCTGATTGCGTTGATCGATCAGAAGGGCGGGGCTGTGAAACCGTTACTGGCTCAGACCGGCTTCAATGTGCCCGAACTGCGCAGGCAGCTACAATCGTTGGCGGACGACCTGCCAAGGATTACCGGCAGCACCGGGGAGATCTCCGTATCCAATGACCTTGCACGGCTGTTGAATCAGGCGGACAGGCTGGCGCAGAAAAAAAACGACAAGTTTATTTCCAGCGAAACGGTCTTGCTCGCAGCGATGTCCGGGAGCGGCGGTGTCAGCAAGATACTCAATGCGTTTGGTGTGAGTGAACAGGCGCTGGAAACCGCGATCGCCAACCTTCGCGGCGGGGCATCAGTTACCGATGCCAGTGCGGAAGAATCATGGCAGGCCTTGTCCCGGTACTGCGTGGATCTTACTGAAAAAGCCGAGAACAGCGAACTGGATCCGGTGATCGGGCGCGACAGTGAAATACGCCGCACGATTCAGGTATTGCAGCGCCGCACCAAAAATAACCCGGTATTGATCGGTGAACCCGGAGTAGGCAAGACCGCCATCATTGAAGGTCTGGCCCAGAGAATTGTCAATGGTGAAGTACCCGAAGGTCTCAAGGACAAGAAAGTCCTTGCCCTGGATATGGGCTCTCTCATTGCAGGAGCAAAATTTCGCGGCGAATTCGAAGAGCGTCTCAAGGGGGTGTTGAACGAACTCTCCAAGCAGGAAGGCTCGGTTATCCTGTTTATTGATGAGCTACATACCATGGTAGGGGCGGGTAAGGCGGAAGGCGCCATGGATGCAGGCAATATGCTCAAGCCCGCTCTCTCACGTGGTGAATTGCATTGCGTCGGTGCCACAACGCTGGATGAATACCGGCAATACATCGAAAAAGACGCTGCTCTGGAACGCCGCTTCCAAAAAGTGCTGGTGGATGAGCCCAGCGAAGAAGATACGATCGCCATTCTGCGTGGACTGAAAGAGCGCTATGAGGTTCACCATGGTGTCGAGATTGCCGACGGTGCCGTCATCGCCGCCGCCAGGTTGTCGCAACGGTACATTACCGACCGTCAGTTGCCTGACAAGGCTATCGATCTGGTCGACGAGGCGGCCAGTTTGATCCGGATGGAAATTGATTCCAAGCCGGAAGACATGGACACGCTCGAGCGAAAGCTGATTCAGTTGAAAATTGAACGGGAGGCGCTTAAAAAAGATGAGGATCCGGCTTCGGTCAAGCGCAAGGAAAAGCTGGAAGTGGATATCGGCAAGCTGGAGAAGGAATATTCCGACCTTGAGGAAATCTGGAAAGCGGAAAAAGCGTCTTTGCAAGGTGCCCAGAACTTCAAGAGTAGCCTGGAAAAAGCCCGCAACGACCTGGAATCGGCCAGACGGGCGGGTGACCTGGCCCGGATGTCGGAGTTGCAATACGGTATTATCCCCGACCTGGAGAAGAAACTGCAGTTCGCGCATGAAACGGAAACCGTGGAAAAGCGTCTGCTGCGAAATCGTGTGACGGAAGAGGAAATCGCCGATGTGGTTTCGCGCTGGACCGGAATTCCTGTCAGCAAAATGTTGCAGAGCGACAAGCAGAAGCTGCTGGCCATGGAAACGGCCTTGCACCACCGGGTAATTGGGCAGAATGAAGCGGTCAATGCCGTGGCAAATGCGGTGCGGCGTTCCCGCTCCGGCTTGTCCGATCCCAATCGCCCCAATGGTTCGTTCCTGTTTCTGGGGCCCACAGGGGTGGGCAAGACAGAATTATGCAAGGCTTTGGCTGAATTTCTGTTTGATACCGAAGAAGCCATGGTGCGCATCGACATGTCCGAATTTATGGAACGTCACTCCGTGGCGCGGTTGATTGGCGCCCCTCCGGGCTACGTAGGGTACGAAGAAGGTGGCTACCTTACCGAAGCGGTTCGTCGGCGTCCCTACGCCGTGTTGTTGCTTGATGAGGTGGAGAAGGCACACCCGGATGTATTCAATATTCTGTTGCAGGTGCTGGATGACGGTCGCCTTACCGATGGACACGGCCGCACGGTGGACTTCCGGAATTCAGTCATCGTAATGACCTCGAATCTGGGTTCGGACAGGATTCAGGAGGTCATGCAAAGCGGGGTTCCGGACGAGAAAACCTACGAAAGCGTGAAGTCGGCGGTGCTGCAGACCGTGGTCAAACATTTTTCGCCCGAGTTCGTTAATCGCATTGACGAGACTGTTGTCTTCCATCCGCTTGGGCAGGAGCAGATTCGCGGCATCGCGGAGATTCAGATCGGCCTGCTGAACAAGCGACTGACAGAGAATGAAATGTCTTTGTCGGTCTCCGAGGCCGTACTGAACAAAATCGCCAGTCTGGGATACGACCCGGTGTACGGCGCCCGACCGTTGAAGCGGGCGATACAGAACTGGATCGAAAATCCGTTGGCGCAGCATGTCATTCGTGGCAATTTTGCTGCGGGGGACAAGATCCATGTGGATGTTGAGGGTGACGAGTTTACGTTCCAGAAGCCCCATTAGCCGGAAGCCCTGCTGAAGGGCCTGTGAGCAACTCGATAACCGGTCCCTTCAGCCGATTCCCCCATCAAGGCCCCGCAGGTTGCCGGATTGATGTCCCGGGGCTTGACTTTATGTGAATTAATGTAACAATTACAGATTGCTTGCAGGCAGAGTTGACAAGGCTACCCCCCATCAAACTGCCGTGGTCGGGCCGGCCCATAACTTGGCTAACTGACTACCCAGGGTGTCACACATCGCCACCTCAGGCCCCTATCACGTTATCACGTACGGGGTCGATACGAAGGCAGAGATTATCGCATCCCTGCTTCGTAATTTTTAACCAAAACGTCATTTTCATGGACAATGCCGGGTCTCTCCGTGGCGTTGTTGTTTATCGAATGAATATCTGCACACGCCAATCGAGTGTGCAGGCAAACGGGGCAAACACAAGTGGAATCATTATCCGGTGGTGAAATGTTGATACGCGCTCTGCATGATGAAGGTGTAGAGCTTATTTTCGGTTACCCGGGCGGTGCCGTATTGCATATTTATGACGCCATTTTTAATCAGGACAAGGTGGAGCATATTCTGGTGCGTCATGAACAGGCCGCAACGCATATGGCCGATGGCTATGCGCGCGCGACCGGCAAGACCGGCGTTGTGCTGGTGACTTCGGGTCCAGGCGCAACCAATGCCATTACCGGTTTGGCGACGGCGTATATGGATTCCATCCCCATGGTGGTTATTTCCGGACAAGTGGACAGCCGGTTGGTCGGCTCGGACAGCTTTCAGGAAACCGATATGGTGGGCATTTCCAGGCCGGTGGTGAAGCACAGCTTTATGGTTCAGAATGCCGCGGACATTCCCTCCATTGTTAAAAAGGCGTTCCATATCGCATCCACTGGCAGACCCGGTCCGGTGGTTATCGATGTGCCCAAAGATACCACCGACCCTCAGGTAAAGCTGCCCTACAATTATCCGGATTCGGTAAAGATCCGTTCCTATACCGTGCCCGGCAAGGGACATACCGGCCAGATCAAGAAGGCGGTGGATATTCTGATGGCTGCCAAGCGACCGATCATCTATACCGGTGGTGGCGTGGTGCAAGGTGAAGGCGCGGACTTGCTGATCAAACTCACGCGCAAGCTCGGTTATCCCATTACCAACACCTTGATGGGGTTGGGTGCCTACCCCGGAACTGACAAACAGTTTCTCGGTATGTTGGGTATGCATGGTACATACGAGGCGAATATGGCGATGCACTACAGTGATGTAGTACTCGGCATTGGCGTACGCTTTGACGATCGGGTTACCAATTCCGATGTCACCAAATTCTGCCCGGATGCAACAATTCTGCATGTGGATATCGATCCGGCGGCTATATCCAAAACCGTGGCGGCGGATGTTCCCATTGTCGGTTCCGTTACTTCTGTGCTGGAGGAAATGCTGGAACTGATATCGAATTCCGGCAAGAAGGTAGACAAAAAAAACCTGGATTTGTGGTGGAAGCAGCTAGACCAGTGGCGTTCCCGCGGCTGCCTGAAAATTACCGACGGCGAGGATGAAGTGATCAAGCCGCAGCGCGTGATCAGGACGTTGTACGAAGTCACCGGCGGTGATGCGTATATCAGTTCAGACGTGGGACAGCACCAGATGTTTGCGGCGCAGCACTATGCGTTTGACAAGCCCCGTCGCTGGATCAATTCAGGGGGGCTCGGCACGATGGGCTTCGGGCTGCCGGCAGCCATGGGCGTGCAATTTGCCTTTCCTAAAGCGATTTCTGTCTGCGTTACCGGCGAGGGAAGTTTTCAAATGAACATTCAGGAACTGGCCACCTGTATGCAATATCAGCTACCCATTAAGGTCATCTGCCTCAACAACAGGGCGCTGGGTATGGTGAAACAATGGCAGGATATGCAATACGGAGGGAGATATTCTCACAGCACCTATGCGGAGTCGCTACCTGATTTCTCGAAACTGGCTGAATCCTATGGTCATGTCGGAGTCAAGATTGAAAAACTCTCCGAGCTTAGAGAGAAGATGGAGTATGCATTTACATTGAAGGACAAACTGGTCTTTGTTGATGTGATTGTAGATGCGGATGAGCATGTTTATCCGATGGCCATAAAGGGCGGGGCGATGAAAGATATGGTTTTAAGTAAAACGGAGAGAACCTGAGATGAGGCATATTATTTCTGTATTGATGGAGAATGAGCCAGGTGCCTTGTCCCGGGTTGTGGGACTGTTTTCCCAGCGAAATTACAACATCGAGTCGCTGACGGTCGCGCCGACAGAGGACCATACTCTGTCGCGCCTGACGCTGACGACGGTTGGGGATGACCGCAAGATTGAGCAGATTACCAAACACCTGAACAAACTCGTGGATGTGGTTAAGCTGGTAGACCTGACTGAAGGCGCCCATATTGAACGCGAGCTGATGCTGATCAAGGTAAAAGCAAGCGGCGCTGCGCGTGAAGAAATTAAGCGAACCACAGATGTCTTCCGCGGCCAGGTCGTCGACATGACAACCAGTACCTACTGTATACAGCTGAGCGGCACGAGCGATAAACTGGACGCCTTTATCTCCGCCCTGGGCAATGCCTCGGTCCTGGAAGTGGCCCGCACTGGCGTCTCCGGCATAGCCCGTGGCGAGAAAGTCCTCAGCCTCTAAACGGGGTCGGTGGCGAATGATAATCGTTACCAATCGCTAACGATTATCATTCGCCACCGACCCCGTTTCGCGCTTCAGATGGCGCGTTTCATTGCGGTCATATGGGAGCGCAGTTTCCGGCCTGTCAGCTCAATCGGGTGGTTCCGGATAGCTTGGTTGACGGCTATCAATTCCGCGTTGTCCACGCCGTTGTCGGTCAGTTGCAGTCCGCTGCCGATAACATCGGTGTCCACCCGGCTCATCAGGTCGGCAAGCAACGGTACGCATTCATGGGCGAACAGGTAGCAGCCATATTCCGCGGTGTCGGAAATGACCTTGTTCATCTCATACAATTTCTTGCGGCCGATCAGGTTGGCAATCAACGGCACTTCATGCAGGGATTCATAGTAGGCTGATTCATCAATTATGCCGCTGGCTGTCATCGTTTCGAAGGCCAGTTCAACGCCGGCCTTGACCATCGCCACCATTAAAACGCCGTGGTCGTAATATTCCTGTTCGGGTATTTCCATATCACCGGCAACCGCTTTCTCGAAAGCGGTTTCTCCGGTTTGTTCCCGCCAGGTAAGTAGTTTTTTGTCATCGTTGGCCCAGTCTTCCATCATCCCGCGGGAGAATTCGCCGCTCATGATTTCATCCATGTGCTTCTGATACAGTGGTGCCATCAGCTCTTTTAGTTCGGCGCCCAACGCGTTTGCGGCGATTTTGGCGGGGTTGGAGAGCCGATCCATCATGTTGGTGATGCCGCCGTACTTCAATCCTTCGGATACTACTTCCCATCCGTGTTGCACCAGTTTGCAAGCATAGGCGGAATCAATGCCTTTCTCTATCATTTTATCATAGCAAAGCAGTGAACCGCTTTGCAGCATGCCGCAGAGAATGGTCTGCTCTCCCATCAGGTCCGACTTGACCTCGGCGATGAATGAAGATTCCAGAACGCCTGCACGATGTCCGCCTGTGGCTGCGGCGTAAGCTTTTGCAATTTCGAGCCCTTCACCATCAGGATCGTTTTCCGCGTGCACCGCGATCAATGTCGGCACACCGAAACCGCGCTTGTATTCTTCCCGCACTTCCGTGCCTGGACACTTCGGGGCTACCATGATCACGGTAATATCCTCCCTGATCTGCATGCCTTCCTCGACGATATTGAAGCCATGGGAATAGGCGAGGGCGGCGCCGGTTTTAATCAATGGCAGAATCTGGCTTACCACGCCGCTGTGTTGCTTGTCCGGTGTCAGGTTAAGGACAAGATCGGCTCCGGGAATGAGTTCCTCGTAAGTACCGACGGTAAAACCATTTTCGGACGCGTTTTTCCAGGAAGGCCGCTTTTCCGCTATGGCTGATTCACGCAGCGCATAGGCGATATCGAGACCGCTGTCGCGCATGTTCAGGCCCTGGTTAAACCCCTGGGCTCCACAGCCAATGATGACGATCTTTTTTCCTTTGAGCCGGGTGACGCCGTTATGGAATTCAGCCCGGCCCATGAACCGGCATTTGCCGAGTTGTTCCAGCTGTAACCGCAGGGGCAATGTATTGAAATAGTTCATAGTCGGTCTCCGGTGCGGCCGCTGGCCACTTTTGTCAACGGGAAAGGATTCTGTCTGGATGGTGGTCCCCGGGGGTCGATAATCATAGTGGAATTAACTCGTTGCGTAAAATGATATAAATGCAATAATATGTTGCGAAAATAGAAACATTAACCGGCGCGATCCACTATCTGTCCGACCCAGGGAAACCTCATGCTTATCAAGGACCTGAGAATATTTCTTGATCTGGCCAAATCGCTCCATTTCGGCCGTACCAGCAAACACTGGCATGTCAGCGCCTCCAGTTTGACCCGTCTGATTCAAAAACTTGAAGACGAGGTAGGAGAGGCACTGTTCGAGCGGGATAACCGTACCGTCCGCCTGACGCCGGTGGGTGAATTGTTCAGGGCTTTTGCGCAGGATACAACATCTGCATGGGAAACTCTGAGCAGTCGCGTCCAGCAGCAGGCGGGTACGCTTCGCGGCAATCTGTCAGTGTTCTGTTCGGTAACCGCCAGCTACTACTTTCTGCAGGAACTTCTCGATGAATTTCGTGCGCACTATCCTCAAGTTGAAATTCAGCTTCACACGGGCGATACGGCCCTGACCATCGAGCGGATTCTCTCCGAACACGAGGATATCGGTATTGCCGCCCGCCCGGACCGGATTCCCGGAAACCTGATGTTCAAGCCGATTGGAACGTCCCCGCTGGTTTTTATCGCTGCCACTGGAGGTCCTCTGCAAACGCGCGTCAATCACTGCCTTGAAAGCGGCGGGCTCCTGCCGTGGGGCGAGTTGCCCATGGTGGTTTCGGAAACGGGGCTGGGCCGAAGCAGAGTCGATGACTGGTTCCGGAATCAGGGCATCAAGCCGAGAATTTATGCCCAGGTGACCGGTAACGAGGCCATAGTCAGTATGGTGCGTCTTGGTTTCGGTATTGGCGTGGTGCCGCAACTGGTGGTTGAACACAGCCCGATGCGGGGCAAGGTGGCGGTTCTGCCCCTGAAGCCTGCACTGGAGCCGTTTCTCATCGGAATTTGCACCCTGAGACGCAAACTGGGTAACCCCACGATCCGGGCATTCTGGGACCTGGTGCCGGACCCCGCCGTCGCGGAGGGCGTAAATCCGCACAGCCCCCCCCTTCAAGCGTTATAATCCTTCTGATGCTGTCAAATTCACTGCGCTAATTACCAGCCGGAAGTTGCTTATGGTTAACGGACAAAATAACGGCCCCGACAAATTCGAGGCCAACGGTCAGGACGAAGGCGACTTGGAATCTCCGCTTCCTTTCGACGAGCACGAGGAAATCGTCTCGGAAGGAGGAAAGAAGATCAGGCGTCGGGGTATTTTCCTGTTACCGAATCTGATGACACTCGGAGCGCTGTTTTCCGGGTTCTACGCCATTATCGCCGGAATGGGCGGTAATTTTAACGAAGCCGGTTGGGCAATACTTGTGGCGGCTGTCTTCGACGGACTCGACGGCAGGGTGGCGCGTCTGACCAATACCCAGAGTGCGTTCGGTGCTCAGTTCGACAGCTTGTCCGACATGGTCTCGTTCGGCATTGCACCGGCGCTGATTGTCTTCAGTTGGGCACTTTCTTCCCTGGGCAGCTACGGCTGGGCAGCCAGTTTCATTTATATGTCCTGTGCCGCACTGCGCCTTGCCCGCTTCAATGTGCAACTGGGAACGGTGGACAAGCGCTTTTTTGTGGGCCTGCAGAGCCCCATTGCCGCCGGCCTCATCACATTTGTGCCCTGGGTGGCGGCGGAACACGGTGTGGAGGTTACATTTCCCATTGCAGTGCTGATGGCGATATTGACGTCGGTCACCGGCATACTGATGATCTCCAACTACAAGTATTTCAGTTTCAAGGAGTTGCATTTCAAGGGTACGGTGCCGTACGTGGTTTTCCTGTTGGTGGTTGTTTTACTGGTGGTTATCGCCCAGAATCCCCATGAAGTGCTGCTGACAATGTGCGTGGTTTACGCGGTATCCGGACCGACACTATGGCTCTATCGCCGCCAGAGCAGGCAACCCAGAGGCGATTTGGAGGAGATATTGAAAACCGGTGCTGAAACACAGCAAAAAGAAACCGAGAAAGCGGCATTGACTGAGAAAGGCAAGTCTAAAGCCGGGAAACCTAAACGCAAGGTCTAGCCTGGACTATTCATGAATAGTCCAGGCTAGACGGGCTTTATCGCCCGCACTCGGAACGGGAAGTTTAGGCCCGGCGGTAGTGTCTATATCCTCACAACCATTGAATCGAAATTTGTTACCTAAAGGCCGAAGCCATGCTGATTAAAAAGCCGTCTGACATCAAACCATCGGAAATCACTCCCGAAGCGGTTTATCAGAATCGCCGGGAGTTTCTGAGGCAGGGCGCGGGACTGGCGCTGGGTGGCGCAATAGGGGCCGCATTGCCAGGATTTGCATCGGCCCAGCAAACAGGTGACGACCTGAGAGCGCGAGCACCCGTTGAACTGGCACGTTCGGCACCCGCCGAGTGGTGGACCGGCGAGTTCGCGAACATCAAACCCGCGCCAGACAGCGCGCCTTTCTTCACAGGCGAAGATTTGACGCCTTATCGGGATGTGGTTACCTACAATAATTTTTACGAATTCGGCATGGATAAAGGCGACCCATCGGCCAACTCCGGAGAGTTCAAGGTGGACCCCTGGAGTATTGAAATAGGCGGCGAATGCGCCAAACCCGGCGTGTACAATCTGGAAGATATCATCAAACCCCACCGGCTGGAGGAACGCATCTATCGTATGCGCTGCGTTGAAGCCTGGTCCATGGTAATTCCCTGGATCGGTATTCCCCTGGCGGACGTGCTGGCCCGATTCGAGCCCAATTCCAACGCCCGATTCGTCGAATTTGAAACGCTGGTTGATCCGGAAACCATGCCTGGTGTGCGTTCCCGTTTTGCCATCATTGACTGGCCGTACCGGGAAGGACTGCGTATGGACGAGGCGATGAATGAGCTGGCGTTTCTGGCGGTGGGTATCTACGGCAACTACATGCCTGCGCAGAACGGCGCTCCCATTCGCCTGGTGGTTCCCTGGAAGTATGGGTTCAAGGGGATCAAGTCGATTGTGCGAATCAACTTTACGGAAACCCAGCCGCGCAACAGCTGGAATGAACTGCAGCCAAGCGAGTACGGATTCTACGCTAATGTAAATCCCAATGTGCATCATCCACGCTGGCGGCAGGACATGGAGCGTCGCCTGCCTCAAACCCTGTTTGACCGTAATATTATTCCCACGCGGATGTTTAATGGTTACGCGGATCAAGTGGCATCGCTGTATACCGGCATGGATTTGTCACGTTATTACTAAACCGGGTTTCGGCGGCCGATTGTCTACATGGGAAAATTAACCAAGCCCCTGATTTTTGCCGCCTGTCTGGTTCCCTTCCTGTATTTGCTATCCCGGGTTTTGAGAAATGATCTCGGACCCGACCCCGCTCAGGAACTTGCCATCGCCACTGGTGAGTGGACATTGCGATTCCTGCTCATCGCCCTGGCGGTGACGCCGGTACGGCAATTGACCGGCATCTCGGCCCTGTCCAGGTTTCGCCGCATGCTGGGTTTGTATGCCTTGTGGTACGCTTCGTGGCACTTTTTTGTCTACCAGGCTTTCCTGCTTGGCTTTCAATGGTCCACATTGGCCGAGGAACTGATCGAGAGGCCTTACATCACGGTGGGTTTCGCTGCATTTCTGATTCTGACAGCGCTTGGAATCACCTCGCCCAAGGTGATGGTCAAGAAACTGGGTCGCAACTGGAAGCGACTGCACCGCCTGGTTTACGTGGCAGCGGTTCTGGGCATTATTCATTTACTGTGGATTGTGCGATCGGATTTTGGCCCGGTGCTTCTGTATGGTTCCATCCTGGCCTTGCTGCTCGGTTACAGGCTATTGCGTTATTTGCGATACAGCGGCAAACTGCAACTATCGGGTCACGGTTGAGGCTGTTCCCAGTCTTGGCAGATGAGGTAATTCAGGCCTGTCTGAGGTTAACCCCGGCTTACCTGTCCTTTATCAAATAAACACCTTGTAAGCCTTGGCACGGCATGTATAATACGCCGCCTCGAGCCATGAAGGCGAGAGTGTTGTGTTCTTTAAAAATTCGAGATCAAGTAATAGAGGTGGGTGCTTGCTGAGGCGAGACGGCGAGAAGTTAAACAAGCTGTAAAGCCAAAGGAAGCAACTGCGTTAATTTATTTTAAGCGCTGTTTTATCCGTGTCTTCGGACAGGGGTGGAACGGCCAGTGGTTGTATCTTGGGCGATATTGCCCTGTTGGTGACCGGGTGGAGCAGTACCGGGAGCCGTCGGGGTGGCAGGATTGAACTGAAGAGTTTGATCATGGCTCAGATTGAACGCTGGCGGCAGGCTTAACACATGCAAGTCGAGCGGTAACAGGGGAGCTTGCTCCCGCTGACGAGCGGCGGACGGGTGAGTAACGCGTAGGAATCTGCCCAATAGTGGGGGATAGCCCGGGGAAACCCGGATTAATACCGCATACGCTCTTTTCTTTGAGGAAGGAGCAAAGCAGGGGATCTTCGGACCTTGTGCTATTGGATGAGCCTGCGTTGGATTAGCTAGTTGGTGGGGTAAAGGCCTACCAAGGCGACGATCCATAGCTGGTCTGAGAGGATGATCAGCCACACTGGAACTGAGACACGGTCCAGACTCCTACGGGAGGCAGCAGTGGGGAATATTGGACAATGGGGGCAACCCTGATCCAGCCATGCCGCGTGTGTGAAGAAGGCTTTCGGGTTGTAAAGCACTTTAAGCAGGGAGGAAGGGGTGACGGCTAATACCCGTTATCATTGACGTTACCTGCAGAATAAGCACCGGCTAACTCCGTGCCAGCAGCCGCGGTAATACGGAGGGTGCAAGCGTTAATCGGAATTACTGGGCGTAAAGCGCGCGTAGGCGGTTTGGTAAGTCGGATGTGAAAGCCCAGGGCTTAACCTTGGAATTGCATTCGATACTGCTGAACTAGAGTATGGTAGAGGGAAGTGGAATTTCCGGTGTAGCGGTGAAATGCGTAGATATCGGAAGGAACACCAGTGGCGAAGGCGACTTCCTGGGCCAATACTGACGCTGAGGTGCGAAAGCGTGGGGAGCAAACAGGATTAGATACCCTGGTAGTCCACGC
>JBBDLF010000039.1:0-217282 GCA_040879025.1 Pseudohongiellaceae bacterium
GGCTCCTGCAAAGCGCGGACCATACAAGAAAAATAATTCAAACTGAGACACTACCCAAAATTGCGTCAGATTGACCATCATGATAACAACCTGCTTCATTCAGAATATCCCAACTCATGATCGTGGGTTCGTCTTTGTATGCAACTCCGGTATAAGTGTTTACACGATTCAACAGGTAGGATACCCAGTTTCTGTAAGCTTCTTTCATCTGCTCGTTTACAAAGAAATCTCCATGGCGGGTTCCACCGTACCAGATGACATATTGATTGATACCACCCCAATACCATTCCCAATTGTCTTCAAGATTGAAAACGATCTTGATGCCTGCCTGCTTTGCCAGATAGATATAGCGATCCAGAAATGGCAGACCATTGTCCTGCTCGTTGTAAACGACCTGCTGTGTATCAGTATCCCAATACTGATAGATCGGCCTGTGATAGGGGTACTCGCCAGTAATGTCTTCATCGTCAATATCTATTTCAACACCAAGTGTTTCCACCGAGTCATCTCGCACTGATCCAGCATTGGAAGAACCCCATACTCTCAGGGCATTGACGCCAAAATGCTCGGCGTTCTCAATGGCGTATTCGAGACCATAATGGCTGTAGACCGCCAGGTGTTGTTGACCATTCGCACCGGCCAGATAGAAGGGCTGCCCATCCAACATAAATTGAGCACCAACCGTTGTGACAAACCCATCCTCATAAATACTGGCCTGAGCACCCCCATCAACATGATCGATAGTGGCGATCAGATTGGTCTTGCCGTGCTCTACGCCGGTCAGAGTGCCATCCGCGCTCACAGTCGCTTTGCTCTGTTCACTCACATCCCACTCGGGTGTTTTGCCTAGTATTATCTGGTCATTACTGTTCTTTGCAATGGCATAGGCTACGGCTGAGGTTCCAGCTTTAATCAGTGGATTGGTTAAATGAACCTCAACGCTGTCGGCTACACTTCCTTCACCCGCGACAGCATTTGGCACCGGAACCGCACTTGTTAGCAGTAAGCGAATCTCGGGATCTTCTTCGAGTTGGAGCTCCACATTGAAAACACCAAGCCCTTCACCATACAGACACGGTACCGAGAGTGTTGTACCAGACAAAAAGCCGTGAATTTCATTGTTGGTGCCCGACAAGGCGTCCGCCCTGGAGAGAGATAATGCCGTCACTTCGGCATTGGCTTGCAATTGGATATCGAACTGACCGACCCCGATAAAATCAATATTGATGTCCAGGACACCATTCCTGACATCGAATATCGACATCGGGTACTCGTCACCGCAAGCCTCGAGGGCCATTGCCGGAGTGGAAAAGCAAGCGGAAAAGCAGCACAGTGCCCATATTAACCTTGTGATATTCATTCACACATCCTTTACTGCGGAAATTACTATTCTAGTGATATTTCATTCGCTCGGCTCCGCAGACTAACTGCTTTGCAAGCTTGGAGCAAACCTTGATTTGGATGCGCCCTGAACATCCTGCATCAATTGAAGCCAGGAAACAAGACCCGTTAGGAAAAAGGGGAGGACATTGGCGGAGTTGTCGAGGAGAAATGCCGGCCAGGAGGTATCGTGATGTTTTGGTATGGAAATTTTTGAACATGGGCTTCTCTCTGTTGCTGGAGGTCGTTGCGGAATCGGGGTGAATCGACATTGATTCTACAAAGCCCCCACCGTGGTGGAAAGTCATGTTTGTCAATCAGGCTGTACGTGGTATTTTCGGTTCCTCTGGCAGGGCATGGTAAAAAGCAAACGCTTGCGATAAAGTTCGTTTCTGGTGGACCGGCGTGGGGTGGGAACTCAATGTGACTTGGCGATGAGCCCCAAACAGGCCCGCGTGATGGCGGCCTACAATCAATGGATGAACCAGCGCCTGTATGAAGTCTGCGCCGAGTTCAGCGACGAGGAACGCAAACAGGACAGGCGCGCCTTCTTCGGGTCTATCCATGGCACACTTAACCACCTGCTGCTTGGTGACAAACTGTGGATGGGCCGCTTCCAGGCCCAGCCTTTTACGGTAAAGGGGCTTGACCAGGAACTCTATGCAGACTTCAACGAATTGCGCAGTGAGCGCGAGCAAACGGATGCCCGCATCATTGAATGGACCGGCGGCCTGACTGACGACGCGCTGGCTTGTACGCTGCACTTCACCAGCATCGCCAACCCTGCCTCACGATCAATCGCCCTGTGGCTGGCCGTGACTCATTTCTTCAATCATCAGACTCACCATCGGGGGCAGCTAACCACGCTGTTGAGTCAGTGCGGCAAGGACATCGGTGTCACCGACCTGATGTGGTTGCCGGACATTGAATCGCATCAGTAACAGGAAGAGTTCGGCGGCCCGTAACATGGGTAATCTGGACTTGCGAGGCCTCGGGCAACCTTGATCAAACCGTACTCGCTGTCGACTTCAGTCGAACAGCCGCCGTACGTTATTGGCCCAAGTAGGGTCAATCATCATGTGGAAGGGATCGATACCGACCGCACCGGGAGGGTCGGGCAAGTTTAAAAGAGCTTCGTGACAAAACTGTCTACCGCATTCAGTACTTCCTGCTCATGCGAAACGAAAATCCAGTGGTCTGCATCATCAATCACCAGCACTTCGGAGTTGGCGAGTTCTTCCCTGAAGCGCTTGATCTGCTCTGATTTTCCTGCTCTTTCCAAATCAAAGAGTTCTGCCATGACCTCTTGCGTTTGTGGATCCTCAGCATCGTACCAGCGCTCCATTAACGAGGCGGGTGATGAGGGCACGGCGAAAATCCCCAGCGCTGGAATCGGAATGCGCTCGTACTGCGGAGCTTGCAACCCCATCATGACAGCATCCAGATAGAGAGAGTTATGTTTTATCGCGCCGGTATCAAAGTCGTAACTGGCCATGATTTCACCTTCAGGAATATTTCCTGTCACGCCGCGCGTTCGCAAAGAATATTGATTCGCTGCTTGATAGGAGGCGAATTCTGACGGGCGTGGCGGTGGTTTGCTCGGCAATAACGCATTCAGCGCGCGGTATTCAGGATTGGTGGGTCGGGTACGATCATAAGCGGCGTCGAGATATACCAGCCCGGCCAACCTGTCTGGGTAATTTGCACCCAGATAGCTGAGTTCCTCGCCGCCGATTGAATGGCCCACCAAAACCGGATGTTCAATGTTGAGCGTATCCAGAACCTGCAACACATCCTGCGAAAGGCGCGCGATATCGTAGCCGTAATCTGGTGTGCTCGAGTTGCCAACACCGCGCCGGCTAATGCCGACTACCGCATAATTCTCCGCCAGTTTTATTGCCAGATCATCATAGGAATGTGCGGTTGCGCCCAGGCCGTGCAGAAGCACCAGCGTCGGTTTACCTGTCGATTCTTCTGTACGCCAGTCCAGCACTTCAACACGCACGCCACGCTCCACCGCTACCGAACTGATCTCGTGCGGTGATTTGTCAGACCAGTTGGATTGTTCGACAGCGGCGAATTGATCAATGGCCGTTGGTGGACAGATCGCAGAAGGTCCACCGAGCAAGCCGCTTGATTGCAATTGCTTGTGCATGATTCTCTCTACTTCGTAGGCAGTGACAATAATTACAGAGCTGTCTACGAGATTGGGTGAATCGAGAGTAAGTTTGTATTCCTTGCGACTGATTGCCTCCAGCCAGCCCGGTTTGAATGCAGGACGGAACGAGTTGTCGACGCGGCTATCGCTAACACCAACCAGCTCCGCCGAAACGAGAGCGGGTTGTGTGCCTTGCTTGACGCAGTCAATTTCAATGCTATTGGTTTGCGCGTCGACCTCGGCACGGCAACTACCAAGTTCCGGAAAATGGTATCGTTCGCCGTCGGTTTTCAATTCGTAACTCGTTGGTGACAACAACGCCAGATCATAGTCCAGAGTCAAGCGAGTGCTTGGGTCTGCGGCAAGGGCGGCCACTGTTTCACCTGGAATTAACCAATAGCTCGTTCCAATCGACGACATCGGTGCATAGCGGTTCAGTGCCCGGTTTGCCCGAATCAACGGCACGTCCTCAGGAATTGAATCAGCGCTGAAATGCCCTTGAACTCTGATGCGATTTACCAGCCAATCGATTCCAATATCCCGGGTTGTGTTGGATGGAGAGATTCGTTCTACAAGCTGTGTGCGAAATCTGACAGGCGTTGCGATGGCCACAGTGTTGGGGCCAGCGGCGGTTAGAATCTCCTCGTACAGGCCAGCCTGAACTAACAGTGGATTGGTCTGGCCGGTGGCTGCATCAGTTACTGGCGCGGCGGCGAAGCAGGCCTGCGCCTGTTCCAGCGCAACAGTATTCTCCAGCGAACTGTCGGCTGCATTGATCATTGCCTCGTGCAGCGCTATCGCCTGATTCCAGCCATAGATCGAAGCTGGCGGATACACAATCAAAAAGTAAAGAATCGTGCTGCAGGCAAATAGCAGGTAGGCCTGAAACTCCTTGCGCCGGCAATAAAGCAACCAGTAAACGCCCAGTGCAGACACAATGCCTACAAGAGCCATGGGCAATGACTGTGCCCACATCATGCCATCTACATCCGTGCCCAATCCAATGCCAAAGCGCGTCGCCATTGGGCGGGTTAAATCCCATGCGGGAATCAGGAACAACATAAAAACCAGAATTGTGAGGAAAATGGATTTGCGCAGCGTGGCGGTCAGCAGGGCGATGGCAAAAAACAATGGCACAGCCAATAGTCCAGCTGGATTTTCTATCGTCAGTGCATAAGCAATCTGGGTTGTCAGTCTGTAATCATTGTTCAGGCTGACTATGAAACGGGATATAACAATGGGCACATAAACAGTGAGCAATAAAAAACCTGATTTGGCAACGAGCCAGTCAAGTCGCGCTATCGGGCGAGTCAACCAGTCGTGGTGCAAGCTGGTGGCCGGGTCCAGCTGAATCACCGAAATCATCAGCAAGGTTGCCAGAAAATAACCAAGCCAATAAAAATTCATCTTCAGTGTTGCCCAAAACTCATGCTCAGAAGTGAGATCCAGCTCTGCAACTATCGGTTCTACGGCGAGCACCACGCATGCCAGAATTACCAGCGGCAACAAGCCGTGAAAGTCTTTCTTGATGATGGCAACAATTACTTTAAAGTTCAGTTTCATGCGGCTTGATCCACTTTGATTTCGCGTGCGTCGCGAATCAGCACTTTGCTGATTTCACGCAAGCTCATGGATTCTGCATCAAATCGCACCGCGCCGAAGTGAGCGACGAGTTTTTGTTGCATTGCTTCGTAATTTTCAAATTTGGATTCAACCAACCGCAATGAATGGCCGCTGATTTCCGTCGAGAGCCAGCTTGCGGGCAGTTGTTGCGGCAATGCTTTTTGCGCGGAAAGTGTAATGTTGACTTCGCGAAAGCGCGCACGCAGCGATTCGATCGCTTCCTGGAAGTACAATTTGCCCTTGTCCATGAAGGCGATGTGACTGGTAAAGTTTTCAATTTCAGCCAGTTCATGGGAAGAAATCAGAATGGTGGTTTCATCGGCCTGATCCAGCAAGCCTTCCACCACTTCATCTCGCGTCAAGGTGTCCATACCACTGAGTGGTTCATCCAGAATCAGCAGCTTCGGTCGAAATGCCAGACCGGCGATTAGTACGGTTTTCATGCGCATGCCGTGTGAGAGTTTGCTGAGCATGCGTGATGGAGGTAATTCCATTTTGCGTCTCAGGTTTTGTTCCAGGTTCCGGTCCCAGTTCGGATACAACGCACGCAGGTAATTGAAATACTGTTCGATGGTGAGCCGCTCAGGTAGCTCCTGATTCTCGGAGACATAGCCGATGCGTGTGAAGTCGGATTGAGACAAACGCGTGCTGTCAACACCAAGTACAGTTGCCTTGCCAGAGTCGGCCTGAAGAATATTAACCAGTATGCGCATTGAAGTGGTTTTGCCAGCCCCGTTGGTACCTACCAGTGCAAATGCTGACCCTTCCGGCACCCGTAAATTGAGATCTTTCAGAACGTCGACGCGGCCGTAGTGCTTTGAGAGGTTTTCAGTGTTAATGATCACTGGATACTACCTTGAGGTTTTCCAGACTCCTCCACTGACTCTCGAGGGAGTCGGTGACTTCATCGAGAGTCGCTCCCACGCGGCGAGCTTCTACAACCAACTGTTCGATTTCCTGACTCAACAAGCGTTGCCGATCACCACTGCGCGCTTTCGGAGCGGTAGCGACCACTGTGCCTTTGCCGGGGCTGGCGATAAGCCATCTTTCCTGTATCAAATGTTGCACGACTTTGTGAGCGGTATTGGGGTGAATCTTCAAACCGGATGCCAGGGTGCGCACCGAAGGAAAAGGTTCTCCCGGTTTCAGCTCCCCGCCCAGAATAGCTTTCGTCGCGGCGAATACCACTTGCTCGAAGATGGATCGGCTGGAATTGAGTTTAATTCTGAATGGTGTCATATTCGTAGTGTGACACACGTTACGGACGTGTCAATAGACTTTTTCGATATCCTGGACATCAGAGTCTGATAGGGTTGCCCTCACAGCGCGCGCCCACCTGCTGTCAGCTGGGCAACTGTCGCGTCTTTTGGCATAAATATTCCTTGACAGATATATAACTATGATGGAATATACCTCCCATGACAACCTTCGCCATCCTCGCCGAACCCAATCGCCGGCACCTCCTGGACCTTCTGCGCACCGGCCCCAAGCCAGTGAACAACCTGGTGCAGGCCTTGGGCATGAACCAGCCGGTGGTTTCAAAGCATCTGCGCATTCTCAAGGGTGCCGGCCTGGTATCGGTGCGCGCGGAGGGGCAGCGTCGCCTTTACAGTCTGAATCCCCGGCCCCTGGCTGAAGTGGACGCCTGGCTCGAGCCCTACCGGCAGTTCTGGTCCGGCAAACTGGATGCCCTCGAACAGCACCTGGATGAATCCAAAGGAGAGAGCCCATGAGCAACGAAGCAGCAAGCAACCACGCAGCAACAAAGCAAATGGCAACGCCGAAAACCGCCCTCGGTTCAACCCAGGACGCCTCCCGCTACGGCAAACTCGGCACAACCCCCGATGATCAGTCCTACGTGGCATTCGAACGCCGACTCCCGCATACCAAAGACAAAGTGTGGCGTGCCTTGACCGACCCGGCCGAACTCAAGCGATGGTTTCCGGAAATCGAGTTGGAGCCCAAGCCCGGGGGCAAATACAGAATCGAGTTTGGCGAGGAAGGCGCGGAAAGCACCTGTGAAGGCGGGCCTGCTGTACTCAGCGGCACCATACATCGTTTCGAGCCCGGGAAAATTCTCCAGTGCGGCGGCATGTGCTGGGAACTTGAAGCGCTGGATGAGCAAAGCTGTATCCTCCGCTTCACCGATGTGATCAACTCAACATGGGGCCCGGGGCAAGACCCCTTTACCAATTCCATCCTGGGCGGCTGGCACTGGTACATGGATGCGCTGGAAAGGGCGCTGCTCGGTGACAAGGTGGACCGGAGCGTGCCGGAGGTAGACTATTCGAAAGTACAGGTGTAACGCGATTGAACATATCGTCAGTGTCAGGCACGCAAACGCCTGGCACAAGGTTGATGCGGGTTGGGGACTGGCCGTTAATGTATCGCTATCCCTGAAGTTGTATTGAACACCTCAGTACATGCACTGCACTGGCACTCACTCAACGCCGGCGCTCAGAATACCCATTGAATACCGAGGCTGATCTCACGCACCGGACGTGAGGTGCGCAGTTCCCTGCGGTCTAGCGGGTTACGGCCCCTGATGCCGCTGTATTCCAGGCGCTCACGCTGACTTTCAGCGCGAAGTACATTTTCTGCCTCCAGGCGTAGAGTGACATCTGTCATCGGTTGCATCTCCACAAAGATTTCAAGATCAAGCCCGTCTTCGGATTCCTCAGAGAAGTCCAGATCGTACTGCGGTCGGGGAGACTCCGTGCCGGTTTCAATACCCCAGGAAAGACTCTTCCAGTTCAGATCCTGGCGGTAGGCCAACGACCACTCATAGTCCGAACTGAAATTAAACTCGCGTTTCTCGCCACTAAAGGGATCTGTGACGCGACTGTTCTGACGTGCCAGGCTGAGATCAAGCACCGCGCCTTCCAGACTCAACCAGTCCAGTCGCAAACTGCCGCTGATCTCCAACTCAGCCGCATAGCCATCACCCAGATTGCCCGGAGCAGTGCGGATACTGACACCGTCGTCAGTTGCCACCTGCAACGGAATGCGACCGATGTGATCCGTGACATCGGAGTAGAGCGCGGTGACGGTGATAACCCCGCGGTCGCCGAGCAGTTGGCGTTCATAAGAAAGCTCATACTCCCAGGTTTTCTCGGGCTCCAGCTCTGGATTGCCCGCGTTGATGACATCGAAGCGATTGTCGTCATTGGTGAAGCTGGCGATGAACGCGCCAAAATCCAGCTGGCTGATAGTGCGCTCGATGCGTCCTCGCAATTGCGTCTGTTCACTCAGATCATAACGCAGTGCCAGTCGCGGTCTGACATAGAAGAAGTCGCGAGAGTGCTCCACATCGGCGCCGCTCTGCTGAATTTCTGAATGCTCCAGATCGAGTGAAGATTCCAGCAACAATTGGT
Source organism: Pseudohongiellaceae bacterium (assembly GCA_040879025.1). GTDB lineage: Bacteria > Pseudomonadota > Gammaproteobacteria > Pseudomonadales > Pseudohongiellaceae > JBBDLF01. The sequence goes on from JBBDLF010000039.1 coordinate 8,536, forward strand.
CTGCGGCCTGCCAGGAGTAGCTGGTGAACGCTTCATAACGCACTTCTTCGATGGTGGATTCCTCGTTGAAAAGCGGTACCTCCAGTAAACTTCCACCCGTATTCTCAAACAAGGACGCATCTTCGTCGACGCTGTTGACAGCCACTTCCGCACCCGACTCGAACAGATGATCTTCGGTAAGCGCCCATTGATAAGTACTGCGCAGAATTTTCTCCTTGCTCAAACTCGCTTCGATCTGTACGTCTTGCAGCTGTGCCGTCGCGCCCTGTGGCATGAAGGAAAATGCCCCCCGTTCCGCATTTTCCGCACTCGAATAGATGAACAGGGTGGTCAGGATGTTGCCGTTGGCAAAAACATGTTGATAGTCACCGCCCAATTCCCAGTTCCGCGAGAACTCGGTTTCATCATTCAACTGGCTATCGTCAGGAAATTCAATTGCATTGACGACGAGGTAGTTTTGCGATGTCTCGTCGCCAGAGTCCTCCTCATCGGCATAAAAGGCATTGACGTTCAGCACATTGCCACCCGGAAATGTATAGCTTGTATTGGCAGAGGCAGTTATCTCATTGGAGCTGCTGCTAAAAGTTTCCAACTGCCTCGCAAACAGGATATCCCCGGGCGTAAAAAAGCGATCAAGCGATTCAGAAAAGTCCTTGCGCACATCGCCCTCGACAGAAACCAGATAGTTGAGCGCAGCCAGGTCGCCGTTGTAACTGAATTCAGCCCCGGAGCCCAAGCTGCCTTCGGAGTAGTGCTCCACACTCCCTGTCACTGAGCCATAGCCAGTGGTGAGCGTGTCTTCCAGAACCACATTCACCACTCGCCCCTGACTGCGCACGTCAAGCCCCGGTACGGCGCCACGTATCACTTCTATCTGCACCACCTGCCGTGCCTGTATGCGCTGCAACACCGAACCCACATCGTTCGATTTTCCCGAGACACGCTTGCCATTGATCAGCATCTGATCACCGGAGCTGCCGAATCCACGCTGATCATCGTTGAAGTTACCACCGCCACCAATGTCCTGAATGCCGGGCACGCGCTGTAACTGATCGCTCGCGGTGATCACGTTGTATTGACTGAAATACTCGCCGGTATAAATCACCCGGTTGCCACTGTCCGTCACGATGACACCCGGGGTGGTGACTTCCTGCGCCCCGGCACCAGGCAATGCGGTACAGCACAGCAGACCCAATGCGAGTTCTGCCGCCATCACTCTCGAACTGTTGGCTGTCAACCGTTTGTGCATCAGAATCCCTCCGGTGATTGATTTCAGGAGTATCACACGGCACTTTTAAGGCAATATTATGGGTTATGGTTCTGAAGGTCAGACTGTTAAAACTGTCATAATAAATCAGGTCTATGCTCGGGCTGGATGCATGATAAACACTATTGCGAAGGAATCGGTCGTGCGTATATTGATTGTGGAAGACGAGACTCGCCTCGTGGAGGTTGTCACGGAGAATTTGCAGAAGTCGGGATTCGTCGTGGACGCGGTGACAACCGGCATTCAGGCCTGCAATGCCATGCAGACGGTGAGCTATGACGCAGTCGTGCTCGATCTGGGGCTGCCGGACTGCAATGGCATCGAAGTTCTCTGTCGCATTCGCGACCTCGGCTTCCATGTTCCCGTACTTATTCTCACCGCCCGCGATGCCGTGGAGGATCGCGTCAACGGCCTGGACAGCGGCGCCGATGATTATCTGGTGAAACCCTTTGCCACTCTGGAACTGGTTTCCCGACTGAAGGCCCTGCTGCGTCGTCCCGGCGGCGTGCTGGGCAGTATCCTGGTAGCGGGCAATCTGACGCTGGACACCATCGCTCGGGACATCCAAATCAACCAGGCCCCGGTGGAACTGTCGCGCCGGGAGGTGGCTGTGCTGGAACATTTAATGCGTCGACTCGGGCGCGTGGTTCCCAAGGAACTTCTCGAAGAAAAATTGTATGGGTTTGGCGAAGAGTTGGAGTCCAACGCCGTACCCGTGCATGTCCATCATCTGCGCCGCAAGCTGGAGCAGGGTGGAGCTTCGGCACAGATACACACGGTACGCGGCGTCGGCTATCTGCTTGCCGAGGAGCGTTGATGAACTGGCTGCGCGCGAATTCATTGCAGATGCGACTGGCAACCCGACTTGGGGCGCTGTTTCTGCTCGCTACAATTATGCTCGTCAGCATGTTTCTGTATCTGAGTTACGATCTGGCCGATTCCCTGAGCCGGCGCGACCTGTTCGAGCTTGCCGAAGAATTGGCCGAGGAGATCGAGGATGATGGCAAGCTGGCGGATGTCGAAGAGCTGATTGCTCTCGGCTGGCTGAAAGAGGATACCCATTACGCGATCTTCGACAATGAACGCCGGGTGCTGGCATCATCGGATACCGCCTTTGTTGAGATCGTGACCGACAGAGCGATTGTGTCCAACCGGACGGACACGTTTAAGCTGGATGAATTTGGCACACCACCACGGAACTACCTCGGTTTGATCAACAGGGAACGCAGCGAAGCCGGCCGCGTGATCATCCTGGTCGCCGAGCCGGAGCAGATTGAACAGGACATGCTGAACGCCATGGTGTGGGATGTCTTCTTCAAGGCAGTCTGGATTGTCCCGTTGTTTACATTCTGCACGCTGCTGGTGGGAGTGCTGGCCATTCGCGGAGGACTGCGGCCGCTGCACAACACGGCACGGGAAGCGGTTGCCATCAATCCTGATGCGATGTCGACAAGGCTCAATACCGATAACCTGCCAAGCGAAGTGTTCCCCCTGGTCAGTGCCGTGAACAGTGCGCTTGATCGCTTGGAGGACGGTTTTGAATTGCAGCGTCAGTTTACGGCCAACGCCGCGCACGAATTGCGCACTCCACTGGCCATCGTCACGGGTGCCATCGAAGGCCTGGGCAATAATGAGAGTCTGGTGAAATTGCGGCAGGACGTCGCCCGCATGAACCGACTCGTCGAACAACTGCTGCAGACCGCCCGTCTGGACAGTCGTGCGGTGCATACTCACGAGAGCGTGGATCTGTACAAAGCAGCGCGTCACGTAGTGGAATACATGGCACCTCTGGCCATTGCGCAGGAGCAGAGCATCGAATTGTCGGAAACCGCGGTGCCAACCCACGTTATCGGTAATGCGCATGCCATCGAAGATGCCATACGCAATCTGATCGAGAACGCAATCACTCACGCGTACTCGACAAGCCCCATCATGGTCACAGTCGGCGCCGGCGGCAGCATCAGTGTTTCCGATCGGGGCGTGGGCATTCACGTCGAAAATCGGGTGCGCCTTTTTGACCGTTTCTGCCGCGGTGACGGTGTTGCCGGTTCCGGTGCCGGGCTCGGACTCTCAATTGTGCAAGAAGTCATGAAAATTCATGGTGGATCCGTGAGTGTCACGGACAATCCCGGCGGGGGCGCTTGTTTCACCTTGCACTTCACAGCACAGCAATAGTCGGTAGTGCCCGGTATTGATAGGGTACACTTCACGGCTTGACAAGACAGGTCAGACCGGCGGCTTTGGGTCTTGCGTGTGCCGTTGCAAGCGCGTGGTTCTCGTGGAAACTGCTTAAGGATAGAGGCGGTTTGGATTCCAGCGACTTGAGCTATATCGTGTTGGTTATTGGAGAAAACACGATTGGATCGTTGAAGCGCAAGCAAGCGCCCGGACACCCTGGCGCTATTGAGTGAGCGCCAGAATTCCGCGCCGTGGGCTCAATGGCTGGGCTGGGAAATATCGCGGACGACTTCCGCTGTTTCAGCCGCCCCTGTATGCAGGGCAACATCAGCCTGAGCGACAATGCCCAGTATTTCGCCCTGATCATTCGTTACCGGTATGCGGCGGATCTGATTGTCTTCCATCTTCTCACAGCACTGGGCAAGGTCGGCATCCGGTCCGATGCTCACCACAGATCGCGTCATGATCTCGCTCACTCGTGAATCAGAGGAAGCATCCTTGGCCACGGCGCGGATTACGATATCACGATCGGTAACGACGCCAACGAGTTTACGATTCCCGTCACTTTCTATGATCGGTATCTCGCCGCAATCATTGCGAATCATGAGGTTTGCCACCTCGGACAGCGAGGCCTCCGGTGTGCAGCAGGCGGGATTGCTTGTCATAATATCCGTTACTTTCATGTTCCTCCTCCCTGTTGATCGTTAAAGGCAAGTTCGTCTTCCATCTTGCGTTTTTAGGCATCGCAGTTCAACAGATGGCACAAGAATTTACAATCCTCGGCAATTTCAGCTTCACGCGGCAGCTGAGGAAATCCACCTGAGAATGTCCATATCCTGTCCTGCGATTTCTGTCTCGACTGTATGAGCCCGTGTGCGGGAGGAAGGGCGGTAAATGTTTTGTCTGCAGACCATTCCACCACAGCCGGAATCCACCTCCGACAACGCCAAAGTGGCAAAGCTTAACGGTTTCAGCCTTCACGCCGGCAGGCCTGTTGCGCTTTATCCAGGATGACGGGCTGGGCTATTCCGCACCGTGCACCCCACTGTAACAAATGGCGCTTCTGCTCATCTCTCTTCTGACAGCCGCCGGCTGTCCCGGAAGATAACAATTCGTCTCAGGAGAGAGAATATGAAGATTTCCATCGTTCCTGCCTTTGTGGCAACTGCTTCAATCGTACTGCTCGGGTCACTGACCGTGCTGGCCCAGGCGCCGTTTGGTGGCGACGCCGACCGGGAGTTTGGCGACCAGTTGTGGAACGCGCTCGAGGAAAGAGCACTGGTCGGTGACGACGCCCTCATGGCCAGGCCCTATGAGGGTACGGAGCCCCATGGGAGCATACTGGTGACACTGGATGGCGATGTCGAAGTTGGCGGTGAGAGCGGCACCGTGATCGTCAAGCGCAACTATGGAGGACAGGACGCCAGCATAGACACTGTATCGGACAGTCCCGGTGACTATCTGATGGCTGTCACGGTCATGTTCCAGAGGCAGGGATTCGATCCGCAAAACAACGACTGGTTCTGGGCCAAGTATTTTCCCGATGGGTCCTATGATACGGCTCCGAATGGAACCGCTCTTGTGGGACGGGCCGCCGGTTGCATATCCTGCCATTCAGAGGCCGCGGGCGATGACATGGTGTACTTGAACAATCGTTACTAGATTCGGTATGCATCGCACAGGAACAGCGGCACGCGGTCTCGCTTACAAGAGCCGACAATGAACTGACACACTGGCGCAGAACCGGATGACGCTTCCCCGTGCCACCCTGGACGACCAACTCGCCCGGCTGCGGCAGGGCGATCACGCCGCCTTTACGCGGCTGGTGAAGCACTACCATGCCCGCCTGCTGGTGGTGGCGCGCGCCATTGCCGGTGATGCCTGGGGTGAGGAAGTGATGCAGGAGGCATGGATCGCGGTTTATCGTGCGCTGCCCGGGTTCGAGGGGCGATCCTCACTGCAGACGTGGCTGTTCACTATCGTGAAGCACGCCGCGCAAGCCCGGCTGCGCAAGGAAAAGCGGGTGAAATCCCTGGACAGCTCATTGGAAGACAACAACAGCTCCGACGTGGAACGGCTGCTGGACCAGCGTTTCGATGGGGCAGGAAGATGGCAGGACTTTCCAGGCGCCTGGCGGATCGACAGCGCCGCGGCCCTGCTGGAGGAGACCGAACTGCGCCGCTGCATCGACAAGTGTCTGCGCAAACTACCCGCACGGCAGCGGGCGGTATTGATGATGCGCGATATGGAACAAATGGACATGCAATCCATCTGCGACGTGCTGGAGATCAGCGAGTCCAATGGCAGGGTGCTGCTGCACCGCGCCAGGCTGTCGCTGATGGGAACCATCGGAAACTACCTGGAGAGTGGCGAATGCTGAATTGCCGAAACATTACCCGTAACGCCAGTGATTATCTGGAACGCCATCTGGTTTGGAGGCAACGGCTGGCTATCCGGCTGCATCTGATGATGTGCCGGCACTGCAGCCGCTTCGTCTCACAGTTGCACAGCACCGTCCTGTGCCTGCACCATTTGTCCCCGGACGAACTGCCGGCGGCGAATGCGGAAGCCATCGCCACGGCGGCCCGCCAGTGCGCTCGGCGGCGCGACCCCTGAGTCCCATTGACCGGCTGTGCTGAATGCTGTGCGGGCGTGACGGCGAGGCGGGGGAGGCGCAAGGCACCTACCTGGATTCCGGCATGTCCCTCGCACAGGGGGCGACCGGGATCGGTTGCCGGTCAGGCGGCATTTGGCCGGCGTTCAAGAAGAGTTTCTCGCTCACCGCCAGCGCAATACGCTGGCAGTCGAGCCGGAATGGCCGAAAAGGCTTGGACCTTTACGCCACATAGTTAGAATGATCCCTTCCAGAACAAAAAGAGGAACGAGCCAATGAGTATCGCCAAAGCATCCACCCGACTGCCCGCCTGCCTCCTGTCCCTGAGATTGACCGTGTTCCTGGTGTTCTTCATGTGGACCCTGGACAAGTTCGTCAATCCGCAACATGCCTCAACCGTATATGAAAACTTCTACTTCATTGGTGGGCTGGGTAATGCGGCATTCGTGGTGATCGGCATCCTGGAGGTGCTGCTGATCCTGGCCTTCGTCGCGGGGCTGTACAAGACCTGGACCTACGGGCTGGTGTTCGCCCTGCATGCCGTATCCACCCTGTCTTCCTGGCAGTTCTATCTGGGCTTTGACAACCTGCTGTTCTTCGCCGCATGGCCCATGCTGGCCGCGAGCTGGACTCTGCTGGTGATGCGCGAAGAGGACACGATGTGGACCCTGGGCGACCGTACCGGGAGGCTTGGGCGGCGGGACGAACCTGTGGCCTGAGAGAAGCGCCGCGGAACGCGGTGATCCGGGTGTGGCAGCCAGAACGGGTGTCAAGTCGTTCTACGACGGGGCAGGGGTACTGATAACACAAGCCAAGTTAAGTTGTTCGGTTATCAGTGCCCCTCGACCCAATCAGGGCCTGAATTGGGGAAATTACAGGCATTACCTGATTTCCCTCGCATCCATTTTTTCCTACTGTTTAGGGTATTAGCCGTTAAACACAATAAGTGGCTGTTATGCCGCCAGGGAGGTGCATCATGACCCCTCAACGTGGAGCGGGTGCGTCCGCGTTCGTCTTGCTTTTTACACTCTGCTACCTGTCGACCCCGGCTCAGGCCCAGGGACTGCTCGATCGAATAATACAGGGCAGCAGGGACATCGCCGAGGACATTGGCGACCGGGGTAGGGACCTGACCGAGGAGGTAGGAAGTCGCGGAAGAGAGGCGGTGGAGAGTATCGGCGGCGTGCTGGGGGGCGACCAACAGGAACCGCAGGATCAAGCCGATGGTCAGCCGACTGTCCAGCCAACGTCGACGTCGAGTGCATCAGCGGCAGCCGGAACCGCCACGACAGACACCCTCCTGGAGCTGAATTACAATAACCTCCTTCGCCAGTATATTGCCACCCACCACGACCTGCTCGACAGCGATAAGTTCGCCTGGCATTACTTTGAGGTATTCCTGGCCCCGGATACACCGGAGGCTTGTGCCCAGTTGAAACAGGAAACCACCAATACCATCCGCTTTGCCAGCCACGTGGCTCAGCAGAAGGAGGCATTCGCCACCGCGCTGGAAGAGTTTGCCGGCTTCCCCACTACTGCCACCTACAAGACCCAGGTGACATTGGAACTGTCGGTTTACGATCTCCAGCGCGAGGCTTTCCCTGTGAACCGGATATTCGCCGGTGGGTTGTTTAGCGATCTGGAAGTGCGCTACCGTTGCGACATCCTGCACGATGTCGAGGGACCCACCCACGCCCCGGAATTCTTCCAATACGACAACTTGCTCGAAACCGGCATCACCGAAATTCCCCTTCCAGTGGATGTCGCCGCCGACTTGTTGGACGATGCCAACCTGGATTTCAACAGCGGCAGGGAAGAGTTCTATGCCGAGGCGGAGTATAGGGTCGGACCCCTGCCCTTCATTGACGGACGGATGGTAGAGGTTCCCGTCGAGCTTGCCGGATTTACCGTCCGCAACCCGGTCAGTGGCGCTGAACTGTACCGTTACTCGGCGGAGCCTTCCTCATCGTCGGCGGACACCGCGATCCTGGCGGATTCCATCAGCCCGCATCCCCTCACCGCCTCCGCCATGGTTCTGCTGATGCTGAGAGACAATCCCGACCTGCTGACCGATGAGAAGGTTCAGTCGCTGGCTCTGGAGCAGATACGGGCAGAGCAGGAGTACTGGACGGTCACCGACTTTAATGTGATGGGACGCTATAACGCGATGGAAGTCGGTGCAGGGAGCGTCAACGTCAACCCGAACAGGGTACTGTTCAGCTACGAGTGGCAGGTACTGCGCGAGACGGATCCCGCCGCCGCCGCAAGCGTGTTGGATACCTTCATCCGGGCCGATTCCGATTGGAACATCTACCGCCTGGATCCGGATTACGATGCCCGCCTCGATGCCTATGCGGAAACCGCGGTTTTCTCCCGAGAGGCGCTGGGACTGCCCGCGGTGAACGAACTCAGGGATCTGCCCTACGAACCCAGATCGCAAATGCGCCGTATGCAGCTCGAGCACCTGCCGTCGGCCGATTTTATCGCACCGGAGTTGGCCGGGGTGATGCAGGAGTTCCTCCAGCAGGCCGGTGCACAACTGCCCGAACGCTTTGTGCTTGATTTCGAACTGCAAGCCAGGTTCGATACCGCGACGGATTTGCTTCTGCTGGCACACAATTACGCGGGGTTTTCCCCGGACGAGCCGGTAAGGCCCCTGATGCAACCTCCTAGACCGCAGTTCGCCGATGATGACACCCAGTTGCAAAGCGCTGTCTCCCTGCCCCTCCCGAGAACCGCGGAAGGGAGGGTTCTTTACCGGGTTGCCGCCCTCAGCGAGCCCGAACTGGTGCGGCCGGGACTCAATCGCAGCTCCATGTCACCGGATCGCTTCCGCCGTCTGTTGTGGGAGAATGCGACGGGAGGTGTTTTACTCGGCAGCATCGACACCCTGGCTCTGGACCGTGAGCTGGCCTTTCCAGCAGTACCTGTCGACCGCGCAACCGCTGAGCGCGCCCAGGGTAACGTGCGGGGGGCAACCGGCTTTCCGGTGACTGGAAGAGTTTTGCTGGACATCGAGCGCAGCGACGTGGTGCGGCTCGACGTCCCGTACCGCGGTCAGGAGCGCCGCATCATGCACAACGGCACCCTGCTCGCCAGCATCGCCGGCATGGAGCTCATCGACAGCAATGGAGAACTGATCACCACCATAGAGCGGGGCGCCCTGGCCGCGGCTGGCAATTGAATGGCAAGGCATTCCGCAATGAGGTGCGGATAAGTCATTGCCTCGGTCACATTACCCTCCAGGTCCGTCGGTGATCAGCGTTTCAGCAAGCGTTTGGCCTTCATTTTCAGATCAAAGCCATGAAAGGGCAGGCGATAGAGCAACCAGAACCGTCTGTTCAACGCTGCCATGTAGAGTTCCATAAACGCAATACGGTTGGCCCAGTCGAGCTTGTAACAGGTGCGGCTGAGGTCCGCGAGCCGCTGGTGGATTGGTGTGGCAATCAGGTAGAACTTCGCTCGGGCGGTATCGATCAGGGAAAAGTCGACCGGCTTGCCCGGTTCGATCCTCACCAGAATATTGCCGCCGGTCAGGTCCCGGAAATAGGTGCCCCGATTGTGGAGTTGCAACAGAAAAGTGCAGAGCTCGTTCATGAACATTGCCTTGGAAATACCCAGGTAGGAATCGGCTCCACCGGCGAACGCCTGAAAAAAGTCGCGTACCGACGGAACCTTTCCAGCGTATTCGCAGATGTACCAGTTGTTGAGCGTGTCCTTGCAATCGGCCCTTTCAAAATAGGCCACCGGCAGGGGCGAATCCAACCCGTGCCGTAATAACTGAAAGGCTCCATTCCAGCTGCGAACCGCTTTGCTTGGCTTGAAGTAATCGTTGATTTTTTTGTTGAAGCGCAGACGGTTCGGCTTCTTGACCGCCAATAATCGACCGGGCCGTCGCGGGTCGGGAATGGTCCAGATGATGTTCCGGGATTTGCGCAACACATCGGCAGCGGCAGGTGCTGGGATTCGGTCCGGGTGGAGGTTTGCGATGATGCGGTCGGCCTGTTCGCGATCCGTCGCGAATATCAATCCCTGCCAGCGACCGTCCGTGAAATGGAAGTACTGCCCGTCCCGACGGCTGCCATCGATCAAAGCGTCCTTGATGACCCTGGCGTGGCGATTCACTGGAACGGTGCATTCGATTGGCCAGCGGAGGTAGAGTGGCGTTTCTGTGGCGACTGAAGGTGTGGTCTCCAGGTATTGGCCGTCACGGGAGATGCATTCGGCTTGATTCAATGATTCTTCGCTATACAGCGACCGCAGGTTCATGATGCGTGTATTGGTGGTCCACAACACATGTATTCTATGGTCTTGCGTCTCAAACTCGTGGACCTGTTGGAGGCGTTTGGCCGTCAGCTTGCCAATGTAGCGTGAACCGGGAATCAAGCGATTAAAACAGGCATAGGCGTGAAAAGCGGGTCTGATCCGGTAATCCTTTAATTTCCCGAACGTGCGGCCGTAATAGGTCACCAGTTCATTCTTGGCGGGGTGACCGGTGCCATCGTCGATCAGTCCTTCCCGATGACTGACCATCGGTCCCCAGTAGGCTCGATCCAGTCCACCCGAAGCGGCCGTGAGGACCATGTAACGAACCAGATAATCCGCCTGCTTCTCTTCACTATTCACCAGTCGACGCGCGATTCGCTTGAGAGTCCAGAACGCTGTCGTTGACCAGGTTTTCTCAATGTTATGCGTCCGGCTGATACGACCCAGCAGGCAGGCTTTCTTGACCAAGTTGAGTTTGTGGAGTCTGACCAGTTTGCGGCCGATGATCTTGTGATCATAATTTTCCGGTTCAACCGCCCGTTCCGCAAACAGGTTGTTGGTGTGGATATAGGGCAATGTTCCTCGGCGCGCCATCACCGACAGAACGCCGGCGTTGTAGGGTGGTTCAAAATCACTGATATTGGGTCCGGCCAGCAGGATCTGTCGTTGTCGCAGTTGTTCATGGGCGATCGACCAGGCCGCCATGAAATGTTCAATGGTAAGATAGCCTGACCAGCTTCGGCGATTGATGGTGTTACCGATCTCCACCGCTTCCAACTGGTCGCCGAAGCGATCCAGTGTTGTTGCCAGAAATTCTCGCCAGCGTGCCTGGGCCTCCTGGGTCTTCATCAGGCGGGATTCTTCGCGAGGCTGCACAATTCGCAGCAGCACCTGGAATTGTTCCGCCAGCAATTGCTCCAGAAATCGAACCGTGTGGTCACCGGGTGCCGTGTATCCGAAGTCGAGCCGTACGTGCTTCACGCCAAGTTGATGCAGATACTGAATCATCCGGGCATCGGATTCAGGATCTTCCATGCTGGCGACACAGATTGCCGAGTAATCTCTGGGCACGATGATGCCGCCCCTCGGCCGATGCCCCTGGTAAAGGTGAAAGCGCCCCTTGAGCAAATAGCCCAGTGCGGCGCGATTGAAGATTTGCTTGTCGAAGGGGGAAGAAAGAGGTTGGACACCGGTGCTTTCAGGCATGTATTCGCTCATATATCGGACATAAGAAACGCGGAGACTGGCAGGCGCGAATCTTGAAAACGACGGGGTGCGGCTCAGTCTTCATTGATGGATCACAGTCCTGTGCCTGATCGGGGCATGAGCCGGGTGCGATCCGGCTCTAACCCCTAACCCTTGAAACAGGGGATAACGAGAAAGTGACTATACCAAGTTTGACTTGCGGTACAACTACTTTGTCAGGTCTTGGTCACGGGCGTTGTGGTGTGGCGGTATAGACTTCGTCAGTGACGGGTTCCATCCAGTTGACGTCGCCTTCATAGATTGTCAGCTGTAGCACGTCCTCCTCTGGATGAGCGCCGTGCCAGTGTTCACGGCCGGCGGGTGTCCACCAGGGTTCACCGGGGTGCATTTCGAGCAGAGGGCCATCACGATCCTGGGTGAGTCCGCGCCCTTCTTCCACCATGAGTAGTTGTCCCCAGCTATGGGAGTGCCAGTTGGATCTGACACCGGCGGGGAACACCAGGCGCAGGGTACTGACCTCATCGCTGTTCTCAACACTGGGATTGCCACCCATGAAGTTGCTTTGTTGCGCAGCAGTCTGGTTGGTCTGGGTGCCCACCAACAACCAGCCCAGTATCATGGCGGCGCTGACCGCCATCAGGGCTTCCAGTAGCAATGGCTTCTTTTTTTTACTGTCTGTAATTCCTTGCTCGACGTTATTCCTGTCCATTTCGTCCTCCGATTTCGGGTCGTTGTTGGAATTTCTAGCAATAAACCAATGGCGTTCCGGTGTCAACAGCGGGGTCGGACCACGCGTACCCCAGGCATGACGCGGCATTCCGCTGGTCCGACCCCGGGGATCCAGGGGATGGGGTTGATATCGCTTGGGTGTATTCGAGGTGGTATCCTGCTGGTATCCCAATTAGCGTACGGTAGCAGCGTTCAAGTGCAATTATTCGATTCCCTTTCCGGGCACGGCAATGGTCGGCTCATCTGCATCATCCTGCTGTTACTGGCGGGCGGTTCCACTCTGGCCCAGGAACTGAATCCCCTCGAAGCTGACCGCGCGGCCATTCGGGCAGGCGCGGCGCTGTATCGGGGGCAATGTGCCACCTGTCACGGAGCCGATGCGAAAGGTATCAGCGATATTGACGCCCCGGACCTGACACTGGTCTGGACCGCCTCCGGCACGAGCGATGGAGCGGTCTACGCTACCATCCGCGACGGCATTCCCGGAAGCATCATGCCTTCGCATGGTTTCTCCGATAACGAAATCTGGATGGTGGTCGCCTATTTGAAAAGCATCGGCGTCTCCGGTTCCGCCGAGCCTGTTCCCGGGCGGCCCGACCGGGGCCGTGATTTATTTGCGACCCACTGCGCCCAATGTCACCGCGTCGGCGGTCACGGTGGCAGCCTCGGACCCGATCTGACAGGCGTCCCCGGCCGCCGCTCGATCGCGGCGTTAACCCAATCAGTCAGACAGCCCAGCGCGGTCATTGCCCGGGGTTACCGCCCCGTCTCCCTGGTGACCCGGGAGAACCGGCACATACGCGGCACCGTCAAGAGCGAAGATGCCTTTTCATTACAAATAATGGATGACAGTCAGCAATTACGCGGCTTTTTCAAGGCCGATCTGGTCCAGGTGGATCGTGGTGGCGAGTCTCTGATGCCGGCCTTCTCCAGCGAGGTGCTCATCGATGACGACCTTCTCGATATTCTGAGCTATCTGGACGCACGCAATTGAACGTTTGGCACAGGCACAGGCGCAACGGCTACGGGATCGAATTTATGAAAAAAAGAACATTGATCCTGGCACTGGCGGCCCTAGGCGGCCTGCTGCCATTGCTCGCATTGGGTCAGTCCGGCCCCGGTTATCAGGACATTCTGCGTGGTTTTGATGATCCGAGCCGCTGGCTCACCTTTTCAGGAGACTATAGCGGCAAGCGTCACAGCCCGCTGGATCAGATTACGCCGGAGAATGTAGAACAACTGCAAGCTGTCTGGACTTTCCAGACAGGCACGACAACCCGTGGCCGGGGATTTGAAACCACACCACTGGTGGACGACGGCATTCTTTATGTCACCGGGTCGAATAACTACGCCTGGGCCATTGATGCACAATCCGGACGCGCCTTCTGGGAATACCGACGCAATCTGCCGGACGATCTTACCTACGGCGCAAGTTCTCCGGTCAACCGTGGTTTTGGAATGCTGGGTAACAGCCTGTTTATGGTGACCCTCGACGCCCATCTGTTGTCGCTGGATCGTCGCACCGGGGAAATTTTGTGGGATATCGAATTGGCCGACTACCGGATCGGTTACGCCGCCACACTGGCACCGCTGGTACTGGACAACAAAGTCATCGTAGGAATCTCCGGCGGAGAATACGCCACCCGCGGTTTCATCGATGCCTACGATCCTGACAGCGGTGAACGTCTCTGGCGTTTCAACACCATTCCCGGTCCCGGTGAACCGGGCAGCGAAACCTGGCCTGACGATCCGGAAATACTCGCCCGCGGCGGTGGCGGCACGTGGATGACCGGCAGTTACGACCCCCAATTGGACCTGATCTACTGGGGCGTGGGTAATCCGAATCCGGACTACTATGGCGACTCCAGGCCGGGGGACAACCTCTATTCCAATTCGCTGGTCGCGCTGGATGCAGCAAGCGGCGAACTGCGCTGGCATTACCAGTTCACGCCTCACGACCTGAACGACTGGGACTCCAATCACGTTCCGGTTCTGGCGGAAATCGACTGGCAGGGTGAACCGCGGCGGGTAGTGATGGTGGCCAACCGCAACGGTTTCTTTTACGTGCTCGACCGCATTTCAGGAGAACTGCTTCTCGGCAAGCCTTTCACAGGCACCACCTGGGCGCGCGAGATCGGCAGTGACGGCCGACCAATCATACTGAATGACGGCAGCGAAGGCTGTTTACCCGACCCGTGGGGCAGCACCAACTTCATGCCTCCCTCATTCAATCCCGATCTGGATCTGTTCTTTGTTACGGCGCGTGAAACCTGCGCGACATTCGTGCCGGAAGAGCCGGTACTGGTTCCCGGGCAGGCCTCGTTTGGCGGAGTTGTCTATATAGACGGGGAGCAAGGGTCCGGAGCATTGCGCGCACTGGATGTACACAGCGGCGAAATGGTCTGGGAGTTTACCTATCCCTCGCCGACGTTCGGTGGTGTTATGACGACGGCGTCGGGACTGGTATTTGCCGGCGACCATGAAGGCAATTTCATGGCCTTCGACGCCGCCAGCGGTGAAAATCTGTGGCATTACCAGACTGGCTCAAGAATCTGGGGAGCCGCGGCCATGACACATATGCTCGACGGTCGCCAGCATGTACTGATTCCATCCGGAACGACTCTCACGGCGTTCGCGTTGCCGGAGCGGTAGATTTCGCATGGGAGATAACGGAAAAAGTCGTGCGTTACGAGCGCCCGATATGCTTTACTTAAGGAACCTCTGAACAAATCCATGAGGACAGCGCAATGATAATCAGACCAATAACGCTCTCCACCGTGTTTGCCGGGTTGCTTTCGGCAATCCCGCTCACCACCCTGGCGCAATCGCACGATGCAAGCATCGCCAACCACCAGCCTCATTATTTTGATGCGGCGGACTTCGGCATCGATCCGGCCAGTGTCAACTATGCCGAACACATCGCACCGATATTGCAGCGTAGCTGTCAAAGCTGCCATCGGCCGGGCGGCGGCGGTCCGATGTCATTCCTGAGTTATGAAGAAGTGCGGCCCTGGGCGCCGGTGATCAGATACCGAACCGCCATAAGGGACCGGATGGGCGCCATGCCGCCGTTCTTTCTGGAGAAGGACATCGGTATCAACGGGTTCAAGAACGATTATTCCCTGTCGGATGAAGAACTGGCGATGATCCAGGCCTGGGTGGACAACGGGGCACCACGGGGAAATCCCGACAACGACCCCATGCCACTCGACCTTGAAACAGGGAATAACTGGACTATCGGTGAACCCGATCTCGTGCTGCGTTCCCGCGATGTCAGCCGCCCGGCCGTGGGTCCCGACTGGTGGGGCGACATCGGGCTGGTTCCTACCGGGCTGACGGAAGATCGATATGTGCAGGCCGTCGAAGTGAGGGAAATTAACGATATTCCCGCTGATCTGGGCAGCAATACTGTGGGTGGCCGTTATATTTTCCACCACCTGACCTACACCAGCGGCACATTGAGCGAAGACGGCACGGAAGTCGTGGGAGAAACCACCAGCTGGCCGATTCACGAAGTGGGGCGTAATGCGGATATTTTTCCGGAGAAGGCCGGTCGCCTGCTGCCGGCAAACTCTGCCCTTCATCTGGGCGCAGCGCACATGCATTCCAACGGCCGCGAAACCAGCGCCTACCTGGAGTTCGGTATCCGGTTCTTCCCTCCGGATTATGAACCTGAGTACAGCCGTCGCGGGCCGAGAACCGGTAACGGCATCGATATCGATGTGCTTCCCAACCAGGCCAACCAGGAATTTCACAATTACGTAATATTGGACGAGCATACTAAAATTATCGCGTTTGAACCCCACCTGCATGCGCCCGGCGTGCGAATGTGCCTGGAAGCGATCTGGGGGCACAATCAATTTACACTGAACTGTGTGGGCTACGACCACAACTGGGTGAAGCAATATGTTTATGAGGATGACAAGGCACCATTGCTGCCGAAAGGTACCATATTGCACACTATAGGATTTCTCGATACCACCGATGCAAATCCAAACCTTGCCGACCCCAGAAACTGGGCAGGTGGCGGGCGCCGTTCGGTATCGAACATGTTTATCGATCTGGGGTATTCGGTCGAACTGACCGAGGAACAGTTTCAGGCGGAGATGGCGGAACGTCGCGCCAGTATGAAAGACCGCAACGACTACGATGTAGGCTGCCCACTGTGCTGGGCTCCGGAAGCCGTCACCCAGTCGGTGGCCCAGGGCAGTGACTGATGAGGATTGTTTGATGTGTTTTAAACGGCATTTGAGATCCGCGCCGGGCCTGTTTCTGACAGGAATTCTGGCGCTGGCACTGGCAAGTCAGCTCGCTGTTGCGCAGACCCGGTTCATGCCCCTGCGGGGTCAAATCACTTCTCCCGCCTTTGAAGGCTGGTGGCCGAACGAAGAAGGTGGTTACAGATTGTTTTTTGGCTATATGAATTCCAATTGGGAACAGCAGTTTGATATTCCCATAGGCCCGGAAAATTATTTTTCCTTCACCGAAGCGGGCGCACTCGACGATCTGACTGTTGAAGCTTACGATTTTGCCGGCGCCGACCAGGGTCAACCGACGCATTTTTATCCGCGCCGCAATCCGTTCCTCTTTACCATCGATGTGCCCGCCGACTTTGGCGACATGGAACTGGTCTGGACCCTGGTCACCCAAGGACAAACCAATCGCGCCTTTGGCTCACTGAAGGCCGACTATCGCATCGACGCGCAGGTAATCTCCACCGAAGTAGGTGGCAATTTTGGAAGCCTGAGTGATTCATTAAGAGACAATATGGCGCCCGAGTTGCGAGTGGAAGGGGAAAGCTACCGCGGCGCAAGAGTGGGAGAACCGCTGAGCCTGGCAGTGCATGCAAACGACCCGGACAACCTGCCACCTCCCCGGCCGCAGCCACAACGCCAGCGGCTGGATCAATTGTATAGTCCGCCATCCTCTATCGTGGCGATGAGCGGACCGGGCCTGCGTTTTTCATGGACCATATACCGGGGTCCTGCCCATCATGCGACATTCAGTCCAACCCAGTTCAAAACGTACACCGATACCCGGGTTTATGCAAATTCGCCCTGGTCACCTCCCTACACTATTCCAGAGCCACCGAAGGATGGCCGGTGGGAGTCTGAAGTCACCTTCGCCGAGCCGGGTGAATACGTATTGCGCGGAATCGCCAGCGACGGGTCACTGTTTACCTATCAGAACGTGACCGTTACGGTCACACCTTAGGGCGCGGGTCAGCGCTCTCGCATACGGGATAATCCCTGATTTGCCCAAATAAAAAGCCTTAGCGGGAGTATTCACTTCACAACTCGGGGCCGTCCCGCTTGTCACCCTTACCCAAAACCTTCAGAATTCCGTAAGCACTCCCGATGGTGGCTCGTTGCGGACCTTCGCTACGGAAAAAAACACCAGGTGCATAACCACTACGGGAATGGTTCGTGAGATTCAGACCACGCTCGATACTTCAGCTTACTGTCACTGGTTTCCTCGCGGTTACCGGCCTGCTTATCATTGCCTTGCTGGTCACCGCGCGCCAGCTCAGCGGACTCAGTGAAACCAGTCAGTTGGTCGTGAATCAGCACACGCGGGCCGTGGCGGCCAGCAGAACCCTGATGGAACAGTCCACCGGGATGGAGCGAAACGTCAAACAATACAACATCACAAGCGACAGCGGACTGCTTGACCTGTATGTCGACCGCAGGAGAAATTTTGCCGGCGCGGCCAACGAATTGCTGGTTCTTGACCTTAGCGAGGACGTTTCTGAATTTGTCACGGCGGCAGTCGCCCTGGAAACAGATATTTTTACCATCGTCAGCTCGGCGTCCCCGATGGAAGCCGAGTTGCTGTTTCCACAATTGACTCTGTTGACCGCGCAGATTTCCGGATCGGTGAATGAATGGTCCAACACCCAGGTCGCCAGCATTCCCCAGGAAGCCGAGAATACCCAGCGGCTGCTGACATTCCAGGCCATCCTGCTGGTTAGCGCGGCACTGATTCTCGCCGGCGTTTTTACCGCGCTGATCACACGGCCGCTGATTCAGATCGAAAAGGCCATTGGCCAGTTGGGAAGCGGTGCTTACGACGAAACCATCAACATCAAAGGACCACGAGATCTCGAGAGCCTGGGCCGCCGGCTGGACTGGCTGCGAGGACGATTGTCCAAACTGGAACAACAGCGTTCTTCGTTTTTGCGACATGTGTCCCACGAATTGAAAACGCCGTTGGCGGCCATCCAGGAAAGCAGTTCTCTGCTGAGCGATGGAGTGATGGGCGCGCTGAGTGAGCAGCAGCGCGAGGTTATATCCATCCAGCACAAAAATTCACACCGGCTGCAGGCCTTGATAGACGATTTGCTGCGCCACAATACCGAAAGCTTCTCGCTGCTCAACGTGATGCCCGGCCCCGTCCGGCTGGACAAGGTTGTTGACAGAGTGATCACCGCTCATGAACTTACTGCCAAGCCCCATTGTCTTATTATTAACAAGAAGCTGGCCAGAATCACGATTAACGGTGACTACGAACAGTTACGCGTTGCAGTGGATAATTTGCTGGGTAACGCGGTCAAGTTTTCTCCCGACGGTGGTGTTATTGAGGTGCACCTCTTTGAATTGAACGGCAATGCCGTTCTGGAAGTGATCGACCAGGGTCCCGGCATCAAGGCGGAAGAAACCGACCGGATCTTTGAAGCGTTTTACCAGGGTACACCGCCGCAAAAGCCTGCCTATAAGGGTAGTGGGCTGGGGTTGGCTATAACGCAGGAATACGTGCAGGCGAATCGTGGCCATATTCAGATCGTGGATGTTGCCGCGGGTGCCTGCTTCAGAGTCGAGTTCCCAACCAACAAGAATCAGGAATCATGAGCAGGGCTGGAAGAAGCTATATTCGTAAGTTGACTTTGATCAGTGTGGCGTTCGCGGTGCCGTGGATACTTGCCGGGTGCGCCCAGCTCATGGATAACATCCTGGTGAACAGGGAACCGGCTGAGGTGGGTGTCGCCTACAATTCCCTGGCCTATTACAACTGGCTGCGATCTGCTCCGATAAGCAATCTGAACAGTGAAAGACAGCGCCTCGAACAGGAAGCCGGAAGCGGGGACGTTATTCCAAGTGTACAACTCGCTGTGGTTTTAACGGATTCCCGAATTGCGGATGAGGAGACGGAGTCGCGGGCCAGGGAGGTTCTCCGGCAGGCCGATACCGTTTGCGGCGATCAGGACCATTGTGAAAATTACCTTGTCTTTGGCAAACTGTGGGAGAATATGCTGGACCAGCGGGTGAGATTGCAGCTTACCACCGCAGACTGGCGGCGCGATCAGGAAAATATCCGGCGTCTGGAAGACCAGATACGTCTTCTGGAAAAACAGATTCAGGATTTAACCGGCCTGGAACAGCAGATAATGGAGAGAGAACGATCCCAGAATCAGCAATGAATACAATTGAGCCGCGGGATAAGTTCCGTATACTGCTGGTGGACGACGACGCCGACCTGCTTCATCTGATCAGCGTTCGTCTTAAAGCCAACAATTACGATGTCAATGCCGTGGACAGCGCGGAAAAAGCCTTGGGTCAACTGGCTACCTACCGGCCTCACGCGGTAGTGACCGATCTGAAAATGTCCGGCATGGACGGTATGGCTTTGTTTGAAGCGGTGCAGCAACGCGATTTCCGGCTGCCTGTTATCATCCTGACCGCGAACGGCACCATTCCCGATGCGGTATCCGCAACAAAGAAAGGTGTATTCAGTTATCTGGTCAAGCCCTTTGATGCACAAATACTGCTGGGCAACCTGGCCAAGGCCATAGAGCAAAGCGGTCATGCCTTTGAGACCAACGAATCCGGTGACGATCAGGAGTGGCGTAAAGAGATCATCAGCTGCAGTCCGGTGATGGAAGCTTTGTTGCAGCAAACGCGTGCTGCCGCCAACTCGGACGTCAGCATTCTGATACAGAGTCAGACAGGCACTGGTAAGGAATTGCTGGCGAAGGCCATTCACGCCGCCAGCAAACGCCGGGACAACGCGTTTATGACACTGAACTGCGCGGCCATTCCGGAAAGCCTTATCGAGAGCGAGTTA
This sequence comes from Pseudohongiellaceae bacterium, assembly GCA_040879025.1. Classification (GTDB taxonomy): domain Bacteria; phylum Pseudomonadota; class Gammaproteobacteria; order Pseudomonadales; family Pseudohongiellaceae; genus JBBDLF01. The sequence goes on from JBBDLF010000039.1 coordinate 28,857, forward strand.
TTCGGCCATGCGGCGGGTTCATTTACCGGAGCGAGCCGTTCGCACCCCGGACTGTTCAAGGCCGGGGACGGGGGAACCGTGTTTCTGGACGAGATCGGTGATATGCCGCTGGCTGCCCAGTCCAAATTATTGCGGGTACTCGAACAGCATGAAGTCCGACCTATCGGTTCCACCAAGACCATTCCGATTGATGTCAGAATCGTTGCCGCAACACATCAGGATCTTAAAGAAAAAATCGGCAACGGCACCTTCCGCGAAGACCTGTATTACCGCCTGGATGTCATTACGCTGGAGCTGCCGCCGTTGAGCGACCGCCGCGAAGACGTGCCCTTGCTTGCCGACTATTTTGCCAAACACCTGGCCCAAAAAAACGAACGCGAAGTGAACCGGTTCTCCCCCGAAGCCATGGAACTGCTGGTCAGCGCCCCATGGCCTGGAAACGTCCGGCAGCTTTATAATGTGGTTGAACAGTGCGTGGTACTGACCAATACCCCGATCATTTCGCATCATTTGGTGGAACGCTCGTTACGGTTTAAACCCGACCGACTGCTCAGCCTCAGCGACGCCAAGGACCAGTTCGAGCACGATTACCTGATTCGCCTGCTGAACCTCACCGAAGGCAATATTGCACTTGCCGCTCGTCTGTCCGTGCGAAATCGCAGCGAATTTTATAATTTGCTGCGTCGACACGGGCTGGAACCGGCTCAATTCCGCCGCGAAGCCTGAGTGTTCCTGTCAGTTTATTGAATGTCTGGTTTACCCAACACTTGATTCCTGTAATTTCAGTCACTTAGCAATAAGCTCCCGGATTCGACCTGCGTTCCCAACACCTTTCTTCCCATTTGGCCCATGCCAACCCCGATTCCGTACGGTTTTCAAACGACTCAGGGTTGGCACGTGCATTGCTGTATTTTCGATGAGCGTGATGAAAGTGAATTGGAAAACCGGTGAAAACCCAATAACAGCAGTAAAGCCAAAAGCCAACCACGTAAGCTCTTACACATAGTGGACATTAAAAGGATTTACAATCGAACGTCTATGGAGGTTATCAATGAAATATCGTTATTTGGCACCAACCCTGCTCGCGTTTGTAGCGGCAACCGCTTTCGCCCAGCAGCCGGGTCAACAGCCTGGACAACAACAGGCTCGCGACTTTGAAGAGGTGGACCGGGACGCCAACGGCGAGCTCAGCGTGGAAGAAGCCAGGGGAGCTTTTCCCGAGCTGGAATTTGAAGGACTTGATGATTCCGACGCTCTGACACGGTCTGACATTGAGGATGAGATTTCCGGACTTTCACTTGGTCAGGGCGATGAAGATAGCCCCGTGGGCAGAATGGAGTATCAGCAGATAGTCCAGGCCATGGAGAATGAGCAAGAACGCGCCGCAAGCCAGGCAGGCGCTTCCACAGATCAACCAGGAACACCTGGTCAGTAATACCCCCACTCGATCAATCCAATCCAGCCTCTTTGCCCCCACGCCCTTGGGGGCTTTTTTTTACCGTTACAAAAAACCGGCACGCAAATCCTCCGCGCAGGTTACGTTGGCATATGCATTGCAGCACAGAAAGTGGACGACCAAAAAAACTGGATGTTTTAATTTTTTGAGTGAATGGAGGTATTCATGAAGTTACGTTATCTAACACCCGCACTGTTCGCCTTTGTTGCCGCAACCACTTTTGCCCAGCAACAGCCCGGTCAACAGCAAGGCCAGCAGCAAACCAGAGACTTCGAAGAAGTCGATACCAATAGTGATGGCGAACTGAGCATACGTGAGGCAAGAGACGCCTTTCCAGACCTGGAAATCACAGGGCGCCAGGACGATGATCCACTGCGACGCCAGGATGCAGAGCGCGCGATGCCGGGTTTGCAACTGAGCGAAAGCCAGGACGATCGTGATGAACCGGTTGGGCGCATGGACTACCTGATAATCGTTGACACGATGCAGCGACAGGAACAGTCTGGTCAATCCGGCCAGCCTGGTCAATCCGATCAGCCTGGACAGCAACCGGGTCAATAAGTGTTCGCGCGACTGTCGGGCGCCGGTTGCGCCCGGCAACTTGAGCGACAGGGGTTCCTACAGAACAACGAAACCGAAATGCACCCGTTGGTATGAAGAGGTCAAGTGATCGTGCAGGCTTTGGAGCATCAGGAACAGGACGATCCTGATTCATGACAGAGGCTGCTTCCCCACGCCCGGGAGGTACCAAGGACCTACAGGCCCGTCGAGCCTCCAGCTTTACCACGATCCAGGCTCTTTCATATCCAGCCTCTTTGCCCCCACGCCCTTGGGGGCTTTTTTTTGTGGTGCCTTATCCGGGTGAAGCGGTTTACCGGGTGAGCTGGATTCGCTCCATGTCTTCCATCTGTCCATAGCTTGACGTAATAACGCGATCTCCTTGTGCCAGACCTTCCTGCACTTCCACATAACGATTGTTGCGACGCCCGACGCGGATATCGCGACGAACGGCGTATTCCCCGCTCTCATCCAGTACGAAGACCCAGTTGCCGCCGGTATCCTGAATGAAGCCTCCCAACGGCAGCAGCAAGGTCTCGACCGGACTGCCCAGTGTCAGTTCAAGTTGCAGGGTTTGTCCGCGACGGAGGCTTGCCGGCCCCTCACCGTCAAAAATCAGATCCACGGTAAATGTGCCGCCAACGATCTCGGGGTACACCTTGTCAACGCTGGCGAAATATTCCTGCCCCGACAGCATAAACTTGGCCGCCTGGCCGGGCGCGACCCGGGTTACATAATACTCGTCCACCTGGGCGACCACCTTGTAACGGTCAACGACATCGATCTGGCCGAGGCGCTCACCCCGGTTTTTGTTCTCTCCGATGTCAACCGGCAGCGACGTCAGCAGACCGCCGATAGGCGCGCGCACCAGCAAGTCTTCGAAAGAGGCCTGCGATAGCGCCAGGTTCTCCTGGAGTTTGGCCACCTGCTGGTTGATTTGCTCCATTCGTTCCATTTGAATTTTCTCTTCCAGTTGCTGCCTCGCCAGCAGGTTGTCCAGCACCTTTTTCTGATAATCCAGTTCGTCAACCAGGGCCTCGTACTGTTCCTTGGAAACCAGGCTACTGTCCGCGAGACTCTCCTGCCTGGCCTTTTGTCGTTCCAGGGTCGTGATTCTGAATTCGACATCGATAATCTGGCGCTGCGTACTCAGCCTGCTGGTCTCGAAACTGTTGGAGATGTTGGCCAGGTTGTTCAGTTGCTCCGTGATGGTCGTGTCGTTTCTGGCCACGTTCAGACGCAAATCGTTGTTGGACAATCGCAGCAACGGTTGACCCTCTTCCACAAAGCTGCCCTCGTCAACCAGCACCGCGTCCACGGTCCCTCCGGCGACGGCATCCAGAAACACGCTGTTGAAAGGCTGAATGGTGCCCCGAATCGGCGTAATATCCTCGAACGCGCCATTACTCACTTCCGAGACGATCAGCTGTTCCGCGGGTACGCGGTAGGTTCGAATGGAGGCATCCGCCAACACGCCGTAGAGAAACCACCCTACTCCCGCGACTACCGCCGCCAATACGGCCCATTGCCACAGCGGCCGTGATTTCTTTTCTATAGCCTTATCCATTGCCATGCTGTCTACGCCCTGCTTCTGTGTATTCGGCGACTCTGTGACGCCCCGGTTTCAATTTAATATCAGGCCTTTAGCCGTCTGGTATCACTGAGTTACTCTGGCACATCCGGTTTTTGCCCGCAAGCGGCCGTAACATGCACCGCGCGTCCTTATTCCGCACGCAGCACCTGAGCGGGATTGGTGTTGGCCGCACTGTACGCGCGCTGAAAGGTTGTCATCAGTGCGATGCCGAAAGTGGCGGCGACACCAAGGACGCTCTTCAATGCAGATTTCAGGTAGTAGTAGGTCATCGCATTACCTGCCACAAATTTCGCAATGAGATTCTCGGATGCATGTCGACTCCAGCCGGCTCTGAACTACGATTCAGGCGATGGCCGCCTTCTCCTCGTTGAGCGATTCACTGATGATTTTTCCATCCAGCATCCGCACGATGCGTTTGCCGACGGCGGCGTCCTCGGGAGAGTGAGTCACCATGACGATGGTGGTGCCCTCTTCATTCAGATTCCACAGAATTTTCATGACTTCCGCGCCGTGTTCGCTATCCAGATTACCGGTGGGCTCGTCCGCGAGAATCAGGTTGGGCGAATTGACAATTGCCCTGGCTACCGCGACGCGCTGCTGCTGACCACCTGACAATTGTTGTGGAAAATGTTTGGACCGATGCGCCATGTCCATTTTCTCCAGCACCGCCTCCACTTTTTGTTTGCGCTCGACCGAGGGTGTTTTGGTGTAAATCAGTGGCAATTCCACATTCTCATACACGTTTAACTCATCGATCAGGTTGAAGCTCTGGAACACGAAACCGATGTTCTCTTTTCTCAACATCGCGCGCTGGCGTTCGGAGTAGCTGGAAACTTCTTCATCAAGAAAGAAGTATTTGCCGCCATCAGGATTGTCGATCAAACCGAGTATATGGAGCAGGGTTGATTTTCCGCAGCCCGAGGGACCCATGATCGAGGTGAACTCACCTCGCAGCACTGTCAGGTTGACATCATCCAGCGCAGTGGTTTCCACCTCCTCAGTACGGAAAAGTTTTGCCAGGCCTTCTGTTTTTATAATCATCGATCTGTCCTTGGTTGCCGTGGCAGCAGGCACGGCTTCAGTGGTTTATTCGTGTCGCAATGTCATTCTGTTGGAGAGATCAGGAGCGCGTGCCACCGCGCTCCGGAACTGCGGGACCCTGCTCCTGAAGCCGCTCGTTGGGGGTTCCAATTCTCAAGCAGCCATGATCTGCGCAGCGATCTCTCGGTTGACTGAGCTGCAACTCTCATGCCATTTAGTATAAGCTTTATTAATCAAAGGCTTGACCTCTATTCGATACTATCGAACAGGTTTTTGTTCCAGCATGAAACAGCCATTCTGTACCGTAATGAAACAAAACCTGGTAAATCTCGCCAACAACCAATCCGGCCTGCCGGGTAGAATTTTTTGTTTCAATCTGGAACACACAGAGTTAGGATGCGGCCTGATGGCAGCCCAAAAGTGAAGGAGACTCATGGCCTCTACCGATCCTGGCGTCGGCAAAATCACCGGCACGACACATGTCCTGGTCGTAGACGATGACAAGGATGTCCTGATCACAGCCGAGCTGATTTTGAAAGGCCGGTTCCAGTTTGTCACCTGTATCTCGAATCCTCATGACCTTCCGGGCGCACTGGAGACACACCGGCCCGACGTCGTGCTGCTGGACATGAACTATTCGCGCGGAGCGACCTCGGGGGCCGAAGGCATTTACTGGCTCAAGCAGATAAAGCAAATCAATCCCGACTGCCAGGTGGTGATGGCCACGGCCTACGGTGAAATTGACCTGGCGGTCCAGGCCGTAAAGGACGGTGCCGCGGATTTCATCGTAAAGCCCTGGGAGAATGAGAAACTCATCGCCACGCTGCAGACCTGCGCCAGATTGGGCGCGTCTCACAGGACAGTCAAGCAGCTTCAGTCCCGGCATCAGGCCCTCAGTGCCGAGTTGAACAACAGTCACGATGAACTGATTGGTGACTCGCCATCGTTTCGGACAGTACTCAACCTGGTGGACAAAATTTCGGCCTCCGATGCCAACGTGCTCATTCTGGGAGAAAACGGCACCGGCAAGGAACTGGTTGCCCGCGCGATTCACAGGGGCTCCCCACGCGCTCCGAACCCGATGATTACTGTGGACGCCGGCGCGGTTCCGGCGTCGCTGTTTGAAGCGGAAATGTTTGGGCACGCTCGCGGCGCTTTCACCGACGCGCGTGAGGACCGGGTGGGTAAGTTCGAGATGGCGTCGGGTGGAACATTATTTCTGGATGAAATCGGTAATCTGGAATTGTCCATGCAGGCAAAATTGTTACGGGCACTGGAGAGTCGGTCCGTCAGTCGCGTTGGAAGCAGCGAATCTGTCTCCGTGGATATCAGGCTGATCTGCGCCACCAACCTGACTTCGGAAGAACTCGACAATCAGCAGCGATTCCGTCGCGACCTGCTCTACCGGGTGAATACGGTCGAAATAGCCGTGCCTCCGCTACGCCAAAGACCCGAAGATATCCCGCTGCTCCTGGAGCATTTTATCAATGTCTATTCGGTCAAATACCGCAAGGGGGGCATTGGAATTTCCGCTTCCGCCTTAAGCCGACTTGTCGAGTATTCCTGGCCTGGAAATATAAGAGAGCTCAAGCACGCTGTGGAGCGTGCCATCCTGATTGCCGAAAGCAGTCAACTGACCCTTGAAAACTTTCTTGTTCGTCCGACCAGCGGGGAGCCTGCAGGCGATGATCTCAACCTGATCGACCTTGAGAGGTCCGCAATCATCAAAGCGATCCGAAAACATGATGGCAACCTCACCCGGGTGGCGAAGGCACTGGGCCTGGGGCGAACCACACTTTACCGCAAAATGGAAAAATATGGCCTCTCTGACCAGGCATCTTAAGGGTTACAGAACCCGCATTGTTGTTCAGACACTGCTTCTTGCACTTTCCATTTTTTTGCTGTGCTTCAGTTTACTGTTAACCGACTGGATCGGCACACCGGTTCTGTGTGCAGGACTGATCATTCTATTTTCGTACAATCTGGTGACAATCGCGGAACGAAGCTATAACGATTTCGCACAATTTATCAGCAATGTTTACTATAACGACTTTTCCAGCACGTCCTCATTGGCGTCAGCCGATGAGGCCAGCCGACGGTTTCTGGACGCACAGAAAGTCATACTCGGAACGTTCAGGAAACTAAAGGCCGACCGCAGCGCGCAGCACGAATACCTGCAATTGATTGTAGAACATGTGGACACCGCGCTGATCAGCTTTGATGAGCATGGGCGGATTGAAGTCATAAACCAGGCCGCCAAGAATCTGCTCAGAACCCGTCACGTGGTGAGCCTGTCAAGGATTCATGCCTCAAACCCGGAACTGGCCGTGGCAATCGAAAGCCTCCGCGCCGGCGACCAGAGAAGCATCAAGGTCACGATGGGGGACGAGATTCATAACCTGATCCTCACTGCGACCGAGTTCCGGCTTATGGAAACCGACCATAAGCTGGTTTCCATGCAGAACATCAAGAGTGCACTGGATGAAAAGGAAATTGAAAGCTGGCAAAAACTTATCCGGGTTCTCACCCATGAAATCATGAATTCCATGACCCCGATCGTTTCACTCAGTAACTATCTGAAGAAGGTGGTGGGCGACAGGGAACAGATGCAGCAACTGGCCGACAACGAATCAGAGCAATACCACGATGTCAGCCGAAGCATTGAATCAATCGCCTCGCGAAGCGAAGGGCTGATCGGCTTCGTTGACGCCTACCGGACCCTGAGCAACCTTCCCCGCCCGGACTTCGGCGAAATTTCCCTGGAACGGTTGTTCAGCCGGATAGAAACCTTGTTCAAGGAAAAACTGAACGAGAACAACATCGTTATGGAATCGTCGGTTAAACCACGCGGGATTGTTCTGACGGCGGATATAAATCAGCTTGAGCAGGTGTTGATGAATCTTGTGAGCAATGCCCTGGATGCATTTCATGGCAAGGAGGAAGGGAAGATTCAGCTTGACGGTTTCAGAAACGCTAACGGCAAGACCGTCATTCAGGTCAGAGATAATGGTGAAGGGATAAGCAGGGAAGTCATGGAAAATATTTTTACACCCTTCTTCACCACCAAGAGCAAGGGCACCGGCATCGGCCTGAGTCTGTCTCGGCAACTGGCCCGCCTGAATAAAGGCAGTCTCACCGCCAGCAGTATTGCCGGCTCCGGCAGCGTATTCAATTTGACCTTTCAGTAAATAATCGACGCACTATCAACGACGCTGGAGAATTGAACCGTTTACCAGCCTTTTGAAATCCTCGCGGAAACCATCGCCGTGGGCCGGTGATATCTGCGCCATGACGACGATAGCCATATTCTGCGCCGGATCAATCCAGTAGCGGGTACCGGCGGAACCGTCCCACCAGATTGTACCGCTACTCACCGGGTGATCGTAAGCTGTCTCGTTGAGCACCACGTTGAACCCGCCGAGACTCCAACCCGATCCCAGCCAGTAACCGCGCGTGTTGAGGGGGAGGAGGCGTTCAGGAACCGCGTTCCGATAATAAAGTTCCGCGGTCGCTTCCTCCATGATCCGGTTGCCGTTGAGAACCCCCTTGTTCAACACCATCTGCGAGAAGCGCAAATAATCCATCGCGGTGGATACCAGACCCACGCCACCTTCGATCAGCGCCGGTTCATCAGTGAACGGCACCGGTTCAATGCGATAAGGGGCCAGCGCGCTGCCGTCGGGGCGGTAAACCACCGCCAGCCGGTCAGCGCGGGACGGGTCGACATGGAATACCGTATCACTCATTTGCAGGGGTTCAAAAATGTTCTCCTGCAAATAATCTTCAAACGGCATGCCGGACCAGACTTCGACCAGCAGCCCGAGAATGGTTGTGGAAATGCCATACCGGAAGCGGGTGCCTGGATCCTCGAACAAGGGCAGGCCTGCGGCATTGTCCGCCATCTGTTGCAGTGTGATATTGCGGTCGCGGACATTGTTGTCCCGGTAAATCGCGCTGCTGCGGCTGCCGATCCCGGACGTGTGGGTGAGAAGGTGAGCCACGGTGATATCCCCGGTGCGTTCCCGGGTTTGTGAAAGATCGGGATTGTCGGGGTTCACAAAAACCTGCTGACCCTCGAACCGGGGCAGGTACATCTTGATCGGATCGTCAAATTCAAAATGCCCCTGCTCCCAAAGCATCAGCACCGCGGTGCTGGTAATCTGACGTGTCATTGAATACTGGCGAAACAATGTATTGTCGGGCAGGGGCACACGATTCTGGACGTCCTGCATACCGAGCGCTTGAAAATAGACTATCTTGCTGTCTCTGGCGACAGCGGCGACCGCACCCGGAATAGCGTTATTGTCGATATGGCGCTGCAGTCTGGCCGTGGCGGTATCCAGAACGGCGCTGGAAAGCCCCACGCTTTCCGGCAAGGCGAAATCCAGATCCTGCGCGACTGCCGGCATCGTCAGACCGCTGCAGGCCAACCATAGAAGGAAAGTTTTATTCATCGGGTGTACCCCTCAATGCACTATCGCCGGAAGATTAGCTCAACCGGGGCGCCAATACCATGAAACCTGTACTCTATCAGACACAGGCAAGGCTAAACCGCGAGATAGGTGGACCAGTGAAAACTGATATCGCCGATGGCGAAAAAGAACGGGTTCAGCAAATCGTTTTTCTGGTTGTACCGCAAGACATTAAACTGGTTGTCGATGACCTGGCCGCCCGCCGCATGCAGCACCGCTTGGGCCGCCGCGGTATCCCACTCGGACGTGGGCGCCAGACGCGGATACAAATCCGCCTTACCCTCGGCCACCAGACAGAGCTTGAGCGAGCTGCCCATACTCACCTGCTCCACGTTGGCAAAATCCGCGCCCAATCTGTCCAGCAGCTTGCCGAGCAATTCGCCCCGATGTCTCCGGCTGGCCACCACCCTGACGCGAACGGACTGTTTCGACATGGGGCTTGTCTGGATCATATGGGGTTCGGAATCGTGATCCTGGCGATAGGCAAAGCGGCCCACGAGGCCGGCATAACTGACGCCGCTGACCGGAACATGCACCACTCCCATCAACGGGTCGCCCTCGCGGATCAGTGCGATATTGACAGTAAATTCCCCGTTGCGATTGATGAATTCCTTGGTACCGTCCAGCGGATCCACCAGCCAATATTGTTTCCATGAGCTGCGGAGTTCGAAGCTGACCGCCTCGGACTCCTCCGAAAACACCGGAATGTCCGGAGTCAGTTCCTGTAGCGCGGTCACAATATGCGAGTCGGCGCGCCGGTCCGCTTCGGTCAACGGAGAATCATCCGCTTTCCAGTCAACATCGACGGGCCCGGTCGCATGATACACCTCGAGAATTTCCCGACCCGCCTGTTCAGCGATCTTTTTAACCTTTTCCAGTAATTTTTCTTCCGTCATACGGTCATCCCGTTTGCGTTGTCCAACTGTAATTCATTATATTCCCTGAAAGTCACACAAAGCGAAGCCGATGACAACCGCAATCACGCCCCCGTGGGCCGAAATCGATACCGTCATGTTCGATATGGACGGAACACTGCTGGACCTGCACTTTGACAACTATTTCTGGCAGGATCATATTCCCCTGGTCTACAGCCGGAGCCAGGGGATCAGCCATGCCGCCGCAATTGAGGAAGTCGCCAGCCGGTGCGCCGAAGTGCACGGCACCCTCGACTGGTACTGTCTGGATTTCTGGGCCAGCAGCCTGCAACTGGATATCAATGCGCTGAAACGGGAGCTCAGCCACAAGATCCGTATACGACCCAACGTCATCGCGCTGTTGAGTGCCTTGAAACAGGCGCGGAAGCGCCTGCTTCTGATTACCAATGCCCACCCCGACAGCCTGAGCCTGAAGCTGGCGCATACCAATATTGGCGAACACTTCGACCACACCATCAGTTCCCACCGGCTACGGCTTGCCAAGGAAAACCACGGCTTCTGGAAAGCCCTCAGGCAGCTTGAGCCTTACGATCCGGAACGCAGTCTGCTCATCGACGACAGCATCCCGGTACTTCGGCAGGCCGCGAGAGAAGGCATACGGCATCTGTACGCCATCCACCAGCCAGACAGCCGCCAGGCGCCGCTGACGGCTCTCGAATTTCCCCAGATCAGGGACTTTGAACATATCATTCCGGCGGTGACACCTTGCGCTGGGCAATCCGGGCTCGTTCGGCACTCCGAAGAGCAGCTTCCATGAGTCAGTCGCCCGATCCTGAAGCCGGCCCCGCCAAGGTACGGTTGGATAAATGGCTGTGGGCGGCGCGCTTCTACAAGACCCGGGCCGTCGCCAAACAGGCAATCGAGGGCGGCAAGGTGCAATGCGATGGAGCCAGAGCGAAACCCGCCAAGGAAATAGGGCTGGGCCAGCGCCTGACTGTGCGCCAGGGCTTTGATGAGAAAACGGTTATCGTCACCGGACTCTCTGAGCAGCGCCGCGGAGCACCCGAGGCCCAGGGCTTGTACCAGGAAACCGACGAAAGCCTCCAGGCCCGTCAGACACTGGCGGCACAGCGAAAGTCCCAGCCTTTCCATCTGCAAACCGCCGGGAAACCCAACAAGAAAGACCGGCGACTGATCCATCGTTTCAAGCAGAAGCTGTAACGGATCATTAGCGAACGGGGATTTAATTTGGCATAATGCCGACCCTGCATTTCAGTGCGAGGAAAGAAGATTCATAATGAGGCTCGATCGCCTTTCGCACTTCTCGGAACCGATCAGGAAATAAATGATGACTCCAGCGTCAATTGAGAAGGGTCGCACGATCTACCGCGACCTTCCCGCCAGCCAGCTAGTCGAGATTGCAATTCAACGCCAGGAAGGAAGACTCGCCGACACGGGTGCACTGGTGGTGGCGACTGGTCATCGTACCGGCCGCAGCCCAAAGGATCGCTTCATCGTGCAGGAACCGAGTACCGCCGACTCCATAGACTGGGGTGTTGTGAACCAAGCTTTTGAAGCCGCGCGCTTCGACTCCTTGTGGGAGCGGGTTTCCAACTTTCTTTCCGACAAGGACGTGTTCGTCTCCGATCTTCACGTGGGCTCCGACCCTGAGTATTACATTCCTGTTTGCGTTACGGCGGAATATGCCTGGCACGGGCTGTTCAGCAGAACACTTTTTATCCGGACCGATAACTACAACCCCCGGGACAAGGGTATCTGGCAGGTTCTCAGCGCGCCCGGGTTCGAGTGTATCCCCGAGCGCGACGGCACCAATTCGGACGGCGCGGTCATCATCAATTTTGCCCAGCGCAAAGTGTTGCTGGCGGGCATGCGCTATGCGGGGGAAATGAAAAAGTCCATGTTTTCGGTGCAAAACTTCCTGTTACCGGAAAAAGACGTTCTGCCAATGCACTGTTCCGCCAACGTGGGAAGAGACGGCTCGGTCTGCCTCTTCTTCGGGTTGTCCGGCACCGGCAAGACTACCTTGTCGGCCGATGAAAACCGCCTGCTGATCGGTGATGACGAGCACGGCTGGGCTCGGGGCAGCGTGTTCAATATCGAGGGCGGCTGCTACGCCAAATGTATCGACCTCAGTGAGAAGAACGAGCCGGTAATTTACAAGGCCATCCGGTTCGGAGCGGTTATTGAAAACGTGGTGGTCGATGAAGGCACCGGTCAGCCCGACTACAGCGACACCGCGATTACCGAGAACTCTCGCTGCGCGTATCCGCTGGAACACGTTCCCTTGCGGGTGCCGGAGAATCGTGCCGGTGAACCGGAATCGATTATATTTCTGACCTGCGACCTCACCGGGGTGCTGCCCCCGGTATCGATCCTCTCCAAGGAAGCCGCCGCTTACCACTTCCTCAGCGGTTATACAGCACTGGTCGGTTCCACCGAGGTAGGTTCCACTGAAGGTATCAAGTCTACCTTTTCCACGTGTTTCGGCGCACCCTTCTTTCCCAGGCCGGCCCGAGTGTATGCTGAATTGCTGATCAAACGTATCGAGGATTTCGGCAGCCAGGTCTATCTGGTCAACACCGGCTGGACCGGCGGGCCCTACGGAATAGGTCACCGTTTCGACATACCCACCACCCGGAGCATAATCGCGGCTATTCACAGTGGCTCGCTCAAGAACGCAGAAACCCGGCATCTCGATGGAATAAACCTCGACATTCCAGGGTCTATCCCCGGAGTTGACAGTACGCTGCTCGATCCCAGGGCTACCTGGGACGTCCCGGCTAACTATGACGAGCAGGCTGCCAGACTGATTACCCAGTTCCGCGAAAACATCAAACGGTTTGATGTCAGTGAGGCTATACTCGCTGCGGGACCTCAGTAGTCCTCACGAGGGAATGATTTGGCCAAGCAATTCACTGCGTCCCTTGAGCGGTTCGGTCTGACCAACTTTCAGAAAAACTGGTCCATTACTCGAGGCATTGAGAAGGAGAGCCTGAGGGTCACCCCCGACGGGCATATAGCCTTGTCCAGCCATCCGCTGGCCCTGGGTTCCGCCTTGTCGAACCCGTATATCACCACGGATTTCTCCGAAGCCCTGCTGGAATTCATTACCCCCACGGCCACCAGTATTGACGCGTGTCTGCAGTGTTTGGAAAACCTGCACCGCTTCACATGCACCAACCTGGAACACGGCGAGCTGCTGTGGACTTCCAGCATGCCGTGCCCGATGGGCAACGCCATGCAAATACCTATCGCGCGCTATGGCGGCTCCAATATCGGCCGACTGAAAACGCTCTACCGCGAAGGACTGAGCCACCGTTATGGCAGCCTGATGCAGACCATCGCCGGCATTCACTACAACTTCTCTTTACCGGAGGATTTCTGGGAGGCATTCAGGGATCAAACCGGTTTTGCCGGCCCACTCAGTGAACTGCGAACCTCGCGTTACCTGCATCTGATCCGGAATTTTCACCGATATTCCTGGTTGTTGATCTATCTGTTCGGTGCGTCGCCGGCAGCCTGCCGCTGCTTCGTCGAGGGCCGGGAGCACCTGTGGCAGGACTTTGATGCCGGCACGGTGTATCTGCCGTATGCGACCTGTCTGCGTATGAGTAATCTGGGTTATCGCAGCGAAGCCCAGCAATCCCTGTTTGTCTGTTACAACGAACTTGGCACCTACGTCGAGAGCCTGGATCAGGCTATGCGAACCCCCTATCTGCCCTACGAGCGTATCGGGGTTCAGAAGGATGGCAGACATTTGCAAATCAACAGCAATCTGCTGCAGTTGGAGAATGAATTCTACAGTTCGATTCGCCCCAAGCGGGTATCGATCAATGGCGAACGACCACTCACCTCCCTGATCAGGGACGGCATAGAATATATCGAGGTACGCGCGCTCGACTTGAACCCCTTTCTTCCTCTGGGAATCGATGACGAACAGATACGCTTTCTCGATACCTTCCTGCTGTACTGCCTCCTGGCGGACAGTCCACAGTGCGATGAGCGCGAGTACTTCGAAACCGCCGGAAACATCAACCGTGTGGTGGAAAGAGGGCGCCAACCGGGTCTTGAGCTGAGTCGCGGCGGAAAACCAATAAGCCTCGAGGGATGGGCGGCGAAATTGCTCGAGGACATGCAATACAGCGCCAGCCTGCTGGATTCGGGTAACGGCGATGACACTCACGATGCCAGCGTGAAGGCCCAACAGGACAAGGTTACAGACCCCGAATCAACCCCGTCGGGCCAGATACTTCGAGCCATGCGGGATTCAAAGCAGTCGTTTTACCAGTTCTCGCTGGAACAGTCCCGCCGTCACAGGGACTACTTTCTTTCCGTGCCGCTGACTGACGCAGCCAGACAGCAGCTTCAGGATGCCAGCATCGACTCTCTGCTCCGGCAAAAACAGGCCGAGGCCGGCGATGATCAGACCTTTGACGAGTTTCTCAAACAATGGAACTCGTACCGCGCCATCGTCTGAGAACGAGAGTGCGAAGGCCGCCTTGAGCTGACCCGATAGCCGTTATCCAAGAACAGGCAGGAATACCGACAAGGTTTGGTTTAGAATACGCAGGCGCTCGGACTGAGACCAGTCCAAACATTAGGCCGCAAACACGACAGACCAGGACCCCATGATGCAAGTTCCAAGTTCCAGAACCCTTAATTTCATCATATTCGCAGTGTGCGTATCGACAATCGGCGTTGCGCTGTACATGGAGCACGTCATGTTGCTCTCGCCCTGCGGCCTGTGTATTACACAGCGGGTTTTTGTGATACTGGTGGGCTTTACCTGCCTTGCATCCGCCATCCATAATCCGGGACCGCAGGGCACCCGAACCTATGCGTTCGCGGCGGCATCCCTGTGCGTCTTCGGGAGTTATTTCGCCGGGCGCCAGATCTGGTTGCAACATCTGCCGGAAGACCAGGTTCCTGCCTGCGGTCCCGGGCTCGGTTATATCTACGAAAATTTCCCGCTCATCGAGACGCTTGATTTTCTGCTTGTCGGGGACGGTAACTGCGCCGAGGTGCAATGGCGCTTTCTGGGGCTGTTGTCCATTCCTGAGCTGGCCATGATTGCCTTCGCGGTACTGTTCGCAACCTCTCTGTTCATTGCGTTCCGCCGTCGGCCGGCCTGACGGCTCGTCACGAATCCTCCTGTTCTCTTTTCACCTTTCTGTGCCAGCGGAAATATTTCTCCAGCAGCGGAAACCATTTTTTCGGCAAGCGCTGACTTCGCCATGCATTGGCGACAAAACGATTGGCTTCGAGCATCGTGGGGTAAATATGGGTGGTGGCGGCGATTTTTTTCAGGCCCAGCTTATGTGTCATGGCCAGCACAAACTCGCCTATTAGCTCACCCGCATGTTCACCGACAATTGTGGCACCCAGAATCCGGTCTTTTCCCGGCACAGTCAGCACTTTGATAAAACCGTGCGCTTCGCCATCCGCTATGGCCCGGTCCAGGTCGTCGATTCCAAAACGGGTCACTTCGTACCCGGTTTCGGATTCCACAGCTTCGCGCTCATTTAATCCGACGCGTGCCACTTCAGGATCGATAAACGTGGCTGCCGGCACAACACGGTAGTCGGCGCGGGATTTTTTCAACCAGCCAATCAGGGCATTGAGCGAGGCGTACCAGGCTTGAAAGGAAGCCATGTGGGTAAACTGGTAAGGCCCGGCGACATCGCCGCAGGCGAAAATATTGGGGAAAGCGGTTTGCATCGACTCATCCACCAGCACCGCACCCTGTTCGGTAAGCGGCATATCGAGTTCTTCAAGGCCAAACCCCGTTACATTGGGTTTACGTCCCACCGCAATCAGTACGCGATCGAATGCGATGCGCAGCGTTTCGCCTTTATGTTCGGCCTCCATCACCCCGCCGTGTAGGATATCGCTATCTGGATTACCGATGAAGCGTACTACGCGATGACCGGTGAGTACTCTGATTCCCTCGTGCGTGAATCGCTCCACTACCGCTGCGGCAACATCCTCGTCTTCTCGCGGCAGTAACTGCTCAGCCTGGTCAACCAGGGTCACATCAGCACCGAGATTATTGAACGCCTGGGCCAATTCGCAGCCGATGGGTCCACCACCGACAACCAGCAGCCGCGACGGAAGTTCAAGCATCGACCAGACGGTATCGGATGTCAGGTACGCTATCTCATCAAGCCCGGGTATGGGCGGCACGAACGGTGACGCCCCGGTGGCGATAATGATTGATCGAGTGGTGATCGTGCGGCCGTTTACGGTAACGGCATAGGGTGAAATAATTTTCGCCTCTCCGCCAATGCACTCAACACCGAGCGAGGTATACCTTTCCACGGAGTCATGGGGCTCAATCCGCCTGATGACCTCCCGGATACGGTCCATCACAGCGGGAAAATCCGTTACTGCCGCCCCGGTCTGGATGCCAAACCTGCCGGCCTCACGAATGGTCGCGGCAACCCGGCCACTGCGAATCAGGCTTTTACTCGGTACACAGCCGGTATTGAGGCAGTCGCCCCCCATCTTATGCTTCTCAATCAGAATAACGCGGGCTTTGGCTCCCGCGGCGATCAGGGAAGCCACCAATCCTGCCGAGCCGGCACCGATGACGACCACGTTGGCATCAAATTCTGCCGGTGTTTCGTAGCGGCGCAGCACTCTGCCGCGTCGCAGTGCCTCCACCAGCAAACGCCCGGCAAGCGGAAGCAGTCCGAGCAGGGCGATGGAAAAGAGAACCGACCCACTCACCAGGCCGTTCAAAGAGGTGATCTGACCCAGTTCGCTACCTGCATTGACGTAAACAAGCGTCGCCGGCAGCATCCCCAACTGACTGATCAGGTAAAAACTGCGGACACTGATCGGCGTTATACCCATCAGCAAATTCACGACAAAAAACGGGAACAAGGGCACCATGCGCAAACTGAACAAGAAGAAGTTGCCATCCTTTTCCATGCCCCGGTTGATCGGGCCGAGATAGCGCCTGAACCGGTGCTGTACCCAGTCCCGCAACAGCAACCGGGAAAACAGGAAGGCAATGGTGCCGCCGATGGTGCTGGCGAATGACACCAGTATGGCGCCCCAGAACAACCCGAATACGGCTCCACCGGCCAACGTAACCAGCGTGGCTGCCGGAAGCGCCAGAGCCGCGACCAGCAAATAGATCAAGAAATAGGCCAGGGCCGCCACGACAAAATGTTCATCGGTATACTGCTGGATAATACCCAGCCGTGATTGGATGGACTCCAGGGTCAGGAACCGCCCAAGATCAAGACCAATGTAAAGAATGACGGCCGCCACGATGAGCAGTGCGGCAATGGTTCTGGCTTTTGTCACGAGTGAGCCTTCTGGTGTGTCTGTTGTCCGACGGCTGTTCACCGGGCGTTGTTGGCCAGGCGCCATTCCAGGGAGCCTCTGAACAACTCTATGACCGCTTTGGCCTTCAGCCGATTTCGCTGGTGAGGCGCGGCGCTCCAATGCAGCGTTCCGTGCATTATTCCGTTTGTTGATGGAAATTGATATGTTATAACCGTTTCGCGTTCGCGCTGCCTCCGCGGCGTCCACCCTCAAGCCAAGACTTACCGGAGAACCCGATTGACCCACTCCGATTTCAATCGCAGATTTCCCGCAACCCGGATGCGCCGGATGCGCCGGGACGATTTCAGCCGACGCCTGATGCGCGAGTCCCGGCTGTCCACGGATAATCTTATCTATCCCGTTTTTATTGTGGAGGGAGAAAAACAACGCCAGCCGATTGGCTCCATGCCGGGTATTTTCCGCCTGAGCATCGATGAACTTGTGACAGAAGCCCGTGAACTGGTGGATCTCGGCATCCCCGCGCTAGCGCTCTTCCCCTGCCCGGACAGCAGCAGAAAAACCGAAGACGGCAAGGAAGCGTGGAATCCTCAGGGTCTGGTGCAGACGGCGGTGCGCGAACTGAAGAAAGCCTGCCCGCAGCTGGGCGTGATAACAGACGCGGCACTGGACCCGTACACCACTCACGGGCAGGATGGATTGCTGGATGCCAAGGGGTATGTGCTGAATGACGAGACGGTCGAGGTGTTGACCAGGCAGGCGCTTTCCCACGCCGAGGCGGGCGCCGATATTATCGCTCCTTCGGATATGATGGACGGGCGTATCGGAGCAATTCGCCACGCCCTGGAAGAAAACCGTCATATTCATACCCGGATTCTGGCCTACTCAGCGAAATACGCCTCCGCGTACTACGGTCCTTTTCGGGATGCGGTAGGCTCGGGGGGGAGCCTGGGCAGCGGGAATAAAGCCACCTATCAGATGGATGTGGCCAACAGCGACGAAGCCTGCCGGGAAGTGGGGCTGGATCTGGCCGAAGGCGCCGATATGGTGATGGTGAAGCCTGGCATGCCCTACCTGGATATCGTCAGCCGAATCAAGCGTGAGTTCGGGGTGCCGACGTTCGTCTACCAGGTCAGCGGCGAGTATGCGATGCATATGGCCGCAAGCGAACAAGGCTGGCTACAGGAAAATGCCGTTATGCTGGAGTCTCTGTTGTGTATAAAACGCGCGGGGGCCGATGCGATTCTGACCTATTTTGCGAAGCGAGCCGCGGTGTTGTTACAAAGTTGAAGTGCGCATTGCGATGAGCGATGGCGACAATTCCTACTTGAATCCTCAGGTTTAGGCCTTATTATACTTACTTGGGTCTTGGGACTGGGCCGTAAGACAGGCTGCTTCTTCCTGTCTTCCTGTCGCCAAACGCCACATTAACGAACCAAAGGAATTTCGCATGAGCGACACTATCGTTCACACCTCAGATGACAGTTTTGAACAGGATGTGCTGCAGGCCGACAAGCCGGTACTGGTGGATTTTTGGGCGGAGTGGTGCGGACCCTGCAAAATGATCGCACCTGTACTTGAAGAGCTGGCGGATGAGTACGATGGCAAGCTCAAGATTTGCAAGATGGACGTGGACAAAAACAAGGAAACAGCACCCAAATACGGCATTCGGGGTATCCCCACGCTGATCATTTTCAACAACGGATCAGTAGCCGGCACCAAGGTCGGCGCCTTGTCCAAGTCCCAATTGGCGGCATTTGTGGACAGCGTAATCTAGGGCTCCCGCTTTTGGCGCGACGGCGGCAATACCCGAACATTCGCCCGGATTTTTCAGTAACACGATCAATTAATCCATTAAAGAGCAAATAATTCTGGACTAAGCCAAAAACTCGTTCTATATTGGGAACAGTCGTCGCGGCGGGCCTGCGATATAGCGAAACGTAACAATCCTGTTGGTAACGAACCCGGCGAATATCAGTTACCCGGGCATGCAAGTCCCAGCGAGACAATCCTAAAAAACAATTTTCGGACCTGGGTAACCTTCCCTGGATTCCGGACACAGCTAACGCAACGACAAGAACTTACCTGACTCTTAAACGAAACTCTTAATATTCGCTTCTCTGCAATCCTGTTAACGCAAGAACGAGTTTTTCGTGGTTCTGAATTTTTAAACCCAGATCACCCAGTTTAGATCCGACAACACGGGTCCTTATACCGATCCGACAACCTCAACCGGCCTAACCGCTCACCTTCCCCTTACCTTCAGAAAACACTACCGCTATGAATTTAACCGAACTGAAACAGAAGCCTATTGCCGAACTTTTAACCACCGCCGCAGAAATGGGCCTGGAAAATCTTTCACGAACCCGCAAGCAGGACATTATCTTCGTTATACTGAAAAAGCACGCGAAGAACGGCGAAGATATCTACGGTGATGGTGTGTTGGAAATACTGCAGGACGGTTTCGGTTTCCTGCGTTCCGCAGACTCTTCCTATCTCGCCGGCCCCGACGACATTTACGTTTCACCCAGCCAGATCCGCCGCTTCAATCTCCGGACGGGCGACACGGTGGCGGGAAAGATTCGGCCGCCAAAGGATGGAGAACGTTATTTTGCCCTGCTGAAAATCTCCGAAATCAACTACAGCAAGCCCGAAGATTCCAAAAGCAAAATTCTGTTTGAAAACCTCACTCCGCTCTTTCCCCAGGAACGTCTCAAGCTTGAAGTGGGCAATGGCAGTACCGAAGACTTGAGTTCGCGGGTTATCGACCTGACGGCGCCTATTGGCAAGGGCCAGCGTGGACTGATCGTATCACCGCCAAAGGCCGGCAAGACCCTTATCCTTCAAAACATGGCGCAGTCTATTGTGCGAAATAATCCGGAGTGTCGACTGATTGTTCTACTTATCGACGAGCGTCCGGAAGAAGTCACGGAAATGCAACGTTCAGTGCGGGGCGAAGTAGTCGCCAGCACATTCGATGAACCACCCACGCGCCATGTTCAGGTTGCCGAGATGGTTATTGAAAAAGCCAAGCGCCTCGTGGAGCACAAGGAAGACGTGGTTATATTGCTGGACTCAATTACGCGGCTTGCTCGCGCATACAACACAATTGTTCCATCGTCAGGCAAGGTACTCACGGGCGGTGTTGACGCTCATGCTCTTGAGCGTCCGAAGCGCTTTTTCGGCGCGGCGAGGAACCTGGAGGAAGGCGGCAGTTTGACCATTATTGCCACCGCGCTTGTCGAAACCGGTTCAAAAATGGACGAGGTGATTTACGAAGAATTCAAGGGCACCGGCAACATGGAACTACATCTGGACCGCAAAATGGCGGAAAAGCGGGTCTACCCCGCCATCAACGTACGCCGGTCAGGAACCCGTCGGGAAGATCTTCTTACCACCGAGGAAGAATTGCAGCGCATGTGGATACTGCGAAAACTGCTCACGTCAATGGAAGACGTGCAAGCAACCGAATTCATGCTGGACAAGCTCAAGGACACCAAAACCAACGAAGAATTTTTCAATTCGATGAAAAGAAAATAATTGCCCCGCCGCATTAACAGGCTGTTAACATGAACCTGCGTTTTGTTTTGTCACGGGCCTCCATGGCGTTCGACTTCCCTCCCGCGTTGTTTTGGCCGACTTATGTCCTTTAAGGATCTGCGGGAATTTATCTTGCTGCTGGAACAGAAGCAGGAACTGACCCGAGTTCAAACCGAAGTTGATCCCTGCCTCGAAGTCACGGAAATTTGTGACCGCACCCTCCGGGCCAACGGTCCGGCTCTGCTGTTCGAGCACCCTAAAAACTCTACTATCCCAATGCTCGCGAACCTGTTTGGCAACACCCGTCGCATCGCGCTGGCAATGGGCCAGGAAGATCTTGAGGGGCTACGGGACGTGGGCAGGTTGCTGGCCTTTCTGAAAGAGCCGACACCGCCTACAGGCTGGAAAGACTTGTGGGAGAAGCTGCCTGGTTATCGCCAGGTACTCAATATCGCCCCGAACGTAAAAAAATCCGCCCCCTGCCAACAAAATATAGTAGAAGGCAACGATGTCGATTTGTCGATGTTGCCGATTCAGACATGCTGGCCGGAGGACAAGGCGCCGTTGGTCACCTGGCCTCTGGTCATTACCCGGGGACCGGAAAAGGAACGGCAGAATCTGGGCATTTACCGCATGCAACTGCTCGACCGGAACAAACTCATTATGCGCTGGTTGTCGCATCGCGGGGGCGCGCTCGATTTCAGGGCCTGGCAAGCGAAAAGCCCGGGCGAACCATTTCCGGTTTCTGTCGCGATTGGTGCTGATCCCGCGACCATTCTCGCCACAGTGACGCCGATACCGGATACGCTTTCCGAATACGCTTTCGCGGGATTGTTGCGCGGCAGCAAAAGCGAAGTCGTCACATCAATAGGCAATAATCTGCAGGTTCCCGCCTCGGCTGAGTTTGTGCTGGAAGGGGTCATCCATCCGGATGAATGCGCGGATGAGGGGCCATTTGGCGATCATACGGGCTACTATAATGAAGTGGAGAAATTCCCCGTATTTACCGTACAGCGCATTACCCATCGCGATGCACCGATTTATCACAGCACCTATACCGGACGTCCGCCTGACGAACCCGCCATGCTTGGGGTCGCACTGAACGAGGTGTTTATCCCCTTGCTACAGAAACAATACCCGGAAATTATTGATTTCTACCTGCCGCCGGAGGGCTGCTCCTACCGGCTGGCGGTAGTCAGCATCCGTAAGCAATATGCAGGCCACGCGAAGCGGGTCATGATGGGGGTCTGGTCTTTTCTGCGGCAATTCATGTACACCAAATACGTTATCGTGACGGACGATGACGTCAATGTGCGTGAGTGGAAAGATGTTATCTGGGCGATAACCACGCGCATGGATCCCTTGCGCGACACAGTGCTGATCGACAACACACCCATTGACTATCTGGACTTCGCCTCTCCGGTTTCCGGACTTGGATCAAAAATGGGAATGGACGCTACCCGCAAATGGCCTGGCGAGACCTCACGTGTATGGGGCCGGCCTATCGCGATGAACACGGAAGTAAAGAAACGGATCGACAGTATCTGGAACGACCTGGGCATCGATCAGACTTGAGAGCGGAGCTCGGTCAGGCTTGCATCTTGTCGGCCAGAACGGCCAGTGCTTCAATCACCGATACGACATCCGCACCTTTGGCATTGACGACAAAAGCGAACCCGGCCTGAATTGCCTGGACACGGACTCTTTCCGAGGGCACCAGCAAGGGGATCAGACGAACACTGCCTTGCTTGTCTCCGGATAATTCGCACAGGTTTTGCAGCACCTGCGAACTCGTCACCGTAATGACATCAACGGCACCGGTAGCGACCAGCTCCTGCAAATGCAGGCCGGGAGAGGTCGGTGTCTGCCTCTCGTATAATTCGATGTTGTCCAACGTTGCACAGCGGGAATTGAGCTGCTCTGCGATCAGTTCGCGCCCGCCCCGGCCCCGGAACACCGCGATGTGCTTGCCCGCCACATCGGCGAGTTCCGGCATCGCCAGCACATCTTCACTGGTATTGCCCGTGTGCGGCAGAATCGAACTGATACCGCTTGCGGCCAGGGCTTCCGCCGTGGACGCACCTATTGCCACAACCTTTATCGTATCGGGAAAAGTCAATCCCAGACGATCCAGCCATGCACGTGTCTGTACGGCGGCGTTGGTACTGACAAAAAGGGCAATCTGATAGCGATCCAGATTTCGCAGGCAGTCTTCCAGCACCCGCACCCGTTCCGGATCGCTGATGGCGACAATCTCCATCAGCGGCAGGGAAACCGGCCGGCCTCCTGCCGCTTCTATTGCCTGCAATAATGGCCGTTGCTGGCCCTCCGGCCTGGTGACCAGCACCCTGAGTCCTTTTAGCCGTGTCTGAGTGATCATCTGATTGACCAGAAACCCCGGTTCAGACCGCTTTTCAGGCCTGAGCGAGCAAATCCCGCAGAATTTCGTCAGCCCCCAAACCCAGTAGTTCTTCGGCCAGGGACAAACCCATCGATTCAGCGTCGGCGCCGTGACCCGACACCTCTCTTTTGATGACGCGCCTGCCGTTAACATCACCTACCAGAGCCCGTAAATAAAGCAGATCGTCGGAAAGTTCAGCATAGCAGGCAATAGGAACCTGGCAGCCTCCTTCAAGGCGCCTGTTAACTGCTCTTTCGGCCGCGATCCGCGTTGCTGTAGCCGGGTGATGCAAACAATTGAGCAGTCCCCGCGTATTCTCATCGTTCAGCCGGCATTCAATGCCTACGGCGCCCTGTCCCTGAGCCGGAAGACAGATTTCAAAGGAAAGACGTTCGGTCAGCCGCGGCTCCAGCCCCAGACGGATCAGGCCCGCGGATGCCAGGATGATGGCATCAAACTCACCCGCATCCAGCCTCGCCAGCCTTGAACCCACATTGCCCCGTAAGTCATCGATGTCGAGATCCGGCCGGAAATGACGCAACTGGGATTGCCGCCGGTAACTGGAGGTGCCCACCCGCGCTCCCTGCGGAAGTGCCTGCAGGCTGTCGAAATGGTTGGAAACAAAGGCATCGGACGGGTCTTCCCGCTCACAGATAACCGCCAGACCCAAACCCTCGGGAAATTCCACCGGCACATCCTTCATGGAATGAACGGCGATGTCCGCCCGATCCTCAAGCAGGGCATTTTCCAGTTCCTTGACGAACAGACCCTTGCCGCCGACCTTGGACAACGGCGCATCAAGGAAACGATCACCCTTGGTGGTCATCGCCACCAGTTCAACCTCGATGTCGGAATGAGCCGCCATCAGACCCGCTTTGACATACTCCGCCTGCCACAATGCAAGTGGACTTTTTCTGGTGGCAATACGAACGCGCTTCACTGAACTCTCTCATCTGCAATTTAAATATAGAAGGCATTTTACGTGATTTGCAAGATAATATCCGGAAACTCTGAGCATACCCCTGCAAACTTGTTATAATCGCCGCCCACGCGGCACGTTAATCCAATCGTAAACCCTCTCAGCCGGGCCGAATATGAACGACAGCGATGATGCCCCGAAACCCTGGGGCGGCAGATTCTCTGAACCCACCGATGCCTTTGTGGAACGATTTACCGCCTCAGTGGGATTCGATCACAGGCTTTATCGCCATGACATCGCCGGTTCGATTGCCCATGCCCGCATGTTGCAAAAGGCGGGCGTTCTCAGCACGGACGAAACCACCGCTATTGTTGACAGTCTCGAGTCAATCCGTGACGACATCACGGCCGGAAAGTTCAACTGGTCCGTCAGTCTGGAAGATGTTCACATGAACGTGGAAACCGAACTGACCAGGCGCATCGGCGCCACCGGCAAGAAGTTACACACCGGCAGGTCGCGCAATGACCAGGTTGCCACGGATATACGGCTGTATCTGCGGGATGAAATCGATCTCATTGCGGCTGCCATCACGCGCCTGCAACTCGGACTGGTGCACCTGGCGGAAGGCGAGGCATCCACCATCATGCCGGGGTTTACTCACTTGCAGACCGCGCAGCCGGTGAGCTTCGGACACCATTTGATGGCCTGGTATGAAATGTTGCAACGCGATTACGAGCGGCTGTTGGACTGCCGTAAACGCGTGAATATTTCACCGCTGGGTGCCGCCGCGCTGGCGGGAACCAGCTTCCCGATAGATCGCGATTACACAGCGGAGCTACTGGGTTTTGATGCGCCCAGCCGTAACTCTATCGATTCGGTCAGTGATCGCGATTTCAGCATGGAATTCGCGTCGTTCTGCAGCCTGCTTATGGTACACCTGTCACGTTTCTCCGAAGAACTTGTGCTGTGGAGTTCGGCGCAGTTTGATTTCATCGATCTGCCTGACAGGTTCTGTACTGGCTCTTCTATAATGCCGCAGAAAAAAAACCCTGATGTTCCCGAACTCGTAAGAGGTAAAACCGGCCGAGTAGTTGGTCACCTGATGTCGCTTCTCACATTGATGAAGTCGCAGCCGCTGGCCTATAACAAGGACAATCAGGAAGACAAGGAGCCATTGTTCGATCTGGTCGACACGGTCAGGGATTGCCTTCAGGCATATGGAGACATGGTGCCTGCTATAACCGCCAAACCCGACCGCATGTACCAGGCTGCGTTACAGGGTTATTCCACCGCCACCGATCTGGCCGACTATCTGGTAAAAAAAGGATTACCGTTTCGCGATGCTCATGAGGTAGTGGGCAAATCCGTCGCTTACGGACTTGCAAAGGGTAAAGACCTCAGCGAAATGTCATTACAGGAACTGTCCGGATTCTCCAGTCTGATCAGCGACGACGTATTTGAAATGTTGACCCTGGAAGGCTCGGTTGACGCCCGTGATCATATCGGCGGCACAGCGCCAAAACAGGTCAGGGCCGCCACGGCCGCGGCGAAAGCGGAATTGCAGCGACGCGGGCAAAACCCTTGATTGGCCAGGGAGCCTGTGAACAACTAGGGCGAGGAAGGCGCCTCCAGTTCGACCCGGTATTCCTCGCGGCGCCCCTCGCGTAAAGTGACAACGGTCACTTCATCCCCGGGCTCGTGAGCTTCCAGCACTGTCAACAGATCGTCCTGGCTGGCGATTTCCTCACCGTCTACAGACTGAATCACGTCGCCGAGAATCAGTCCTCTGCCGCTGCGGGTCACGCCGCGCATCCCTCCTTCATGAGCCGGCCCGCCTTCGAATACATCCAGTATTACCAGTCCTTCCAGGCCGCGAATCTGGTTGGCATAAGCCTGCGGCAGAAGTGAAACACCCAGTATCGGTGTCTGCACCCTGCCGTAGGCAATCAGGTCGTTCACAATATTTTTCAGGCTGTTTACCGGAATCGCGAATCCGATCCCTGAGCTGGCGCCGCTGGGGCTGAATATGGCCGTGTTGACACCAACCAGCTGGCCCATGGAATTGAGAAGCGGACCGCCCGAATTGCCGGGGTTGATGGCCGCATCAGTCTGGATGACGTCGCGAATTTTGCGGCCGACTACGGAATCAATTTCGCGACCAAGAGCGCTGACCACACCTACTGTCATTGTGTTGTCCAATCCGAACGGATTGCCGATTGCGATCACCTTGCGGCCCACTTCCAGCAGTGAGGAGTCGCCCAGGGAAACGGGATTCAACGCGTGTTGTGGGGCATCTATTTTGAGAACCGCCACATCCTTGTCCGGTGCCACGCCGACCGGAACGGCGTCAAAACTGCTGCCGTCGGGTAGCGTGACGGTCATGCGGCTGGCGTCCCTGACCACATGAAAGTTGGTAATGACATGCCCTTCCTTGTCCCAGATAAACCCGGAACCGCTGCCCAGCGGAACCTCCTGGGGATTGAGTGTATAGAATGAACGTACAATTCGGGAATTGGTGATATTGACAACGGAGGGACCGGCCTGCTTGAAGATTTCAATATTGTTTTCTTCGTCGTCGGTTTTGAAGGCGCTATAGTCCTGCGCGTAAATTACCGGCGCGGGTGAACCCGGAAACGGTACCGGCGCCGACAACAACACCAGCAGACAAAACAGGGGAACAGAACTCGGAAAGATTTTCACTTGGTTGCCTCCGACGTCGGAATTAAAAAAGGCCTCAGTCCTTACAGACAATAAACAATGTGGACGGCCGTGATCAAGTGCGGGCAGGTTATCGGGTATTTCCCGACTCGAGTTCCGCACCCAGCGCCAGCCATTCCTCTTCACTCGCCGTTAATTCAGCCTGCAACTGACCCTGATCCTGGAGCAAGGCGGTCAGCTCGGGTTTGCGGGCCTCGTCATAGAGTTCCTGATCAGCCAGCCTCCGGTCAATTCCAGAGAGTCTATGCTGAAGTTTCTCAATCTCCTTCTCCAGGAACTTAAGCCTCGTTCGCATCGGGGCCACACGTTCGCGGCGCGCCGCCGCGAGCTGGCGCCGCTGCTTCTTGTCCAACAGCACTTCCGGTTCCGGGGGTGATACCGCACGGACATCGCTTCGCTGTGCGGCAATGTGATTCGCGCCGGACTTCGTGCCGCTGGATCCTTTCACGTCATTCACCCCCTGTGTTTTCCTCGCCGCCTGCGCTCCATTACCCGATCCCGCACTCGCCTTCCGTACCCGTTTTTCATAGGCGGCCAGTGTGCCGTCGAACTCCGTGCAATTGCCATTTTCCACCAGCAAAAACCGGTCGACGGTATTCATCAGCAAGTGCCGGTCGTGAGACACCAGAACGATCGCGCCGCCAAACTCCTGTAATGCGACCGTCAGCGCATGACGCATTTCCAGGTCGAGGTGGTTAGTGGGCTCGTCCAGCAGCAACAGGTTCGGCCTGCTGAATGCGACGAGCGCGAGAGCCAGTCGCGCCTTTTCGCCGCCGGAAAACAAACCCACCAGGCTGTCCGCTTTTGTACCGCGAAAATCGAAACCACCAAGATAATCCCGAAGCACCTGTTCGCGAACACCTGGAAAACTGCTCTGCATGATCTGCATTGCGCTGCAGTCGCTGCGCAATACATCCACCTGGTGTTGTGCAAAATAGCCAGTTTTCAAATGGCGCGCCGGCAACAGCTCACCGGCCAGAGGCGCCAGTTGACCCGCCAGTGACTTCAGCAGGGTGGTCTTGCCGCTCCCGTTTAGACCCAGCAGGCCGATGCGATCACTGGCACGCAACACCAGCCGGAGTTTATTGAGAATCGGGTCGCTGTAACCGATATCGGTATGATCAAGCGTCAACAAATTATCGGGAATATTGTCCGCCGCGGGCAGATGAAAACTGAAGGGCGAATCCGCATGGGCCGGCTCCATTTCCTGCATGCGGTTCAATTCCTTCAATCGGCTCTGCGCCTGCTTTGCCTTGCTGGCCTTGGCGCGAAACCGGCGCACGAAATCCTCGATCTCGCTTTTGCGTCGCTGCTGCTTCTCAAAAAATGCCTGCTGTTGCGCCATGCGTTCGGCGCGCTGCTTTTCATAAGCGCTGTAGTTGCCACGATATTGTATGGTTTTGTAATTTTCCAGGCTGATCACCGAATCGATCACCTTGTCCAGAAAGCCCCGGTCGTGCGAAACGATCAGCAAGGTGCCTTCGTAGCGACCAAGCCATTGCTCCAGCCATAAAGTGGCTTCCATATCAAGGTGGTTAGTTGGCTCATCAAGCAGCAAAAGATCCGACGGGCACATCAGCGCGGCGGCCAGGTTCAGCCTTACCCGCCAACCTCCCGAAAATGCCTCGACAGGCCTGTCGCATTCCGCGGTAGTGAATCCCAGCCCCGACAGCAGCTGTTCCGCGCGGTTCTCAATGTCGTAGGCTCCACGCTCATCAATGGCGTCGTGCAACATCGTCAGAGCATTCTCGTCTCCGTTGGCTTCCGCCTCGCGCAGTTTTCTTTCCAGACGCCGATACTCCCTGTCGCCGTCAATAACGTATTCCCTGGCGCTGCGGTCGGAGCCTGCTGTTTCCTGCAGCATCTGCGAAATACGCAAACCCTGGGGCACGGATACAGTTCCGGCGTCCAGCGGCAGCTGTCCCGTAAAGCAGGCAAACAGACTGGTCTTGCCGCTGCCATTGCGACCGACTACGCCTGTTTTCTGGCCTGTGTGAATTATCAGGTCGGCCTCGTCGAGCAGTACGGTAGTACCGCGCATCAGAACAGCCTTGGTGAGGGAAATCATAATCGGAACCGGAAACAAGCTGATAACGGGGAAACTATAGTCACCCGGGACATCGCAGACTTAACGGAAAAGGTAATGATACCACGTCTGGCGGCGGCGGCCGGGGACGCCCTACGCCAAGATTGATTTACCGCAGCCTTATTCGTACTATGGCTCCATCCTGCCAACCCCGGCACGTGGTGGAGAAAAACGTGGTTGAAAACAGAAATCTGAAGAAAATTCTCATTATTGACGATGATGAAAAGCTGGGTCAGCTTCTCACTCAATACCTTGAGCGTTACGATATGTCGGTGATGGTGGCACTGACCCCCACCAAGGGTTTCGAACTGCTGAAGAAGCACAAGCCGGACCTGTTGATTCTGGACGTGATGCTGCCGGAAAAAGATGGGTTTGAGATATGCCGGGAAATTCGTGCCAAAACCTCAATGTACGGTCAATTGCCTATCCTGATGCTGACCGCACACGGTGAAGTGACCGACCGTATCGTCGGGCTGGAACTCGGCGCCGATGATTACCTTCCCAAGCCGTTTGAGCCTCGCGAACTGGTCGCCAGAATTCACAACATTCTGCGGCGCGCCAACGATGCCGGTAACGGGCCGAAGGAGATCAGACCCATCGACGGCCTTGAAGTGGATACCGCCAGGCGCGAAGCAAAGCTGGATGGCGAACTGCTCGAACTGACCACGATGGAGTACGAGCTGTTGATTTTGTTTATGCAGTCACCCAACAAGACCTTTACCCGCGACGAATTGATGAATCGGCTGCGCGGTATTGATGCGGAATTATTTTCAAGAGCGGTAGATACATTGGTAAGCAGACTGCGGCATAAGTTGAAAGACACGTCAAAAACACCTCGATTCATCAAGACGGTCTGGGGGCGTGGCTATACTTTTGTCGGGGAGCCCGGATGAATGCGTTTATCCTGCGGGTAAAACATTCGCTTTTTTTTCGCCTCTTCTTAATCTTCAGCATCACGGTACTGCTGTTTGTCGTCATCATTACCGTGTCACTGCGCCAGTTCAATCAGAGCTCCAGCTCGGAAATCACCGCGATACCGGATTTCTTTATTCGCAATATCGAATCGATTATCGACGAGATAGGCACACCTCCCGATCTTGAAACGGCCGTATTGCTGGCGAACGACCTGGACTGGACCATTCATATCCAAAATCCGATCATGAGCTGGAAATCAGACGAAGATGATCGTCTCGATGTGGAGAGCGCTGTCTACGACAGAACGCTGGCGTCAGACGCGGAAATTCGCACGATAAGTGGCGAAGATATCATTGTAGTGATCCGCAACGATTACGAATTCGTTCTCTACCAACGCTACCTCGACTCGAATGAATTCAATTACGTCACACTGTATGCCGGAGTGACACTGGCTGCCATTGTATTGCTGCTTAACTACCTGATGGTGAACCGGTTGCTGGATCCGATTCGTCTGCTCAAACGGGGGGCGGAACGAATTCGCCAGGGCGATCTGAGCTTTCGGGTTCCGACCGATCGCCAGGATGAACTGGGGGAACTTACCATGAGCGTGAACCACATGGCCGATTCCCTGCAGTCGATGTTGGAGGCCAAGCGGCAATTGTTGTTGGCCATCAGCCATGAGTTACGCACCCCGATTACGCGCGCCAAGCTGCAACTGGAGTTTATGGAAGACGGCAGGATAGCGCAGAATCTCAGGGAGGATATCGATGAAATCGATCTGCTGATCAGCGATCTGCTGGAAGCGGAGAGGCTGAACAATGAACACTCGGTGCTGGTGGCTGAGCCGGTGCAATTTTCCGGATTTGTGGAGTCGGTGGTGGAACCCTATTTTGCTTATCCAGGGGGGCTGGAACTGGATCTTCCGGCACAGAGCCGGGAGATGCACATTGACAAATTACGCATCAGGCTGTTGATTACGAACCTGTTGAACAATGCCATAAGGCACGGCGAGAATGAGCCACTGGTAGTGAAAGTGTCCTACAAGGAGGAGCGCGGCGTTCTGGAGGTCATTGACCACGGCGAGGGTATCGCGGCTGAACATCTGGCCAGTATCGGCGAGCCATTCTATCGGGCGGACAGCGCAAGGCAGCGCAATACCGGAGGATTTGGACTCGGTTTGTACCTGTGCAAATTGATTGCCCAGGCTCATGGCGGAAAACTGAGAATCTCCAGCGAACCAGGTCAGGGCACACACATTACCGTCGAATTGCCTAACCGTCCACCAGAGTTCAAGGGCGCCTGATCAGCCGGCCGCCTGCCTGCTTCGTCTACGGGTTCTGAGAAAGCCCGCGGCCAGTAGTACGACTGTCAGCAGGACAGGAACCCCGGCGACATTGACCCACTTCAACGTCGCACCGAGTTGCTCTATATCTTCGTTGAGTTGATGTTGTACATCGCGCAGCCGCCGGCGGGTTTGCAGCAGTTCCTCGTTGAATCTGTCAACTTCAGCCTGCTGTTCCGGAGTCAGCTGGGCAATGGGCTGACCCGCGTCATTCTGGCTCAATTCGGCCATCGCCTCTTCGGTGGCGGCAAGATTTTCAAGCAATTCAGCTTCTTCTGCTCGCAGTCTGTCATCCGCCGCGCGTTGCAAATCCAGCACGCGGGTGAAAGGTCTGGAATAGCGGCCGCGGCTTCGAATGCTGACCAGATCAGCGCCGCCACTGAGGTTATCGAGTGAGTTCACAAAAAAATCACCGTTGTTGGCAAACGGTTGAGGAATACGCTGGCCGAGAAACTGTGACACCTGCACCCACAGTCGGTCGGTGAGTATGTCGGTGTCAGCGACCACGACCAGATTTACCGGGCCGATGGATGCATTGATGTGCTCAGCCGGCTGTTCGACTTCGGTCGCTTCGGCGTCATCGGAAGGTCCAGCGACATCTGTACCAATGACGTCATCGTTGACGATTCCGCCATCGGTTTCCTCGATTTCCTCCGGGTCGATGGCGGCGGACTCTTCCGGTTCCGGACGACCCTCGGGGAATGCGGTGGCAACAGGCCCCGAGACGCGGGCAGCGATGGTAAAGCGCTGATCCGCGGATTCAAATTCATCAAACAGTATGGAAGGATCACTGACGTCCTGCACCAGACCGGCGTCCATTAACATCGCATTGCTGCTCGACCGGATCAAGGGTTCGAAAGTGGTGGTGGCGCCCTCGACCGGACTGATGGCTCCCGCGGAAGAAAGATTGATCGACTCCAGGCTGTTGGTCACAATGTCATCAAGGGTCAATCCCGCGCGCTGTACTCCCAGCATACCGAGGTGAGCCACCGGCTGCTGGTTTTGCCCCATCATCACCCGCAATGCAAAATCACTGTCAGTCAGCACCTTGTCGTCATCATACTCGACACCCCAGGCCCGCAACAGTCGGGGCATGTCTGAGCCGACGTTTGCTGGAATGGTCGTACCGAAATTCGAGGAACTGATGAGAGAATCGGCGTTGGGGTCGAGAAACACGATAGCCTTGCCGCTGCGCAGTACGTGCTGGTCGATCGCATAAAGGGTCTGCTCGCTGAGTTCGTAAGGATGAACGACCACCAGAATTTCCACGTCCTCTTGGATCTGTACGGTATCACCGGGAATACGGCGGATTTCATAGAGCTGGCGGGCAATATCCATTACCATCCAGGGTGGTGTTGCCTGCCCGACGGACGGGTTGAAGCCGCCGTCGATATCCAATTCCGTAATCAGGCCGATCACCTGCCGCTCCGGATTCGCCACCTGGGTGATCAGTTTGGCGAATTCATATTCCAGAAATTCCTCCTGGTCAGGACGAATCAGGGGAATTGTTTCAAAAATACGGCCGCCATTGTCAGCAGGCCGGGTCTGGGCCGCAACCAGGCCGAAATACACCGCCTCCCCCCCCTGTGTCACCGGTACAGCCTGAATGGCGAACTGGGTCGCCAGGTCCTCTTCCTCCGAAAACGGCTGCGGGTCTATGACTTCCAGGCTCAGGTTGCCGTCACTGGCAATGACTATCTCCTCGAGCAACTCGGTAACGCGGGTGGCATAACTTCTGATTTGCGGTACATCAGCGGTCGCCGCATCCGAATAGAAAAACATCAACTCGACCGGCTGCTCCAGGTTGGAGACGATATTGCGCGTGCCCTCCGAGAGGGAATACAGTCTGTCTTCGGTCAGATCGACGCGGTACCCGGGCAGCGTACTGATCAGCGCCACAAGTAGTACCAGCGACAGTGCAATCGCCAGCAGGCCCGTTGTTGACCAAAGCGGTTTCAGAGAATATTTTCCCATTAGTTTCCCTTCTTCATTTCGATAACCACGGCGCTGGCCAGTAACCAGGCCAGGATAAACACCGTGAAGAACAGAAGATCCCGTATATCGAGTACGCCTTTGCTGATGGATTCAAAGTGAGTAAGAAAGCCCATGGCAGCGAATGCATCCACCAGAAACTGTGGAACCCACGCGGGGAAGGCATCAAGAACGATAGGCGAACCCATGATGACAAACAGAAAGCAGATACTGACCGTCAGAATAAAGGCGATCACCGGGTTTTTTGTCGCCGCGGACATACAGGACCCGATCGACAGGAAACCTCCGGCCATGAACCAGCTGCCAAGATAGGCGGCGACGATGACGCCATTGTCGGGATCGCCAAGATAATTCACCGTGATCCATAACGGAAAGGTCAACGCCAGTGCAAGACCGGTGAGTACCCAGGCTGCAAGAAATTTTCCCAATACGGCGTCAGCCAGAGTAATGGGCAGGGTCAGCAGTAGTTCGATGGTGCCCGTTTTACGTTCGTCAGCCCACAGGCTCATTGCCACCGCCGGCACCATAAACAGATACAGCCACGGGTGGAAGCTGAAGAACGGCAACAGGTCTGCCTGACCCCGAACATAGAAGCCGCCCATATCAAACGTAAAAATGCCGTTCATGATCAGGAAAATGACTATAAAGATATACGCCAGCGGGGTAGCAAAGTAGCCTGCCAGTTCCCGTCTGAAGATGATACCGAGATTTGCCATTACTGTTCTCTCCCCAATCTCCCTGCCCGCACACACACGGTTCGATTCATTCGCCGCAAGTCTATTGCGCGCCCTGCGTTACCGTTCTGAACACGTCTTCCAGTTGGCCCCGGTTGACATGGAATTCAGCTACCGGCCAGTTGCGTTCCTGGGCCAGTTCTGAAATTTCGGTAAAAATGGGCCTGCCGTCTTTCGCTAGGATGATGTAGCTCAACGCATCCTCGCCGCTTTGTTCGACGTCCTGTATATCGACAACCCCGGCAAGGTCCGTGCGCAAATCGAACGCGGAAGTCAGCCGGATGCTGACTGCCTGGTGATAACGCGACCTGGCTTCCAGCTCGGCGGGGGTGCCGTCAGCGACAATGCGGCCCTGGTTGATGATAATCGCACGGGTACAGACCGCACGGACTTCTTCAAGTATGTGTGTTGAAATAATGACTATCTTGTCTGTGGCCAGATTTTTGATCAACTGCCTGACGTGTTGCTTCTGGTTGGGATCAAGGCCGTCGGTCGGTTCATCCAGAATCAGCACCTTGGGGTCATGCATGATAGCCTGCGCCAGACCCACGCGCCGTTTGAAACCCTTTGACAGAGTTTCGATGGTCTGGTGGCAAACCGGCCTCAGGTCGACCTCGTTTATTACATGGTCCACTTTTTGTGTCAGTTCAGCGCCGCTGAGGCCCCGCACATGGGCGATGAAATTGAGGAATTCCAGCGTGGTCATGTCACCGTAGCTGGGAGCGCCCTCAGGCAGGTAGCCAATCAGCGACTTCGTTTCTATCGGATTTTTCGCAATGTCAAAACCATCTATCGTGACGCTTCCCTCGGTTGCCGCCAGGAACCCGGTTATCACTTTCATCGTGGTGGATTTGCCGGCACCATTGGGGCCGAGAAAGCCGAGCACTTCCCCTTCTTTCACGGTAAAACTCAAATCGTCGACAGCGGTGAACTGATCAAATCTCTTGGTTAAGTGGCTAATTTCGATCATTTTATAAACCTGGTGTTGAATCCGTGGCGACATTCAGCGACGCTTGCAGGCACTATCCCGCCCGAACTGCGGGCTCCTTTCGGACGCGCAAAGATGATGGGCAAATATAGGCGTCTTACATTGGTTTTTCAAGAATCAATAAATGGGGTCAGAGTAAAAATACAGTAGTTAGATAAATGGGGTCCCCAAAACTACTGTATTTTTACTCTGACCCCATTTATTATCGGAGTCCCCAAAACTACTGTATTTTTACTCTGACCCCATTTATTAGAATTCACGCTGCGGCTCACCCATGAGACAACTCGCCTGCGCAATGTGCCTGATCCTGCTGACACTCAGTCTCAGCCACTGCGGACAGAAAGGTCCGCTGGTTCGGCCCGACCAGTCGCTGGTCGCCGCGAATCCTGGCTGATTCAGGAACCAGGTAATTTTCCGGGACCCGAACCATGGATCATTTCAATTTCCGCGACGGCCGCCTGTTCGCCGAGGAGCTGCCGGTTGCTGACATCGCGGGGCGTTTCGGTACGCCCTGCTACATCTATTCACGAGCTACGCTGGAACACCACTTCAGTGTGTACGAACAGGCGCTGGCAGGCCAGGATCATCTCATTTGTTACGCGGTAAAGGCCAATTCAAACTTGGCGGTTCTGGATATTCTGGCCCGTCAGGGCGCCGGTTTCGACATCGTCTCCGGTGGCGAACTGGAGCGCGTGCTCGCTGCCGGTGGCCGGGCGGAGCACGTCATCTTTTCCGGCATCGGCAAGTCCGCGGCGGAGATAGGGCAAGCCCTGCGGGCCGGCATTCTATGTTTCAACGTGGAATCGGAGAGCGAACTGCGGCGAATCAATACCATCGCCGGACAGCTGGGCTGCCGCGCGCCGGTGTCGCTGCGCGTGAATCCGGACGTGGATGCCGGCACACACCCCTACATTTCCACCGGTCTGCGTGACAACAAGTTCGGCATCGTCGCCGAACAGGCTCTCGAGGTGTATCGCCAGGCCAGAGAGATGGCACATGTCCACGTGGTCGGCGTCGATTGTCATATCGGTTCCCAACTCACCAGCCTGGCACCGTTTCTTGATGCGCTCGACCGGATTCTGGTGCTGGTGGACACTCTTGCGGAACAGGGCATAGCCATCAGACATCTCGATATTGGTGGCGGCCTTGGAGTGACCTATCGCGAAGAATCGCCACCCGATCCCGCAACACTCGTCACGGCCGTCCGTGAGCGCCTGCGGGGTCGCGAGTTGACCTTGTTGCTGGAACCGGGACGGTCAATTGCCGCCAACGCCGGAATTTTCGTGACTCGCGTGGAATATCTCAAGCACACACCCCATAAAAACTTTGCCATTGTTGATGGCGCCATGAACGATCTGTTGCGCCCGGCGCTCTATAATGCCTGGCAGGAAATCGTTGCTGTTGATAAACACTCAGAAGCTCAGGCCCTGGTTTATGACGTAGTGGGTCCGGTTTGCGAGTCAGCTGATTTCCTCGGTAAAGACCGCCCCCTGCAACTCAGCGAGAACGGTTTGCTGGCCATACGCGGTTCAGGTGCCTATGGCTTTGTGATGAGTTCAAACTACAATAGCCGGCCCCGCGCTGCCGAAATCATGGTGGATGGCGAGACCGCCTACCTGGTTCGACGGCGGGAAACCGTGGCTGAACTGCTGGCGCTGGAGTCTGTAATCAAACCCCAATGAGAATTCCATTTACCAAAATGCAGGGGCTTGGCAATGATTTCATGGTAATCGACATGATTTCAAATCCTGTCTTGCTCACCCGCGAACAGGTCCGCCAGCTCGCCGACCGCCACTTCGGCGTCGGCTTCGACCAGTTGCTGCTGGTGGAACCTCCTGCCAGCCCGGAAGTGGATTTTCAGTATCGGATATTCAATGCCGACGGCACTGAAGTTGAACATTGCGGCAACGGCGCCCGCTGCTTTGCAGTCTTCGTACACGACAAGGGACTTACCGGCAAAAATCCGGTTCGAGTCGGCACCCTCAACGGCGAACTTGTCCTGACGCTGACCGGGAATAACCAGGTTACGGTAAATATGGGTGTTCCACGCCTGCGACCGGCCGACATTCCTTTTCATGCACCGCAACAGGCGCCTCTGTACAAGCGCAATATCGGGACGGGCAATTTGAAACATGAAGTTGAGTTCGCCGCGCTTTCCCTGGGCAATCCCCATGCGGTGCTCAAGGTTGATGATGTGGCCGCGGCCGAGGTTGGTGAAATCGGCAGGGAGCTGGGCAGTCATCCTCACTTTACTGAAGGAGTCAATGTCGGCTTCATGCAGGTTGTGGATCGTGGCCGCATCAGATTGCGGGTATATGAACGTGGTTCCGGAGAAACACTGGCCTGCGGCACCGGTGCCTGCGCCGCCGTGGTGGCCGGTTGCCTGGAAGGTCTGTTAGATGATACCGTTCGGGTCACCTTGAACGGGGGAGATCTGATTGTTAACTGGGCCGGGGGTGACGAACCGGTGATGATGAGCGGGCCTGCCAGCACCGTTTTTGAAGGGAGTATTCAAGTATGAGCAAAGATACCTCAGCGGTTACGCCTCTCGAGTCCGGCAAGGTCGCGGTGGACGCTGATCAGGTCGCCGCGTATCTCGAGTCACACCCGGAATTCTTCATAGATCGGGACGACCTTTTGGCCAGCCTCACTTTACCGCACGAAAGCGGTCGAGCCATTTCTTTACTGGAACGTCAGGTTTCCATTCTTCGCAACCGCGGTCTGGACGCCCGGCACAAATTGAATCATTTGCTGGAAAACGCGAGAAGCAACGACCAGCTTTTCGAAACCGTCTGTAATCTTGTGCTGGCACTGCTTGAATCGAGGGATACCGCCGAGATCGTCGCGGTGACCCTGGAGCAGTTGAGCCACGGCGACAATATTGATGCCTGTGAAATGCTGCTGGCTGAAAGTGATACGACAACCGCGAGATCGGCAAGAAGCGAGAGCGAAGAAACGCTCAGGCTGCATTTTTCGGAAGTCTTCAGACTCAATCACACCTACTGTGGTCCGCTGTCGGCTGAGGCAACGACGCTGCTGTTTCCTGCCGGCGCCGACGCGATCAAGTCCACCGCCGTCTGCCCTGTGGTCCGTGACGGTGAAATAGCCGCCTTGCTGGTACTCGGCAACGCCACGGAGAATTATTTCAATACCACGCTCGACACCCTGTTTCTCGATTTCATCGGCAAGGTTGTCGGCGCCGTGTTGCAGCGCGAAAAGCAAAACTGATCCCTGATCCTGTGAGCGACCTAGTGTCCTGTGAATGAAACTTCTAATCGTCACTCGGGAAGAAAAAGCGGACAAAAGGTATGGGCTGGGCAAGAGCATCACTCCTCTGGTTGAGCTGTTCCGCCAACGGGGACATGACGTTGAATACCTTTCCACCGAAACGCTCGGGCCCCGCAGTCTTATCTGGCGTGACAGAATTTCGCGGCTGCTGATACGTGCATTCAAACCGTGGTGTCGTTATACCGACATTCATGCCTTGGTTCCCGGCATTATTGAACGAATCACTATGGGGCGGTTTGCCGCCGGTCTGGCAAAAAAGGGTGGCTTCACCCACGTTCACTGTCATGATCCTTTTATAGCAACCGGTTTCCGCTGGTCTTCGTTTTTCATGCGCCACCGCAGCAGGTGGGGCGTCAGTGAGCATGGGTTTGGCTGCTACGTGCAAGCGTTTATTGATGAAGGCATCCCGGTCGGGAAACACGTCAATGCGTTTTTACACAAGAGAGAGCGCAACGTGCTGAAACGCGCCCACTGGGTAGTTGCTCCCACCCGCGCCAGTCTGCTGCAATTGCAGCGTGATCTGGGCGTGTATCCCGCTCCCTCTCACTGGCACGCCATCGCCCATCCTCCGACCACACTCAGTCACTACGACCGCGACAACGCAAGACGTCAGCTGGGTATTGGCGAGGAGTTGCTGATTATCGGCGTCGGCAGACTCATTCCTCTGAAACGCTTCGACCTGTTGATTCGCGTCTTTGCCAGGCTAAAGGATTCACAACCGGCTATGCAACTTCGCATTCTCGGCGAGGGCGATACCGCGCCGCTTCTGGAACTGGCCAGGGAGTTGGAGATTGAAGAGCGCGTGACATTGACAGCCACCGATGATATTGGCCTGTACTATTCCGCCGCTGATATTTACGTCAGTTGCAGCCAGACTGAATCGTTCGGCATGGCCAATTTAGAGGCGCTTTGCTTTGGTGTGGCCAGTGTGTGTACCGCGGTGGGTGGTGTTCCGGAAGTCGTCGGCAGTGGCGCCACACTGGTGGCCGTGGATGATGAGGGCTCCCTGCTGAACAGACTTTCCGGGCTGGTGCATCCCCGGCGCCGCAGCGAAGCAGCCGGCCAGGCATTGGCAAGAAGCCTGGCCTGGCCATCGCCTGAATCCCTGACCACTGCCTGGCTGGAGGTTTATCAGGGTGTGCCGAATTCAATAATGATCATTCCTGAACAACGGCCGCGAAGTACGGTTTATGCTGAAGAGCCGCTGTCTCTTCTTCCCCTGCCAACGGCATTGTCACTCGAAAATGTGGGCCGGGTGCTGGTCATCGCTCCACACCCCGATGATGAGATTCTCAGCTGTGGCGGTACCGTTGCCTTGCTCCGGCGCAACGGAAGCCACGTCAAAGTGGTGGTGGTTACCGATGGCGGTGCCGGCGACCCCGACGGAACGGCCGACGGCGACATCGTTGAAACCCGGAGGGCGGAGTGCCAACGCGCGCTGGCGGTACTGGGTGTGGAGGATATTGTGTTTCTGCAGGAAAAAGACACCGGCGTGGAAAACAGTCCCGAAATTCGCGAACAACTGCGCGGGCTTGTCAGCGACTTTGGTCCGGACTGGATATTTTCACCTGCACCCCTGGATCTGCATCGGGATCACGTCAATGTTTCACTGGCCACCATCCACGCCTGGCAAAGCCTGGGTTTCCCGGCTCGCCTTTTTGCCTATGAAACCTGGTGTGCCCTACCGGTCAATCGCCTGGTTGATATAACATCCGTACGTGAACTGCGTGAGGCCTCCGCTCGTTGCTACGAGACGCCGCTCAAATATTGTGACTATGTTGAAGCGTTCAATGGACTGGCACGCTACCGCAGCCTTTATATAGAGAAAAGTCACGGCCAGGATGCCGAAACATTTCTGGAGATACTCCCTCTGCAGTCGGTGGAAGTGACCGACAACCTGCTGTCGCTGCGAAAGTATCAGGAATTGTGAAGTGAAAAATGCCAGATTCGGAAAATCAGACAGCGTACTGAAGAGCAAGGCGGCTGTCGTGTTTGCGGCCGTGCCCTCTGATGAAACAAGGGGTTGTGCCAGCCTGCTGATCGAACTGGCCGAGGCCAAAATTCCTGTTACGGCTGTTATAACCGGCTCGGAAACGCGCGCGATTTCTTCGGCCGCGACAATCACGCCGGAAAGGGTGGAAAAGGAGTGCCGCAAGGCGCTTGGATTTCTGGGAGTCACGCGCCTTAATTTCTGGCGCGAATCCCTGCCCGGGCATTTCAACGAGCGTACCATTGCCGCTGCTGAAAAGGCGGTCCTTGCGGCCGGTGCGGACCTGGTGCTGGTGTGTTCACCACAGGAGGCGGATGCCCGCCGCCGAGCCACGGCATGGCTGGTGATTGAGGCGTGCAGACGTGTGGCTGTTCGCACACCTGTTACTGTTGTGATGTATTCAATTGACGCGCCTTCGCCTACGCATGGATCGGGAGATGAGGATGGAGGCAAGCCTTCAGGCGAATCGCTGAAAATAACGGAGCGCCGCCAGGACAAGATCGAGGCACTGGATTGCTATCCGTCACTGGCCAACTGGCTCCCTGCCGCGAGAAAGACCGGGGCGGAGGGCGCCATCGAAAAATTCGATCTCGTCTCCCGGCGGCGAGCCAGCCAACCAGTGCTGTTGGCATCGGCGGATCTGTACCGGCAAACCCGCTGCACCGATCCAGACCTGACACGTCCCAAGGTACAAGTACTGATTCGCAGCATGAATCGCGACAATGTGGTTCGCGCGCTCAACTCCGTGGCATTGCAAACCTGGCCCAATATCGAGGTTGTAATGGTCAACGCGAGCGGACGCGAGCATCGTGACATGTCCATGGCGGAAGGGGGATTGTCACTGGTGTTTGTCGAAAGCCGACAACCGCTGCCCAGGCCGCAGGCCGCCAACGCCCTGCTCGAACGAGCGGATGCCGACTTCGCCCTGTTCCTCGATGATGACGACTGGATAGCACCGGAACACTGCAGTCGGCTGGTCACGCAGCTGCAGAAGTCCCCTGAAGCGGCAGCCGCGTTTTCCGCTGTGGAATATGGGCAGTTGAGTGACGACGACTGGGAACTGCGGCATGTCTTCCAGGCGGAGTTCGACCGCAATCGCTTGTTGTTTGAAAATTACCTGCCTGTACATTCAGTGATGTTCCGACCGGCCCAGGTCAATACCGAGTGGAATTGCCGCTTTGACACCGAGCTTGAAATTTTTGAGGACTGGGATTTCTGGATTCAGCTTTCCCAACAAGGGGACTTTGTTGCCGGTGACGCGGCGACGGCCTATTATTGCGAAAATCAGGCCGCCGGGTCGGGTGTATTCAAAAATGAGGCGGCGGGCGAAAAATTCGCAGCCAGGCTGCAAAGGAAATGGGCCTCCCGCCTGACACCGGAACGCTTCGCGGAACTGCTTCGCTATTCGCAGACGCTTTACCGTGATCTCGGCAATACCTCCTCGGAACTTGACTACAGCCGGCGCGAAGCCAGGCAATGCAGCGAGACGCTGTCGGCGCGGGAGAAAGAAATAGCGAACTTCCAGATTCACACCTCGGGCCTGGAGGAAATTCTGAAAGCGAAAGAGAAGGATATCACCCAACTGCGAGGGGCGCTTGAATCCCTCCAGGCGGCGGCGAAAAGCCGACTGTGGCTTATAAAGAAATTTTTCCGACCGGATAATTAGAACCACCGATGCCCTTACCAAGTGTTCGGGCCAGATACGGATTGTTATGACCGAAGAACCCGTTTGCTTGTTTACGATCGTTTCAAAGAACTACCTGCACTATGCCATCAACCTGATGACAAGCGTGGCCGAACATATGCATCAGGCGCGACAGGTGGTCGTGCTGTGCGACCGTAGCGACGGCCTTGAATCGGAAGAGTTTCCCTTCGAGCTTATCCAGGTGGAAGATCTGGATATCCCTGACCTCGACAGGATGTTGATGCAATACACAATTCTTGAACTGAATACCGCGATCAAGCCCTATGTGTTCGGACATTTGTTTGCCAACACGAATGCTGAAAAAATTATCTACTTTGACCCGGATATCCAGCTGTTTTCAAGCGGCGACCCTCTGCTGGAAACACTGGATAACTCGAACATCGTTTTGACGCCGCATCTCGGCGATTTTCTGGACGACGACCGTCACCCGTCGGAAGTGGAGATACTACAGAGCGGCACCTATAACCTGGGTTTTTTAGCCTTGGCGCGATCCGCCTCATCCGACAGCTTGGTGGCCTGGTGGCAGAAGAAACTACTGCGCCAGTGCATTGTGGATATACCGAACGGACTGTTTACCGACCAGAAATGGATGGATCTGGTGCCAGGGATCTTCGCAGACAGCTGTATAAAACGGGACCCGGGCTGGAATGTCGCTTACTGGAATCTGAAGCATCGCGTGGTTGAGGAATCGGCGCGGGGTTTTTTGGTCAATGGCAGTCCCTTGTTCTTTTTCCATTTTTCCGGGCTGGAACTGAACGCCAACTCTATCAGCAAACACCAGGACCGTTTCACGCTGTCCGACCTGTCTCCCGCCTGCCGCAAACTGTTTTCCATTTATAGCGGCGCTGTAGACGATGCCGGTCGGTCCCGCTTTGCTTCACTTCCTTACGCGTTCGCCACCTTACCCAGCGGCATCCCGGTTCCTGATCCGGCGCGGCGGTTTCTCCGCGAACATCTTGACTGGAACACCGCTCTGCCTGATTTGCGCAGTGAGGCCGGTGAACGATTGATTCTGGATTTATTGAACAAGCCGATGGACAATTCCCGGCCGGTAATTACCAACCTGGCCGGCAGTCTTTACCGGTCCCGACCGGACCTGACCAAAGCGTTCCCCGATATCGAAGGGTCTCACCGTCATGCTTTCGTTGACTGGTTTTTGTCAAATGCAAAGCGGCAAGAGGGCATCGATCCGGTTTTTGTCGCGCCTATGGAACCCGAGGCGGGCGGCAAATCCGGTTCACTCGCGGCGGCAGGCGCGAACACGCCTGGCAGCCATGCCGCCACCAGCGGCATGTATGGCGTGTTATACCGGATTGCGTGGTCGGTTCGGTTTCTGTTCCGCCCTCTGCTGAGCGAGAAACTGCGCTACCGCCTCAGAATGTTGCTGTTACGCAAGGCTTATCATTCCACGGTTGCGGCGCAGAACCCGGGGACCGGCCATAAGGCGGCGGCCAAGGGCGTGGGCAAGGGCATCAATGTTATCGGCTACCTCCGCGCGGAAAGCGGTGTCGGCGAGTCAGCACGTTCCATGTTGCGCGCACTGAACGCGGCCGGCGTTCCCCATGCCGCGGTCAACTATGATGTGGGCAACATCTCGCGTCAGGGAGAGGTGTTTGACGAAAATTTACCTACCGGCCTGCACCACGACATCAACCTGTTTCATATCAA
Source organism: Pseudohongiellaceae bacterium (assembly GCA_040879025.1). Lineage (GTDB taxonomy): Bacteria > Pseudomonadota > Gammaproteobacteria > Pseudomonadales > Pseudohongiellaceae > JBBDLF01. The sequence continues at coordinate 72,453 of JBBDLF010000039.1, forward strand.
CGCCGACCAGATTGCCTTGGCTCGTGACTTTTTAGGCGAGGATTTCTTTAAACAGCGTTACCGCATCGGGTACTGGGCCTGGGAATTGCCCGAGTTTCCTTCAGATTGGATGGACAGCTTTTCCGATCTCGATGAAGTATGGGTGCCATCCACGTTCTGTCAGCAGGCGATTGCCAACAAGTCTCCCGTTCCGGTTGTGTGCATCCCGCATACCATCGTGATTCCTGATACGATACGGCCAGACCGGCCAAGGTTCGGTCTGCGACCCGATACCACCTGCTTTCTGGCAATGGGGGACATGCTGAGCGTACCAGAGCGGAAGAATCCGATGGGTGCGGTTGAGGCCTTTTTGCGCGCGTTTACCGGGGTGGATAAAGTACAACTGGTTGTCAAATTGTCCAATTGTGAAGCCCGTCCCGAAATCACCGATCGTTTTCATGATTACGCGCGTCAACACAGCAATATCCACTTTATCGAATCGTATATGGCGCGGGATGATATTTTTGCATTGCTCGATACGATTGACTGCTTTGTTTCGTTGCATCGCTCCGAAGGGTTCGGTCTCGTCATCGCCGAAGCCATGGCGCGTGGCAAGGTTGTGCTGGCCACTGGTTGGTCCGGCAATATGGATTTTATGAACACCGGCAACTCGATGATTGTGGACTACAACCTGGTGGAATTGGACAGGGATTACGGACCGTACCGCCAGGGGCAGATCTGGGCGGAACCTGATCTCGATGACGCGGCCGGGAAAATGCTGGCTGTGCACGAAAACCCATCCGGTAACAAATTACTGGGAGAACGGGCGCGGTCGAATTGTGCGGAATTATTATCAGGCGAACGTGTCGGAAAACTGGTCACAAGCCGGTTGGAAGCGATCAACCGTCAACCGATGACGAGGCAATAATGTGTATGCCGAGGTTGCTAAAACCTGAACAACCGGTTAAGAATTTTTTGCAGGGCAGGATGGTGCCGGCTCATTCTTTCCGCCCGGCGACATTGGGTGTTTTGCCACTTGTCCAGGTCTGCGGCGTAACGCTCACGAAACGCCCTGGCTTGAACTCCCGCAGCCGCAATGTTATCGGCATTTGACGTGTCGAACAGCCTGCGCAGATTCAGTGGATTGCCCTTCAGGTGTTTTTTTGCTCCTGACACATTTGCCTCGTGCTGTCTGTAATCCACAAGCGTCCTGTCCAGGTACACTACGCTTCCGAAGGCCAGGGCAACCAGTGAGAGCCACCAGTCATGCATTACCGCATCACCCGGAACCGGCAATGCCTTGCGGGCGAGCGTCTCGTTAAACACTGTTGTGGATCCGGTCACGGAATTGACCACCAGCGACCTGCGAAAGGTATTACGGCGCGGAGTCAGCCCATGATAATCAATGAACGATCCGGCGATGGTATTGAGGTTCGCATCGACAACCCGCAAATCACTGTGTACCAGCAGCGGGAGATCGCCGTCATGATCCGCGCCAAGCAATGCGGCGACCTGAACCTCCAGCTTCTCCCTGTTCCAGATATCATCCTGATCGGATAACGCGATCAACGAAGGCTCTGACTTCTCCCCCGGTTTGGTTCCCAGCGCGTATTGCATAAGCAAGGAGAAACTTGCCGCCGCGCCGAGATTGCGATTGTCACTTTCAACGATCTCTATTCTGTCGGGAAACTCATTGCTGTATCGCAACATTATCGCGGCGCTGCCGTCAGTTGAACCATCGTCACGCATGACTATCCGCCAGTTTTCGTATGTCTGGCTGATAATGGAGTCAAGCTGTTCAGAAAGGAACCTTTCGCCGTTATGGACCGGCAAAAGCACAGTGATATCGGGGCTTATCCTGCTCATCAGGATAGCGTTCGTGAGTCGCGGATGCCCGCGGTGATGTTGCGCCAGTACTGGCGCCGTTGCGGAGAAACCAGCAATAGCCAGCCTGCCTTGATACTGAATCTGACCGCATCACGTATTTTCCAGCCGATCGGTGAGTACGGGGCGCCGTATAAATGAATGCGATTGCGGCTGGAATAATAGGTTCGGGAGGGATTATGTTGCGCCATCACACCGCGCCTGACCAGAGGATTTTCACTGCGCTCTCCAATGGCATGGTACAGCACCGCCTGATCGGTACCCACCAGTTCATAACCCCGGGACTTCGCACGAAAACACCATTCCAGGTCGACATTGTCGATAAAATAGCTCACCTTCATGCCGCCGATTGCCGGCAGGTGCTGCAGGCAAATCAACGATCCCGAAGTGATCAGAAAATCCGCCTGGAAAAGGGTTCTGCTTCCGGCGAAGGGACGGTTGGATCGCAGCAGAAATCGATTGAACAGTTTGAATGGTGTCTGCCTCCGTGTCTGGGGATTGATTATTCGCGGCCCGATTACCGCGACGGGTTTAGGGGACAATCGGCCGGCTTCCTCGTAGGCCGCTACCATTCGCTCGGAAAACAGGTCGCATAGAGAGCTGTCCTGGTCGAACAGAAAGCCATAGCGGTATTTTTTGTCAACGGCTTCCTTGAGCCCGATATTCAATGCCTGGGCAAGTCCCTGGTTTTCCGCCAGCCGGATGATATCGACACAACGCTTGTACACACGGATAGACTCGGCGAACTGGCCAATCCGCGTGGAGCCGTTATCAATGATGATAAAGTCGGTTTCCTTGTTCAGTTGTCCAAGCAACTTCAGCAGGGGCGTCATGTCGGGGTTGAATGTCACGACGATGGCACAGGATTCCAGTTTTTTCCTTTTAGGTGTCACCTGGCACCTCTCTCTGGAGTTCACGGGGCACCTCCACAGGGTAAGCCAGGCCTCCCGGCTCCATTTTCCACTGCAGCAAAAAATAGAAAATGGACAGTACCCCGATACCGAGCCCCGCCACCACACCGGCGTCCACGATGCCGCGCCAGGGCTGCGGCAAAATTCTTACAAGGATAACGAAACAGATTATCATCGCCGTCAGGCCCAAAGACAACAGCATGCGCTTGCGGGTGGCGTGAATGTAGCCCATACAAAACAAGGGAGCCAACAGCAGCAACACCGGCCTGGGATTACGGAGCAGATAGTCGGCGCGGACCACCACGCGGGGTGCAAAGCTGCGGTGAAAACCTTTATAACCCTCGGCGTAGGACATATAGAGAATACTGATGATCAACGCAACCCATTCCAGCGTACTCAGCGACAGTTCGCCCAGTTCAACCGCGTAGCGCCCCAGCCGGTAGACTGCGAAGAGCAGAAGTGCCAGTACACCGCCGACCCCCCAGGCAAATCCGAGACTTTTCACAAAGCTTGTCACTTGAGTACGGTAATCTCCATGGGTCGGGGCCGGCTTGACGCTGGCGGTATTATAGCGATTACCGGTGCCTGGCAGAAACCGGGCATGCGCGTCGATCGACTCGTCCGGACCGTTACTCCCGTCACAGCGTCGCTTCCACAATCGAATTACGCTATTATCAGTGCCGTCAGTCACGCTACAGCCCGCGAATTACAGGCACTCAGGAACCCACCGATGAGTATCAAGCTCGGCATCGTCATGGACCCCATCGAGTCCATCAATGTTAAAAAAGACACCAGCCTTGCCCTGCTGATGGCCGCCCAGGAACGGAATTGGGCGATTCACTACATGTTACCGACCGACCTGTATATGGCTGAAGGTGTCAGCCGCGCAAGCATGCGGCATCTGCGGGTAAGTTACAATGAGGAGCGCTGGTTCGAACTCGGAGAGGGTATCGACCTGCCGCTGTCCGATCTGGATCTGATTTTGATGCGCAAGGACCCGCCTTTCGACAACCGCTATATCTATCTGACCTATATGCTCGAGCAGGCGCAACTCAAGAACACCCTGGTGGTGAACGATCCCCGCAGCCTGCGCGACTGCAACGAAAAACTGTTTGCCACCCTGTTCCCCCAATGCTGTCCGCCGTTGCTGGTGACCAGCAACGCGGCAAGGCTGCGCGCGTTTCACAAACAACACGGCGATGTCATCTTCAAACCGCTCGACAGCATGGGCGGTGACAATGTTTTTCGCCTGAGGGCCGATGACCCGAATATAAGTGTCATTATCGAGTCGATGACAAGTCACGGAAAAATGCCAATCATGGCCCAGAAGTTTATCCCGGAAATCGCCGAGGGGGACAAGCGCATCCTGGTGATTGACGGTGAGCCTGTGCCATTCGTGCTGGCGCGGGTGCCGGCCATTGGTGAAACGCGGGGCAATCTGGCCGCGGGTGGAAGCGGCGTTACCCGTCCCCTCACGGACCGGGACCGCTGGATCTGCGATCAGGTGGCTCCCGACCTGAAGAAGCGGGGTTTGATCTTCGTGGGTCTGGACGTTATCGGTGACTATCTCACTGAAATCAACATTACCAGTCCGACCTGTATTCGCGAAATCAATCGCGCTGAAAATCTTGATATCGCCGGCGATCTGATGGATTGCCTGCTTCAGAAGACAGAGGACAGATGACAGAAGACAGAGATCTGCGCAATGAACGTTTCGGGTTCATGGTGTTTCTCTCCGGCTGCCTTCACGCCATGCTGATTCTGGGCGTCGGATTCAGCTATCTGGAGGAATTGAACAGCGAACCGGCAATGGAAATTACGCTCGCCCAGTACCGTAGCGAACAGGCTCCGGACGAGGCGGATTTTCTCGCCCAGGAGAACCAGACCGGTAGCGGCTCGCTGGATGAAATGGTCGCGCCCGCCTCACCGTTTCAATCAGATTTTCATGCCCAGGTGATTCAGGAAGTGGCGCCGTTGCCCAGCACCACTGCTGCCAGTGTCCAGCCGACAGAGCAGGACATTTCGGTTTTGACCACGCAGCTGTCACCGGAGCAGTTGCGCCAACAACTGGACGAGAACAATCCCAATGAGGAAACCAATCAGGCGGAGCAGACCAACCCTGAGGAACTCAGCATGGCTATTGCGAGCCTGCAGGCTCAGCTGGATCTGCAACGGCAGGCGTACGCCAAGCGGCCCAGACGCTACACCATTTCATCCGCATCAACCCGGAGGAGCCACGATGCACTGTATCTGGACGCCTGGCGCAAGCGTATCGAAACCGTAGGCAATCTCAACTATCCGGGACGGGCAAGAGTGGAGCGAATTTTTGGCAGTCTTCGCCTGATGGTCGCTATTTTGCCCAATGGCACGGTCGACGAAGTTAAAATTCTGCAATCATCCGGTCATACTATACTGGACCAGGCAGCGATCGAAATCATCAATCTGGCTGCGCCGTTTGATCCGTTTCCGGAAGAGTTGCGTGGCGAGGTTGATATTCTTGAAGTTATCCGCACCTGGCGCTTTCATGAAGGCAACGCGTTCACCAGTAGCGGCAATTAATCCGCCCGCGGAGAAGATTGGAGTATGAGCGAGTCTTTTTCCAGCAATCTGGCGCACCAGTTTCTCATCGCGATGCCGCGATTGATGGATCCCTACTTTGCCGGCACTGTAACCTACCTGTGGAAGCACAATGCCGACGGCGCCCTGGGAATTGTCATTAACAAACCGCTGGCGGCCAGTGTGGGCGATATTTTCGATGAGTTGGAGATTGTCTGCGCCGGCAAGGAGAGTTTTCGCCGGCGACAGGTGCTCGCCGGAGGGCCGGTGGAACGGGATAAAGGATTCATCGTTCACGATTCAGATAAAAGCTGGGAATCCTCCATCTGTGTGGTGCCCGGTATCAGCATTTGCACCTCACGGCAGATTCTGCAGGATATTGCCGCGGGCCGCGGGCCTGATAATTTCATGGTGGCGCTGGGCTGTGCCGGTTGGGATGCCGGGCAACTCGAGCAGGAAATCAGCGATAATGCCTGGCTTACCGCGCCGGTGAGCCCCGAACTGCTGTTTTCTACCGATTATCTCAACAAGGCGGCGAAAGCGGCGGCCGCCCTGGGCGTTGATCTGACCCAGTTGTCGCCGGACGCGGGTCACTCATGATGGAGTTTTTCCCCTCTGATCCTTCCCGTGAGTATTCCGCACTCGCGTTTGACTTCGGCACCCAGCGAATTGGCGTCGCCTACGGCCAAAGCCTGTCGGGTACTGCCAAAGCCCTCAGGATTTTACCCGCACGGGACGGTATTCCGGACTGGGACTCGGTTGACTCTCTACTGGACGAATGGAACCCTGATGTACTGGTGGTCGGGCTGCCCTATAACATGGATGACAGCCACAGTGAATTGCAGAAGCGGGCGGAAAAATTCGCGGCGAGGCTCCATGGCCGCTTCCACAAACCCTGCTTCGGAATGGATGAGCGCCTCTCTTCAGAGGCTGCCCGGGAACAGATTGCCAAGAACGGGGAGGGATTTTCCCGAGACGTCAGAATCGACAGCGTTGCCGCTCAGTTAATCCTGGAATCCTGGTTCGCGGAACTGCGGCAGAGGAGGCAGGAAGCCCGCGGGGCGGAAGGCGGCAAGCCAGGCCAGCCCTGAACGGTATCTTGAAGATAATGAACAACCCGGGGGGACACACTAGAAACTCTCTGGCATCTTCGCCTTGGAACGTGCGGCTTCCCGGGAAATCAACCCTTTCTGCAATAATTCCTTGAGGCACTGATCCAGCGTTTTCATCCCCGTGGATGCGCCGGTTTGAATCGCCGAATACATCTGAGCCACCTTGTCCTCGCGAATCAGGTTTCTGATAGCCGGGGTGCCGATCATGATTTCATGCGCCGCTATGCGACCGCCCCCCGGCTTTTTCAAAAGGGTCTGCGAGACAACCGCCTGCAATGATTCCGAGAGCATCGAACGCACCATGTCCTTTTCGGCCGCGGGAAATACATCAATAACCCGGTCAATGGTTTTCGCCGCGGAAGTGGTGTGCAGTGTGCCGAATACCAGGTGACCGGTTTCCGCTGCTGTCAGTGCCAGGCGAATTGTTTCCAGGTCCCTCAGTTCCCCCACCAGGATGATGTCCGGGTCTTCACGCAAAGCCGACCTTAACGCCTCATTGAAGCCATGGGTATCGCGGTGAACCTCACGCTGGTTAACCAGGCACTTCTTGCTCTGGTGCACAAATTCAATCGGGTCCTCGATGGTGAGAATGTGTTCGTATTTGGCGTTGTTGATATAGTCGATCATTGCCGCCAGAGTCGTGCTTTTGCCGGAGCCGGTGGGTCCGGTCACGGCCACCAGCCCCCGTGGCACGTCGGCTATGGTCTTGAATACTTCGCCCATCCCGAGTTGCTCCATCGAAAGCACCTTGGAGGGGATGGTCCGGAACACGGCGGCAGCGCCCCGGTTCTGGTTGAATGCGTTCACCCTGAACCGGGCCAGACTGGGCACTTCGAAGGAAAAGTCGGTTTCCAGAAACTCCTCATAGTCCTTGCGCTGCTTGTCGTTCATGATCTCGTAGACCAGCGAGTGAACTTCCTTGTGGTCCATTTCAGGCACATTGATTCTGCGGATGTCTCCATCCACACGAATCAGCGGCGGCATACCGGCGGTGATATGCAGATCCGACGCCCCCTGCTTTACGCTGAAGTTCAATAATTCTGTTATATCCATGGAGATCTCACCTGTCATCCAAGCGCGGGAATTTGATTTGTTATCGGCCATTTGGCCGCAGGCAGTATACTGGGCGGCACGTGACAACCCCATCCCGAGTCAGGCCTGAAAATGCCGAGCATAACAGACAATATCGCGCAGCTGCGTGACCGGATCGGCGATTTGGAGCGACGCTACCACCGTGCCTCGGGCACCACAACCTTGCTGGCGGTATCCAAGCGGCAGCCGGTTGCTGCGATCCGCGAGGCCATGGCCACCGGTCAATATGATTTTGCAGAGAGTTATCTGTCCGAGGCGCTGGATAAAATGGCGGAAATCGCCAATGAGGAAATCCGCTGGCATTTCATCGGTCCGGTTCAAAGCAATAAAACTGGCGGGATTGCCGCCAACTTCAGCTGGGTGCACAGCATCGACCGGCTGAAGACCGCCAGACGACTGAGCGAGCAACGGCCACCGCATCTGCCTCCGCTCAATGTCTGCGTGCAGATCAACAGTTCGGAGGAGCGCACGAAATCCGGTGTCTGTCTTGATGAGGCGGAGGCGCTATGCGATGCCGTGGAAGACCTGGATTCGCTTGCACTGCGCGGATTGATGGCTATTCCCGAGGCCTGTAACGGTTTTGAACAGCAGCGCCTGTCCTATCGCCGGATCGCCACGTTGTTTGTCACGCTCAAGCCCCGCTATTCGGTGTTTGATACGCTGTCCATCGGCATGAGCGGGGATTTTGAAGCCGCCATCGCCGAAGGTTCCACGCTGGTGCGTATCGGCACGGCCCTGTTCGGGGAGCGATAGCAGACCGCCTGATTCACATTCAAGGCCTGACCCCCTCTGTTCAAATACGTTAGAATACGCTGTTTTGGTAAAGAACCATTCTCAGGGAGACATCTTGAAGAACACCAACATCGGGTTTATCGGTGCGGGTAATATGGCCGGAAGCCTGATTCAGGGTTTGCTGGGCCGGTCCGTGCCTGCGCGGAACCTGTGGGCCTGCGATATAGACGCCGCGAGAGTCGGCGCACTTGAAACGCGCTACGGCATCAACGTATCGACCGCGTCCGATATCGCCACCCGTGTGGATTTACTGGTACTGGCGGTGAAGCCCCAAGTGATGGAGACGGTGTGCCTTGACCTGCGGGAATCCCTGGAGAACAATCACTGCGCCGTCTTGTCCATAGCCGCCGGAATTACCCTGGCCAGATTGCAGGGCTGGCTGGGTAACTCATCCGTCATACGCTGTATGCCCAATACACCGGCACTGGTTGGCAAAGGCGCCAGCGCCCTTTATGCCGGGGCGAGCGTAAGCCCGGCACAGAGGGACCAGGCGGAACAAACCATGTCCGCTGTGGGTCTCACCGTGTGGTTGCCATGCGAAGCGGACCTTGATGCGGTCACCGCCCTGAGTGGAAGCGGGCCCGCCTACTTTTTCCTGTTGATGGAATCCATGCAGGAGACGGCCAGGAGCCTCGGGCTGTCGGAAGAAACGGCGCATATGCTGACCTGCCAGACCGCGGCAGGCGCGGCGGAACTGGCGGCGTCCAGCGATATGGATATGGCAACTCTGCGGCAACAGGTTACCTCTCCTGGCGGCACCACGGAGGCGGCGATTAACCAGCTGGAAGGGGGGGGGTTCAGACAACTGGTGCACCAGGCGCTGACTGCGGCCTACAAGCGGTCACAGGAACTGGCGAAACAATGATCGTACCCGCACGTTGTCTGCCGAATCCGGCATCAAAGCAAGATTGAAGACACAGAGAGAGCGTTATAGATGGAGTTTGTAACCCAAACCGGCGGCACGATATTCAATGTGATGGCGGGACTTTACCTGTTGGCGGTATTGCTGCGCTTCCTGCTACAGGTGGCGAAGGCGGATTTTTACAATCCGGTATCCCAGGCGGTGGTGCGCGTCACCAACCCCCTGGTGCAGCCGCTGCGAAAAATCATTCCCGGGTTTCGGGGCATCGATTTTTCAAGCCTGATACTGGCTTTGCTGGTGGAGGCGGTTGCGATCTGCGTACTGGCGATCATCTACTACAACACATTGCCCACGCCAGGCCAGATTATCACCTGGTCGGTCGTCGGTGTACTCAAGTTCACACTCGATATCTACACCTATGCCATTCTGGCCTCGATCATCATGTCGTTTGTCATGATGTTTTCAGGAAGCACCAATCCGCATCCGATACTGCGCCTGATCTGGCAGCTCACCGAACCGGTTATGGCGCCCTTTCGGCGAATATTGCCTCCCATGGGGGGCCTGGATTTTTCGCCCATTCTGGTTTTTCTGGCTATCGGTGTTCTCACTAATGCCCTGTATGGGGTGTTTGGGGTCACCCAGTTGATGGCCCGCCTGGTTGTCGGTCTCTGAACAACCCGGAAAATATTGCCTACTCCCTTGAACCTGACGAAAGTGTAAAAACCCGACCCGAACATGCCAGATGTGATTCCCGAAAATTCAGCCGGACTGGTTACACCCAGCGTGTACCACTTTGATGAACCACTGACCTTGCGTAGCGGCAAGGTGCTGTCCGCCTATGATCTGGTGGTGGAAACCTATGGCGAACTCAACGCCGATAAAACCAATGCCATTCTGATTTGCCATGCACTCAGTGGCGACCATCATGCCGCCGGCTATCACAGCCTGGAAGATCGCAAGCCGGGTTGGTGGGACCACTGCATCGGACCCGGCAAACCCATCGACACTGCATTGTTTCATGTCGTGTGCCTGAATAATCTGGGAGGCTGCGGGGGAAGCACCGGCCCGGTGACCGTCAATCCCGAAACCGGCCGGCCTTTTGGTCCTGATTTCCCCGTCGTGACGGTCCGTGACTGGGTGAACAGCCAGAAACGGCTGGCTGACCGGCTTGGAATCAAAAAATGGGCGGCGGTGATTGGTGGCAGTCTGGGCGGCATGCAAGTATTGCGCTGGGCTATCAGCTATCCGGACAGCCTGCACAGCGCCATTGCCATTGCCGCGGCACCAAAATTGTCGGCGCAGAATATCGCTTTTAACGAAGTCGCGCGGCAGTCCATCACCAGCGATCCGGATTTTCACGAAGGGCGCTACATTGAGCGCGACACTTATCCGAAAAAGGGTCTGACCCTGGCTCGCATGGTCGGCCATATCACCTATCTGTCTGACAGCGGCATGCGCAGCAAGTTCGGACAAGGCGGGGTTATCGCCGGCGTAAGCGAAGGCATTGAAGGTAACAGCGACAACACCAACTTCGGCCGGGATTTGCGCGCGGGCAAACTGAGTTTTGGTTTCGATGTGGACTTTCAGGTGGAAAGCTATCTTCATTATCAAGGCGAACGGTTTTCCAAAAACTTTGATGCCAACACCTATCTGTTAATGACCAAGGCGCTGGACTATTTTGACCCATCGGTCGATTACGACGGTGAGTTGAGCCATGCGTTTGCCGGCAACCGAAAACCGGGAGTACGCGACTGCAAGTTTCTTATCATGTCTTTCAGTTCTGACTGGCGCTTTCCGCCGGAGCGCTCACGCGAAATCGTAGACGTATTGTTGCATGCCGGCCGCGAAGTGAGCTATCTACAGATCACAGCGGATCAGGGCCACGATGCGTTTCTGTTGCCAATACCGCGATACGCCCGCGCGCTGACAACGTTTCTGCAGCAGGTTCATCGCGAGGTGGTTGAATGCGCCCCGACCTCGAAATAATTCAGGAATGGATCAAGGCTGACAGCCGGGTACTCGACCTGGGCTGCGGTGACGGTAGTCTGCTCGACTACCTGAAAAAGAGCCGCAACATAGTTGATATCGGACTGGAAATTGATTCCGATAATATCGAGAAATGCCTCGCCAGAGGGGTTAATGTTATCGAGCAGAACCTTAACGAAGGCCTCACCAACTTTCAGTCCGAAAGCTTCGACACCGTTGTTCTGACACAAACCTTGCAGGCGGTGCGGTTTCCTGACATTCTCGTGGAAGAAATGCTGAGGATCGGACGAAACTGCATTGTTACATTTCCCAATTTTGGAAACTGGAAAAGCAGACTGTATTTGTCCGCCAGGGGCCGGATGCCCGTGTCGCGCTTCATGCCTTACCAATGGTACAACACACCAAATATCCATTTTTGCACGGTGAAGGACTTCGACAATCTGTGCCATGAACGGTCAATTGAAATCCTCTGCAGAACCGTGGTGAATTCCCGCCACCAGGGCAACTGGTACATGAAGGCCTGGCCGAATCTGCTGGGTGAAATCGCTATATATCATATAACCCGCGGGTGAGCTGACGGGTTGCAACCGAGCGATCGCGGTTTTGTCGGGTAGTCCAATTGAATAATTTGTTGCGAATGAATGAGAATACAGAAAGTTGTACTGGCCAGCGGTAATGCCGGAAAACTAGCGGAGTTTCAGCAGACCTTTGACAGCAAAGGGATCACGCTGGTGCCACAATCGGAGATGGGCGTAGCAGACGCCGACGAAACTGGCCTGAGCTTTGTGGAAAACGCCATCATTAAAGCGCGGAATGCCTGTTCGTACACCCGCCTGCCCGCGCTGGCCGATGACTCCGGTCTCGAAGTGGATGCGTTGAACGGGGCACCCGGTATCTATTCCGCGCGCTTCGCCGGCAGTGACACGAGCAATTCCGACAAACAGAACAACCTCAAACTATTGCGTGAGCTGGATGGCGTGCCCGAAGAAAAGCGAACCGCGAGATTTCAGTGTGCTATTGTTTTTTTGCGCCATACACTGGATCCGACGCCCCTGATCTGCCTGGGAACCTGGGAGGGTCGTATCCTTCTGCGCGAATCGGGCACCCATGGTTTCGGATACGATCCATTGTTCTACGTACCCACTCACGACTGCGCCTCGGCGGAACTGGAACCTGAGGTTAAAAATCAGCTCAGTCACCGCGGCCAGGCCATTCGGCAACTGATGCGATGCTGGAACTACCACCTCTAAGTCTTTATATTCACGTTCCCTGGTGTGTCAGGAAATGTCCTTACTGCGATTTTAATTCCCATGAGGCTTCCGGTAACATACCGGAAGAGGAGTACGTCCAGGCCCTTCTCGCTGACTTTCGTTCGGAACTGCGCAATACCGAGGGCCGCCGCATCCAGAGCGTCTTTATCGGCGGTGGCACACCCAGCCTGTTTTCACCCGGAGCTTACAAAACACTTCTTGCGACGATAGATCGGGAAGGTGGATTGGCCGACAATGCCGAAATTACCCTGGAGGCCAATCCCGGTACCGCCGAAGCAGAACGTTTCGCTGGTTACCGCAGCGCCGGAATCAATCGATTGTCGCTGGGCATACAAAGCTTCAGCGATGATAATCTTGGCAAGCTTGGTAGAGTCCATAACGCAGCACAGGCGAGAACGGCAATCGCCATCGCCCGGGATGCGGGGTACGACAATCTCAATCTGGATCTGATGTACGGTCTCAGCAGGCAGACCGCCGAGGGAGCCCTCGCGGACCTGGAGCAGGCCTGCGCATTTGAACCACAACATATTTCCTGGTATCAGCTTACCCTCGAACCCAATACTGTTTTCTTCCGCCGGCCACCGCCTCTGCCCGACGAGGAAACGCTCATGAACATACAGGAACAGGGCCTGGAACGGCTGGCGTCGTACGGCTACCAGCGCTATGAAATCTCGGCGTATGCGCAGGAATCGCACCGGTCGGTTCACAATCTTAACTATTGGCGTTTCGGCGACTACATAGGTATCGGTGCCGGCGCACATGGCAAACTTACCTCGCCCGGGGGGAATCTCGTAACCCGGCAACGCAAGGTGAAACAGCCCGCTCATTATCTGAGGGTCTATTCAAAAAACTCCCACGATTCGATACCCACGGCCGCTCCCGTGGAAAAAACCGGGATCGCTTCCGATCAATTGACGGTTGAGTTCATGATGAATGTACTGCGCACCACCGAAGGATTCACAGTGGACCAGTTTCAAGCCCGCACCGGCCTCCCTTTTAGCGCTATTGGAAACCGGGTAGAATGCCTGCTTGACAGCAAACTCTTGCAAACCGACGGGAGGAGAATTTTTCCCAGCGCCAAAGGACATCTGTTCCTGAACAGCCTGCTGGAGGAATTTCTCTGATTGCTATGGCGAAACTTTATCAGCGACATTGCGAGGCCTGCAAACTTGGTGCCCCGGTGGTTACCGAAGATGAGGCGAGCCGGCTCATAACCTCTATTCCCGCATGGCGAAAGGAGTTTCACGAGGGAGTGGAAAAACTGATACGGGTATTTCATTTCGTGGAGTTCAGGGATGCCTTCGATTTCACCTACAAGATCGCCACGCTGGCCGAACGGGAGCAACACCACCCCGCCCTGTTGACTGAATGGGGGAAGGTGACGGTTTACTGGTGGACACACAAGATCAATGGATTGCATGTCAACGACTTCATCATGGCGGCCAAGACCGATATGATCGCCAAACTGGCCGCCGAGAAACTCAAAACCGGTTCATCGGACTGATAGCCCGCCCGGTTCCGTTGTGCTGTACTGCGCCTCTAAACCACACGGCACACGGCAAAACCAAAGCGAGGCAGACGATGACCGACCGGCTTCACAATATCAAGGCACGCCTGGACAAGCTCATCAGTCTGCCCAGTGTCAGTTCCGCCAATCCTGATATTGATATGTCCAATGTCCAGGTAGTGGAGTATCTGGCCGACTGCTTTGACGGTCTCGGTTTTTCCTGTGAAATACTGGACTGTCCCTCTGACTCGGAAAACAGAAAAGTAAACCTGGTGGCAACTCTGGGTTCCGGTCCAGGCGGACTGGTGTTTTCGGGGCATACCGACACCGTGCCGCTGGACGAGGAACTGTGGAGTGTCGACCCCTTCCGGGTCACTGAACAACAGGGGCGTTACTACGGCCTGGGCAGCACCGACATGAAAGGTTTCTTTCCGCTCGTAATGGAAGCCGTCAAACCGTACATCGCCGCAAGTCTGAAACGCCCCTTGATTGTACTGGCAACCGCCGACGAAGAAACCTCGATGCATGGAGCCCGGGCACTGGTGTCGGCAAATATCCCGCAAGCCCGCTATGCCATTATCGGCGAGCCTACCGGCCTTACACCCATCAAGGCTCACAAGGGCATCATGATGGAGGCAATCAGGCTTACGGGCCACAGCGGACATTCGTCGGACCCTTCACTGGGAAATAACGCGCTGGAGGCTATGCATCTTGTGATCAGCGAATTGTTCGATTTTCGCGAAGAATTGAAAGCGCGCTACCGCAACGAACTGTTTCGGATTGACTATCCAACGCTCAACCTCGGTTGCATCCACGGCGGCGACAATCCCAACCGCATCTGCGGCCACTGCGACATGGAATTCGATATTCGCCTGATGCCGGGTATGGTTGTTGAAGAAGTCAGAAGCATGATTACGCAGCGGATTCAGCCGCTGATGGACAAGCTCGACATCAAGTTTGAACTCGAGCCCCTGTTCCCCGGCATAGCCCCTTTTCAGGCGGACGCCAACAGCGTGATTTTACCCATGGCTGAGGAACTCACCGGAATACAGGCTGAAACAGTGGCGTTCGGAACCGAAGCTCCGCTGTTGCAGAACCTGGGAATGGACACGATCGTGCTGGGGCCGGGCAATATTGATCAGGCGCATCAGCCCGATGAGTATCTCGCTCTGGACATGGTGGAGCCGTGCGTGGAGCTTCTTCAGAAATTTATTGAATCGGTAAACCGCTGAATTATCCACCTCTCAACTGGACCCGGCCTACCTAAATAGCATACATTAGCGCCCATGAAAATTACCACGCCAGATCAAATAAGCTGGTTTCGACACTCATCGGTCTATATCAATGCGCACCGTAACCGGGTGTTTGTCATTCTGCTGACCGGGGAGGCGCTCGCCGATGACAATCTGCCTAACATCATCCACGACATCAGCCTGCTGCACAGTCTCGGTGTCAAGCTGGTACTGGTGCACGGAGCGAGACCGCAAATCACCGCGGCGCTCCGTACTGCAGGTTGTGAGTCTCGGTATCACCGAAACCTGCGCATTACCGAACCCGGCAGCATCCGGACGATAAAGGAAACAGTGGGAGCGTTGGGCATCGATATTGAAGCCCTGTTTTCAATGGGTCTGGCAAACACCCCGCTGGAAGGCGCGGATATCAACGTGTGCAGAGGGAATTTTATCACCGCCAAGCCCTACGGCATTCATGATGGCATCGACTTCGCCCATACGGGGCTTGTGAGAAAGGTCGACGCCGCCGCGATAACCGCGCAACTGGAACGCAATAACGTGGTCTTGATTAACAATCTGGGCTATTCGACCACGGGAGAAGTATTCAATTTGTCCGCGGAGGAAGTGGCGACAGAAACCGCTATCGCGCTGCGAGCGGACAAGATGATTCTGTTTATTCCGGCCGACGGTGTGAAGGATAATGAGGGACATCTGGTCTCTTCCCTGAGCCCGGCCGACGCGGAAGTTGTAATAGCTGCTCATAAAACATCGGAAGATCAAGATCAACAGTGTGTCAATCAAGCACTCAGCGCCGCCGTTCGCGCCTGCAAAGCCAGGGTGCACCGATCGCACCTGATCAGCTACAGACGGGACGGGGCCCTGCTTCAGGAACTTTTTACCCGCGAAGGCCAGGGTTCGCTTGTTAGCGCGGATACTTTCGAGGAACTGCGTAAAGCCAATATTGACGACGTTGGCGGCATACTCGAACTGATCAAACCTCTGGAAGACAGCGCCGTACTGGTACAACGCTCTCGTGAATTACTGGAAACCGAAATCGGCAACTTCCGGGTGATCAGTTACGAATCCATGATCATCGCCTGTGCCGCACTCTATCCTCTGGATGAGCATTCTGCTGAAATCGCCTGTATCGCCATCCATGACAATTATCAAAAAAACGGTCGGGGCGACAGGCTGCTGGCATGCCTGGAGGCGGAAGCGCGCAAGGCCGGCATGGACAGGATTTTTGTCCTGACTACTGTTGCCATGCACTGGTTTCTGGAACGAGAATTCGTAAAAGTTGATATCGGTGAACTTCCCGCCAAGAAGCAACAGTTTTACAACTACCAGCGCAATTCGCAGGTCTTGTGCAAAAAGCTGGATGGTGCGGTCTCCTGACGGGAGGTTTGCTGCTGTTCAGTCAACCCCGGCTTTTTCCAGAATAAATATACTGTAGTCGTAGGGGTTGACTTCGTCGGAGCCGAAATCTTCTCGCCAGGTTTCACGCCAGGGTGCCAGGTCAAATTCGGGAAAGCAGACATCGCCCTCGACTTCGGCGTGAACCAGGGTAACGTACAGCCTGTCTGCCAGAGGTAGCGCGCTACTGAAAATCTTCGCGCCACCGATCACGCAGGCTTCTTCCATGCCGTCGATGTAGCTTATCTTTTCCGCCAGACTGACCGCCGCCGTCAGGGAATTGACCACCCTGACGCCCTCCACCTGATAGGAATCATCGCGGGTGACTACAATGCTGATCCTGCCGGGCAAAGGTTTGCCGATTGATTCAAAGGTTTTGCGGCCCATGATCATGCACTTGCCCATCGTGGTGCGTTTGAAAAACCGAAGATCGCCCGGAAGGTGCCATGGCAGCGCATTGTTTCGCCCGATGACGCGATTTTGTGACATGGCCCAGATCAGGGAAAGTTTCACGCTCTCGGCTCTCCGGCCAATCAGACGGCAACAGGGGCGGAAATGGAGGGGTGCGGATCATAACGCAGCATTTCAAAATCTTCAAAGCGGTAGTCGTAGATAGTTTTCGGCCGTCGCTTCAGCACCAGTTCGGGAAGTGGCCTCGGTTCGCGTTTTAATTGGGTTTTCACCTGTTCCAGGTGATTGCTGTATATATGACTGTCACCGGTCACCACGATGATTTCCCCGGGCTGCAGGTCGCACTGTTGCGCCAGCATATGCGTCAACAACGCCAGCGAAGCGGTATTGTACGGAAGTCCGAGCAGGCTGTCGGATGACCTGATAAGCAGCTGCGAAGACAGGCGTCCGGCCGCGACATAAAACTGATACAGTAGATGGCAGGGGGGCAGTGCCATTCGGCCGCGACGGACGTTATCCTGGGGCGACAGGGATTCATCCGGAAGATATTCCACGTTCCAGCCATGAAACAGAATCCGGCGACTGTCGGGGTTGTTTTTCAGACAATCCACAACGTAGTCAATCTGGTTGATAGTGGAACCGTCGCGAGTTGGCCAGGCGGTCCACTGACGGCCATAGATCGGACCCAGATCACCCCCTTCGGTTGCCCACTCATCCCAGATACTGACGCCGTTTTCTCTCAACCACTTGGTATTGGTATCGCCATTCAAAAACCAGATGAGCTCGTTGGCGATGCTTTTGAAATGCAGCTTCTTTGTGGTTAACAGGGGAAACCCGGCCGCCAGATCATGTCGAAACTGGCGTCCAAACACCGATAGTGTGCCGGTGCCGGTGCGGTCGGATTTGTGAAGACCGTTATCGAGAATATCCTGTAACAGACCGAGATATTGTTGCATGTGGGGGTTCGCCGTAGCCTACGCTGGTGCCGGTTATTTTACAGTGGGATTTTCGCGTTTTCCGTAAGCGACGGCCATCAGGATGGCGCCAGCGGCTATCATGGGAATCGAGAGCAATTGTCCCATTGTCAGCCAGTCCAAAGCAACAAAGCCGATGTCGAAATCAGGTTCCCGAAAAAACTCCACGAAGAAACGCGCCGACCCGTAGCCGATGCCAAACAGTCCGGCGACGGCGTAACGCGGTCGGGGCGTGGATGAAAACCACCACAGCAAGGCAAACAACAACACCCCCTCCAGGGCGAATTCATATAGCTGGGAGGGGTGTCTGGGCTGTTGATCCACATGCGGAAACACCATTCCCCAAGGCACACCAGTGGGCCTGCCCCACAATTCACCGCCAATGAAATTGCCCAAACGGCCGGCGGCGATGCCAAACGGCGCCAGTGGCGCGCCGAAATCGAGTACGTCACCGTAATGCTTGTTCAATCGGCGCGTATAGAGCCAGGCAGCCGCCATCACCCCGAGAAGTCCCCCGTGAAATGACATGCCCCCTTCCCAGACGCGGAACAGCCAGAGCGGATCCTGGAGGAACTGGTCAAAGTTATAAAACAGCACGGAACCGAGCCGGCCACCGACAACCGCACCCAAGGCGCCATAGAAAATCAGGTCTGAGAGTTGCTCCTGGGTCCAGACATCGCGGGTTCTCGCCGCCCGGTATTTCGCCAGCAGCCACGCGCCGCCGAACGCCACGATATACATGATGCCATACCAGTGGACATCGAGGGGGCCGATAGAGAAAGCTACCGGATCAATTCGAGGATAATTCAACATCGTCAGTTTTCAGGAAACGTCTGGATAAGTGATCAATGGCGGTTGATCGTCGGTCATGCGACAAAAAGTGTCAAGTTACCCGGAAGAATGCCTGTTGCGCCGGCGAACCTCTGGTTCGGGGGGCCAAAAGTCATTACCATCCGGTTATGTGTCTGATTGTTTGCGCCTTTCAACCCGCCGCCTCCTTTCCTCTGGTGCTGGCCGCCAATCGGGATGAGTTTTATACGCGCCCGACCCGGCCCGCCAAATTCTGGGACGAAGCGCCGGAGACCGCACATATTCTCGCGGGTAAGGACTTACTTCAAGGGGGAACATGGCTGGGCATAACCCGCGACGGCCGCTTTGCCGCAGTAACCAACTACCGTGATCCGGTTCTGACGGAAGCCCGGGAGCGATCCAGAGGGGCTCTGGTGCGGGATTATCTGCAAGGCGCGCTGTCACCGCGGGACTATGTCCGTGGTCTGCGGCAAACCCTGCCTGACTTCGCCGGCTTCAATCTGCTTGTCGGTGATCGTTCCACGCTTTATTACTGCCACAACATACCCGGTCAGGGGGCGGACGCGCAGCGACCAGAAACAGTCAACGGTGCCGGTTCGGGACGCGAACTCTCCCCCGGCATTTACGCCATTTCCAATGGTTTACTGGACGCGCCATGGCCGAAGGTCGTCAAGGGCCGCGAGAACCTGCGCCGGTATCTCGAAAATTCAGGGGGACCCGTTACCGACGGCCTGCTCAAGCTGATGACTGATCGAGATGCAGCCACCGACGCCGAGTTGCCGCAAACCGGAGTGGGTCTGGAACTGGAAAGAGTTTTGTCGGCGGTATTTATCCATAACCCCCCCAGGGGATACGGGACCCGGTCCAGCACCGCCCTGATCATGGACAACGCCGGGCTGGTCCGGCTCAGCGAGCAGAATTACGATGCCACCGGACAGGCCACCGACAGAAACCATTTCGAGTTTAAACTGACTTCCTGGAATCATGAGGTACGGGACGAACGCAGCAGGCGATCGACACCGGCATTATAAAGCGCGAGATCCACGGCGCTTCGTATCATCTGGACGTCATCCAGTTGCATCACCTGATCGAGCAGGTCCTGGGCCGCATCCATTGTGATCGAACGCAGAACCGACTTCACTTTCAACAGTGTGGAAGCGTTCATTGAGAGTATGTCAAAGCCCATGGCCATCAGCAGCACCGCAGCGCCCGGATCGCCCGCCATTTCACCGCAGATACTGACCGTTTTCCCTTCGGCGTGGGTCGCCGTTACGACGTATTGCAGGGCGGCGAGAACCGCCGGATGAAACGAGGAGTACAGGCTGGCGACCCTGGGGTTGTTGCGATCCACCGCCAGCAGGTATTGAGTCAGGTCATTGCTGCCAACTGAAATAAAATCCACCATCCGCGCCAGCGCCCGGCTCTGATAAACCGCGGCAGGCAATTCGATCATTACGCCTACCGGGGGAAACCGGACCTCCAGCCCCTCCTGTACCAACTCCCGGTGGGATTTCTTGATCAGTTGCATGGCACCGATCACTTCATTGACGTTGCTCACCATCGGCAGCATGACCTGCAGATTATCCAGCCCGACACTGGCGCGGAGCATGGCGCGGAGCTGGGCGGTGAAAATTTCCGGGTGGTCCAGGGTAACGCGTATGCCACGCCAGCCCAGAAAGGGGTTGGCCTCATCAATGGGAAAATAAGGCAGGGCCTTGTCACCGCCTATATCCAGCGTTCGCATCGTCACCGGCTTGGGCGCGAAAGCCTCCAGCTGCTCACGATAGATTCTCGTCTGTTCCTGTTCACTGGGGAAACGCTCGGCCAGCAGAAAGGGAACTTCAGTGCGGAACAGGCCTATGCCCTCAGCGCCCTGGTCCAATGACTGCATGACATCCGACATCAGACCGGTATTGACCCACAGGTGCACCCGGTGCTTGTCCGCCGTCTCGCAGGGAAGGTCCTTCAGGCCTTCAAGACCCTTGATCAACAGGTCCTGTTCCCGGAGAGTTTCCTCGAAACGCCTGCGCAGTTCCTCGGTGGGATTACCGATGACCTGGCCGTTGTAGCCGTCAACGATGACGTCTTTGCCATCCAGCCTGTTGTATGGCAGGTCGATAACGCCCATGACAGTCGGGACGCCCATCGTGCGGGCCAGAATCGCCACATGCGAATTACCCGAACCCTTGACGGAGATAAGCCCCTTGAGCTTCTCGCCGGGAACATCGGCCAGCATGGCCGGAGTCAGTTCCTCGCTGACAAGGATGGTATTGTCCGGATAGGCGGTTATCACCGGTTCCTTCTCCTGAAGGTACGACAGGATGCGGGAGCACAGGTCTTTGATATCCACCGCCCGTTCCCGCAGGTAGGGATCATCCATGCGTTCAAAATTCCCGACGTGTTCACGCGCGACATTGGCGAGGGCGCCCTGGGCCCAGTTGCCCAGTCGTATCTGATCGACCACTTCCTTGCCGATGGCGTTGTCATCCAGCATACGCAGATACACATCAAACAGTTGGCGCTCCTCCTCTCTCACCACACCCGCCATCTTGTCGCGCAGGGTTCTGATATCCTCGCGCACGGAATTGATGCTGGTATTAAACCAGTCAATCTCCTTAGTGATGTCCTTGGCCGGCCTCGTCGGTATGGTCTTCAGATCCGCAGGAGGAAAAACAACAACGGCCTGTCCGATACCCACCCCGGAGGAGCCGGAGATACCGGCAAAAATCGTATCGGCAATGCGGTGACCCGAAGGACTCAGGCCCTGGATGGCGCCGGTGGCTTCGGCGTGGGCGATCACCCCCGCCAGCTGCGCGGACAGCGTTATCAAAAAGGCCTCTTCACCCTCATCGAAACTGCGCTTTTCCCGCTGCTGCACAACCAGCACGCCCAGAACGGCTCTATGGTGAATGATCGGAACGCCGAGAAAGGACTGGAACTCTTCCTCGCCGGTTTCCGGCAGATAGTGATAGCTGGGGTGGGAAGGCGCGTCATCAAGATTGATGGGCTCGGCATCCTGGGCCACCAGGCCCACAAGGCCCTCACCGACCTGTAGACTGACGTGTCCAACCGAGGTGGGATTGAGACCCTGGGACGCCATCAGCACATGACTGTTGACATCCGGGTCCAGCAGATACACAGAACAAACCTGTGTATGCATGGCTTCGCTGGTGCGCGTAACGATAATATCAAGGGCCGACTGCAGGTCTCTGGCCGCGTTTACTTCTTGCACGATTCTGCGCAATCTGTCCAGCATTCGGTCTACGCTCGAGCCGGTCCCGTTTAGGGGTTCCGGTTAATGAATTTGTTAAGTGGTTGAATCAATTCCTGCAGGGCGCGGCGGTAGACCTCCCTTTTAAAATCGATAACCTGCCCCAGCGGGTACCAGTAACTTACCCAACGCCAACCATCAAACTCCGGCGTGCCACTCTTGACCAGATTGATGCGTTCCTCCCCGGACTCAAGCCCAAGGAGAAACCATTTCTGCTTCTGCCCGATACACACGGGGTCCATATGATGCCTGATGAACTGGACGGGAAGCCGGTAATGCAGCCAATCCTGCGTATGGTGGATTATACGGACGTCCTCAGCCTGCAAACCCACCTCTTCATCCAGTTCGCGGTACAGCGCATCCTCGAGCGTTTCTCCCGGTTTGATGCCGCCCTGGGGAAACTGCCAGGCCTGCTGACCAATGCGCTTTGCCCACAACAATTGTCCCTGCGCATTGCAAATTACAATACCGATGTTGGGACGATAGCCTTCGGAGTCGATAACGCTCATGTCAGCGAAGCCTCTGATCCTTGGACAGAATCAATCGTCCATTGTTTCACAGTACGGCCGTGCCATTCAATCATGGAACCGCCTCAAATGGCCATTAATTTTAAATTTATCAATAACTTACTATCTATTCGGTGCCGTGGCGGAGCGCGGGCCGGAAAGGAGTATAATAGCCGCTCTTTGACCGAGCGACACGGAAGAACATGCGACTCGCCATTTTTGATCTGGACAATACCCTTCTGGCAGGCGACAGCGACCATGCCTGGGGCGAATTTCTGATAAGCCGGAAACTGGTCGATGAAGTGATTCACCGGACACGTAATGACCGTTTTTACCGGGACTATCAGCAGGGCCGACTGAACGTTCACGATTATGTGAGGTTTACCCTTGAGCCTGTACTCCGTCTGCCGCTTGCCGAACTTGCCGAATTGCACCGCGAATTCATGGAAGATTACATCAACCCCATCATTTTGCCTCGCGCTGTCGAACTGGTTAAACAACACCGGGAGCAGAACGATTACTGCCTGATCATTACTGCTACCAACCGGTTTATAACCGAGCCAATTGCACGCTGCTTCGCCGTGGACACGCTACTGGCTACCGACCTTGTCGTCGAGAGCGCCCGCTATACCGGCGCTATCGATGGCGTACCCTGTTTCCAGGCCGGAAAGGTGGAAAGACTCGAGCATTGGATACGATTGCGGAATGACGGGTTCAAATTGAAGGACAGTGTATTTTACACGGACTCCCATAATGATTTACCCTTGTTGCGCAAAGTCAGGTTTCCGATTGCCGTTGATCCGGATCCGGAACTGAAGGAAATCGCCAATAATAATGCATGGAAAGTAATCAGTCTGCGCCAGAGAACCTGACGTTTGGATCGACTCTGCGGAGCCTGGGGCGGATTGCTGCAAGTGTGGAACTCCAGTGGCTGGAATAATGCAAAACCGTGGCACTCGCTCCATGGTATTTCTGATAATCCTGTTCGTTTGCCTGAGTGGCTGCGACGAGGAATGGATGACCGATGAACCGGCAGCCACGGGTTCACTTGCGCCGGATTCCACCCGAAATTATGACAGCGTGCAACTGTCAACCTGGTATCTGGATCAGGCTGAGCGTGATTATCACAGTTTGGCTCAATACGCCGGCACCTTTCACCAGGGGCTACTCGGGTTTTTGGACAACCCGGACGAACCGGGCCTGGAACAGCTTCGCCAGCTTTGGCTGACGGCTCACAGAAGTTACACCGCCACTGCATTGCATCGTTATTTTCTGCAACGGCTGGCCGCTACCTCCAGTGAAGCCGCCTCCATCGAGACCCGGCTGAATGAATTGCATTACCGGGTCAATTACTGGCCGATTCTGCCCGGTTATCTGGATTACGTTTACAACTATCCCGACAGCGGCCTGATTTTCGATTTGTCTGTTCCCTTGTCGGAAAACAGTCTGCGCAGCCAGCACGGCGTATTTGACCTGTCCGAGGTAACGACCGGGTTTCATGTGCTCGAATTTCTGTTATGGGGAACCAACAACGCACCCGGTATGCTGCGATCAAGCGCCGATTTTCTTGCGGAGTCGGAATTGAGTACCGAACAACTCACCGCCGGAATGCAGGTAGCGGATCTCGAAAACAACAGGCGCCGCGAACTGCTGCGAATCGTCAGCCAGATACTGTTGCAGGATACCAATGCAATAAGCGAGATATGGCTGCAGCAGCGTGGAGATCTGGAACGTGTTCTCGCCGGGCTCGGTCGAGATCACGTGCTGTTACTCCTGCTTGATTCCCAGGATGAACTGCTGACCCGTGAACTGCTGACAGGTTCACTTTACCTGCTGTTGAACGGTGATTATGTCGGCGGAATTCAGTCGCCTTTCAGCCATTCCTCCCAGAATTCCGCTGTGTCCTACCTTGCCAGTGTAGAAAATTTGCTGCGTGGAACAAACGGTGGCGCCACCGAAGTAGCCGCTTTGTATGACGCGTTTTATCCTGAATTCAGCCGTACGATTTTTCAGCAACTGGACTCCGGCAGGGAATGTCTTGTTGTTCTGTACACCACCGTTGAGCCATCGGTTGATCCGGCCGCGCAAGTACGAAATGAACAGGCCGTGGTGGAATGCATCAACCTGCTGAGCAATACCAAGAATACTTTCGCAATAGCCAGAGTCAGTCTTGCACTTTCCATGGGAGCGCTGAACGGGGTTCCCTAGCCCGGACTATTCATGAACCACCTGCTGCGGACGCCGAGATGCCCTCGCTACGGCGGTTCATGAATAGTCCGGGCTAGGAAACCTCTGAAATTTGGCCCGGATTGCCCCGGGCCAGTTGGATGTCGACGATAAGATCGTCGGCGATCCGCTCCAGTTCCGCCTGCAGTTTTTCCGTATCAAGACCTTCCGGCACTTTAAGCTCCGCCGTAGCGCGAAACAGTAATTCACCGGACATGGGCGCCGGCTCGCATTCGGTATTCAGTTCCTCGACGTTCACTCCATGCGAAGCAAGCGCCCGCGAAATTTCGCTTATGATGCCAGGCCGGTCATTACCCACCAGGCTCATGGACAGCGAACGCTGCGTTTTTACCGGCTCATACGCGCTTTTTTCGACTACGATCTTGAGCGTGTCGGACAGGGTCTGAAGCGCCTGAATCAGACTGTCGGCATTCTCCTCAGCCACATTCACACGCAGTATTCCGGCAAACTTTCCCGCCAGTTGCGACATGCTGCTTTCAAGCCAGTTGCCATCGTGACTGACAATGATGCGGGAAAGTTTTTCCACCAATCCGGGCCTGTCATCCCCGATGATGGTCAACACAAGATAGTTCATTGGCAGCCTCCGGTTTGCTTGCACGGCCGGTCCGGCCACACGCTTAGAACAGGTTGATCTGGCGGTCCAGCAATTGTTTCATTGAAGTTGACTTGAATACAAGAATTGCATCAGCCACCGGGTACAGCTGGCGCTCAAGATAAAAATCGTAATCCACCCGGGATTCGAGGTACTGCTTCGGTTCAGGCCCATTGACCGTCATGACATACTCGATCCAGCCGCCATGGGTAAAGAGCGTCGGCAGCCCACGCGATGCTCGTGTCGATTCAGCCTTTCGTGCCGCCTGCACATGCGGCGGTACATTTTTGACATATTCACCAAGATTGCGACGCAATCTCTTTCTGATCACGAGCTTGTCGTCGTGGGCTCCATTCAGCAACTCAACGGCCGTTGTCTTGATAAATTCTTCATAAGGCTCTTCCAGAAACAGCAATCGGTACAGGGTTTGCTGAAACTCCCTGGCCAAAGGAGACCAGTCACTGCGTACAGATTCAAGGCCTTTGAAAACAAGGGTAAAATCTTCAGGTCCCCGACCATTCCGCACCAGGCCTGCATAACGCTTCTTGCTGCCCGTTTCGGCGTTGCGGATCCTTGGCATTAAAAATTTGTCGAAGTGAGTTTCAAACTGAATTTCCAGACAACTGGCGATATCGTATTTTTCTCCAAGATACCGCGTCCAGAAACGGTTCAATGAACTGGCCAGATTGTCGCCGATCGCCTTTACTTCCATCTCGCCTGTGCTGTCGATCAGTACGAACACCGAATCTGTATCACCATAGATCACCTGATAGCCCTGATCTTCAATGACGTCTCTGGTCTTTTGGATGATTTCATGACCGCGGCGGGTAATCGAACTGACCAGCCTTTTGTCAAAAAACCGGCAGCCCGGCGTCCCCAGAACACCGTAAAACGAATTCATGATGATTTTTATCGCCTGGGACAATACCTTGTCACCGTTGGCCTTGGCACGGTCCCGCGCCGCCCAGAGGTTTTCGATCAATTCAGGCAGCAGGAAGTGATGGCGAGAAAACTGCCCGCCGTCGAACCCGGGAACCGCGTCCTCTTCGTGGAGACCGCGAGCCAACGCCAACGGATCGACATAAAAGGTCCGAATGATGCTCGGATACAGACTTTTGAAATCCAGCACAATGACATGGCGGTAGATGCCGGGAACCGAGTCCATCACGTACCCGCCCGGACTCAATCCCGCGTCCACGCTGTCACCTACCGATGGCGCTGCAAATCCACGACGATGCAATCTTGGCAGGTACAGAAAATCGAATGCCGCTACCGAGCCTCCGGAACGATCCGGCTCCAGCCCCGTCAGAAGACTCCGCTCAACCGCGAACTCGATCAATTTCTCGCCCTGAAAGATATCCCACACCAGTTTGCAGTCTTCCAGATTATAGGCGGCCAGCTTCGCTTTATCCTCTCTGAACAGTCGACTGATTTCCGCGCCTCGCTCATCGATGTCGTCAATCAATTTTCCCCGCTGCAACAATTGCCGGGCGACGTGTTCAAGCGAGAAATTTTCAAACTGATAAGTCGCGTTGCGCATCACTTCAATTCCGTCGAGCACCAGCCTTCCGGGAACGGTTGCGTAATATCGGTTCGCCGAGGTTCTGGCCTGCCGCCAGCGAATAGTCTGGTCATCCCTGCCAAGACGGAACTTCAGCCCCAGTCGTTCACAGCACTGCTCCAGAAAGCGCAGGTCAAAATTGATAACATTCCAGCCGATTATTACGTCGGGATCATCTTCTTTGACCCAGTCGAGAAAGCCCAGAATCGCTTCGCGTTCATTTTTCACATACTTGATGGCGGTCTTGCTTTGAACGGCGCGGCCTTTGGCGGTTGCGTCATCTGCTATCATATACACTCGCGAATCGCGGTCACTGTAGGCGGCGATGGAGTACAGTTCGGTGCCGCTGTAGCTGGTTTCGATATCCACGGACACGCTTCGCAGATCGGGCCGGTATTCCACTGGCTTCAGGCGGCAGGAGAAGACGTCCTCAAATCCTTGTCTGGCTTCAAACTTTCCTAGCAGGCTCGCGGCGCCCGTTATGAACCGCTCCATCAAATAGCGATCCACCGGTTTGATATCCCCCTCCAGTACCGGAACGCCGGCCTCAGTCAACAGCTGCCTGCAATCCAGCAGTATGCGCTGACTTTTGCAGTAGACAGCGGTGAGCTTGTCAAACTGAAAATTCTGCAATTGGGTTTGGCCGAATCGGGGCCCGGCGTGTTTGGACGGTGGGTTGGAGGGGTGGTGGGAGGGGGCGTCGGAAAGCAGCGACGTGACCCGATCAAGCTGACTGGTGGCGACGAAAAATACCGCTTCCGCGCCGGCCACCCTAAGCCGGACCGGGCCGCTATCCGTAGCGAACCAGAATACCAGCTCGAGACCCTGATCAGTTTCGAGCCATTGCCGGGTCAGCAAGAATCCGTTGCGAATAGGCTGCTACCGCCTAGCCGGAAATCATCACAGTTCTGGGGAAGCGGCCAAAGTCTTCCCAGTAACTGACTTTTTCCGGCAATTCTTCCTGCGTGGCCTGAACCCTGCCATTGATATCGGTAACCCGGGACACCAGGGTGTGTTCCCCCGGTGACGCATCTCTCCAGTCGTAACGAAACAGCTTCCAGGCATAGCGCGTCGAGCGCGGATTCAGTTCGGCCTGTCGCCAGGGGCCGGCGTCGATACTCACCTCCACGCTCCGAATCGGCGTACCGTCGTTCAGGACGAAGCCCTGGATGGCATGCTCATCACCCGTCCGGGTCACCCGGACGATCACTGATTTCAGGTTCATGTGTGTGACGGAATTCTCCACCCAGCGTTCCTCACCCCCTACGTCCTCTTTTTTCAGAGTCACGTAGTCCCTGCCCATGAACCGGCCCATATAGCGGGTATCCTGAACGTGAATCTGGGTAAGCCACTTCACGTTCGCAACCCCGTACCATCCCGGAATAATCACTCGTAACGGCCTGCCGTGATGCAAGGGCAGGGATTCCCCGTTCATTTCAAAGGCCAGCATGTTCTCAGGACGCATGGCGTCGTCCATGGAGAGGCTGCGCGCGAACGCCTTCTCCACTTCCCTGCCACGTATTTCCTCGGTGCCCGTATCAGCTCCAAAAAACACGACTTCCTTGCCGCCTTCAGCAATACCCGCCTCTTCAAGCAAGCTCTGCAGGGAAATGCCGCGCCAACGGGCATTACCAATCAGACCATGGAAAATAGCACCACGATTGCCGCCGCATTCAAACCCGATATCCTGTTCGAAAGCCGCGCGATTCAGTATATCCTGCATTGACAGGGACAGTTCGCGGTTCACCAGCCCGGTTACCTTGAGGCGATACGAACTGACGTCCACATCGGGCTGTCCGTAATGCTGAACGATGTAAAAGTCATCGTTGGGCGTGTAATAGTTGGTAATTTCACGCGTATCAAGGAAATGATTGGCTCCGGGTCTGACCGGACTTACACTGAAAGTTTCCGGTACATCCGTGAACGGCACCACAGTTTCGCCCTGTGCCAATACGGGCAAAACCCATCCCGGAATTGTTGCTGCCCCGGCAGCAATTACGCCTGTGCCCAAAGCCCCCTTGAGGAGATTTCTTCTGCTGTCATCTTCACAATTCATGTCTGGTTTCTCTCTCATTCGCCTGGTTCTCTGCGTGCTACCCGCAGCCGACGTGGCCGGGCTTGCAAAGCGATTGTAATGTGGAGCGGAATCATGCCATTCTGCAGCACATTATCACATTACCACAACCATCCGTTTTCATACTATTTAGTAGTCATTGCCTGGCGACATCATTGACTTCATATCTGAAATTCTGGTTAATTTACCCCTTTTCCGTCACCGGACCGGTTGAGCTGTGATGAGTGAATTTACATTGGAGCGCAGGATTGCGCGACCTCCGTCAGATGTGTGGGATTACCTCATCGACTTCGCCAATGCCGGGCAGTGGATCCCGGGAACGGTCAGCATAACGCGGCTCGATGCCGGTGATGTCGGCAGGGGAAGCGTGTTGCGACTGGACGGGTCGGTAGCGAGAGAATACCGTATCACCTACTGGAACCCGAAAAAGTGCTTTGTCTGGAAACGGCACGGCCGCTTTCATGACGGATCTTATACCTACAAGGTGGAAGCCGGGGATGGCTCAACCCGCCTGCGACTGAAAGGTGAGTTGGTTTTCCATGGCCTCTGGACACTGCTGGCTCCGTTTCTTTACTGGCGTGCAAGACGTGATTGCAAGGCGCAGATTGACGCGATTTGCGGTAATCTGACACAAACTGACTCGAGTTACGGCGGTGTTCAATTATGATGAAGCCAGACCTTCCAGGAAGACTGAAGATCATCGGTGCGGGGGCGGCACTGTTGTTCGCCCTGGCGTCCACCGGTACCCAGGCGCAGGAGCCGATACGTATCGCTTACATTGACCCTCTCAGCGGGTCCTTTTCGGCGACCGGTTACAATGGGCTCAGGCAGTACCAGTTTGCCGTGGAGGAACTGGTAAACTCCCGGGGCGGCGTACTGAATGGTCGCAAGCTGGAGATTGTCCCCTACGATAACAAGGCCAATGTCCAGGATTCGCAGCTTCAACTGCGTCGCGCAATCAGCGAAGGCATCCATTTTATTCTTCAGGGGTCCAGTTCAGCCGTTGCTCACGCGTTGTCCGCTTCGATTGACCGGCACAACCGGCGAAATCCCGAACAACGACTACTCTACCTGAACTATGCCGCGGTAGATCCTTCACTGACCAATGACAATTGCAGCTTCTGGCATTTCCGGTTTGACGCTCATGCCGATCTCAAAATGGAGGCGCTCACCAGCCTGATTGCGCAACGTGAAGAGATCAAGAGCGTGTATGTCATCGGCCAGGATTACTCCTTCGGCAAGGCCGTGGCGGCGTCGGCCGAGGATATGCTGGCGGAAAAACGTCCTGACATTGAAATAGTAGGCAATGAATTGCACCCGATGGAGATCGTCAAGGATTTTACTCCCTATGTCACCAAGATCGCTTCCTCCGGCGCGGATGCGATAATTACAGGGAATTGGGGCGCGGACATGGTAAGCCTTGCCAAGGCGATCAACGACGCCGGAATTGACGTCCCTGTGTACACCTATTATGCCGCGTTCGACGGTATAACCGACACATTGGGCGCCGCCGGCAAGAATCAGTTTCGCCTGGTTCACGAAGGCTACTTCAATCCCCCGGTAAATGAACGTTACGCCACCTATGTTCGTGACTTCAAACAGCAGTACCCTGAACAGGACATCTCGTATCCGCGCATCATCAATGTTGTCGAGATGCTGGCCAGGGCGATAGAAATCGCGGGCAGCGATGATCCACTTGCCATAGCCCAGGCTCTTGAGGGCATGGAACATACCAATATCTTCGGTGAGCAAGTGTGGATGCGAGCCGAAGATCACCAGCTATTCCAGCCGGTTCAGATCTCGGTGCACACCGATGAGAACATAGTCCATGACGGCGACAATTCCGGCTTCGGACTGGTGACGGAAATCAGCATCCCTGCCGCGGAGACCGTCGTCGACCACAGTTGCAGAATGCGCCGACCCTGACGGTATCAGTATGAACGGGACCAGTTCGACAGCTCAGACCCCGGCTGAACTCTACGGACCACTGCAGTTACAGCTGCCTATCGATACCCTGTCGAAGGGCATCGACAATTACCACATAGATGTCAAGCTCAGCAAAAGGTTCAGGGCGGAAACAAACCATGTGTCCTCCATGCTGGTCTCGCAACTCACGGCGGAGCGGCCTAAGACCTGGGATAATTCAGGGCAACTCGACAAGCTGCGTGAAACTTACCTGAACGTAATGATCGGCCTTATACATCGGGTCAAAACCGATTTGAAGCCCAACGAAGTCATCTTTCTGCAATTTGCCCTGACCAAATACATACTGAAATCCACGCGCAAGGCGCTTGACGAAGAAATATCCAAAACCAAGGCTCGGCTGGCGGATTTGCGCAGCAAAGCGTCGTCGGCTGCTCTGGAGGTGGAACGCCGGCTGTTTGAACTTCGCAGAAATTACGATGCCCTGCTTTACATGGTGAACAGGCAAATCTTCAGCCCGTTGAACCGTGCTGAAGAACGGCAGTTGAACACGACCCGGGGGCAGTATCTGGCTGGAGAATATCGCGAACTCAGCCAGGCCTGCTTCAATCCCCTGCTATACAGCAGCGACCTCAGCGCTCCCACGCTGCTGACCAATGAATACAGCCTGTGGAGCCTCAATGCGGATGCCGCCGCGTTCACCGAAATCAATAAAAAAATAGAGGCACTGCTGAGCGGGAGTTTGCGCGACTACCCCTCCTGCGCGCTCCGACAGGATACGGGTAACCGGAGGGGCGATACCGAAATGCATGATGAAATGGGCGGCTTCTTTGCTTGCCACCCGTTTTTGGGAAAGGCCATCTACAGCCAGGACACCATCTCCGAGGAACTTTGCTGGCTCGATTCGCCGGACGTGATCAACCGGCTTTTTAACCTGACCGACAATGCCGCGGCTGTCTCGCAGGTGAGAAAGACTTCCGGGCTGGCCGCCTGGTGGGCGGCAAGACGAACCTTTGGGCGAAGAAAGAAAATCCTTCGCCGCGTCGTCAAAGCCCTTCGCCAGGACAAGCTGCTCAATCAGCTGTTGTCGACATACCACCTGAGGGGTCAGGTGAACCAGGCCCATACGGAACACATGGACTTCCGAAAACTTTGCCAGTATGTCAGCAGCCAGATTGACGCCAGGAAATTGCAGGAGTCGCTGCCCTCAGGCTCACAGTTACCCGCGCATCAATTGAAAGAGTTTCAGAAATTACGCGATGCGGTCTCCCGACAGATGGGCAACGCCGGACCGGAGGAAGCCTTTCGAATTCTCATGGATCTGAGCCGTTACCGGAATCACCTTAAACTCTATCGGATCGCCCACCGGATTTTTAATCGCATCAGCCTGCTTGAGAAAGAGGAAGAGCTGACGCTGTCGAAGGAAGCAGGTACGCTATACTATCTCCCTGCCAGTAATGAAATCGAGGAAACCGGTGAAAGGATTTGTCACCACACCATCCTGAAGGCCGATGTTCGCGGCTCCACCGTAATTACCGATGAACTGGTTAGCAAATCGCTGAACCCGGCTTCTTATTTCAGCCTGCGATTCTTCGACCCGATTAACAAAGTACTGGACACGTATGGCGCCAGAAAAGTTTTTATAGAAGGTGATGCAATTATATTGAGTTTTCTGGAATACGAGCACAGCCCGGAACAGTGGTTCTCCGTTTCCCGTGCTTGTGGACTGGCCAGGGAACTGCTTGGAATTGTCAGCGTCAACAATCGTTATTCAGTGCAGAAAGGACTGCCGACGATGGAACTTGGCGTGGGAATCTGTTACTCCCCCGATTCTCCCCACTATCTATACGATGAAAAAAAGCCTGTCATGATATCACCCGCCATCGGCATGGCCGACCGCCTCTCATCCTGTTCCTGGAATTTGCGCCAAATTGTCAGCTCAAGCCTGTTCAATGTGGAAGTATTGAAAATAGCGGACGGCGATCATAGCGATGGAGAGAAAGGACAGCACTATATCAGGTACAACGTAAACGGGGTGCTTCTTGACTCCGCGGCATTTGACAAGCTGCAGAAGGAAATCGCGCTTAAGCGGGTGAGACTGAAGCTCAATGGGACAGATTGTATTTTTTATTTGGGCAAGTATCCGGACGCAAACGGAAAGAACAAGGACATTGCCGTACGGGAAGGAACTGTCGGGATGTGGAAGGATCTACGCGTGGAAGAAAACCTGTACAGCGATGAAAAGTTTTATGAGGTGATAGTAAATCGCAAGATTCTCTCGCTGTTGCAGGAATTGCCAGGACAAAAAGCCGCCATCGCCTGAACGCCAAAACGTAGATGAATTATGAGTCCGCAAAATCCTTTCTTCTTGCTCAGCGCGATGCTGTTGCCGATTATCCCTTCGGACCCGATCCGTTAGCGGCCAAGGTCGAAGGCAAAATATTCGGATTGCTCTGGGACAGGAATGGAACCGGAAATCTGAATCTCAAATGTGATCCCCAGGAAGCACTCGCGTTACGCGATATTTTTCCGTCCGTATTGCCCGGTTACCACATGAACAAACGCCACTGGAATACTGTTGTTCTTGACGGCAGCATTCCCGACGGTGAAATCGAACGAATGATCGAAAACTCCTGGGCACTTGTCGTCAACTCGCTGACTCGTCGGCAACGGCAAAGTCTGCTTGGTCGCTGAAACCGACCTTACGGATGCTGAACGGCCCTGATGTATTCCACTCCGATTTCCAACCAATTGATCACGTAAAGCACACAACCCACGATTTCTCAGTGGAAATATCCGAGATAATGTTCACTAAAAAGTTAAATTGCTGATTTTCGTATACTAATTTCGAAAATCGACTACCACAAATTTGCTTGTATGCTAACGTTCGATTCCAGCAGGCCTTGTTCAGAGCCGGGAAGCCTCCGTCTCCTTAGAGGTCAGGCGCTGGTACCCCGTATACGGTACCATCAAACATTAACCTTTCATAAATTGAAGATGAATAACATGACTCAACAGATTTCGAAGTTCTCTCCTATAACCGTCACCGTAAAGAAAAACATACGGAAACTGCGTCTCGACGCGGGCTATTCCATGAACGAAGGAGCCAGGCTTCTCGGCGTATCTCGCAAACAGCTTGAAGACATTGAAACCACTCGCAATTACGGCTGCCATCTCGATCTGGAACTGATAGCCAAGGTCAAGGTTATCTATCGTGTTTCGCTTGATGACCTGATTGGTGAGTTGCCTGATGACTACTACTCTGATTACTTCATCAGGCCACGCAAAAAAGCTGAAAACAGATAAGTCTGCCGGGTTCAAGCTCCGGAGCCGGTTAGCTGATCAGACTGGAATCGTGTATAATAACGAGTTCCGTAATTGAAAGATGAAGATACTCATGAGCAGCAAATCAAAGAAAAACGCGGTAATCGCCAATCGCCGTGATCTGGAAACGCATATTGAGGCGTTTCTGAAGTCCGGGGGAAAGGTGCAGCAGATTAAGGCGGGCGTCAGCGGACAAACATCAACCAGTGGTCCGAGGCAAATTGTTCTCAGCCACAAAACCAGTTCCTGAACCTTCACAGGCCCCGGGCAGGGCGGCTTGGAGCCCAGGCCGCCCTTGTCGGTACAGGTGTGCTCGCGGCGACGGGATTGCAACTGACGGCCGTTACAATTGCCGCACCTGGTAACCGTTTGCCTCAAGCAGACTGATCAGACCATGCTCGCCAACCAGGTGAGCCGCTCCGACCAGCACGAATTCAGTACCCTCTTCACTGAACATCTGCTCGATAGCCGGCATCCAATTATTATTCCTTTCCACCAGCAGTGACTGGTACAGTTCCGGGGTTTCCGCGCGCATGTCATTAATGAACAACTCGGCCAACCGGTCGTTGTCCCCTTCGCGCCACGCACTGATCATGTCCTCAATGCCTGTCTCGAGTTGCTCCATTTCCTCCAGGGACATCAGCACAAATTCACTCTCGTTGCCCTCGCCCATCCCGGCGAGAAAACTGATTTGCTGGTCAAGCGATTCCAGCCCCTGGATTGCTTTGTCTTCGCCAACGGCGCGGGTGTTGAAATGCATGTCCACACCCTGCGGCGTGAAACCAAGCTTCTGGAATTCAAGTACCTGCAGTGTACTCACCACCATGCCAGGTTTCATTTTCTCCAGCATCATCATAGGCAGGCCGACGGTTTCAAGATAATTGCTCAATGCGGAATAGGCATCGTCACTCAGCACTGAGCGCAAGGTTCTGGAGTCGGTATACGTAACCTCGCCAAGAAGCCGCATTTGCACGGAGGGATCATTCATCGCGCTGATATCAGTTTCAAAAACCAGCGTGTCTGAATTTTCGTAGGCTTCCTCGAACTCCTCCGGTAGAGGATAATCCGTCGGCCGCAACAGGTGCACTGTTCCGCCGAGATATACGTGACTGTCGCCCGAACTGGCAAGCCAGACCGAGGTATCAGCCGCCGCCTGGCTTGCGAGCCCGGCCATCACCGTGGTTGCGCCCAAGGCGCAGGAACCGAGTGAGCGTGATATTGCACTCCTGACAAGGCGTGACAAGCGGCTGGAAAATAAGGGCGGTAAATAGTTCATAAAGAAAGTCCTGTATCAGAATCGGGATTGGATGGAACCCAAAGTTTCATGAATTTTACCTCGAGCGCGTGTGAATAAGTGTAAAATACTGATAATGTATTTCATCTCCTGCCAGGCAACAGGCGGATTGCTCAGCGTGTCCATTTTACTGTTCAGACTCAGAAATGTTCCCAGCGACGAAGCCGAAGAAGTCAGAGCGCTGTTGATCGAAAACGGCATCGAAATCTTCGAGACCAGCCCTGGCAACTGGGGCATCTCGATGCCCGCCATCTGGCTGCGCGACGAGTCGCAACTGGAGCACGCACGCCATCTCCTGAAGGAATACGAATACTCGCGCCGGCAGCGAGTCCGTGATGAATACCAATCCCTGCGCAGCCGGGGCGAACACCGCACCACCTGGCATGTTTTTCGGGAGAACCCGCTGCGTTTTCTGTTTTACGTCGCGCTGATAGCAGCGGTTACCTGGTTCTCCCTCAATTTTGTTAATTTACTCTGGGCGGACTCCGGCTCTGAAATCACGCCACATCGGGACAGCACATTGCCTAGTGATACTGTCGTCCAAGATAGCTGCGCAGGCGAGGGGGGAAACTTCGCTTCAGTAACAGCTGTCTTATCTGCCATTGCTGATCGGCATCGATCTCTCGCAAAAACTTGACCTGCCCAGACTCAAGCACCGCAATGGGAATTCCTTCCCGGAACAGTATCCGGTTTCTTGCCAGACGTGACAGCCGGCTTTCCGGAGCAATGAGCCCCAGCAGATTCAGTGGATCACTCGCCGCCAGACCAACATATTCCGGTTCGGTTTCCAATTGCGCAATTTCCGGAACTTTGGCTAGCCGTCGCAATGCTTCAACCGTTTGAGCGAAGGCGAACTGCTCTCCACCCACGCCGGCGATAAAACGCCCGCCACGAACATCCCCGCGCAGTTCCATTCGCTTGAGCGTTGGCAACAACAAACGCCAGGCAGGCGCGGCCATCTCGCGTTCAAGCAGCCGGCGAAAAATCACCCCCCATCGCTGTAGATAGACTATGACCAGTCGTTCCATTTGCTCCTGTGTCAATCCGCACTGCCGTACGCCATCGGCAACCTCGGCTCGCTCTTCGTTTTGCAATAATGACCAGCGACCGGCATCCTCAACGCCAAACAATGCTTTTCTTCCGCGCCAGGCGGTACCGTGTCTTTTTGCAGCCGGCATCAACAGAGCGCGCAATCCAGTGAAGCTGTCGCTGGTGGCCTTGCCGGCACTGACCAGTTCAGCCAGCGCCTGTTCAAGTTGACTGCGCAACAAGGCTGTTCGTCCCAGAATGTCACTGAAAAAACTGGCCCCGGACTGCTGGAGGTCCTGCTCAACGCCTTGCGCCAATGGGCTCAGTTCCGGCTGCCACTCCTTTTCCAGCGAAGC
The DNA here is from genome assembly GCA_040879025.1 of Pseudohongiellaceae bacterium. Lineage (GTDB taxonomy): Bacteria > Pseudomonadota > Gammaproteobacteria > Pseudomonadales > Pseudohongiellaceae > JBBDLF01. The sequence continues at coordinate 109,422 of JBBDLF010000039.1, forward strand.
CCGTACCAGAGCCTGCCAAACATCCTGATTACTGCGGGCCAGCAATGCGACAGGCGTGCTTTTCAATGGCGAAGCGGCTTTCGATGATCGGGTTCGAGTCTTTGTGTTTTTCGCCAGGTTGTAGCGTCCCCAGGCGATCTTGCCGCTTATGCACAACAGGTCAAGCCAGGCAGGGTCGTAATTTTTGACCCGTGACGGCAAAATGTCCGCTTCCCAGGCGGCTGCAGGCGCGCTGACTCCGTCAAGCAGCGACATGACATGCTGAAGTCGAGCCGCGCCCTCAAGTCCTCCGGTGGCTTCACCTGAGGTTTCAACCATGGGGGTTAATTCATGAAGTCTGAACAGAAAACGCATAAAGTTTTGCAATGAAACCGGTCTAATGCTGCGCCGATGGGCGTCGATAGTGTACCGGTGAATCCGCTGTAGCAGTCGGCGTTCGCACCATTCCAGCGGACCGTCTGTTAACGACTTGCCAGCCGCATCAAGCGGTTCAGACTGCCTTTCCGGGTTCGGAGGTGTAAACCTGCCCTGAAAAACAAATCCTTCCAGTTCAAGCTGTTGTAATGCCTGTTCGATTTTCCTAAGCGGCAATCCTGATTCGTCTGCCAGTGCTGCACTTGTAACCGGCCCCAAACCTTCCAGCCTGCCCCGGATCATTTCCACCGCCGCCTCCTCCGGCGTCCACCCCCGGTTTCGCAGAGAGGCCGGTAGCGAAATTTCCGGTCGCATGGCTGCATTTGGGAAAAGTTGCCGCATCTGTACCAACCGTTCCGCCGCAATCCAGAATTCATGCGCTCCCGTATCAACGTGGCAGGCCCGCCCCGCTTGTGCCAGGGAGCGTGCGAATTCAAAGTAATCATGTTGTTTCGACTCAGAAGCGGTGATATACCCCAGAGTCATCATCGCATCATGCATTTCCTCGACGTTACTGACAAAGGGCCAGGCTTCTTCCTTTACTCTGATGATGGCGTCAGGGTCCAGCGCACTATAATCCCGGCTCTCGGAGGGATCTATCCAGCGGCGATTTCGAATGGCATTGGTGCGTCTCTCTTCGAACGGAGCATCATCGAGGAACGCATAGGGCCGGGCATTTATAATCTCCTGCGCAAAGGGCGACGGCTCTCGCAGGTCCCGGGAAACCAGGTCAAGTTCACCATTTTCAATTTTTCCAATAATTCGAGTCAGTGTTTCAACGTCCATGGCTTCGGTGAGGCAATCCTGTATTGTCTGCTCAACCAGGGGGTGGTTCGGCACCTCTCGTTTCCCCTGCAGATTTTCAATACAGGCGATCTGATCCGGAAACACATGCGCCACAAAGTCCTCCGCGTCCATGCGTTGAAACTGCGGCGGCACTCTTTTTCCCGCGCGGTTGCGCTGAATCGCCAGAGCTCTGGTTACGTTCCAGCGCCAGCGCACTTCAAACATTGGGGCGTCCAGTAAAGCTTGTGTCAACACATCGCGCAGGGTTGCCGCGCTCAGGTAGTCGAATACTTCATCGAGAGGGAAACTGTGTACCGATCCCAGCGAGATGACAATGCTGTCTTCGTTGGCGGCGGCCTGCAATTCGAAATTGAAGGTGCGGCAAAAGCGCTTGCGAAGCGCCAGACCCCAGGCTTTGTTAACGCGGCTTCCGAAGGGTGCATGAAGTACCACATGCATGTCGCCCACTTCATCGAAAAATCGTTCAATAACCAGTGTGTCGGCACTCGGCATCGCCTGCAATGCTTCCATACCGGCCGCCAGGTAGTCGAGTAGCTGACCGGCCGCCGCTTCCTGTAATCCGGCTTCCTGCAACAGCCAGTTTTTTGCATCCACCAGAGATTGGTCCCTGATCAGCATGGCGATGGTCTTCCTGAAATCGGATACGGCCGCCGACAGTTCCAGGGTACGGCCGGGGCCCTCACCCAGCCAGAAAGGTATGGTAGGCGCCATGCCCTGTGCATCGCGTACCCTGACCTTCAGACCGTCAATGCGCAGCAACTGCCAGCTGTGGCTTCCCAGGGTGAATATATCGCCAGGCAGGGCCTCCAGTGCAAAGTCTTCGTTGAGACTTCCCACAACGATGTCTTCCGGGTCCAGAACCACCTGGTAATCAAACATGTCGGGTATGGCGCCCCCGTTGGTGAGGGCGATCAGATTACTGCCCCGTCTCGCCCGGACCCGGTCGTTGATGGAATCCAGATGAAGGTGTGCCCCGCGCCGCCCGCGCCGGCTCGTATACCCGTCCGCCAGCATGCCAATAATGCTCCGGAATTTTTCCACCGTGAGGCTTCGGTAGGGCCAGGCATTGGAGAACAATTTATAGAGGTTGCCCACACTCCAGCCGTCGCCGTTCTCACCTTCGTCCCCGCTGCCGGTGGAGACCTCGGCGACTATTTGTTGGGCAAGTATGTCTATCGGACTTTCTGGAACAACCAGTCGGTCGAGTTCTCCCCGGCGCACACCGGCAATCAATGCCGCGCACTCCACCAGGTCGTCGCGGGTCAATGGAAACAGGATGCCTTTGGGAGTACCCTCGATAGAGTGACCACTGCGACCCACACGTTGCAAAAACGTGGAGATGCTTTTGGGTGAGGAAAATTGCACCACCAGGTCAACCGAACCTATATCAATGCCCAGTTCCATCGACGCGGTAGCGACCAGCACCTTAAGCTTGCCGCCTTTCAATCTTTGTTCAGCGCCATGCCGGTGCTCTTTGCTCATGCTGCCGTGATGAGCGCTCACGCAATCTTCTCCCACACGTTCTGACAGTGCCAATGCCAGTCGTTCCGACAGGCGCCGGGTGTTCACGAAGACGAGCGTGGTTTCGTGAGTGGCGATCAGTTCAACAAGCCGTTCGTAAAGTTCATCCCAAACCTCGTTGCTCATCAAAGCACTAAGTGGCGACTTCGGCACTTCCAGACTGATGTCGAGGTTACGCCGGTGTCCCGAATCGATGATTACGCAGTTCCCCGCTCCATCATTGACGTTGGCATTGCCCACCAGGTAGCGCGCAACCACGTCTATCGGTTTCTGTGTCGCCGAGAGACCGATACGCTGAACCGCCCCCCCCGCCAGTCGATCAAGCCGCTCCAGTGACAAGGAGAGATGTGAACCGCGCTTGTCGCCCAGCATGGCGTGGATCTCATCGATTATCACGGTACGCGCACCGGAAAGCATGTGTCTGCCGCTGGAGCTGGTCAGCAGCAAATAGAGAGATTCCGGAGTGGTAACCAGAATATGTGGCGGGCGCCTGACCATCTTCTGGCGCTCATACCGGGATGTGTCTCCGGTACGCACACCCATGCGGATATCCACGGGGGGGCCGGCAGCCAGGTGCAATTGTTCGGCGATACCATCGAGAGGCAGTTCGAGGTTGTGGTAAATGTCATTACTCAGCGCTTTAAGCGGTGACACATAGACCACATGAACCCAGTCTTGAAGACCCTGGTTCAGTCCTGTCTGCACCAGGTCGTCGATAACGGCATAGAACGCCGCCAGCGTCTTTCCGCTGCCGGTGGGGGCGGAAATCAGCGTGTGGCGCCCGGATTTGATTGCTGCCCAAGCCTCGCGCTGGGCCTGGGTGGGCACGTTGTGCTGTCGTTCAAACCAGCGGCGGCTGGCAGGATGAAACCGGGTAAATGGCATGGATCAGTCCGGGAGTCACGAAAACCCTGTGGCCTCGGCGACAGGTCCGGGAGCCCGACAATCAGGCTCCTGTCATTGAGGTTACAAGAGCGCCAAAGGGAAGACAATGACCGGCTTCTCGCTCCGCCGCTTCCAGCAGGACGGGCGAGCGCCTATAATGAGCCAGTGACAGCCTTGGGAGAAAGGGATTGACGGACATACAACCAAAGGGTAACAAGGACCAGGTCACCCCGAAAAACGGTGACCTGGACCTGGACTTGAAGAAGAAAAAGTATAATCAGGCGTCCGGGCTGACGACTGCGCCACAACTGCCGCTGAACCTGCGCGTCAGCAGGTCTCTCCACAATTTTTGGCGGGAGAACCGGCAGTTTTTCTTTTTATTGCTCAGCATCGTGTTTTTCAAGAGCGCGATCGCCGACCTCAGCTCCATCTCCGGCGCATCCATGCAACCCACACTACTCGACGGTGACAAGGTCTGGGTAAACAAGCTCGCGTACGACGTCAAAATTCCGTTTACTGAAATATCGCTGTCCACTGTAGGCGAACCGGTACGGGGAGACATCGTCATAATCGATTCCAGCGCCGCCGGTAAACGCCTGGTCAAACGCATAGTGGGGATACCCGGCGATACGGTGTATATGCAGAATAATGCACTCGTCATTAACGGCGAAGCGGCCGCTTATGAAGTTTTATCGCGTGACAGTGATTCAATGATCATTATCGAAGAATTACCTGAACGTTCGAGCCACCAGGCCCGGGTTGCAAGTCATACCTTCAGTCGCACCTCGCGCAGTTACGGTCCGGTGGTCGTGCCCGAAGGCAGTTACTTCGTGCTGGGCGACAATCGCGACAACAGCGCCGACAGCCGGGTGTACAGCTTCGTGCCACGCGAGGAGATTATCGGTCGTTCATCATCCGTTGTGTTTTCCCTCGATCCGAGCAACAGATACCTGCCGCGGATTAAACGTTTCCTGGCTGACCTGGAATAGCGGCCGCCTCGTGTCAGTGGTCCTGCAGCGTTACACACGATACATTTCAGGTGGCGACCAGTTCAAGCACCGCGTTCAGTAACACATTGCAGCCCTTTTCCACATCATGCCAATGACTCCATTCATCCTGGGCGTGGCTGACTCCACCCACGCTCGGGATAAACAGCAGGCCTGTGGGCATGATATCGGTAAAGAACTGGCAGTCATGTCCGGCGCCACTGGGCATCAGCAGCGTGTCGTAACCCAGGGCTTCGGAGTGCTTCTTCAGCAGATTGATCATCGGTTCACTGCACAACCGGGGTTCAAGCCAGCTCATCTGTTCATACTCAAACATCAGGCGGTGCCGACGGGCTATGGACGAGAGCACCTTGCGACAACTGTCGGACACGGCTTTCATGACGTCCTCCGACATGTCACGGCCCACCAGCGTAAACTCGGCCTGTCCCGGCACGGTGTGGGCATAGCCTGGTTTAAGCTCTACCCGGCCGATGGTCAGCCGGGTTTTATCGGTGCCTTCCTCGTCGATAATCCGGGCAATCTCGTGCGCGAAATCGGCGACACCCATGAATGCATCGCTGCGCAGATCCATCGGCGCGGTGCCGGCATGATCCGCCTTTCCCTTGAAGTGTACCAACCATTTGAATACACCGGAGATACCTTCCACGACTCCGATGGTTTTGCGCTCCTTCTCCAGTACCGGCCCCTGTTCGATATGCAGTTCCAGAAAACCCACAAGTTCCTTTGGATCCCGCGCCGCTTCCATGGCATGGTGGTAGGGTAACTGGCAACGGGCCATCGCGTCCCGCAACAGCTCTCCGGAGGGGTCCTGGGCACGTTCCAGCCAGTCGAGCGTCAGCCTGCCGGTCAATGCCTGGGCTCCCAGCATGCCGCCGAAACGACCCTCCTCCTCGCTGGTTGCCACCACTTCCACGGCATGCCGCAGACTGATTTTGTTCTCTTTCAGGACCCGTACGCATTCCAGACCGGCAATCACCCCCAGAACGCCGTCGAACATGCCTCCACAGGGTACCGAGTCCAAGTGTGACCCTATCAGCAGCGCCTTGTCTCCAGGATTGCCGAGCCTGCCGATCACATTCCCCGCGCCATCCATATACGGGTTAAGTTCGAGCGCTTCCATACGGTGAGTCAGCCACAGCCTGGCTTCCATATCCGCGTCGCTGAATCCCTGCCGATAGATTCCCTGGTCCTCAGGGTTATAACCGATGCGCCCCAACGCGTAGATGTCGTTCTGCACCCTCTCGAGATTGACTTTCAGGTTCATTTCACCAATGCTCACTGGACTGGCTCCTGTCACGCGGCCCACTTCAATTGCTGCGCACGTTGCGCAGCCATCGCGGGAATATCATCGGCGACAAATCGCTTGTGCATAATCTGAACACAGATCAGATGGTTGATTAACGCGTCAATCTGCACCTGTTCCCCCGCACTGATGCCGGGATCATCATGCCGGGCAAACAGGGCTTTCACTCCCTCGATGGAAAGCATTCCGGAGGCATCGATATCACCGTCATTGAGGTGTCGGTCCGAAAGTGTTTTCATCTGCTGCCATTTGACCTTATTGGTATGTGCCGGCGGCGCCATGAACGCGAATTTCTCTCTCTTGTACAATACCTCGGGCAGAATCCCCTTCATTGCCTCACGTAGAATGTATTTTTCAATCCTGCCCTTGATGCGCAATTGCGGTGGCAGTTTTACCGCCATCGCCGCCAGATGGTGGTCAAGAAAGGCCGGCCTGGCTTCCATGGAATTTGCCATGTCCACCCGATCGCCACCCCAGGTCAGTATCTGACCCTCGAGCATGGTCTTGCACCACACATACTGCGCCCGGTCCAGGGCGTGTCTGCCCTGCAGCTGATCACCATCCAGGGTATTGGCAATGGCTTCCCCGGGGGAATAACCCTTGAGCGCTTCGCGTGGTTCGGGGTGCAGCAGATCGGAAATCAGAGTTGCGCAGGCCAGCCAGGGCTGCAGGCAACTCGGCGTGAAACCCACCTTGAAATGCAATGCCGGATCGTCAACCTGTTCGCGGGCCAGCATCGCGCCGCTGAACAGGGCATTGCTTTCATTGAGCAATGTCTGCCATTGTTCCTTGTCTTTCGGCGCAAGGGAATCCAGACCATGGAGGAACATATCGCGACGGAAGGCGGGGTAACCCCCGAACAGTTCGTCCGATCCTTCGCCGGTCATCACCACCTTGTAATTGCTTTTGTTGACGTGGCGGCTCATCAGCAGTTTGGCTACCCCGAGCGTGTTATAGATGCTGCGCTCGGTATGCCAGATGGTTTCCTCGAAGTGGCCGTACAGTTCATTTCCGGACAACATCATTATGTCCTGGTCGGCGCCGCATCTTTCAGCCATCTGTCTTGCGATATCGCTTTCGTCATATTCCTTGTCATCAAAACCGATCGTGAACGCCTTGACCGGGTTCTGGCTGCAGGCGGAGGCCAGACCGATAATGGCGCAGGAATCGATACCTCCTGACAGATAACTGCCTACGGGTACGTCCGCGTTCAGCCTTAGCAGCACCGCATCCAATAACTCTTCCCGGACTGCCTCCTTCGCCACGGTCTCAGACAATTCCTCACGATCGTGCTCTCGCGGAAAATCCATGTCCCAGTATTTTTGTTCACTGATCTCCAGCGCGCCAAGGCGCCTTTGAATTTTGACCACATGCCCGGGTTTGACCTGATGAACGTCTTTGAACGCCGTGGTTCCAGGAACCATGGTTTGCATCAACTGGTGAAACAGCCCTTCCGGCGTGAATTCCCGCGGCACCTCCGGGTGGGCAAACAGGGCTTTTAATTCTGACCCGAATACCACCTTGTCTCCCGTTTGGCTGAAGTAAAGCGGCTTAACGCCAAAACGGTCGCGCACCAGGTACAGGGTTTCGATTTCACGGTCATACAGAGCGAAGGCGAATTCCCCGCGCAAATGGGGAAGCGCGCCTTCCATACCCAGACGTGGATACAAGTGCATGACAAGTTCCGAATCGCTTTTCGACTGAAACCTGGCCTCTTCGGCGGTGAGGCGAGCACGGATACGGTGAAAATCGTAGAACTCGCCATTGTGGGCATACAGCAGTTTATTGTCGGGGCTCACGAACGGTTGTTTGCCCCGCAATTCGTTAAGATCGACAATGGTCAGCCGGGCGTGGCTGAATCCGACACCATGATCCTGGAGCGCCCGTACGCCGAAACCATCGGGACCCCGGTGCTGTTGAATAGCCACCATGTTGACCAGCAATTGCGGATTGATTTCTGTCCGCGGGTCGGCATGCATTACGCCGGCGATACCACACATGGAACTTTTCTCCTGTTCGTTTCAGGCGCCGTTTGGCGCGTCAAAATAATCGGGCTCATGGTGATCCAGACGTGAGGGTACACCGCAGGTTCTACCGCCCGCGGCGACTAGACTACATCCATCACGCGCTCGGTTCTTTGCACCAGGCAGGTGAGCAGCGCCATTCGCAAAAACACCGCACCCCGAGCTTGCGAGAAATACCAGTTGTGTTGGGATTTATCCAGATCGGTTTCCAGTTCTTCACCGCGAGCCAGGGGATGCATGACGATCGCCGTGCTTTTGAGCCGGGAATTACCGCTTAGCCTGAATTCCTTGCCGTAGGATTCGTAGTTGTCCTTCACCCAGGCGATGGCATTGATATATACGATGTCCAGATCCGGCAGTACCTCATCAAGGTCATTGGAGACCCTGACCCTGATCTTCGCGTCGGCGAGTTGTTTCTCCAGTTTCTCTCCCAGAATGTCGCCGTTCCTGTAATCGTGTATAAGAATGATGTCTTCAAAAACTTCAGGGAATTTGATCATCATTTTCAACAGGCTGCGCACGGTACGCATCTTGTTTGGCACGCCGATTATTCCCACCCTTATCTTGTTCTTTTGCCGCTTCGTGCGCCTGACAAGGGATGGACGCCACTTGAATATCGTATAGATGTCGGCGAGAGCCTGCGTCGGATGCTCATCAATGCCGTTACCGGCATTGATGATCGGTATTCGCAGCGAATCCATCATCTCATAGGGTGAATCCTCCCTGACATCGCGAAGCACGACGCAATCTCCATAGTTATTGAACATTTCTCCCACATCCGAAAGCGACTCGCCCTTGGCTATCCCGGTAGTGGATCTGTCAGTAATCGACATGATGTCACCGCCCAGACGATGCCATGCGCTTTCGAAAGACAAACGCGTACGCGTGCTCGGTTCATAAAATGCGCTGATAAGTATCTTGCCCTGCAACGGCGTCGTATAGCGATTAGGGTTACTTTCGAATTTTGCCGCCAGGCGAAAAAGTTGCAATAGCGTTTCTTTTTTGAACTGATCCGCCGAAATAATGTGCTGGTTAGCCAATGGCAGCAAGTCGTCTACATCCTCGGTAATCTGACGCAGCAGTTCCTTGGGGTGGGCATCGCCGTAGACATCGGGCAGGGTGCGCTGGAAAGTAACATCCGGAGTTCCTACCATAATTTCCTGTTACTCCTGTCTCGAACCAACAGCGCCACCAGAATAAAAGGTGACAGTGAAGTGAGAAGCAGTGCTGTCAGTATCAGCACACTGAAAAGCGGGGGTGAGATCAATACGATTGAAGTGGTCATGCCTATTTCATCCTGGTTTGCATCGCAAGCAATTTGAAATCAAAGCTGGCATTTTGACTCGCTGAAACTGCCGCCATGACGAACAGGGAGACCGCGCAGGAAACCAGTGCCGCAACATAAAAACCGATAATGAAATACGCGGCAAGCCCTGTGGCGCTTCCCAGGACCATTCCTAAAGTTGCTCCGGAAGCACTGGCCCGTTTGAAATAAAGACCGAAAACTATCGGCCAGATTGCACTCGCCACAAATGCGCCGGTGAAATAAAGCAATCCGGCCAGTGTGGTAATTCTCGGGTAGCACATGATCCACGTGAAAATGCCAAGCCCGACAATGATCCACTTGCCCGCCCTGTGGCACTTTTCATCGCTGGCTCCCGGGTTGATATGCCCCCGATAGACATCCTGGGTAATCAGGTCGGCCGTGGCGGCGAGCAGCGAGTCGAGACTGGAAGCCAGCGCGGAAAAAATGACGATAAACACCAGCACTCCCCCGACAGCACCGATGATCTCTCCGGCAACCAGCGGGCCCACCATATCGGAACTGGGGACCGTGATACCCAGTGCCGGTGCCGCCAGAGCGATAAATCCAGCGACGATGGGAATCGGCAACCACATAAGGCCTGCTATGAGATAGGCTTTCGCTCCGACGCCTTCGCCAAATGCAAAAGCCCTGGACCACCAGACATTGGAATGGAAAATCTCGCCGACGCCAAACAGCAGATTGTTGAAAAGAAACATGATCGCGGCGGGGAATAGCAGGTTCAACAACATGGGCCGCCGGTCAAGAACCGCTGTGTGCAGTGGCTCGATGCCGATTCTGTCTATGACCATCCAGGCGACAACTACCACGCCAATGAGAATGATGAGTGTCTGGACGAAATCCGTTGCGATAACCGCGCGCAGCCCCCCCAGCAGAGTATATGAAACGCAGACGATCAATATCACCGTCATGCCAACGCGGTATTCGATGCCGCTGAGTGCGTTGACCAGAATGCCGCCGGCCATGCCCAGACTGATGAGCCAACCCAGGGCATAGCAGAAGGAAATGACCAGGAACACGCGCCATGCGGTAACACCGTAGCGAAGCCGGATAAAGTCGCCGGAAGTGTAGCCCTCGGGCAGCAGCGCCTTGATGCGGGTGGCGAGGGGAGAGAACAGAATCAGTCCCACGGCGCCGAGAGAGTATCCCACCATTCCCCACACGCCCAGTTCATAGGTAAGTTGGGGCGCTGTCATTGTGGTGTTGCTGGTTACCCAGGTTGCCATCGCGGTGGCGGTGGCCAGGGCCAGCCCGACATTACGACCGGCCAGCATGAAGTCTGCCAAAGTGCGGTTATTGCGCCCCAGCCAGTATCCAAACCAGATCCACACTATTCCGAAAACCGCCAGAATGGTAAACGCAAGAGTAGGTGAAAGAACGGGTGACACTGTTTCTCCTGGCTCTAAACCGGTTCCGATGCCCCGGTACGCAAGCGGCCGCTGACAATCGTAATGAGAAGTATGAAAAACAGTGCTGCACCCAGGGAGAAGAACAACACCGCCCGGCCCAGGCTGTGATGCTCAACCCTTACCTGCACGATATTGCTGTCTCCGGCGGCGTCCTGTAATCGAAAATAGTAGAGGCCGTTGTCAAGACCACTCTGGGTGAACTGGTCGGCGCCGGAGACCGACCATTCAGTGGCATCATTGAACAATTCACTCTCCGACAGCTGCAGTACCAGGTCGCCGCTTGCCTCGCCTTCATTCCAGCTCAGCACAAAATAGCCTTCCCGGGACAAGGCGGTGGCGGTTGCCAGCTCGGGAGCCGCCAGCGCATCGACGGGAAGCAGCGAAATACCGGATATCAGAATTGTCGACAATACGGTAAACAGGGATAAACGACAGCCCGATCTGGAAACGTGCCGGAATAACGAAGCATCCTGTCTGACTGCACACAGGATGGATGTCGAGGGCATTCTGGCTGAAAACAAAAGTATCTCACAGCACGAATTTCACTCAAGGTTAACACAATCGATTTGATTCCTAAAGAAGCCGCACCCTGTGGCTGTCCGCAAGTCGATTACCCCGACCGGGCAATCAGCAGGCGGGTTACGCGTTCACTGTATTGCGTGTAGAATAGGCACCTTCCCTGCACCTGTGAACTACAGAACGCTCAGTCAGTGGGTCAACAAACTCCTCTCTACAAGCAACACCTGGCAGCCGGCGCGAAAATCGTTGATTTTTCCGGCTGGGATATGCCCATCAATTACGGTTCCCAGATCGAGGAACATCTGCAGGTACGGCAGCAGGCTGGTGTCTTCGACGTCTCGCATATGACGGTCATCGATGTGACCGGTGGAGATGCCAAACCGTTTCTCCGGTATCTGCTGGCAAATGATGTGGACAAGTTGGCCGAAAACGGCAGCGCTTTGTACAGCGCCATGCTCAATCGCGCAGGCGGCGTTGTTGACGACCTGATAGTTTACCTGCGTCCCAACGGCTACCGCCTGGTTGTCAATTGCGCCACACGTGAAAAAGACCTAGCGTGGATTACAGGTCACAGCCCTTCTTTCGACGTCCAGGTGGAGGAGCAGCCGGAACTGGCGATTCTCGCGGTACACGGCCCCGATTCCATAGATAAGCTGTGCTCGCTGCTGCCGGAAGACCAGGCGCGGCAGGTTCAGGCGCTGGGTAATTTCCAGGGCGTGGAGTTCGGTGACTGGCAAATTGCCCGCACAGGTTACACCGGCGAGAAGGGATTGGAACTCATTTTCCCGGCCGGAGAGGCACCCGGATTATGGCGCAAACTGCTCGCGGCGGATGTTCGGCCGGTGGGTCTTGCCGCCCGCGACACCTTGAGGCTCGAGGCCGGCATGAACCTGTACGGACAGGACATGGATGAAACCGTTTCGCCGCTTTCCGCCAACATGAAACAGACCATTGCCTGGGATCCGCAGAATCGCGATTTTATCGGCAGAGACTCGGTGACGGAACACCGCCGCCAATTGGAACAGGGTCAGCTCCCGGTTCTCGCCGGCCTAGTCCTGGAGTCTCGAGGGGTACTGCGTCATGGTCAGAAGGTAATTACCAACGCCGGGGAAGGAATCATCACCAGCGGCAGTTACTCACCCACGTTGAAGCAATCAATTGCATTGGCTAGAATTCCGCTACACGCTCAGGATTGCCAGGTTGACCTCAGGGGAAACCTGGTCCCGGTCCGCAAGGTCCAGCCCAATTTTGTGCGCCAAGGCAAAAAACTGTTCAATTGACCAACCAGGCTAAGCGCAGCTGGACACAATGAGGTAATCGTGTGAGCAAGTATCCCGACGATCTGAAATATGCCACCACTCACGAATGGGTGCGGCTGGATGACGATGGCATCGCCACGGTCGGCATCAGCGACCACGCGCAGAACGCCCTTGGTGACATCGTGTTTGTTGAGTTACCCGAACCAGGAGCGGTCGTGCTGGCCAAGAGTGAAGTCGCCGTGGTTGAATCCGTCAAGGCGGCCTCTGATATCTACTCCCCGCTGTCCGGCGAGATCACCGATGTTAACGAGGCGCTGGCTGACTCTCCCGAAACGGTTAACTCGGTGCCGTACGAAGGCGGCTGGCTTTTCCGGATCAGACCATCCACCCTGTCCGAACTTGACGATCTGCTTGACGCCGAGGGCTATCAGGAAATTTGCGAAGAAGAGTAGGGCAATACCGTGGCGGCAGTACGCCCATGCTCCGCAAAATCACCATAAACTCATCCAGGCCCCGGCGCCGGACTCAGGGATTGCCATGAACAAGCGGTTACCGTCACTGGCGGAACTCATGAATGCGGATGAATTTATCGGCCGGCATATCGGTCCCGACGATTCCCGCATCAACAGGATGCTCGAGGCGCTGGGTCTGGAGTCGCTGCAACAGCTTGTGGAACAAACCGTTCCAGCCTCCATTCTAAACACTGACCCCCTAGCGCTTCCCGAATCGCGGACCGAAGCGGCTGCATTGGCTGAACTCAAACTTCTTGCGGACTCCAACAAACAGCACCGCTCCTACATTGGCCTGGGCTACTACGACACCCTCGTGCCGAACGTTATTCTGCGCAATGTGCTCGAGAACCCGGGGTGGTATACCGCGTACACCCCCTATCAACCGGAAATTTCCCAGGGACGGCTTGAGTGCCTGCTGAGTTTCCAGCAGATGGTTCTGGATCTCACGGCCATGGACCTTGCCAATGCTTCCCTGCTGGACGAGGCCACGGCGGCGGCCGAGGCTATGGCGCTGGCAAAGCGCGTCAGCCGCCGTGGTGACAGCAACCGGTTTTTTGTGGACCGGCACTGCTTTCCCCAGACGATCGACGTGTTGAAAACCAGGGCGGCCTGCTTCGGTTTCGAACTGATAATCGATGATATTGAACACTTGCCGCAGCAAGGGTTGTTCGGAGCACTGGTGCAATACCCGGATGCACGTGGGAATTTTGCCTCACTGGAATCTTTGGCAACGCGGCTGCACGAACATAACGCCCTGCTCATTGTTGCTGCCGACCTGATGAGCCTGGCTCTGTTGCGGCCGCCGGGTGAAATGGGTGCTGACGTGGTAGTCGGCAGCACACAGCGCTTCGGCGTACCGATGGCCTACGGCGGCCCCCATGCCGCTTACTTCGCTACCCGGGACGGATACAAACGGGCGGTGCCAGGACGTATTATCGGTGTCTCCATCGATACCCGCGGCAAACAGGCGTTTCGCATGGCGCTACAAACCCGCGAGCAGCATATCCGGCGCGAGAAGGCCAACAGCAACATCTGCACGGCCCAGGTATTGCTTGCCAATATCGCGGCGCTGTACGCGATGTATCATGGACCCGAAGGCATACGCAGAATCGCCAGCCGCATTCAGCGCCTGACGGCCATTCTCGCTGCCGGCCTGAAATCCGGCGGTGTCGCGCCTTTGAACGACTCGTACTTCGACACACTCACACTTTGCCCGGAGGCGGGACAGGGTCAGGATATTCTGGACCGCGCCGAGAGCGCGGGGATCAACCTGCGACGAGACCGGTTTGAAGGATACGGCGAACTGGGTATCAGTCTGGACGAGCGCTGTGGACCAGCCGACGTCGAATTGCTTTGGCGGGTGATACTCGGGGAGGCGGCGGCGAAGCTGTGCGCGGACGATTTTGATCGGCCTCTTGTCAAACAATCCGGCGACGGAATTCCGGCGGATGTGGTACGGCGATCCAGTTATCTCACCCACCCCTGGTTCAACAGTTATCACAGCGAAACGGAAATGTTGCGCTATCTGAAGCGACTGGAAGACAGGGATATTTCCCTGAACCGGTCCATGATTCCACTGGGCTCCTGCACCATGAAGCTCAATGCGGCAACGGAAATGATCCCCATTGGCTGGCCGGGGTTCAGTACTCTGCATCCCTTTGTGCCGCCTGAACAGTCGGTGGGTTACCGGACAATGATCAGGCAACTGGAAGGCATGCTCGCCGCAATCACCGGTTTCGATGCCGTCAGCATGCAACCCAATTCAGGAGCCCAGGGAGAATACGCCGGACTTCTTGCCATCCGGCTGTTCCTGGATGCAAATGGACAGCGGCAACGAAACATTTGCCTGATTCCGGGTTCGGCACACGGCACAAATCCCGCCAGTGCGCAAATGACCGGGATGAAGGTGGTGGTGGTGAAGTGTGATGACCAGGGTAACATCGATATTGATGATCTTCGGGCGCAATCCGAGCAGTACAGCAACACTCTCGCGGCACTGATGATTACCTATCCGTCAACACACGGTGTTTACGAACCGGGGGTTCGTGAAATCTGCGAGATAATTCATCGTCACGGTGGTCAGGTCTATATGGACGGCGCCAATCTCAATGCGCAGGTGGGTGTGGCGAAGCCGGCTGACATCGGCGCCGATGTGGCACACGTCAATCTGCACAAGACGTTCTGCATACCTCATGGCGGGGGCGGGCCGGGGATGGGACCGATCGGCGTAAAAGAACACCTGGCGCCTTATCTGCCCAATCACAGCATGGTAAAACTTGAAGGACCGGAAACGGAGAACTCCGCCGTGTCGGCGGCGCCCTGGGGCAGTGCCGGCATTCTGCCGATTTCCTGGATGTACATTACCATGATGGGCGCATCCGGACTGCTGAAGGCAACCCAGGTCGCGATTCTGAATGCCAATTATATCGCGCTTAAACTGGCTCCCCATTTCCCGGTTCTCTACAGCGGAATGAACGGGCGTGTTGCTCACGAATGTATTATTGATTTGCGCCCTCTCAGGCACAGTTCGGGCATCAGCGAAGAAGATGTGGCGAAACGCCTGATGGATTATGGTTATCATGCCCCAACCATGTCCTTTCCCGTGCCGGGTACGTTGATGATTGAGCCCACAGAAAGTGAATCTCTGGAAGAACTCGACCGCTTTATCGCCGCGATGACAAGCATTCGCAGCGAAATCGCGCGTGTTGAGCGCGGTGATCTGGACCCGCAGAATAATCCACTGAAAAATGCGCCTCATACCCTCGCGGATATCATGGACGAATCCTGGGATCGTCCGTACAGTAGATCCGAAGCGGCATTTCCGCTGGACTGGCTTCTCGACAACAAGTTCTGGCCTTCGGTTAATCGAATCGACAATGTTTACGGTGACCGGAACCTGTTCTGCGCTTGTCCCGCCGTCACTGAGTACGAATAGCCGGTTACGCCGGCACCGATCGCCGGATTGCGCGAACCGCCCGTCCGCTGAAACCCTCATTCACCAGCGGACAACCTGACCGCAACAGGCTGCGAAGCCTTTTCAAACGGTCTTCGCTGAAGGGTGCGTCGATATAGGCGCGGTACCATTGATAGTGATTGCATCGCGCCCGGTGCAGCCGGGAGTACTCCAGATGGGGAGACAGCAGTCTGCCGTGCCCGCCGAATGCATTGGTACAATAGCTGCACCATTCCCAGGTTCCCGGACAGCGGCTCAAACCCGCGAACACAGGGGAATTCTCGATGTATTTCTGGCATTCCAGCAGATACTGATCCGCCTGCACCAGACTGCTTCTGAACCGGGCGTTGAACAGAGCGCCCGGGTGATTGAACCGGATATTGTAGTAATGAGCATAACTTTTGTTAATTGCTTTTATAAACCTGGGAACCGCTGCGGGAGTCAGCGGCGTCACAAGAAGTTGCACTTCGTTTGGCAGCAGGGCATAAGCATGCAGTTGAATCTGATACGGACCCAATGCATTCCGTAATCGGTTGAGATAATAGCGGTAACAGGCGGGATCAAAGAAACAAAAGCTTCCTTCCCGACCCTCCAGTAAAACGTAATAGGTTTGTCCGGCAATAAACAGCCGTTTCTTTCCCGCCATCCCTGGCCTCCTTTTTGAATGAATTCGGTGCTGGTTTTTTTCAACCTGATACGTCCACAGCGACCCTGGTATCAGCCAGTTCAAGAAGCGCGGGGTTGTGAGTAACCAGCACTACCGTGGTGCCGGATTCCTTCAGTGAACGCAGCAGCGTCTCCGCAAGGCTCTGGTGCAGATGGGACATTGCTTCGTCCAGCACCAGAATGTCCGCTTCCCGGTAAATGGCGCGCGCAAGAAGTATCCGCTGCTCCTGGCCGGCGGACAAACCAGACCCCATTTCTCCCACACCGGTATCGAATTTCATCGGCAGGCTCAGCACATCATCCAGAATTTTCGCCATGGCACAGGCGCGCTCCAGTCTTTGCCGATCTTCCCTGTCCGTGCCCAGGGTGATGTTGTATCCAATGGTGCCGGCAAGCAGAACGTCACCGTGCATGACAGTGGCAAACAGTTCCCGGTAACTGCGCAGACCCAGCGTTGTCGACTCAATACCGTCCACCCTGATAGCGCCCGCATCGGGCTGCACCAGCCCGCAAAGCAATTTCAACAGGGTGGACTTGCCACTGCCGGAGCCACCACAGACCGCCACGCAGCACCCGCGCTGCAAGGTCAGACTAAGCTTGCTGATAACGTCGCCACGGCTGCCCGGGTAACGATAGCAGAGGTTCTCCACTTCAATCCGTTTCCGGAACAAGGCTCTGCCCAGTGGCGGCAGCAAAGAGTCAAATTCTGTTTCCGAACAGCTTATGTCCGAGATTCGCTGGAGATGCAAGCTGATCATGCGCAACTCGACGAGTTTGGGCAGCATCGCGGATACCGAGGTCACGAAGTGTTGCTTTAGAAATACAAACCCCACCAGCTGACCAACAGTAAGCTCTACCGAATAAACCAACCGGGAACCCAGATAGATCGTCAGCACATGATCCAGACCGAACAGCAAGGTCTGCACGGTGGTGGCACTGACCTGCAACCGGTTCAGGTTGACACTGGCATTGACAAACTCCGTATAACTGTCCCGCCACAGTCGGCCGCGCAGAAGCTCAATGCCGTAGGTTTTGGTCACTGTAATTGAACGTATATTCTCCATAAAGCGGGACTGGCGTGCCGCATCTGTGACAAGCACTTCCTGGCGCCGGTCCCTCTCTATCGGCACCATCACAGCACGTACGATACCAAACGCCACAAGAAAAACGAGCGCAAACGCCGTCAGCAGAGGACTGTAGATAAACAGCAGTACCAGGGTAATCAGGGAGAACAGGCCATCCACGACAACGGTTATCATCTCTCCTGTCACCAACTGCCGGATATTGTCCAGTGTGGCGAAACGAGAAACGATATCTCCCATGTGCCTGCGTTCAAAAAAAGTAACCGGCAGTTTCAGCAAGTGGTAAAAAACGTTCCCCGCCATCTGGTATCCGAGCTGATGGGAAAAATAGACGAGCACCTGTCCCCGCAGGTAAACGAGAAGTGTTTTGATCAACACGACAAACAGAAACGCCAGTGCGATCAACAGAATGAGATCGGCGTCCCGTCTCACCAAGCCATAATCAATCGACAATTGCACGTAGAAAGGCATCAGCAATGCGATCAACTGCAGCAGAAGTGACAGCACGAATATTTGCGCGGCCAGACTGTAGAAGTCGATGCTTTTCAGGAACAGGTCGGAAAGCTTCGTTACCTGTTCTGTGTTCTCACGGCGGAAATTTTGACCGGGAGCAAGCTCGATCGCTATACCGGTGAGGTGGCGTCCGACTTCCCCTGCGCGATAGCGGCGCCTCCCCACGGCTGGATCGAGTATGGTTATCGAGCGCTTCGTTGCGCGCAACAGCACCACGAAGTGATCCATGTCCCAGTGCAGAATCGCCGGCAGCTTCAGTCTGACCAGGTCTTCCGGTTCCAGCCTGACCGCTCTTGCAACCAGATCCTGTCTGCACGCGATGTCCATCACCTGCCGCACCGTCGCGCCGCCTCTTGAAACCGGTTGTTGAATGCGGAATCGGTTCAGGTCAATCCGTCTGCCATAGGAGGCGGCCACCATGACGACGCAGCACAGGCCGCACTCGGACTGTTCGGACTGGATTATCACCGGTGGACTGCCGAGCCGGCGAAAAAGCCTTTCCGCCATCCACGTCACGACTTCGCCTTGAGGCGCAAAATCGGGTCGAGTATGTATTCAAGCAAACTCAATTCGCCGGTAACCAGGCTGGCCGAGAGCAGCATTCCCGGGGGCAGCGGATACCCGTCGGCAACGGACTGCGTATCGAGCGAAGCTCGCACCACAAACACCGACTCCTGCAGGCCAGGCAGGGATAACGGCTGCTCACGAGGGTCTACTGTATTGCGGCTGATGGATGTGACACGCGCTTTGAAGCTGCCATACACCTGATAGGAAAAAGCGTCGTAGTTAAGAAACAGTTCCTGCTCCAACCTGACTTCGCCTATTGCCCGGGACGGGACATAAAGCGTGGCGGTCAATGCCGGTGCCGGCGGTGTAATCTGCAACAGCGATTGCCTCGACTCGACAAATTCGCCCGCGCGCGCAGTAATGGCCGTCACGATTCCGGACCCCGAAGCCACCACCGCGGTGTACTGGTCGGTCTCCACCTGGGAGCTGTCAAAATCCAGTTTCTGCAGTTGCTGCTGCAACCGCAACTTGTCATGTTCGTGATCCAGTTCAACTTGAGCGATTCGCGCAAGCGAATCGGAGTGTTCTCCCGCCAGGGAATGCCTGCGCGACCGAAGGGATTGCAGTTGCCTTTGCATCGCGAGGTCGGTGTTGCGCTCGCTGATATACCGGCTTTTTGAAATAGCCCCGTTATGAAGCAATTGCTGTTTCGCTTCCAGTTCTTCCGTGCTTGCTGCCAATTGCTGTTCCAGCAGATCCAGTTCCACATCAACCAGAGAAATTGCCTCAAGCAACCGCATTCCCAACTGCCGTTGTGTCATGCGGGAATTATCGTACGCCAGTTCTAATATATCCTGTTCGTTTTGAAGGCGTTGCCGCTCTCCGACCATATATTCCTGCAGTGCTTTCTGTTTGTCGGCGCCCTGATCATCAAACTGGCGGTTATCAATCAAGGCCAGCACGTCCCCTTCCCCGACTTCGTCACCGTCATGCACAAACACCTTTTCCAGCCGACCGCTGACGGGAGGCCTGACCTTCAACAATCCCCGAGCGGCATCCAGGTTACCGCGTACCGTCACTGTGGTTTTGAAAGTCATGCAAGCGGCAAACGCGATGGCCAGGAGCAACGCCGAAACCGCCAGAACCACGTACGCCCTCAGCGTCGGCGGTTGGTAGAACAAAGGGCTGCCAGGCTGCTCTTCACTCCTGTACCGCAACGCCTCCGCTCTGAACAGAACTGTTGTCTCAGTCACGGCAACCCTGTGCCGCAGCCTTGCCTATCATTATCACCAGGTCGTTTACGGTGGTCAGCGCGGCCAGCTGCGATTCATCCACGGTCACTTCAAACCGGTTTTCGAGTTCGTAGATCACCTCCAGTAAACTGAGTGAGTCCAGAGGCAGTTCTGTGAGTCTCGTTTCGGCCTGAATTCCATCCGCCGGTATACCGTGCCCAAGCGCCGCCCTGAGTTCGGCGTAAACCGAGGCTTCAACCGTCTTGTGCTTCAACTTTAGCCTCCGGGACCTCCGGACTCATGGGCCGCTGTTCGCGTTCATCTACGAAATAAAATGGCAGGTGATTCAGAAAGCGCCACTGGGCCGGCCAGGCATAAAGATACCTTTCCAGAATCTTTACCAGTTGCTGGGTCAATCGCTTGACGGTATCGGACGGTGCTTCTCCGCGCCGAACCCCGGTTTCAATCAGGGGATGCAGATCGAGCTGATGACCCTCTCCGGTGCGGAAACATATCACCGGCAGAATCGGAGCGCCGGCAAAGACAGCGATTTGCGCCGGCCCCCGTGGAAACCGGGCCCGGCGACCCAGAAATTCAACCTCGACAGACGTGCCGTAGTAGCGTGGCAGGTCGCAGAAAATAGTCAGGGTGGTGTTACCGCGCCGCAACAGGCCTGCCGTCGTCAAGGGGCTGAACTGTCGCCCTGACAGAGTGGTGACCGCCTTCGTCTGTTGTTGCGAGGTGAACGTCTGCACCGGCACACGATCTCGCAGCACAATGCGTTGGCGGCGATTTTCTCCTTCGTTAAGCAGGCAGTGTAATCCACCACTGTAGTCACCGAAGTGATAGCCAGCCACAACCCGTGAACGCGTATCGCGCATGATCAGTTTGCGGTAGGCGCTCTTTTCCGGCCAGCACAATGATGGGCTGGTAGCGACCTTGCCGTGCTCTCTTGCACCACGCCGATATTCAGACAGTTGCAAGTGCACAGCGTGATCACGTGCCAACCGCAGGGACTCTGTGTGTGGCTCATGCAAATAGCGGCTCAGTATCGAAGCCTGCCTGTCAAGGTATTCGTCAAACCCCGCAACGCCATACCGGACGAATTGGCGCAGCAGAATCGCCGGTCTGCACAGGCGAGCGTGCGTTACTTCGCGCGCACCTGTTCCATAACGGTAAATGAATCGGTCTATCAAGCCCGTGACAACCCCTCGCAGGTAGCCCCGATGGGGACAATCGTCGCCAGTCTGATTACCGGTAGTTGTTGACAGGGGGCGCATCGTCATTCCATTGACAAATAAAATTCACCGGCATTCAGTTCACGCCGATCTGAACAGCGTCTTCAGCGCGGTGTCATCCAGGCCCGCGGCGCGAAGATTCACAGTCAGCTGGCGCACTGCCTCGTGCATCAGCCCCGGGCTGGACAGCCTTTTTCGGCGCAGGTGGTTTAACAGTGCTTTGTTGTCCCAGCCATAACGTTCGCCGATAACCAGGTAACTGCGAATGTCTTCCACCAGGCGGTAAAGCGTGGCAATGACATAGTGCGTTTTCCTTCGCCGCTCATGAGGTGTCAATTGGTCGAAAACATCGTGCAGGTAGTTGACACCGAAGCGCACATGGCGCGCTTCGTCCTTGAGGATCAGTGTAATGGCGGAGACGAGCAACGGCACCTGGCTGTCACGTTTCAGTTGAGCCAGTTTTGCAAGCGCCAGGCTTTCGATAATCAACTGACAACCCATCAGTCTGGTTTCGATACTTTTGCAACTGATCAGCTCTTCGGTAAAAGACGAAAAAGCAGCTCCTGGCTCATAGGGCTGTCGAACGGTTTCCTTCAGATATCTATCGAAAAATTCAACGTGTCTGGCTTCGTCGAATACCTGTGAGCCCAGAAACAGACGATCCCGGATGTTCGGTATTTCCACCAGTATCTGCGCGGCCAGTATCAGTGCGGCCGTTTCGCCACAGAGCAGTGTGCTGATCTCCACGCCGTGCTGCTGCCAGGCCACTTTCACCTTTTCACACGATGGCAACGCATCATGGGGTGGAAATCCGATGAACAGGTTGGCGCTGGGTGCAAAGGGATATTGATCCTGCGAACAGGAATCAGGCCATTGCAAAGAAGAATCAACGTTCCATATTTTACGCTTGGCCAACTCGTAGAGATCGGTCCCCGAACGGGAACCGACATCGGTGATAATCATCGCTGAGTGTCATCCTTAACATGGCAGCGGGTTCAGACTGTAACCGGACCGGGTCCCATTGCAGTCACCTGTTTTAAAGTGTAGGTCACGATATTGGCCGGGGCAAGCGCCGGGCAATATTTGTCGGCAGGCAGCCCTCCGATACCGGCTACGCTTTCGGCTGTCGGATTCTCACCGCGGTGCCGCTGACGCTGACCATCATCATTGCCCCTTTTCTGCCGACAACTTCGTAATCCAGATCGATACCGACAACGGCATTGCCTCCCAATGCCAGGGCCTCCGCTTCAAGATCGTCGAAAGCGATATCCCTTGCACGGCCCAGTTCATCCTCCCAGGCCATCGCTCTGCCCCCAACGATGTCCCGCACCGCGCCGAAGATGTCCTTGAACAGATTTGCGCCCAGAATCGCCTCACCCACCACCACACCCAGGTAGTCGGTAATTTCATAGCCCTCTATGGTCGGTGTTGTTGTTTTGATCATTTACCACCCCATGTCATCGTTGCGGTCAGTTCAGAAATTGACGCCGCAGTATAGCAAAACCTGTGGGGCAGGTCCCTGCCGATCGTCGGCGGGTCACTACTCCGAGCCCGGCCATACTGCTATAATAAGCGGCCCTGTATCACAGGTTCCGACGACAGATCGCCGCCCGCACGCACCGCGCGGCGAAAACCCACGCCATAGTGCACGCCATAGTGAAAGGAACAGTAATGTCCGACAAGCAAGCCACGATTATCTATACGCACACCGATGAAGCTCCAGCCCTGGCAACGTATTCCCTGCTTCCGATTCTCAGAGCTTTCACCGGCGGCAGTGGCATAGCAGTTGAGACAAGGGATATTTCCCTTGCGGGCAGAATCATCGCCGCGTTTCCGGAATACCTGACCGAAGCCCAGCGGCAGACGGATGACCTTGCCGAACTGGGTGACCTGACACAGGATCCCGGGGCCAATATAGTCAAACTGCCCAACATCAGCGCCTCTGTCCCGCAAATCAAAGCGGCGATTACCGAACTGCAGAGTCAGGCTTACGCGCTGCCGGCTTATCCGGACGAGCCGGGGACGGAGGAGGAAAGGGAAGTCAGAAGACGTTACGACCGGGTGAAGGGAAGCGCCGTCAATCCGGTGTTGCGGGAGGGCAACTCCGACCGGCGCGCACCGGCCTCGGTTAAACAGTACGTTCGCAGCCACCCCCACTCCATGGGGAAGTGGAGTGCTGATTCCAGATCTCATGTCGACCATATGCAGGATGGGGATTTTTTCGGCAGCGAAAAATCGGTCACTTTCGACAGAGCCGATGAATTACGGGTCGAACTCACTACCGGCGACGGCAAGGTCATCGTTCTCAAAGAGAGAATTTCCCTGCTCGCGGGTGAAGTGATCGACGCGGCGGTAATGAGTTGTGCCGGCCTGCGGCGGTTTCTGGAAACAGCGATGGCGGATGCCAAGTCCAGCGACGTTCTGTTTTCATTACACCTCAAGGCGACGATGATGAAAGTCTCTGATCCCATCATTTTCGGACATGCGGTAACGGTGTTTTTCAAGGAGGTATTCGCCAAACACGGCGATCTGTTCAACGAACTGAGAGTCAATCCCAATAACGGTCTTGGCGATATCTATGCCCACCTGCCCGAACTCCCGGAAGACAAGCGCCGGGAAATTGAAGCTGATATCAAAGCCTGCTATGACAGCCGGCCACGACTGGCCATGGTAGATTCCGACAAGGGGATCTCGAACCTGCATGTACCCAGCGACGTGATTATCGATGCTTCCATGCCCGCGGCGATTCGCTCTTCGGGAAAAATGTGGGGTTCTGACGGTCAGTTGCACGACACCAAGGCGGTGATCCCCGACCGGTGCTATGCCGGCGTCTACCAGGAAGTGATCGAAGATTGCAAACAGCATGGCGCCTTTGATCCGGCTACGCTGGGCAGTGTGCCTAACGTCGGGCTGATGGCGCAGAAAGCGGAAGAATACGGCTCCCACGATAAAACGTTCGAAATCCTCGCGGACGGCAAGGTGCGGGTTGTCGACTCTTCCGGAAACGTTGCAATGGAACATACAGTCAGGAAAGGCGATATTTGGCGAATGTGCCAGGTTAAGGATGGGCCTGTGACGGACTGGATTAAACTTGCCGTAAGCAGAGCTCGCGCGACCGATGTTCCGGCGGTTTTCTGGCTTAACGAGAAACGCCCTCACGATGCGGAGATCATAAAGAAGGTGAAAACCTGTCTTGTCGATGAAGATACCTCGGGGCTCGAAATTCTTATTATGCCGCCGGCAGAGGCTACCCGCTTCTCACTGGAACGCATTCGTCAGGGCAAGGACACCATCTCTGTCACCGGCAATGTTTTACGCGACTACCTCACAGACCTTTTCCCCATCATGGAACTGGGCACCAGCGCCAAGATGCTTTCCATTGTTCCGCTGATGAAAGGTGGCGGCCTGTTCGAAACCGGTGCCGGGGGCTCAGCGCCCAAACACGTCCAGCAGTTTGTTGCAGAGAACCACTTGCGCTGGGATTCTCTGGGCGAGTTTCTGGCGCTGGCGGCATCCCTGGAACACCTTGGCGATATCACCGGAAATGAGCAAGCCAGAATACTGGCGGCGACTCTGGACCAGGCTACCGGCAAATTTCTCGACACCAATAAATCACCTTCTCGCAAGGCCGGAGAACTCGACAATCGCGGCAGCCATTTTTATCTGGCGCTTTACTGGGCCGAGGCCTTGTCAAAACAGACGGACAGTCCGGAGCTGGCGGAACGGTTTGCCGGTCTGGCGACCCTGCTGACCGCCTCGGAGAAGCGGATTGTCGAGGAACTGAACAGCGTGCAGGGACGAGCTGTGGAGATGGGGGGTTACTATCACCCCGATCACGACAAAACTGAAAACGCCATGCGCCCGAGCGCGACATTCAATGACGCCATGGCAAACTTCTGAGGGCCAAGCTGCTCTTGCAACCACTGTCAACACAGTTTGCCGATCATATCCGTGGTCTGTGCCGGATTTATTCGGGCGCACTGGAACAGTCACGGTCCGCTGGAGCCATACTGCTTCACAGTGGTATTGACCGTTGCTACTACGCCGACGATCAGACCATCCCTTTTCGTGCCTGTCCTCATTTTGCTCACTGGCTTCCGGTTAATCGCCCGGACCAGCTACTGCTGGTTGTTCCAGGCGAGCGGCCGATCTGGTATCAGATTGTTCGGCCGGACTTCTGGCACGACCAAAACATATCAGTCGATTCGTGGTGGGGTGACAGTTTTACTATCCAGCGATTACCAGAGCCTGACCTGGTGGCAAAGCAGCGGCCAGACTGGTCCGGTGTGGCCTATATCGGCGAAGATCCGGAATTCGCCCGCTCACTCGGTATAGAGGAGGGTCTGGTTAATCCTTCTGGTCTGATTCACCGCCTCAATTATTACCGAGCGTATAAATCCGCCTGGGAAATCAGCCAGATAAAACAGGCCAATCAACTTGCCCTGACGGGTCATCGCGCAGCAGAATCGTGCTTCCAATCCGGTGGCAGTGAATACGAAATCCACACAGCCTACCTGAATGCCTGCGGAATGCTGGAACACGACACACCCTATTCCAGCATTGTGGCCCTGGATGACCGCGCCGCGATCCTTCACTATCAGCACAAACGGCGTAATGGCAGCGGAACCGGAACGGAACAACGCAGCGTCCTGCTGATCGACGCCGGCTGCCGCATTAATGGTTATTGTTCAGACATCACCCGCACTTCGACACGACCCCACGTTCATCCGGTATTTCGCTCTCTGGTGGCGGCCGTGGAACAACTGGAACAAGCGCTGGTCACTGAGGTGGCGCCGGGAATGTCGTACGTGGCACTGCATGAGAGCGCAATAGCGGGCATTGGCAATATTCTGCTGCATCATGAAATCTGCCGCGGCGATTTGTCTCAACTGATGAGCAAGGCAATTGCCGGCGCCTTCATGCCGCACGGTGTCGGCCACCTGATCGGACTGCAGGTCCACGACGTCGGCGGTTATCAGTGCAGTCCGAAGGGTGACTCAGTCCCTCCTCCGGAAAATTATCCCGCGCTGCGAAACACGCGAATCATGGAAGAAGGCATGGTTTTTACCGTGGAACCCGGCCTGTATTTTATCCCGATGCTGCTTGATCCGTGGCGCCACTCCTCCGATCACAAGCTGTTCAATTGGCGCTTGATCGATGAATTACTTTCCTGCGGTGGCATTCGGGTAGAAGACAATATTCTGGTCACCGGCACCGGCAGTGATAATCTGACCTGCGAGTCGATCGCAGAATAGCGCCCTTTGTCTTCAATCAAGCAATGGAACCAGTTCGGTCACCAGGGCATCGAGCGAACCCCGGTTGCGTTCAACCAGCTGCCTTCCGGCGCGTCCCATCGCCTTTGCCCTTTCCCGGTCATGAAGCAGGACGAGAATGACTTCGGCAAGTTCCCTTTCATCGGCCACTGTTTGCAAGGCGCCGGCGTCCGCAAGCTGATCGCAGATGGTGGCAAAATTAAACTGTGATGGACCCACCAGCACCGGCACACCGAGCGCGGCGGGTTCCAGCACGTTATGACAGCCGGTGCTCACCAGGCTGCCTCCGACAAACGCGATATCCGCTACTTGCAGATAATCCAGCATTTCGCCCATGGAATCTCCCAGAACCACCTGCGTGTTCGCAGCCACGTCGTCGCCGTGGCTGCGTCTCGCCAGTTCCAGCCCTTTGTGGCGGCACAGAGTGGCGATGCGGTCAAACCGTTCAGGATGGCGCGGTACCAGTATCAAGAGCAGATCATTCACCGACGCCAGACAGGCCATAAAAGCCGCCAGCACCTTTTCTTCTTCTCCATCCCGCGTACTCGCGGCGACCAGTACAGGCCGGTCGCTGGCCGCGATGTGAGCGAAGAAGGAATCAATCGTCCTTTCATCCGGGGCATCAAGGGAGACATCAAACTTGAGACTGCCGGTGATCCTGATTTTGTCAGGGTGCGCGCCAAGCGCAATGAAGCGATTGGCATCAGCCTCCGCCTGGACAGCGACAAGATCGAGTTTTGCGAGCATGTCTGCCGTCATGCGGGCAATGCGCTGATAGGAGGCCGCTGATTTGGGTGACAGGCGTCCGTTGGCCAACGCAATTTTGACACCTTTCCTGCGGCAATAATGAATTGTGTTCGGCCATAGCTCGGTTTCCATGATGATCAGCAGGTCCGGCCTGAGTGTACGCAGAAAACGTTTGATCGCTCCAGGGGTGTCATAGGGCAGATAAGAGTGAATCACAGAGGTTCCGAACAATGCGATCACCCGTTCCGATCCGGTGGGTGTCATGGTAGTCAGGATCAGACGCGAGTCGGGCCATTGCGTTCTGAGACGCTTTACCAGGGGTGCCGCCGCGAGAGTCTCTCCTACCGAAACACAATGCAGCCAAATGCTTGTAGTGCCGCGGCCGTTGGATTGCGCCTGAACTACGGAGCGGGAAACATAGCCGAAACGTTCCGCTATCCGACGGCGATAGGCTGGTGCTCGCAGAGACCGAAACAGCAGCCGCAACAGGATGGCGGGCATGGCAAGATAAAGCGTGATCGAATACAAAGTCCGGTTCATTATTATTCGGGGTTCCCCTGCCCTCTGTATTCCGCCCTCTGTATACTATGTCCTTGCCGACCGGAGAGCAAATCAGACATGACGCGGGTTTTTTCAACGGACATTGCCATAATCGGCGGCGGAATCGCCGGACTCTGGCTGCTCAACCGTCTTGGCAACGAAGGTTATCACGTTGCCCTGTTTGAGGAGTCGCGACTGGGACGGGGCCAGACGATTGCCTCACAGGGAATCATTCACGGCGGGCTGAAATATGCACTCCATGGCAAGCTGGACGGCGCGGCCGAAGCGATCGCCGCGATGCCGGCGCGATGGCGTGAATGTCTCGGCGGAAGAGGCGATGTCGATCTGCGCGAGTGCAGTATCTTGTCCGAGCACTATTACATGTGGTCCTCCGCGAATTATCGTTCAAAGCTGAAAGCATTTCTCGGCAGCAGGGCACTCAGGGGCCGCATTAGCCCGGTGGCTTCCTGCGACTACCCTGAATTTTTCAAACGAGCGACAATAGCCGGTTCTCTCTATCAGTTGCCTGATTTCGTGGTGGATTCCGCGTCACTTCTGGAGACGTTGAAAGGCAACTGGCGCGACCGAATATTCAACGTCGATCTGTCGGAGGCGAGTTTCTCCCGCAGTCACGGCGCCGTCATGACAATACCCTGTAACGAAGGGCTCATCGAAGTTTCCGCGCAACGCATGGTGTTCTGTGCCGGTGAAGGAAACGCGGCGTTGATGAACCGGGCTGGAATCAGCAGTGTGAACATGCAGTCGCGGCCTCTGCATATGGTCATCGCCAGAGGCAGACATCTTCCGCTGGGCTATGTTCACTGTGTCGGTGACAAACTCAGCCTGACTCCCGAGTTGACACTGACCGCACATCACTGTGAAGACGGTGATGTCGCCTGGTATCTCGGGGGCGAACTGGCCGAATCGGGTATGGGGCGTGACAGTGAGGCACAGGTGAGAGCGGCGGCCTCACTGTTGCACAGGCTTTTTCCCTGGATTGACCTCGATGATGTCAGCTGGAATACTTTCCTCATCAATCGCGCGGAGGCCAGGCTGGAGGGCAGACATCGGCCCGATGATGCGTTTTTACATACTGACAGCCATTTCTCCGTTGCCTGGCCAACCAAGCTCACGCTGAGCCCGAATCTGGCGGATCAGGTAATGGCGGATTTAAACAGCGGAAATATCCATCCTTCCTGTCAAACCTCCAGTCAAACCTCCAGTCAAACCTCCCGCCCTGAGAGTACGGACGCATTGCGGAAGCTGTTGCCGCTGCCTGCCATAGCCGCGCCGCCCTGGGACAGTCCGAATGAATAACCTCAAAAAGCATCACCCGGTGCCGTCAAGAGCTTTGGGAAGCACCGGCCTTCACGTCTCGTGTCTTGGACTGGGCACGGTCAAGCTGGGCCGCAACCAAGGCGTCAGGTACCCCACTCAATTTCAGTTGCCGGAAGACAGTGAAGCGGCAGAGCTGCTGGCGTATGCCCATGACAGGGGCATCAATCTGATCGATACCGCACCGGCCTATGGAACAAGCGAATCGCGGCTGGGGAGTCTGCTTCACGACAGACAGAATTGGGTAATCTGCACCAAGGTGGGCGAGGAGTTCAGCGGCGGCAAGTCTTCCTTCGATTTCTCCGCCGCCCATACCAGAGCCAGTGTAGAGCGCAGCCTGAAAAGACTGGGCACTGACTATCTGGATATTGTACTTATTCATTCCGATGGCCGCGACCATGACATCGTTGAGTTCGGCGACTGTCTGGAAACGCTGCTGCGATTACAGCGGGAAGGAATCGTACGCGCGGTGGGAATGTCGACAAAGACCGTGGAAGGGGGTCTGCTGGCTGTTGAGCATACCGATGTTGTGATGGTCACATTGAACCGCGATGAAACCGCCGACAGCGAAGTGGTCGCCGCCGCACGGAAAAACAACAAAGGAGTTCTGGTCAAAAAGGCGCTTGCCAGCGGCCACGCCTGCCTGGAAGCCGGCGAAGATCCGACACGGGCCAACCTTGAATTCGCCTATGGCTTTCAGGGCGTGAGCAGCGTTATTGTAGGCACGATCAACAAAACCCACCTGCGTCAGAATATAGAGGCGGTAACCGATCTTCTGGTCGATGCGCCCGACTGACGGTCCTGACCCGACTGCCGCGGCCGAGCTTGCAGGGCAGCCATAGAGTTATTCATTCAGAGGTTATTCAGAGGTTCTCCAGTTTCTCTCTAGTCTTCTCTGGTCTTGTCCCCGGCTTCCTGCAACTTCTGCACAATTGCCGAGGTGGAACAATCATCCCAGTATTTCAGCACTCTGACATCACCGCCATATTCTTCAACAATGTCTGCACCTACAACTTCCCCGATGCCGTAGTCGCCGCCTTTCACGAGTATCTCGGGCTTGAGCTGGCGCAGCAGATCCTCGGGCGTGTCTTGCGAAAAATGCACCACCCAGTCCACCGCTTCCAGTCCCGCGAGAACCGCCATACGCCGTTCCACCGGATTAATCGGCCGTCCCGGGCCTTTCAGTCTGAGCACGGACTCATCATCGTTAATGGCAACAATCAAACGGTCTCCAAGTTTTTTCGCTTCCGCGAGATAACCGACATGGCCGGCATGAATAATGTCGAAGCACCCGTTGGTGAATACTATTTTCTCGCCGTGACTCCGGGCGTCCTCTACTGCGGTCAACAGCTGGTCGGACGACATCACGCCACGACCGGAGCCCTGTTCGCGCAGCATCGCGCGGCGCAGTTCCGGCGCGCTGATTGCGGCGGTACCGAGTTTACCCACTACAAGCCCTGCCGCCAGATTCGCCAATGCAGTGGCGTCAGCCAGGTTGTCGCCGGCGGCATAAGCCGCTGCAAGCACAGAAACCACCGTATCGCCCGCGCCCGTCACATCATAAACTTCCTGCGCCCTCGCGGGCAAATGCAATTCCGGAGAGTCGGGGCGCAACAGAGTCATGCCATGTTCGCCGCGGGTTATCAACAAGGCCTCAAGCGCCAGGTCGCCCAATAACTGCTGTCCAAAGTTGACAAGTTTTTCCTCGCTGTCGCAAGACCCTACAACCGCCTCAAACTCCGTCAGGTTAGGTGTGATAACCGTAGCGCCCTGATAGCGGGTAAAGTCGGTTCCCTTGGGATCAACAATCACGGGAATATTGAGCGAACGGGCCGCGTTGATGAGAGGGCGGGGATCGTGCAGCAGGCCTTTGCCGTAGTCCGAAAGCACCAGCACCTGGGCCTTTTGTAACAAGGCGCTTACCGTGGCGGGCAGATTCTGCAACTCTTCAGGTGCAAATCCCTGCTCGAAGTCCAGGCGAATCAACTGCTGGTGCTGGCTTATCACCCGTAGCTTGGTGATGGTGGGTTTGTCTGGAGAAACCAGAAAGTCACAGTAAACGCCGGCAGCGTTCAATCGTGATTTCAGTTCAAGTCCGGTGTCATCGTCACCGATGACGCCCACCAGGGTAGCGGCGGCACCCAACGCAGCGACGTTCAGCGCAACATTACCCGCACCCCCGGGGCGATCCTCACGAGTGCCTACCTGCACAACCGGAACCGGGGCCTCGGGAGAAACCCGTGTCGCTTTGCCGTGCCAGTAGCGGTCCAGCATGACATCCCCGACAATGAGAACCCGGGCTTGCTGAAACGGGGGCAATTCCAATCGCATAGTTTCCACCATTGGCCTCTGCTGGCCAGTATTGGCGGCTGATCATAACATAAGCGGCCCGCCTTGTAGATTGTGCCGGAAGTCCATCGCACTGAGTTTGCCGTTATCATTTGTTACAATCAGCCTCGTCGCAGTACCATCGCGGCTGCCGCCACGGGATTCGGGATCGCCATGCAGATAGCCACAGTTGCTGATACCTTTGTAAACACACTGGTTGATACGTCGGTTGCCGACTTGCGGAATCCGGCGTGAACGACATCGACTCCCGCCGTTATCTCTCCCCACGCTACTGGCCTGTGCGGGTGGGACTATTCTGCATGTGGGCGATCGCTCGTCTGCCTTTTCGCCTGCAAATAAAAATTGGCCAACTGCTGGGCCTGTTGTTTTATGCGTTCGGGAGTAAACGACGTCATATCGGAGAGGTCAATCTCAAACTCTGTTTTCCGGAGTTGAGTGACAGCGAGCGCCGGGGACTGCTGCGCGAGACCTTTCTCGCCAACGGCATCGGACTGGTCGAAGTTGGCCTGGCCTGGTACCGCGATCCTGAAGATTTTCGGCGGCGGGTCTCTGTCCACGGGCTTGAGTATCTCAGGCAGGCCAAGGCTCAGGGACGAGGCGTGCTTCTGGTCGGAGCGCATTTCTCAACACTGGAGTGGGGCGGAATTCTGTTCACACTGTTCGACGACATGGATGCCACCTATCGTCCCCACAAGAATCCTTTATTCAATCAGGCCATGGTTCGGGCTCGCCGTCGCCGGTTGCTTAATGTGATTGCCCGCAAGGATGTTCGCGGGGCACTGCGCAGTCTCAAGCAGGGACACATACTCTGGTATGCTCCGGATCAGGATTATGGCCCTAAACACTCGGTCTTCGTGGAGTTTTTTGGCGTCACCGCGGCCACTATCACCGCAACCAGCCGATTCGCGGCGTATAACAATTCACCTGTGGTACTCTTCAGTCATTATCGAAATGCCGACAACTCAGGGTATGATCTCCATTTCAGCGCGCCGCTGGTGAATTATCCCAGCGGTGACGAAACAGCGGATGCGGCCCGCATCAACACCCTGATAGAACAAGCGGTGAGAAAGCATCCGGAACAGTACCTGTGGTTGCACAGGCGCTTCAAGACCCAGGCGGCCGGCAAGGCCGCCCGTCCTTACAAGGCATGAAAATCGTGGACAAGTTCGACTGGCGCGATGTGGATATTCGGTACTTTGCTGTCGCAGCCAGCCTGCTGATCTCGGTTTATCGCCTGCTGGTTTCAGATGCGCCCAACGACGATGCGTTTACCTATGTTCGAACCGCGGAAATTTATCTCTCCAATGGTCTCACGGCGGCACTCGAACATTATAGCTGGGCGACTTATTCGATTGTCATCGCGACGCTACACCAACTGCTGAATATAGAACTACTGCTTGCCGGCCGACTGCTCAATGCCGCTTTTTATGTTCTGCTGGTGTTCGGCTTTATCAGTATCGTGCGGGAGTTCACTGATGAGCGGCGGGTATTGATATTCGCCGCCTTGACTGTGCTGCTGTATCCCCAGCTCAATGAGTATCGAGACCTCGTTTTGCGGGATATCGGGTTCTGGTCCCTGGCCCTGCTGGCGCTATGGCAGTTCGTGAAGTACAGCAGCAATGGGCGGCTACAACAAGCGGCGCTTTTCTGTCTGGCATTGCTGGCCGCCGCAACATTGCGCGCTGAAGCAGTCTTGTATCTGCTATTGCTTCCTTTCAGTCTGTTACTCGATACCCGTTATCCATTCACCTCGCGTCGACGCCGGTTCGGGAAGATTTTCGGGTTGGCGGTCCTGGCGCTTGCCGTGGCTTTTTCCGCCACGTTGATTGCCGGATATAATCTGTTCACGCTGTTGCAACAGTTTGCCTCGGTCTACCTGCCGTTTTTCAGCGCGGCGGTAAATCCCGATCCAGCCACCGCCTCAGCCATGAGCCAGGTGCTTTTCAACGAACATGCGGCCAATTACTCGGAAGAATACCTGACCCTGTTTGTACTCGCCGGTCTCACCGCGATATTGATTGCCAACAGTCTGCCGGCCATTGGCGCGGCATTTATTATTGTGCTGGTGTACGGCTGGTACAGAAAACTGTTGCAACTGCCTCGGATGCTGACTCTGCCGTTGTTGTCTGTTGTACTGATAAATTCCGCGATGGTACTCACTTTTGTCCTTATTACGCGGTACATGTCGAGCCGCTATATGGTGATGCTGGGGCTTGCACTGGCACTACTGGTACCGTTCATCCTGCATCGGGCTCTGGATCGGGCCGAGAGGTCGGGAAACAAAACGGTCGCTGTCCGCATGATAGCCCTCATGTGGCTGTACTGCGGCGTCGATGCCTATATCAGCTTTGGTGAGAACAAGTCTTATTTACAGGATGCGGTCGCCTGGCTGCAACTCAACACGCCGTCATCGGCAGAATTATTGACCAATAATCATAATATTGCCTACTTCAGCGGGAGAGTGGAAGATTATGACCGTGTCGAGACAGTGCTGTCGAATGAGCAGGTTCGGCAGGCTGCACCGGGGAGTTATCTGGCGCTTGAGCTCAATTTTGAAATTGAGCAGCTTCTCGCTGATCAATCGGTTTCACCCCTGCTGGAACTGGAATCGGTATTCCCTTCGCCCCCGGAGCAACGCATCGCCATCTATCGCCGGATTGAGAACTGATATCTCCCATGCGTCAGCCTACCAGTGTTCCGGTTCGGCTCGCTTGGTTACCAGCAGATCTTCCATTATCAAATAATTCAGATCAGAACCCAGAAACATATTGAGCGCGTCTTCCGGTGACGCGACCAGCGCCTCACCGGGACGATTCAGTGTCGTGTTGATAACCAGCGGTGTTCCGGTGATCTCATTAAAGTATTTGAGCACCTGGTAGAAGCGCGCATTGTGGTTGCGGGAAACCACCTGTACCCGGCTCGTGCCGTCCTTGTACACTACCGACGGCGTTTTCTCCCGCCACTTTTGCGCGACCGGAAAACTGATACTCATGGTTTCGGCATTATGGCCGGTCTGGATAAATTCATCGGCATATTCAGCCAGTATGCTCGGACAAAACGGACGCCAGCGTTCCCGAAACTTCACCTGCCGGTTCAATATATCGACAATTTTTTCCTGAGCGGGGTTGGCCAATATGCTGCGATTACCCAGCGCTCTTTGACCAAACTCCATGCGGCCCTGGAACCATCCCACCAGTTCACCCTGGGCCAGTAACTCGGCGGCTCTACGGGGCGCGTTTTCCAGTTCTTCCCAAATCGGCTTGTCTCGGTGATTCCTGCACGCACTGATACATTGAGAGGTGCTGTATTTCGGGCCGAGAAAAAGGTGCTTGAGCGGCTCAACGGTCATGCCTCGCCGCCTCGCGGAATAGGCGGCAGCTCCGATGGCCGTCCCCGCGTCGCCACAGGCAGGGTGGACGATAAGTTCCTTGACCTGGGGTAACGCCAGCAGTCGCTCGTTCAGTTTGATGTTAAGTGAACTGGTACCGGTGAACACCAGGCGGCCTGTCTCGCCAAGCACACCAGAGAGATAGTGGATCACCATCGCCACGGTAATGTCTTCATACAATTTCTGAATGGCCGCCGCATAATGAACGTAGGGATCGTCCACCAGGTTTCCCTCACGCCGGGGGCCAAGAAGATCCAACAACTTCTGGCTGAAGAAATGTCCCCTGGATTTCGCCTTGTAGCGACGCAAACCGACCGTTCCAATCAATCGGGTATTCAAACTGAAATGCTTGCCGTCATAATCGGCGAGCGCAGACAGGTCGTACTTGAAAGGATCCCCGAACGGAGCCATACCCATGACCTTGTACTCGCCGTCCAGCATGTCAAAACCAAGATAGTCGGTTATCGCCGCATACATGCCGGACAGGGAATCAGGATCATAGAACTGCTTGAGCTTGTGTATCTTGCCGTTTTCGCCATAACCCAGGAAGATAGTGGCATACTCGCCTTTCCGGTCGATGCTGAGTATCGCGGCTTTTTCCTTGCCGGCATTCATCAGGTAGCCGCTACTTGCGTGCGCCAACTGATGCTGGACAGGTTCAATCCGCACATCGTTCCAGGCAATATGCAAATTCTCCAGCAATTGTTTTAGATCGTGGAGATAACGACGATATCGCCGGTTGCCGTTGAGCAGGACATCCAGACTCCGGTCCGGCGCATACCAGTGGCGCCGGGCGTAATGCCAGCGGCCTTTGTCCAGAAGAGAGACAGGGGCGTAGGGTATCGCAATGACGTTAACGTCCTTCGCCTTGATCTGCGCATACTGCATGCAAAAGCGAGCGGCGTGATAAGGCATCATTCCCTTGGCATGTTTGCGCCTGACAAGGCGCTCCTCCTCAACAGCGGCAACCAACTCGCCGTCGATAAATATTGCCGCGGCGGAATCGTAGCCGATCGCCCCGGCGAGTCCGAGCGTTATCAAAGCCATTACGTAAATTCGTCCATAGAGGTTCTCATCGGAAATTCATCATCCTGTCAACCAGAGTCCTGGCCGCTTTCTCAATTTCGACAAACCCGGACCAGTTCTTCAGCCAACGCGACAGATCCTTGCGGAAGTGTCGCTTGAAGGCGCCATCGCTACGGTAAATACGCATCGCATCCAGATCCAGAACGTACAGGCAATCATTTGCATAGAGAAAATTCGACGCCTTCATATCTCCGTGGGAGATGCGGTAATGCTTCATAACCTGAAACAGTCTCTCGAAGTGTTTCAGTATCGCCTCTCGGTGTTCAACGCCTGATTGACGCAGCACTGTAATGACGTCGGGTGCATTGATATATTCGCTGACATAGTAAGCTCTGCCACCAAAAATGCCGAGTCGGCGATGTTCCATCATCATCAGGGGCTCCGGTGTCTCGATACCAAGCATCAGCAACATGTGCGCCGACTGCCAGGAGCGGCGTGCACGGCTGGTTGTAAACAGACGCTTAAGGCCATGACCCGGGTTCTTGATGTTATACCGTTTGATTATGCGGTCCTTGTTATCCAGGTGTACCAGTGCCACAGTCGATGAATTGCCTGCCTTGATTACCTTTCCCTGGCCCATGATCCGGTCCGGGTCTCGCGCGAGATCCATTCTGCATTCAGGTGAAACTGTCCGGCTCCAGACCATAACGCAGCTGCGGCCCGCCCTTGCCTCATGCTCCGTTGTGGAACGCAACAGTTTCCTTTGGTAACTGCGAATTCGTAACCGGCGCTCCTGAACCACCAGCGCAAGGAAGTCGGTCAGAGCAAATCCGTTAGACTCTTTTGAGCGGCGGCTGCGATAATAATCGAATGACGCCGCCGCATTCGCATCATTGCTCACCGGAAATTGAGCGATAAATCTGGCGAAGTTCGACATGCATTGCAATATCCTCGTCCGTGCATCGTTTCCTGTCGCTTTCACCGCCGCTGCATCAAGCAGATACACTTCGCCGCTGTTGAGGAGAAAATTATCCGGATGCATGTCGCTCTGCATAAGTCCTCGATCGTGGCACAGAGCAATGACGTCGATTACGGAGTGCAACAATTTCATACGCTCGGCATCTTCCTCCAGATCCTTCCAGATAGTATTGATGCTTTTGCCTTCTTCCAGATACTCGTAAAGCAGCAGGCCGCCATCGCCGCTTGCCAGATATAGCTGGTCCACCAGTCGGGGCGTCAGAATACCGGCTTCGGTGATCAGTTGGTGTCCCTTCAACTCCCGCTTCACATGGCGGCGCCAATGCCGCGGATTATAGAACAGTTTGACCAGTACCGCGGTGTTCCGCCAGTCGCTCCGCCCCGCAAGGCGCGTGCCCGGCAATACCCGAAACAGCGCGTCCAGTTTCAACCGGTTCGAAGACGGATCATGCCCGCCCGTTACCTGCAACTCCAGCGGAAGCCGAATTTGCCTGCCAACAGCGGCCAGGGTCCTGCCCGTGGGTTGACCCATGTGCTCTGTGGTATTCAGGTGTCGCATTTCTGCTGCTGTTGATACAAGGCAGCGGCACGCGCCTGCACCCTGGCCCAGAATGAAGCGCGCGCGGTTAAAGCCTGGCGCGGTGGTTTGCTTTCATAGCGTGAAATGAATCGCAGCCGATCGGTTCTGGTCAGCCCGATATCCATTGTCGAAAAATACAGCCCGGACACATCCTTGATCACCCAGCGTCGGGTCAGACGCTTCTTGATCAGTGCCCGGTGCAAATCGATCAGTGACAGTTTGATGTTGCTGTAGTCCTTATCAAGCGAGCTCTGCAGGGAGTTCCGGTGCAGCAGAAAATGACAAATATAAAAATCCCGGTGACATATTCCATTGTGGTGCAGCGTGCGAGCCACGTCAGCGACCCGGTTTATCAATGCCTTCTTCAGTGCGAAATCGGGACGCTGCGAAGGCCATGCAGCGCAAAAATCCTCCAAACTGACAGTCCCTTTCAGTGCTTCTGTGATAATGAAGGATTGCCGGTTGGCGGGGTTCAGGCCCCGACTGCCGAACGCCACAGGATGCATGGAATCCACGCCCAGTTCCCGCAGCCGTTGCAGTGCCAACCACTCGTTTCCCGCGCCCAGAATCGGCAAACGTCCCTGTGTGAGATTCTTCAGAATTTCCCCCCAGCCCACGCCGGTATGGAGTTTGACGAAATAGCTTTTGTTATTCAGTGCAAATTGCATTGTCTTTCTTCCCCGCGCCTGCCGGTAAACGGTTCCCTGCATCGCCTGCAGCATCAGATACGGGTCGGCTCCTTTCCAGCCGTCCTTGAATTCCTCACTGAGATACAGCATGTTCCCGACCTCTGGTATCGGCAGGTTCACTGGCAAATTTTTCTATGAGATCCATCGCAGACTTTGGTAATGAATACAGATCCTCCCTTTTGCCGTAAGCAATGCCATTGGCGGACCATTTTGGGCGCTCGGAAGAAGTCAGCATTTGCAGCAACCGCCTGTTCAAATCCTCCTGACTGAAGGGTTCATTACAGACCTCCCCCGCACCGGCGTTTATTATATGCTCGGCATATCCACAGCTTGCGGTAGTCAGTACCGGAAGTCCGGCAATGACGGCCTCAAGCAGAACATACCCCGCGCTTTCACTATAGGCTGGGTGCAGCAGCAGATCGGCTCCGAACATAAACCTGGGAATATCATCCCGCCCCGGGAGAATTGTTATGGCGTCGCCTATGCCGAGCTTTCGCGCCAAACGGAGATACGGACCCGGCTTATCCTGACCAATCAGTATATAGCAGACACGTTCCCTGATTTCATCCGGCAGCGCGGCGCAGGCGCGTAGTGAGCGGTCGACGCCCTTCACCCTGAAGCCGGAACCGACCTGTAGTATCAGCAATTTTTTCGGCTCAAGACCGAGTCGCTTGCGCAATTCCTGCCGCAGGTCAGGAGCGTGGGCAGTCGCCTTCCGGTCCGGGTCGATACCGGGTGGTACCGGATACAGCCGGTCGGCCGATTCCGGGTAAAACCTGATGAATGATCGCTGCTGCATCCGGGAAAGCAGCAAAACGCGAGTGTTGCTTCCATCTCTGAAAACAGCGCGCTCATAATCAATGAAATGGCGGAATCGAAGCGAAAAACGGTAATAGAATCCGCGCTGGGTCAGCGCTTTCTCCGCGAAACAGGGATCGGCGGCAAAATAGATATCAAGGCCGGGCATCTTGTTGAATCCGACCACCGCATCGACGGTAGTCCGCTCGAGATCTTTCATCACCCAGTGGGTAAATTTTTTGTACAGTCTGGTACGGTTGAACGCACGAACGGGAACCAGGGTGATATTGGCATTTTCTATACGCGGGCCCTGCCACCGGTGGGTATAAATTCTCACCTCATGCCCACGCGCTATACACTCGCTTACGATCCGGTGAAAATCCCGTTGCTGTCCGCCGTAGGGAAAATAGGAGTAGATAAGAAAACAGAATGTCATCGTGTCGGTTGCCTCATGGTACCTTGTGTGCTATCAGTTCGTTGAATTTCCGCCAAACCAGTTCCGGTTTATGGGAGAAGAAACACGGCGGGATGACAGGAAAGGATTCGCCCTGGAACGAATCTGAAATTTCGGGGCCGGTATAGGTACAGGTTTTCTTCACGCACGGTGCGCAGCTGAGATCGGATCGCAGATGCAGCTGTCGGCTGCCGAAAGTTCCGGACAGGCCTGGGTCCGTCGGACCATAAAGCGACAGAGCGGGCACCGACAGGGCGGAGGCGAGATGCCCAAGCCCGGTGTCCACGGCGATGACTCCGCGGGAACGGGTTATATGTTGCGCCAGCCCCGTCAATGATTGTTTTTCCAGCACCGTCACCTGTGGATTGTCGGCGGCGATATAACAGGCTCGCGCCTTCTCTGCTTCGTTACCCCAGGGAAGCAATACTTCAAATCCATCTTCAGTCGCTATATGGGCGAGGTGGCGCCAGTATTTTTCCGGCCAATGTTTGGTTTCCCATGTGGTGCCATGCATGAATACGAGAGTATTGCGCCGCGTTTGACCGTCATCGCAGATGCGGTTACGATCTATACCGTAGTCTACGATGCTGTCGTCATAGCGGTAGCGCAAGGCTCGTGAAAACAATTCCCGCAACCGTTGAACCGCATGCTGTGTCCAGGGAACCGAATATACCTTGTTATAGAATAAGGTTGCCAGCGGCTCCCGGATAGTGCTGTTGCTCAGTCCGACGGTCAACCCTCGGGAAAGTCTTGAAACCATACCGCTTTTAATCAATCCCTGTGCGTCGATTACCAGATCGTAGTGGGTTTCCTGAAGATTCTTCCGAAAGTTGGAGAATTCCTCGCCAAAAAGAGAGCTGACAGGGTTCTTGCGCCAGCGCCGCAACGAAATGGGGATTATCTTGTCCACTGCGCTGTGCCAGCCCGGAATTTCGGCAAAATTCTCTTCCACCACCCAGTCAAACACCAGATCGCGATGAGCGCGGCGGGCGTCCGTCACAGCCGGCAAGGTATGGATGACGTCGCCAAGAGAGGATACTTTAACTATCAATACGCGCAAAGGGTTTGCTCTCCCGGGTTCAATCGACCAGATCACACAAAGCTGTGAATACTTCTTCTGCTTCGAGATCCTTCAAACAGCGCAGATGACCCAGTGGGCACCGGCGCTGGAAACAGGGTCGGCAATCCATTACCTTGAATACCGATTTTACTCTTTTGCTCAACGGAGGTGTAAAGTCCGCCGAAGTGGAACCGTAAATCGCCACAACCGGACCACCCAGAGCAGCGGCGATATGCATCAGGCCGGAATCGTTGCTCACCACCGCGGAGGCAATGGACAGAATATCGATGGCCTGCCGCAACGAAGTGCGGCCGGCCAGATTATCGCAATGTTCGCGGGCGGAGGCGGGCAGCCCGTCCATTATCTGCCCGGCTATACCGGCGTCATTTGGCGAGCCCACAATCAGAACCCGCCAGCCCGTGGCCGTCGCAAGCTTGCACAGTTCGCTGAAATGGAAAGCCGGCCACTGTTTTGCTTCTCCGTACTCCGCGCCGGGGCAAATCGCCAACAGTCTTTCACTCCTCCGGGCTCCCAGTTGTCCCAGCGTCGAGTTGATGCTGTCAGCATGCCTGGACAAGGCGGGAGCCGGAATCTCCGTGGGTAACGGCGACTCCGGAGGCAGACCCAGGGCGACGAAACGTTGTACCATCAGCGGATACCGTTGCGGGTCAAGCCGCCGGCAATCATTGAGCAACAGCCGCCGGAATTCCCCCCGCCAACCTGTTCGCAATGGTATCCCCGCCAACAAGGGAAGCAAGGCCGACTTGAAAGAGTTCGGCAGCACAATCGCCTGCGCGAAACCATGCGACCGGACTTGGCGGGCGATGAGGCGGCGCCGGCTCAGATTCAGTTCACCATGTCTTAACGGGAAGTTGATGCTCGCCTCAACTTCCGGCATCCGGTCAAGCAGTGGCCGGCTCCATTCGGGAGCCAGAACACTCACCTTAAGCATGGGCTGACCCGCCTTCAATACCTTGAAAAGGGACTGGGCCATCACCATGTCGCCAACCCACGAAGGCCCCACCACCAGCACCTGAGTCTCTGAGTTATTCATCGCGTTCGGCACGAAGCGGGAAGGTTTCTGAACAGGCCGGTACTCAACGCGCCACTCCAAAAACATCATCCCAGATTTCAACGACATTCTGCTGATGGGCGCTCAATTTTTCAGTCGGAATATCTTCAGCTTGTTGGATGGCAAGTGAGTGTGAGGCGGACCGTAACACCAGATACGCCTGCATCAGGGCATCGATGGAAGACTGCTTCAGCAGCCGGCAGTGCTGAATTGCTTCGAGTATGCGCATATTATCGGTATACGTTGTCAGTTCATCACACTCGACGGAATGGGCCAACACCAGATATTGAACAAGAAATTCAATATCTATGATGCCTCCCGGCTCATGCTTTATTGCAAACGCCAGTTTATCGGCGATTCCGGTGAGCTTCTTTTTCACCCCGTCACGCATTTTCCGTCGCATGTCCAGCACCTCCCCCGCAAGCACCGCGGTATCACGTTTACGAGAAAGCACGTCATGGCGAACCTCATGAAACTCCGCCAGCAAATCGGCATTGCCGACAATCCCCCGCGCTCGCACCAAGGCCTGATGTTCCCAGGTCCAGGCATTGGTCTGCTGATAGTTTTTGAATGAGTCGAGAGAACTCACCAGCAAGCCTGATTCCCCTGACGGGCGCAAGCGCATATCCGCTTCATACAACTTGCCGGAAGTAGTATAGGTCCCCAGAACCAGAATGATGCGTTGTGCGAGGCGAATGTAAAATTCCCTGCTGTTGATGCGGCGCTGCCCCTCGACTGCTATCGTCTCCTCTTCTAGCGACGCGCGGTGCAGGAACACCAGATCCAGATCGGAGTTGTAGCCAAGTTCAATGCCACCGACCTTGCCATAACCGATGATCGCAAAGTCGGGCTCTCCGTATTGCCCATCGGCATGCACAGGAAAGCCGTGGCGGTCGACCAGATGTTGCCAGCTCAGGGCCAGAACCCGGTCCAGGATGACCTCGGCGGTATAGGTCAGGTAATCACTCACCTTCATAATCGGCAGCTTTCCCGATATCTCCGCAGCGGCAACCTGCAGTATGTGAGATTGCTTGAAGTATCTCAGGCACTCCAACTGCTCTTCGAAACTGCTTTCATCTATACGCAACAACTGTGTACGTAACTCATCATGCAGGCTGATGCGTTCCGGTGGCGTATCGATGACATCGAGCAGTTCATCAAGCAAAACAGGATACCTGGCCAGGTAATCCGCGATAAATAGACTTTCGGTACAGTATTTGACCAATTGTTGAAGGGCGCCGGGATTTTCAAGCAGCAGGACGAGATAGGCGGTGCGGCGGCTGACGGCTTCGATCAGGGTCATAATGCGGGCAAAGCACAAACTGGGGCGCCTGGATTCCGCGGTGGCGGCCAGCAGGACCGGCATGAACTGATCGAAGCGTTTCCGACCGTCCTGAGATGCCAGAAGGTATTTACGGTCTTTTTTAAATTCGTCGATTTGCTTAAGTACAGCGTCCGGATCTTCAAAGCCGGATTTCTTCAGCAGGGATAAAGCGCTACTATTGTCGGCAGGCTGTTTCCAGACGGAGGACCAGTCGTGTGTCCCACCCTCGTCAGCAACCACCGCCGCGGCTTCGGCTCCTTCGATATTGATGACTTCACGGAAGTGCGTATGCACGATGTCTCGCACCGCGCCCAGTTTTTTTTCGAGCCCCTCCCATCCATGATGGTTCATCGCATAAGCAAGTCGGGCCCTGTTCACTTCGTCTGCAGGAAGCTCTTGTGTCTGCTGATTGGAAATTGACTGAATCCGGTGCTCCAGGTTGCGCAGGTACTCATATGCCAGAGCCAGTTCATCCGTTGCTTCCACCGGTAGATAATTGCCTTCACGAAGTCCCGCGAGA
The DNA here is from genome assembly GCA_040879025.1 of Pseudohongiellaceae bacterium. GTDB lineage: Bacteria > Pseudomonadota > Gammaproteobacteria > Pseudomonadales > Pseudohongiellaceae > JBBDLF01. The sequence goes on from JBBDLF010000039.1 coordinate 152,730, forward strand.
GCCTTGCGCGTGGAAGGGCACCGCAGGGTACGGTCCCGCCCGCCGTGAACAAGTTGCAGCGCCTGTACCACGAACTCCACTTCGCGAATACCTCCCCGCCCCAGCTTGATGTCGGTATCGAGTTTATGGTTTCGGGCCTGCCGGTTGATCTGTGTTTTCATCTCACGCAATGACTCGAACATGGCGAAGTCCAGGTATTTGCGATAAACAAACGGTCGAAGCCGGCGCAGCAGTTGACGACCGCGATCAACGTCCCCGGCGGCGATTCGTGCCTTGACCATGGCATATCTTTCCCAATCACGACCCTGGCTTTGGTAGTAATCCTCCAATGCGTCGAAACTCTGCACCAGCGCTCCCTCACTGCCGTAGGGACGAAGGCGCATGTCGACACGGAATACAAACCCATCCTCCGTTGTGGTATCCAGCGCATCGATCAGTCGCTGACCAAGACGGATGAAAAACTGATGGTTAGTCAGCGCGTCGTCAGCCCCGTTTGTCGGTGAGCGATCGACCCCGCCATTTTCCGGATAGGTGAAGATAAGATCGATATCGGAAGACACATTGAGTTCCGAGGCTCCCAGTTTCCCCATCGCGATGATCACCAGGGTCTGCTCGACATCTCCTTCGCCGGAGATCACGGGCCTGCCCCATTCCCTGACGCTCCATTGCTGCAGAAGTTCAATGCATGCATGCAGGCAGGCATCAGCGAGAACGGTTACACGGCGGCAGGTACGGTACAAGTCCGCCTCACCCAACAGGTCACACCACAGTATTTCGACGAACTCCTGGCGATGGAACCTGCGCAATATACGTTTCAGTTCCTCACCCGACTCCGCATACCCTGACTCGGACAACGGTTCGAGTTGTTTTCGCAACCGTTCCAGAACCCCGGCAAACCGCGTCTCGTTGCAAATTGTCCGCACCAGCAGTTCGGGACTGCCGATCGTTGCGTTCGCGACGAAATCACTGCAGGCCCAGACCCTGTTGATCTTCTGCACGACAGCGGAATCCGCAAGTAACGCCGCAAGGGGTGGATGGGATAATGCGCCCTGCTGCCGCGCGCGCTCCCAATAGCGTTGGACCGCGGGCTGCAGCGTTTTCGGGAGTAATTCAGTGCCTTGCACGGTGCGTGATCCTGGTTTGCGGAGGTGAATACTTGCTGCGGTGGATATCGCTCGTTGGGCTCTATTGTCTGGCTTCCGGGGTTACCCGCAGCACTTCATTGACAGTGGTCAGGCCGGAGGCGACTTTCTGTGCGCCGCTCAGTCGAAGACTGTGCATGCCTTCCTTGTAAGCCTGCTTGCGTAACGACGGGAGAGCTGATTTGTCATCGGCGAATTGCCGTAGAGTTTCGGTAAGCACCATGACCTCATAAATACCTTCCCGGCCTTTGAATCCTGTTTCCCTGCATTCCAGACAACCTTGCTGGTCTGAGGCGCTGGCAGGGGGCTTGACCTTCCACGGCGATGTCAGAATTTCCCAGGCGTCGGGCTCCACCGGACCCTGCTTTTTACATGTCGGACAAAGCACGCGGACAAGGCGCTGCGCCATGATGCCGACGACCGTCGCCTTGATCAGATAGGAAGGGACACCGATTTCCAGCAGTCGTGTTACGGCCGATGGCGCATCATTGGTATGCAGGGTGGTGAATACCAGGTGGCCGGTAAGCGCTGCCTGAATGGCCATCTCGGCGGTTTCCAGATCGCGAATTTCCCCGATCATGATGATGTCCGGATCCTGTCGCAACAAAGCGCGCACGCCGTCTGCGAAATTCAGGTCGATATTTTCCTGAACCTGCATCTGGTTAAACGTACTCTCCACCATCTCTATCGGATCTTCAATCGTGCAGACATTCACTTCTTCAGTGGCAAGCATTTTGAGCGTGGAATACAGCGTGGTTGTTTTTCCGCTTCCTGTCGGCCCGGTGATAATGACAATGCCATGGTTACAGGAGATGATCTCCTTCCATCGTTTCAGATCGTCATTGATCAGGCCGAGCTGTTCGAATGGCTTGAGCAGAACTTCCGGATCAAATATCCGCATCACCAGCTTTTCACCGAAAGCGGTCGGCAGGGTGGAAAGTCGCAGCTCAACTTCATTTCCGTTGGGGCTCTTGGTTTTGATACGGCCATCCTGCGGTTTCCGCTTTTCCGCCACGTTCATGCGCCCCAGTATTTTAAGTCGGCTGGTAACTGCATTGAGCACCTGCATCGGCAGGGAATAAACGGTATATAACACTCCATCAATGCGGAATCTGATATTGCCTTTTTCCCTGCGCGGCTCAATGTGAATATCGCTGGCTCGCTGGTCAAAGGCGTATTGTAACAACCAGTCAACAACATTGACGATATGCTGGTCATTGGCTTCGGGATCCTTGACATTTCCCAGCTCCAGCAATTGCTCCAGATTGCCCAGGCTCTTTCTTTGCTGTCCGCCGCCTTCTGTGGCACGATTGATGGAATTAACCAGGCTGTAAAACTCGGTGGTGAGGCGTTTGATTTCGACCGGATTGGATACCACACGGCGGATTTTTTTCTGCGTTACGTGTTCCAGATCTTTCTCCCAAGAGGATACATAAGGCTCCGCGCTGGCGATAGTCACCTCGAATGCACTGACCTCCACGGCCAGAATGTGGTGGCGCTGGGTAAACGCATAGGACATTACCTGGGTGATGGCGGGCACATCAATTTTGAGAGGATCGATCCGATAGTAAGGCTGATTGCACTGTTCGCTCAAAGACATGGTCAGTGTTTCTATATCCAGCGAACGTTTAGGAGACAGCCGGTCTGTCAGGTTCAGATCGGCAACGTAATGCAGCACATGCTTGCCGGGATTCGTCCCGGTACCGCGATTCTTGAGTGCATGGTCGAAATCATCATCGCCGATACGGCCGGATGCCAACAGACCTGCCAGAAATTGTTTCAGATCCACCAGGCTATTGGGAGGTGGCGGTTTCAATTTTGATTTTTCAGCTACGGTCATAAACTACCCTTGGAACTGGCCACATCGCAGGCGGGCTACGTCGCTCGCGGAGCAGGTAGTTTATACCCCCGGGCCTGAAATACAAACCCGGGCGGGGAGTTTAAGGGGATTGGCGGCGTGGTGAAACGACCTATTCGATCAGTTTTATCCAGTCTCCCCTGGCGGGTGTGCCGGTGGGATAATAGCCGTTGATCAGTCGCAGGGTTTCCTCGGGAAACTGCGCGATTTTGCTGTTCTGGCCGACGGTCTTGAAATCAAAAAACTCGCTGGCCTGTGCATATCTGATTTTCAGTTCATTGCCGTCGTGGAACTCGTTCCGCTGTATGGCGCGGAAACTACGAATTGACGCCAACAGCATCTCGTCAACCTCCTCATCGGTCACTTCGGATTCGCCGGCGTCAATCTCGCCCCGGAGAATGAAGGCCCGCGGCCCCAGGTAGATGACGCCGATCCGCTGCAGACCGCCCTCGTCAGTCTCTATGACTCCCGTATGCCCAAGCAGACCAAACTGGGAAAGGGTTTCTGATTTCTGCAGATTGGTGATTCCCAGCCGTTCCCGGATAAAGCTGCGCGGATCAATATTGGCCTGCATCCGTTGGGCTTCAATGTTGATGCTGCCCAACTCTCCTGTCGCACGGGCAGTGGTTGTGGTTTCCGCTATCGCCCAATCGGTCGGGAAAACGAGGGTATAGCCCAGCAATGACTGATAATACCGGTTGCGGTCGTCCCGGGTTCGCGACCCGGCGCTCTCACCCACCACCAGACCGGTCAGGTTGCCACGAAACACGCTGTCGTCCAGTTCCATAATCTCGTCTCTGGACAGCCCGGCCACCGCGTTTACCGCTTCATGCAGACGTGTGTCATTACGGGGGTGGGTGGCGAACAAGCCATGGTAGCTGCCTTGGTTGTTTCGGGTCAGACGGTTGAAATCTTCCTGGTTCTTCAGCACGGTAACCACATCGATCACTGCGGAAGGATCGTAGCCTGCCTGATAAAGGTACTCGGCGCCAAGCCGGTCAGCCTCCAGTTCCAGCTCCCTGCCAAATCCACTCAACCCGGTCTGGGCCCAGATAGACGCCACTTCGCTGATTTGTGAGCCGATAAAGCCACTGCCGGTCGCCACTGCTGTAACAAACCCGCCAACGCCGGCCGCTACATTGGTGAACCTGCCCCGGGCATGAGCCTGGACTGAATGACGCGCGGTAATATGGCCGATTTCGTGAGCCAGCACCGCGGCAAGCTGTGCTTCGTTGTTCATGTACGTCAGCAACCCGCGATTGACGTAGACGTAGCCGCCGGGCAAGGCGAAGGCGTTAATTTCCGGGCTGTCGATTATCGTGAAATGATACTCAAGGTCTGGCCGGTGGCTGGTTGCGGCCACCCGGTTCCCCACTTCGGTTACATAAGCCAGCAGTTCCTCGTCTTCATAGACAGGCTGACTGGCGAGAATTTTCTCATGCTCCTCCTGACCGATTTCCACTTCGCCACTTTCGGACATAAGGACCAGGTTGCCCTGGCCGGTCGCGGGATTAATAGCGCAAGAATTAAGCAAAGGACCCAGCGCCAGGACACATGCCAGAACCAGATACCGTTGCCCGAAATCGCAACAAGGGAACCTGTGAGGTAATACTGTCTGCCTGATAACTCGCATCAAATCACCTGCCCGCAGCACACCAGGTTACGTGCTGCCACGTACAAATTGTTTCAACTGATCAGCCAAACTGCTGCAGGCATTGGCCTCAACCCGGGCAATCAGCGGTATGGGTATGACCACGGCCGGAAGGTAGGATTGCCCTGTCGCGTCAGTGCTGATTGTCCCGACCGAGGAGAGTGTATCCATGTCCCAGACCCTGGCGTCAAAATTGGAATCATCCTCCCAGGAGCCAAAACCGAAGCAACCACCACCGCCAGGGCCGATGGCGCAGGAGATGGATCCCGTGCGGCCCGAGGTTTCGGTAAAACCGTCAACCCAGACGATATAGCGGATGCCGTAGTCCTCGATCTTGTCGGCCACCAGCTCTTCCGCCATCAGGCGTTCCAGATCACCGGTTCGCAGTGGAGCGGTACGAGGCTCAAACCAGGGGAACAAGGCATCGACAAATTCCTGCTCCGGCACGACGTTGATCCGGTTGTCACCCCGGTTCATGCGGTCTCCGACGCAATTTACAAAGTCGGAACCGGTCTCGTAGTCGCTGGCCTGGCGGCGCCCCAGAATAACGATGGACTCGCCGCTCTCAATCCCGGTTGCGCCCTGCCTGAATTCATCCACGGTGGTGCTGGTACAGGCTCCCAGCATAAATGAACCCAAGAGCAGGAGTCCCGCGGGCACGGAACTGCCGGATGGTAAAAAGGCTGCATGAAATCTCATAAGCACCTCATAGTGTGAAATCCGCCAGGCCGCCACTGCAGCCAGGGGAACATCTTGATAATCTGGTCCGCCTGTTAGGTCCCTGCGGGCCGGCTGGCCAGCCAATCTCTCACTTCAGGGACCTCCGGAAAACTCAGGGTAAAACTCGATCCCAGATCCCTTAATGCGACAATCGCCGCGTCGTTAATAGCGTCCTCATCGGAACGGAACGTTTCCTGGGGCGTCTTGCCGTAGGCGGTAAGCACCCAGTCCGCAATGTAATCTCCTTCACCCGACAGCAGGCGCATATTGTACTTGACCCATACTTCATACACGTCCAGCTTGGTCTTCTGTGGCAAAGCCAGCTGAAATTCCTCAATACCGGGAACGAAGATCGCATCCACACCTGCACGTCGGGCTTCGTCCATGGAATCAACAAACGTGACCCTCTCAAACATGGCCGGCAATACCGCGTCGAACAGGCCGATGTGAGAACTGCCGCTCTGGATATCGAATTCCTCCGCGCCGGTCTCCGAATATTCTATGTAATTGAAATCACGCAACGCTTCTTCATAAATGACAGCCACATTCAGCGCCAGTGGCCTGACATTGGGAGTCGGATAACTTCCTTCGATGACGACTTCATTCACGCCGCATGCCGTCATTAACAGAAACAGGGCGGTGATTGATAGTGCTCTTGCCGGTGTTGCTTGATTCACGCTGTCTCCCGAAGCCCTGTCACGAGCTCCTGTTGGAAAATTGCCGGTTTGCTGACGCTTACCATGCCCGATCTGTTCGACCTTTCATTTTTTCCGGCCTGTACTCTGACCTTTACTCTGACCTGTACTCCGACACTATACTCCGGGCCCTGTACTCCGCCCTATACTCCGACCCTATACTCCGACCCTATACTATTGTGAGCTGTTCAACCCTATGAAAGTTCCGCCGTTGCGTTGGGTCAGTTCGCGCATCAGATTGGTAAATCGGTAAACACTCTGCTGAAAACGTCGCTCGTACAGGAAAATATTGGGGAACCCGATGCCGTGAACTCTCACCAGTCTGTTCCCATTTTCGTCCTCCCTGTTGATCCGATCAACAGTTTGCAGCACCTGAGTAATAGACCCGCCCGGCTGAAAATCATCACCAAGGACATAAACACTGATTTTCTTGTCCGGAGAGTAAAAATTGCTGATCGCCCGGGTAACGCCTTCGACGGGACTGCTGTTACTGTAAGGCGTCCAGGTCCGCAGCGTCGCCAGTATCTGCTGTCTGCGGCCCGGCGTATCAGGTATCCATTCATTCCGGTAACTGTCGAACATGTAGTCCCCCATGTCGTTCATCACCTGAATGCCCTTCACTTCGGGATACACATTAAGAGTGTCGTCAATCACTTCGAGCATCTTGTTCCAGCTGGTGTTAACCATACTGCCCGAAGTGTCTATGACGAAAATGATGTACTCGCTGTCGACGGGAACGCCGCCGATCATATTGTTTTCCCTGTTGAAGCTCTCCCCGAGCAATCGCTCCATCTCTGCCGTCAGGTTTTGCCTGGCCATGGCCAGCCTCCCCAGTTCAGCTTCGGTGTCGTCGGTGTCCTCGACCGACGCAACATAGGAGCTGCGAATCTGCGACAGGTCCCGTTGCAGAATCGCGATACGCTCCTTGTAGGCTGACAGTTGTTCCTGCTTGGCGTTCAGGTCGCGGTTGAGAATCGCCGTTTCCCCACGCATCGCGAACAGCTCGGCCTGCAGCTCCTTTATAGAGTCTGCCGGGTTGAGGTCGGTCACTTCCAGCGCCACCGGCTCTGACGTATCGGTGATCATCAGCAACAGGATGATCGCGCCGAAACCACAGGAAATCACATCCAGAAAGGCGATGCTGAAGGAATCTGTTTCGCGATTTCGTTTCATTATCGTTTCAATATTCCCCGATTGCCGTTCTCAACCGCTCAAGGCCAGTCCCGTGACGGCGTCATGAAGGATCCCTGGGTGTACTGCGATAGCTGCCAGTAGGCCGCAGCCGCACTGGGATCACCCTCCAGTGGCATAAGTATGATATTGACCGGAATTCCCTCCGGTAACTGTTCAACGGCGTCCTGGTATAACTCGAGGCGATCGCTCGGACTGACGACACTGCCGGAGTTGCGGCCCAGACCCAGGGTCGGCAGGCCGTCTGTAATCAGAAAAATATTATCGGGCAGTTGCGGAAATTGCGCGATGGCCTGGAACAGCGCCGCCAGATTGGTACCGTTTTCCGGTACCAGTTGTTCCACGGTCCCTATTATCCCGTCAAGCTGCTCGCGGTCCGCCACTTCAAGCCACTGATTCTCAGAGCCGGCGAGAATGGGCCTGGGCTCCTCGTTGAAACTGTAGATCTGATAACGGCTGGTTATCGGAAGCTGGCTGCTGATCCAATCCACTGATCTGACAACACGCTTCCATTTTGGTGACTGGATTTTGCGGTCATCCGGCAAATTGCGCGTGCGAATAATGTTTACCAGCGTCTCATCAAGCATACTGGCCGAGTTGTCCACCAGGATCATGATGCGATTGCCGCCCAGATACAGCCCGCTCAAATATTGCCTGTCGCCCTCGCCCAGAAATTCCCTTGCATTGTTACCCTCACGCTCCAGAGCGGACTCCTGCAGCCGTAATAACTCCTCCTCCAGAGCGGCAATCTCGACGCGCATTCGCGTAATGTCCTCTTCGCGGCCGGCACTGGAGCCTTCCAGCTCCGCCAGCTGCTGCATGAAATCCTCTATCTGTTGCTGTACGCGATCGATAAGACCTTCCGCTGTCACGACCTCCAGACTCACATCAGCGATGGTATTGCGTATCTGGACCAGCCCTTCACGACCGGCCAGCACTTCCTCCTCCAGCAGGCTCACTTCGGCCTGGATCAGGGGGTCGCCCTCGGTTGCCTGTAAAGACGCGCTGTGATCGAGAATAAGGAACAATAGCACTACCGCCCCAAACCCGCAGGACATCACATCAAGAAATGCCAATGTCACCGGGTTGAAAGCCCGGCGCTTCATGCGGCGCCTAGACATCCTGAACCTCAATCAATTGCAGATCTTCGTCAGTATAGGGGAAACCGATACGGTCACCCAGAGTCAATGCCTGTCTCCCAGTGACCGGCCGATTGTTCAACAATGCTCCCGTTTCGCCGAATTCCACGAAGACATCTTCACCTACCTTGCTGATCCTTCCGAGGGATTCCGGCAAACCCCTGACATTCAGCGCGATGCTTCCCGAGGATAAGTGGCTGTCAGCGCCGTTGCGGATATCCACCTGCCGACCCAGGGCAATGGCGCTGTTGCGAAACAGAACATGTGTAGGTGGCTGGCTTCCAACAACGTCCGCTTGCCTGGGACGGGTCGCCGGCGCCCGGTTCGCCGGCAATTTCCAAACCAGGTGGGTGGCTTCGGCCGCGCGAATCAGGCTTTCGTGCCTGGTACATGCCTCCGCCAGATGCGCCGGGGATACGGTTTTGCCGGACAGGTTCAGGAACTCGGCGAGCCCCGGCAATTCAGCCATTGCATCGGTGAGTACTACTTCGGTATCAGCCGTGACGAGCTTGTCCATCTGGGCGCGAATTCTCCGGTAATGGGGCTCGAGCTTTCCGACCACGCTGTCCCAGGACAGTTTGGCCTGATAGGTTTTCTCGCCCGCGTTCAGTTCAAGTGGCAAACTGTTTCCGTGGCGGCTCTGGCTGAGCCAGTGAGGCAGGGCATTGTACAGCTCCTGTTCCACAGCGGCGCTGTGCTGCGGATTGAAGCGGCACTGCTGGATAAACTGTCCGGTTGTCAGATGGACCATCGCCTCATACATGCTGTGCAATCCAACATCGCCAAGCTGCACGACGGACCGCCGTTGCAGTTCCCCCCCTGATTCGGCAAATGTTGTAAGCAGAACCTGGTGAAGCTGCAAGTCCAGATGCAGCACAGACGGTGATTCCGCCACCATCACCGTCCCCGCCAGCGCCGAGTCGATCATCCCCACGGCCTTGAATGGTGTCTGTCTGAGAAGACCGAGAATGATAGCCAGTTGTTCTCTGGAAAAACTCCCCGGAACCGCGACAATGACCTCTTGTTCACTCGAGATTTCAGTTTGTTCTGCGACATGCATCAGGTGCAAATAAGCCAGATCCGCATAATGGCGCGCCACCCGGTTGGCCGGCGAGAAAGGCTCCAGATTCAACTGCGACCAGAATCGGTTGATGATTCGCGTCGGATTCAGGCGGGTCCGCCGCAACGCAGCTTCTCCCAGTTCCACCTGGTCATTTTCGAGCAGGGCAATACCCGGGCTGATGTGACGAAGCACTCCCGAATGGTCGATGACGCTCACACCCCGGTCATTTATCTCGATAAGACTGACGCTCATGAACTGACGTATCTCTCCGGTACCTGAAGATGCCTGACCAGGTACTCATCACAATAATTCTGGGTGTCCAGCACCAGCCGATCCTGCAGTAACTGTAACTGGTGCAGCAAAAACATCAGCAGAATACTCACTACCAGCGCCACAAAGGTGGAATTAAACGCAACGCCGAGGCTTTCCGTCATGCCGAAGATATCCCCGCTCTGCGCCTGATAGGCCTGACCCAGCGCCGTACCAATACCGCGCACGGTGCCAAGAAAGCCGATCGACGGAATCGCCCAGGCGATATAACGCACAATGGTCAGCTCTGTTTCGAGCCGGTCGCCCTCATTCTCCAGATTGTCCCTGATCGTACCAGCGACATCCTGGATGCTTCCGGTGTTGTAGAATCGACGTAATCCGGTGAGCAGCGCACGGGGTAACAGGTAATTCCGTTCTCGTTCCGGCAGTGCTTCCACCGGCCTGGCAAAATTTTTGGCGTCCTCCGGAAGGATGCTGGTGCCTTCGGATATCTGTATCAGGTTGCGTTCCAGCAGGCGGCGTTCGCGCAGTGTCCTGTGGGTTTTCAATCCAATTATCGACAGCGCCCAGAAGAACAGAATGATGCAGGTTTCCTGCTCAAAATCCTTGAGAATTACATAAACTGATCGGTCAGGAATATAGTTTTCGTCCTGCTCCAGAAGCGCATACTGCTGCTGCTGAATCACTTCGGCATTGGGCCTCACCACCGCCACATAAACCGCGTGAACCAGAATAACAGCAATGATCAAAGCAAAAATCTGATAGGTGACTTCCGAGAGTAAACCCTGTTTCATTCAATCGCCCTTTTATTCGATCGTAGTTCATCCCGGGGTCCTGGAGAGCCGGAATCGATCCTCGCGGCCGCGCCCGGCGGGGAATGAATTATATGTCCACCGGGAAGGAGACCCCAAGGTCCTGGGATATCTGTTCTGACGGGATAAAGCGCCCGAATGCGCCAGGTTCCTGTTCTTCGTCGTCCTGGCTCTCTTGTTCCAGGGCTTGTGCCTGCTGTTCTTCTTCCTGCGCCGCATCCTCGTCCGCCCCGTCTGGATCCTGTTGTTCGGGATCCGGCTCCTGGTTTACCGGTGAGGCGGCTGCTGTCGCACCATCGGGTTCCCCGTTCGTGGCGGACTGCGGTCCGGGATTGTCGGCCGCCGTTGCCATACCACACAATAATCCGGCGAAAACCAGGCCGGTGAATACCAAGCAACGGGATGTCATGTCCTATTCCTCAAGGTATCGGGCAATCCGGAATCCCAGGTCCTGTCTTGGCTCTACGCCAAAATCCCTGAACGACAGACGCAGTTCGGTCAACGCGCCATGAGCCCAACTCGAACCGCGTATGGTGTGAAACTCCCCCGCATCCGGACCCAGGGGATCGACTTCGGCGTCGTCGCCGATAACACCGACTGAACCGTAGAAATCATGAACCCACTCCGCGACGTTTCCCGCCAGATCGTGGATGTCTTTATGGTTCGCAGGGAACGTGCCCACATTGGCTGTACCCAGAAAATTATCCTGATAGCCCTGGATGACTTCGCCAAGAAAACCGGCGGTGGACATGTCAGCAAAATTTCCGGACTGTGCCGGAGGTGGTAGCTGGTCGCCCCAGGGATAGCGCCTGGTGTTGCCGTCATCATCAACACGGGCGACCCAGGCCCATTCCGCCTCTGTCGGCAACCGGTAGCCGGTGGCAGCAGGATTGAACCCGGTCACTTCCCCGTTTTCCACATTGTAGAACAAGGGCAACGACTCACGCTCACTCAGCCAGTTGCAGAACAAGGCGGCATCCTGCCAACCGACCTGAACCACCGGTTGCTGCGGCAAATCCAGGGACGAGCCTCGCAGGGTCCCTGACGAATGCTGACTTCTGAATTCCCGGAATTCAGCATTGGTAACTTCATTGACCGCCATATAGAACGGTTTTTCCAGAACAATGTTCCGCAGGGTCTCGTTGGGGCGCCGACCGGGCTCTCGCCGTGATGCCCCCATTGTGAATTCGCCGGGATAAAACAGTTTGAGCTTCTGCCCGACCGCCGTGGTAATTACCGGTTCAATCTGTTCAAGCCTGGCTTCTTCGACAGTTTGCAGGGTAACCCGCAGTTGCTGGTCAAGCCCCGGTCGGGAAGTAAATTCCGTCGTATAGGGCACATAGCCTCGCTTGCGGATTTCAACAGTCTGGCTGGCGGCCATGAGTTCCAGGGGCTGATCGGCCGGCCCCCGATATTGGCCGTTGACATAAACCTCCGCGTCTTCAGGCTGCACCGCCAGATTGACCTGCGTCATTATGGGATCCAGTGGCAGGGTGACGCCACGCTCCTCGCCCGAGGCCGTCTGCAAGGTGGTCGTGGCGGCTTCATACCCGTTCTTGAATAGCGCAACCGTATGTTGGGCATCAGGCTGCAACGCAACCTGTAGCGGAGTCTGACCACGAAATTCCCCGTTGATGGTAACGCCGGCGCCGGTCGGCACCGATTGAATGAATACCAGTCCATCCGCAGGCTCCAGTTCGACATCGGGTAACGACAGGTCTTCGCCCGCGGATATCTCGATGTGATCCTGCCACGCCTTGTGGCCGGCGAGCCTGATTGTAATTTCACGGTCTCCCTGCAACAGCTCGGCAGTCAGCGGTGTGCTCCCGGCGGCTTCGCCATCCACCAGCACTTCCGCCCCGGACGGGGAACTGCTCAGGTTGACCACTGCCCAGGCCGGGTCGAGATTGACCTCCTCGTTCTGTTCAATAGTACGGCCCTCTATTTCTATCTGCTTTCTAAAGGAAAGATACCTGGCGCTTTCAATTGTCAGCTCATGAGTCCCGGGTTCGATTTGCAGCCCTGACAACGGAGTGGTTCCCACGTCTACCGCGTCGATCAATACCCGCGCGCCCTCAACCCCGCCTGTCGAAACATTGAGTACGCCGGGCAGTTTGCGCATTGCAAACCGGTGGGTTTGCGACTGGTCTGACGACACCAGCAGGCGTTCGTCGGTATCGTAGTAGCCTTCATTACCCAGGGCTATCTCATACATTCCTGGACGCATCAGGTAACGCTGCCCGATCCTGATTGCCGGGCCACCCTCAATGGAAACTTCCGCGGTAATCGGTTCGGCGTCAATGTAGACCGACCTGGCCGTGAGAATGAACCAGCCGGCAACACCGGATGCGAACAGGAAAACGGCAACGAACACATGAATCCAGCGCAGCCGGAATTTGAAATCGGGACCAGATTTCCTGTTGGGAGTGAAATCGATGGGAACGATAGGGTCGGTTGCCCCGCCAACGTTGCTGTCGTTTTGACTAACCATGCTGTTAGCGCCCCGTACTGGCTATAACTCTTTCATCGCATTGCACGATAACCGCTTCAGGGGTCTGACCAAATCCAACGACAAATTCTTCGCGTACATCGCGATATCCCCTGCGTGTGCCAACCGCCACATAGCGTCCCGGCTTGAGTGGCACCAGTTGCTCCTGGAACTCTCCCAGGTCATAGGTACGCAACAGGGTTACACTGGTTTCGTTGTTTGATACGAATGCGACGTTGACCGGTTCCTGGGCTTCGGTCAGCAGGCCCTCCAGCTCTGCCAGTTGAGTGCTGAGTCGCGGCCCCGGATTCTCGATAGCCTTCCCGGTGTAATAGACATCCAGGGTCTCATTGAACACGTCTTCATCGTTAAAGCGGTCAGGGTTGTCAATGGCGTAACTCAGCAAGCGATCAAGCTGGTTGCGCTTTTGCGCATGATCCAGACCATTCACCGCGAACACAACATTGGAATCTATTTCCAGAGCCCCCTCGTAGGCTGCGATGGCATCCTGCCAAGCTTCGCTGTCCTCCGCACTGAGAGCCTTCTGGCGGTGTCGGGCAATGGCAGCCGCGGCAACTTCATTTTCCGTTTGGGAGATCGCCGCCTGAGCCTGGGTGTTATTGACTCCCATCGCCAGCGCATCTTCGAAAGCGGCGATGGCCTGTTCCGGCTGATCCTGCTGCAGAAGTGCATACCCTGCCGACATGGCACCGGAAAACTCCCGTTGCGCAATGGCGTCATTGACTTCAGCCAGCAGCGCTGTCGCGGATTCATGGTAGCCGTCCAGATTGACCGCCTGGCGGTACAGTTCCCTGGCGGCACCCAGGTCGCCGTCTTCATACAAGGTCGCCGCCTCGGCCAGCAATCCGTTCACGTTTTCCAGAGTCTCCGCCCGGCCTTTGCCAATGGCGGCTCGTTCATTGTCGGGGTCCAGTATCAGCGCGAGATTGAAATTCTCCAGGGCCGTATCATCGTCATTATCCGCCAACGCGGTCTCGCCATCGCGAAGGCGCCGCTCCAGAATTTGTGGGACACCTTCCATTACCGAAGCCATGGCGTTGCGACTCGCCTCATAATGCTCTCTGGCGGCAATGAAATCCTGGGTTCGGTATGCCTCGTCGCCAACCGCGGCCTGCTCCAGCGCTTCGTCATAAATGTCGCCGCCCCACACTTCAACTTCCTTGAGGTCGAGTTCCCCCTGAATTTCCAGCAATTCGGCCAGCACAGCCTGGGCTTCCTGGCGTTGCGCGGCACGCTGGGCTTCCTGAAAGGGAGAGATTGTGGTTTCCTGTGAGGCTTGCGGGGCCGGCGCGCTTACCTGCACTGTCTCCGGACGGGGTGTCAGGGGTAATTCATACCGGGAAACGACTCCAGGCAGTATGAAGATCACCGCCAGGGCAATGATCAGCAGGCAAGCGAGACCCATCCAGATCCATACCGGAGGCCGATCCTGCACAAACCGGCTGTGCATATCGGAGGCGGGTGCCGATGTCTGGAAATTGTCCTCAACCGGCTCTGTTTTCTCGTACTTTTCTTCAGACATAGGGCTATCTTGGAACCAGGTGAATTCAAAAATCAAATGCCACGGTTAAATTTTGAAGCAGGGCCGGCAGATCAGGACTCTCCCGTTTCAACGGCGTAGATGTCTGCCAGGATTTCACGCCACTGGTCGTATTGCTCTTCGACCGTGCCGGTGAGAGTAATCGTTCGATCGTCCAGACTGATTACGTTCGGCGCCACTTCACTTTCCAGAGAATCTCCCAACTCTTCCAGGGCCTGGGTGTGAATTCTTGCCTCTGCCAGTTTGTCAAAACCACTCTTGATTACATAGGCTCCCGCGCCGACTCCGACCGCGCCACCGTTCTGCATGGCGTAGTTTCCGGATGTCGCGGCGGCAATACCGCCAAGAACCACCGCCGTGCCGGTGATAAAGCGGCGCCTCGCGGAAGTCTCGAGTTCCCGTAGTTCAATGGTCTCGTGGTAACTCTGTTCCCGCCACGAGTCGTACGGCAGCTTCATCTGCCGCGCGTAGGTCGCGTAATAGTCCTGCACGGTGTCGATAAACATGTAATCGCGTTCGCGAATGGTCTGGATTCGTTCCAGCAATGGATCATTGGCCGCCGGCAATCTGTTGACCTGATAGATTCCGTCCCGGTCCTGGCTGAGATAGCCGTCGAAGGCCCGGGGTGCGAACCGTTGCGCAAACAGAACCTGGGAGACCGCGCGAATTTCCGTGATCTCACTGTCGGTGACATTGTCCTTGCGGAACGCCAGCAGATCATTGGCAATGGTGTTATACATTACCTGGAAGGGGTCGTTTAACTTGCGTTGGCTCTGGTCATAATTGAACTCGCTGATCACCTCGCGATATTCGCGCGTGTACCATTGCTCGCCGGTGGAATCGCTTACCGTGACGCGCATGGTCATCGCTTCGCCATTGGATTCAAGTATGGTGCCATCCACATGCAGGTCCATGGCGCCGGTTTCGTTGGGAAGCACACGTACGATTCCCCAATTGCCTGACCGCTGCAGGGTTTCTGCCAGCAGGAACGACGCGTAGCGGGATTCCGCCAGACGAACCTGATGATTGGTGAGCTCCTCGTCGTCGCTGGAAAGCTCATCCAGGCCCGGATCAAAGACAGCCACTCCGATATCAAGCAGCAAATCTTCACTAAGGTATTGTCCGTCCTGAATAACCTGCGTGTAGGAAGTGCTTTTCACTACCTTGGTCGAGCATGAGGTTATTCCGAGCAACAATACGGAAAATCCTATCAAGATGCGTACTGTCATTTTCTTTACCGCCTTATCCTTTACCGGTTCGCCACCTAGTCTTCGATCAGACCCGTATAGCGCCGGTATTCATCCCACAGTCTTTCCCGCAATTCGGGGTCCGGCTCATTCATGGCCGCTTCCCTTATTTGTCGTGCGACCACGTCGTCGTTGAGACCACTTGGTATATCTTCAGGTGGCGGGAACGTTTCCGTGCCGCGACCCTCGCCTCCGGCGGTCTGAACGCCCGCCAGAACCCCGCCCTGGCCGTTGCCGCCGGGAATGGTCATGGGCTGGTTTCCGCCGCCACCGGCGCCGGTACTGCCGCCACTGCCATCACCTTCTTCCTCTTCGTCATAAATCAACGCACCCGCCGCATTGCTTTCCGCCTGGGCGCGTTCACGTTCCGCGAGAATGCGGCCATCGAAAACTTCATAACCCTGTCTGAGTCGCCCATCGAGGATTGCCACCTGCTCCTGGCTGGTAGTTGCGCTGGTACCGCGGCCCGAACTGGTGGCGCCTGTGCCTGTGCCTGCGTCGGAACCTGACGCGGAAGCAGTGGCGGCTCCGGCCGAATCTGACCCGAACGTGCCATCCGGTAGTGTATCGAGGGAGTAATCCCCCCCGTTGCCGGAACTGCCTGCTCCCGCCGTCGTACTGCGCGCGCCGCTGTCGCTGCCTGATGAATCAGAACCGGAGGACCCCGTTTGACTTCCCGGCGGATTACCCCCTGTCCCAGGCAGGTTGCCGCCTGAAACAACCGTACCGGTGCCGCTCGAAGTCGAACCGGAGCTGCCCGCGGTTTGTGTACTGCCTCCCTGGGGACTGCCCTGGGGACTGGAGTTGCCTGAACTGCTTGAACTGGACGACGAAGACGACGTTGACGAGGGAAATGAGCCGGTATCACCCTGGCTGGACGAGGGTGTGCTCGGGAACGGGCTCGAGGAACCGCTCTGGCTGGACGACGGCGTACTTGGGATCGAGCTGGGCGAACTGCTCTGGCTGCTCGACGAGGGTGTGCTCGGGAACGGGCTGGAACTGCTGCTCGAACTGCTCGAAGGCGACGGGGGTGATGGCAACCCTGCAGAACTGGACGACGAAGACGACGAAGACGATGACGATGAACTCGGCATACTTGTGGAACTGGAGCTCTGTTGCTGGCTGGATGACTCGCAGGCGACCAGCACCAGAGCCAGGCCTCCCGCGCTCAGGTATTTGAACAGGTTTTCAGTTTTCATCTGCATATGCCCCCGGCCTGTTTATGTCTCGTGATGCGGTCAGGCTCGCCGTGGTTGATAATTGACCCCGATTTTAACTATCTAACGATATTCCAGACTTTCGGCGCAATTTGCTGCAATTAGTCGCAGAAAAGGGCTGGGCGACGGTCTGACCCGTCCTGTCTATTCTATCCTTCTTCCTGTCCATGCGCCGGTCTATCGTACTATTTATCGCAGGATTCCGCCGAAATCCACTGCAATGTGGCGCTGCGCCGCCTGCATTTTCTCATTTTCCCTCGCAATCGCTTAATCAGCCCTTAACAGGACCGCGCCGACGGGATCAAACTTCTGACAGGTACTGAAAATAGGTCTGATACCAACGCAGCAGGATCAATACCAGTACCGGTATCTGAAATGGTTGGCCTCGCTGGTGACAGCCTCTCCGTCTATTACAATGGGCCTGAATCGGGTATCCCGCAATTCCCGTCTCAGCCGGGTCAAAACCCTGTCGTTCTCTTCGGTTTCCTCAGTGAGTACGTCAATTTCTGTGACCACCCCGTAATTGGTTACGGTAAACAGGAAATCCGCGTAGCCGGAGGCCAGCGGCCTGTCGACGGAGGAAGCGGCCAATGTCAATGTCTCCTCAAAGTGCTCAAAAACCGGAAGCGGTACAACCTGCTGAAAATAGTCGCGGGCGACCCTGTCTTCTCCTTCGATGCTTTCAAGTATCTCGTAGGCCTGCTGATACCGATCCGTCGCAGAGCGACGACGATCAAAGTACAGATACCAGTCCCCCATCTGCGTCACTGCTTCGGCCAACTGCAATTCCTCGCCTTCCCGGGAAGCATGGTAGGCGATAATGTCCCGTAGCGCCTGCTCCCCCTCACTGTAACCCTGAGTGTGCATCACCGGTGTTTCGCTGAGACGGGAACGATGTTCATCCCGGGCGGTGCGGTACTGAGGTGTATCCAGTTCTACCATCAACAACCGATTGCGCGTGGCCAGAAACGCGGAGTCCGCCATTTCGCTGAGATAACTGACGAAACGTTCATCACTTTTGCCGAAGTGGATATCGACAATTCTGGCGGCCGATTCAAACAGGAAGTACGCATTGGCCAGTCTCAGCCCCAGGGCGTCACCGACACCAAGGTGAAATGCCCGCACATTCCAGTTGGCCAGTCTTTCGTAGGCGGGAATCATCCGCGGGTCTTCTTTGCCATAAGCGCGTCCCTGGATGTGGAACAGGTAGTTCTGGTAGTGATCCGCTTGCTCCCAGTTTTGGAGCGCCAGGTGGCTTTCTATCAGATCGTCCACTGCCGGGATTTGTTCTAGACTGTACAATCCCGAATGAATGCGGTTCACCTGCATCGCGCGCGAGAACGCGTCGGCCGCCTCGAGGTGTGAGCCCTGTTGCTGGTACAGTTCCCCCAAAGAGGACAGTTCCTGGGCCAGGCTCCGCTCCCACGCACCACCATCGGACTCGAGCGCGGTCACGGTCTGACGGTAAAGCTCAATACTATCCACTACATCCAGAGCGCTGTCATCTTCACTCGGTTCGCCGACGAAATTCTGCATCGCATAGTCGGGAAAAGGCGGATCGATCCCGTTCGTGACCGGCTGCGGCCGATCGATGATAAGCATGCGGGAAATATCAGGCAGTTGACGTTGGTCCTGGCTGTCGACCTCGACCCGTGCATCGCTGACACGTTCAGATTTACCCGCTTCCGGATCCTGGGCATGCAGAGATGCGCTGAAAAAGGCGCCGGAAAGCAGGAGCGGAACAATAATTGATGCGGCGGAGTGGGGTTTTATCGAAATGAGCATTCTGATTCAACACCAACTGGAGGACGAAAACTGCCGGGCTGAAAATAAGACACCAGACGACAGGCAACACTTGCAAGGTTTCATCAAATTCAAGTAAAAAATCATCCTCTCACGACAGTCCGTGTCTTGAGTTAGACAGTTATACAACGCCGATTATCCCCTGTAAACCGATGCCCGGTGTCTATCGCAACGAGACCCTGAAACGCTGCCTTTACAGCGTCACAAATGACAGCCGATGTCCATAGGGTTGATTTTGTATCAACCGACAGAAATATCCCTACTCCGGCCTTTCGCGAGTCAGAAAAATGTTGCCGTGCTCATCGGTCTCTGCGCACCATCGGTCCGCAACAAACGTTGTCGCGGCGAAATCTGTTATTACGGCGGGACCCGTGAGGCGGCTTCCCGCTTTCAACGCCGTCCTTGCATACGACGGCACAGCACTGTTTTTCCAGGTCCGTGTAGCGCGGGTATGTGCGAGCGAACCGGAAGACACCGCGAACTCCGACTCCACCCGACCCTCGACTTTCGGTAACGGCGGCGGCTTACGATCGGAGATGACATTCACGCGCAGGTTGACCAGTTCGACCGGCTGGTCCATGCGGTGACCGTAACGCGACTCATGCAATTCATGAAACCGAACCAGCGCCTTGTCCCTGTTGATCCACGGAATGTTCAGCGTGAACGACTGCCCGCGATAGCACAGATCTAAACTCAATGAGTGCCGTATCAACTCTTCCGGCTCACCCTCCGCCCGCAACTGCTCATAACCTTGTCCGACCAACTGTTCAAACCTGCTTTCGATTTCATCTTCATCCAGACGCATTAATTCGGTTTTGACCGTTTTGGAAAATTGGCGTCCCCGAGCCGCCACCACCATACCCAGTGCGGAAAGCACACCACCGAAAACCGGAACCATGGCCTTTCTCATCTCCAGGCTTTCGGCCAGCGCGCAGACATGCAGGCCGCCAGCACCACCGAAACTGGTCAGCAGAAAACCGGTCGGATCGAATCCCTTTTGAACCGAAATGAGCCGGAGCGCTCCGGCCATATGCTCATTGGCAACCCTGATGATCCCGGTGGCGGTTTCCTCCAACCCAAGCCCCATTGGCCGGGCAAGCGTCTCAACAGCGGTAACGGCCCGGTCGCGGTCCAGGGTCAAACCGCCGGCCAGCTTGCCCCGGGGCAATCTGCCAAGCACCACGTTGGCGTCGGTCACCGTGGGTTCCTCGCCGCCCAGGGTGTAACAGGCCGGACCAGGGTTGGCACCGGCGGAACGCGGTCCTACCTGTAACATGCCTCCTTCGTCCAGAAATGCCACCGACCCGCCGCCCGCGCCAATAGTGTGCATTTCCACCATGGGAACAGCCACCGGATACCCGGCGACATGACTTTCGTTGGTAATGCGAACATCTCCGTGGACCAGCGCCACGTCGGTTGATGTGCCGCCCATATCAAAGGTTATCAGACGTGGGCGGGAGATCTGTCTGCCAAGATAGACGGCCGCGGCAAGTCCCGCCGCCGGGCCTGACAGAATCAGGTTTACCGCACGCTCTTTTGCATCAGCCACTCCCGCCGTTTCACCATGGGACTGCATGATCTGCAGCGACGCGCCGCCCACTTTTTGCTGCAGACGGTCGAGATAGCCGCAGACAACAGGGCTGAGAGAAGCGTTCAGCCAAGTGGCAATTCCCCGCTCATACTCGCGGTATTCTGGAAGTACGGTGGATGAACGGCTGACCGGAATGCCAGGCAGTGCAGCACGAACCGCCTCTTCGATAGTCCGCTCAAAACGCTCGTCGACAAAGGAAAACAGCAGGTTGATAGCCACGGCGGCGGGCTTCAGTCTCCCAAGCCTGCCGACCAATTCTTCCAGCTCCTTATCCGTCAGTGGCTCGATGACCGAGCCGTCGGCAGCAATTCGCCCTCCCGTTTCCAGATAAAGTTCCGGCGCTACGGGAGCTTGCCGTGGCGCGAACTCAAGCTGGTACAGCGCGGGGCGAGCCTGCCGTCCCAGAGTAAGCATGTCAGCAAACCCGTAGTTGCTGATGAACGCGGTTCTCGCTCCCGTCCCTTCCAGCACGGCGTTGGTCGCCACAGTGCTGCCGTGAACGATAAACAATTGACAGGCTTCGCTTGCGCCGGTTTTCTCGGCGTCGAGCCCCAGATCGGCCAGGCCCTTGACGATGGCTTCCTCGGGAGCCTTCGGTGTCGACAATACCTTGTGTACCGAAATCGCCGTCTCCTCACCCTGTGGCGTTGTACTTGTTCTGATCAGCACAAAATCAGTAAACGTACCTCCAGCGTCCACGCCGAGCACCAGTCTCTCCAATGTTCTTCCCCACTTGAGTGTTGCGGAGAAGGATTATAACGTAGCCACTGAATTGACGCCGCCGGAGGCCTCGTGCCGGAATTACCAGAAGTTGAAACCACGCGCCGCGGCATTGAGCCACACATTCTGAAACACCAGATCAAAGCGGTCCAGGTGCGCGAGTCCAGGCTGCGGTGGCCGGTAACACCCGTACTGGCGAACCGACTGAAAGGAGAAGTGGTCAGCTCAGTTTCCCGTCGGGGAAAATATCTGTTGCTCGAAACGGCGCGGGGAACACTGGTGATTCACCTGGGCATGTCGGGAAGCCTGCGACTGGTGACGCCTGATGCCACGATAAATAAACACGACCACGTGGACATTGTGTTCAGCCATGGGCCTATCCTGCGTTATACCGATCCGCGACGCTTTGGTTGTGTCCTCTGGGTCGAGGACAATGTTTTCAACCATCCCCTGTTACGAAATCTCGGACCCGAACCGCTGTCCGCCGAATTCAACGCTGAGTATCTGAAGGCGCGCGCCAGGGGCCGGAAGTCCGCCGTAAAGACTTTCCTGATGGATAGCCGCACGGTGGTGGGTGTTGGCAACATCTACGCCAATGAAGCTCTCTTTGCCGCTGGTATCCGGCCCCAGGGTGCGGCCGGGCGACTCGCGCAGGGGCGATTCGACACACTGGTTGCCGCAGTGAAACACGTTCTGCAGGAGGCTCTCATGGTGGGAGGAACCACATTACGGGACTTCACTGACAGCGAGGGCCAACCTGGTTATTTCAGTCAGTCACTGCGCGTTTATGGCCGGGGCGGGTTGGCCTGTCTCAGCTGCTCGGAGCCGCTCAGGGAAATCCGGATAGGGCAACGCAGCACGGTATTTTGCCGCGCCTGCCAGCGTTAGGGACGTCCGGATCGGTTTATGGCCTGGTTTATCACGGCTCTGGCCTGTACCGTTACCCGCCGGCTCATTTGTGACGGCCGGCCTGTCGTGACATTGCGTTGGCCACGGCCGGATGCACAAACTTCGAAATGTCCCCGCCATAGGTCGCGATTTCCCGCACCAACGTGGAGGAGATATAGGAAAGGTGTTCGGCTGGCGCCAGAAACACGGTTTCTATACCGGGATCCATTACCCGATTCATGCCCACCAGCTGGAACTCGTACTCAAAGTCCGCGACCGTACGCAAACCGCGCAGAATGATGTTCGCGCCTCGCTGTCTGACGAACTTCGTCAGCAGGGTGTCAAACGCGCAGACTTCGACGTTCTCCAGATGCCCCAGCACGGTGGCTGCCAGCTCAACCCGTGTTTCGGTGGGCAGCGAGGTGTTCTTCTGAATGTTGCTTCCCACCGCCACGATGATCCTGTCGAAAAGTCCCGATGCCCGTTCCACCAGATCCGTATGGCCGTTGGTGATGGGATTGAACGTGCCAGGGTACACGGCAATTTTCATATTGTTCTCGCAGCCGGGGATGACGACTGCATTCTATAGGAACCGGGTTACTTGCTCAATTACACTGACGATCAGCCAGGTTCCATGAGGTGGTGAAGGATACGGGACTCCAGCCAGTCGGGGCGGGCGTCTGAGAAGAAGCCGACGTGTCCGCCCCGGTCACTGAGTTCCAGCTTCACATTATCATTCAGGCACCCCGGTTGCGGCAGTGACAGCGCGGGAATCAGCGGATCGTCGCGGCTCTGTATCAACAGGGTTGGTATTTCTATTCCCTCCAGATATCCGAGACTGCTGCTTTTATCGTAGTAGTCTTTCGCACTGCCAAACCCGTGCAGGGGCGCGGTAACGCCATCGTCAAACTGCCAGATGGAAGTGAGTCGGCGTAAATTTCCCAGAGATTCCAGAACGTTCAGTTGCGTAATGTTCCCGTTCTGGGCGAAATGCTTTTTTTTCCGTTCGATTTCACCTACCAGTCGCCTGACGAAATAGCGACCATAAAGTTTGCCAAAACCGTGATTCATCTCCCGGGAACAGTGCGCGAGCAGAAAGGGTGTCGATACAGCCACGGCTTTTTCCACCGCGCTGTCGGCCCCCTTCTCCCCCAGCCACTTGAGCAGCACATTGGCGCCGAGAGAAAACCCGGTAAATGCAAAGCGGCGCTCGGGAAAATCGCATCGCATCCGTTCAAACACCGCGTCCAGATCCTCGGATACACCGGAATGATACGAGCGGGCCAGCCGGTTTGTTTCGCCACTGCAACCCCTGAAATTGATCGCGGCGCTGGTAAATCCTGTAGCGGCCAGTGCTGATTGAAGCGAAAGGATATAGGTGGAGGTCGAGCACCCGCAAAGTCCGTGCAAAACCAGAACGACAGGTCTGGACGGATGATCCTCCAGGTTGGCTTCCGCCATCCAGTCAATGTCTATAAAGTCATTATCGGCAAGCTCGATTCGCTGACGACGGCGTGAGAGCGTCACAGGTGGTCTGAATTTTCGCCACACCGTCTGGGTATGCCCTTCAGGCAACCACCAGGCGGGCTTGAAAGCGAGATCCTCTAGTGCCAGGTTTAATTCATTGCTCATCGTTTTCCGTTGAACTCCTTCCATGGCTTTGATACAGGTAAAAGTACACCGAACCCGCTTTCCCGGATCTCAGCTGCAGCCAATTTTCAGGCACTGCCTCCGTCTCAATCGGTCTCGCGGACTCGATGTATATTTTTGCTCCAGGCGCAAGCAGCCCCCTGATTTCGAGCAATTCACAGGCCTGTGGAGCGAGATCGTGGTCAAACGGCGGGTCCAGGAATACGATATCAAACTTATCCTCTTGTGGTTGCCGTAGCCACTCGGTGGCATCGGAGCAGACGACCACATAGTTGATCGCATCCAGATTGTTCAGCGCCTGACCAATCGCATCGACAGCCAGCCGGTTTGAGTCCAGAAACACAACCCTGGCGCTGCCGCGGGACAACGCTTCAATACCGCAGGCGCCGCTGCCGGCAAACAGGTCCAGGCACCGTGCGCCCGGAATATCACCCTGCAGCCAGTTGAACAGCGTTTCCCTTATGCGGTCTGCCGTCGGCCGCAACTCCGGTACATCGGGAAAATAAATCTTGCGGCTGCGCCACTTCCCCCCGATGATACGGACAAGTTGTGCGTTAGCTGATTTGTTGCTCACAGGTCTCATGTTGGATAATGCCGCCACGGTGGGCGACCCACTTTAATTAATCTGAACTGGTGTTAGCAAGTAATGTTTGGCTTTGGCAAGAAATCTGAAAAACCGGAACCCGATACCCCTGAAACAAACGAGAAATCACCCGGCGGTTTGTTCGCCCGCCTGAAAAGTGGTCTGAGCCGTACGCGCGGGAGCTTCGGTGACGGTTTGAGCGATTTGGTTCTTGGGCGCAAGGCCATTGACGAAAATCTGCTCGACGATGTCGAAACCCAGTTGCTCACCGCTGATGTGGGCCTGGATGCCACGGATCACATCCTAGCCGGATTGAAGCAGAAACTGAAACGGCATCAGCTTCGCGACGCCGAGCAGTTCATGTCAGCCCTGAAGCAAGAGCTGGCGGCGCTGCTGGCACCCTGTGACAAGCCCCTGACAGTGCCGGCAGAGAGCGCAAGGCCTTTCGTTATTCTGATGGTGGGAGTCAACGGTGTCGGCAAGACTACGACGATTGGAAAGCTGGCGAAGCGATTGCAGAATCAGGGCCTGAGTCTGATGCTGGCAGCGGGCGACACTTTTCGCGCCGCGGCGGTGGAGCAACTGCAGATCTGGGGTGATCGAAATGATGTACCTGTCACTTCCCAGGGATCCGGCGCCGACAGCGCGTCGGTGATCTTTGATGCCTATCAGGCCGCCAGGGCGCGGGGCACGGACGTTGTTATCGCCGATACTGCCGGCAGGCTCCACACTCGCGACAACCTTATGCAGGAACTGGCGAAGATTGTCCGTGTTCTGAGAAAGCAGGACGATAACCTGCCCAACGAAATTATGCTGGTGCTCGATGCCACCACGGGACAGAATGCGCTCAATCAGGCACGCAGTTTTCACGGCGCCGTAACCCTGACGGGTATTACCTTGACCAAGCTGGACGGCACCGCCAAAGGTGGCATGGTATTCGCCCTGGCCAAAGAGCTGTCGTTGCCAATCCGTTTCATCGGGATAGGAGAGAATGTGGACGATCTGCGGCCTTTCAACGCGGAGCAGTTCGTCAACGCCCTGTTTTCCGAATGATCAAGTTCGATAATGTCACCAAACGCTATCCCGGCGGCCAGGAAGCCCTGTCCCAGGTGAGCTTTGAACTACAAAGAGGCGAAATGGCGTTTTTGACCGGCCGCTCTGGCGCCGGCAAAAGTTCCCTGTTGAAGCTGATCATGTTGATTGAGAAGGCGAGCCAGGGGCAGATATTCGTCAATGACAGGAATCTGAATCGGGCAGACCGTCGCGATATACCGGGTCTGCGCCGTCAGATTGGTGTCGTATTCCAGGACCATCAATTGCTGTTTGATCGCAGCGTTTTCGATAACGTAGCGCTACCGTTACTGGTCAGCGGCTATCGTCGTGCGGATGCCGGTAGACGCGTTCGTGCCGCGCTCGACAAGGTGGGGTTGCTGGACAAGGAAAAACTTTCTCCCGGCAAGCTTTCAGGCGGTGAACAACAGCGGGTGGGAATCGCCCGGGCGGTCGTCAACCGGCCCGGAATAATTCTCGCCGATGAACCCACCGGCAACCTCGACCCCTTGTTGTCTGCTGAGATCATGAGCATATTCGAGCAGTTTAACCAGGTGGGCGTCTGTGTTCTTGTTGCCAGTCATGATCTGGGCCTGATAGCCAGAATGCGGCGCCGCATACTCACGCTGGAGCAGGGCAGGATGGTCAATGACGCCATCCACGGAGACTGAGGCAAGGGTGTGAGAAATCCGGAAAACCGATCCAGGCGCCGGGAACAGGCCATAAAGGTCAAGGACCCGAAAAAGCGCCCGCGCGGAGCAAGAACCCAAGAGACCGGTCCATCACCGGCCAGGGCTGTTACCGGCCGCTTGTCCCGGGGCGCTTCGGGCTTTATGGATGCGCATCGCAATGCGGCAACGGAAAGTTTTCAGCGACTACTCGACAACGCGGCGGCCACTCTCAGCACCGCCAGTGTCATCGGCATCGCTCTGCTGTTGCCCGCGCTACTGGTTATCGCGGGAAATAACCTGTCCCAGCTCGCTGGTCAGTTCCGCACTGACGCGACCATCACCCTCTATTTGAACCTTGATGTCACAGAAGACAGGGCCTTACAGCTTAGTGAAGATTTGCTTACTCGAAACAGCATCGACTCGGTGAACTATGTTTCCCGCGACCAGGCCCGCGCGGATTTTGCCACTTGGTCCGGGCTGGGAGACATTCTCGCCACGCTGGAGGAAAACCCTTTGCCCGGGGCGCTGGTGGTGGTGCCCGCCGGCACGGGAGCCGATGCCATTCAGGCTCTGCATGAGGAACTCCGGGAACTTGAGGAAGTTGAACACAGCGAGGCCGACCTGCAATGGTTACAGAGGCTGCAGTCTCTGACTGCCCTGGTGGAGCGCACCGGTCTGGTACTCTCGCTACTGCTTGGCGCGGGCGTGATACTGGTTATTGGCAACACCATTCAACTGGCGATCGACGGGCGCAGCGCGGAGATTGTGGTAAGTAAGCTTGTGGGAGCCACGGACAGCTATGTGGCCCGTCCCTTTCTCTATACCGGCCTGTTTTACGGCCTGGCCGGCGGAATCCTTGCCGCATTGCTGCAACTGCTGGTGGTGTTTGCGCTGGCCGGTCCCCTGCAGGACCTGGTGCTTCAATACGGCGGCAACTATCGGCTGCAGGGAGGCGGCTTGCCAACCGCGTTGATCCTGCTGTGTTTCGGCGGCCTGCTGGGCTGGACGGGAGCCATGCTCGCCGCCCAGCGCCAACTCCCCGCCATCAACCCTTAATCGGGGTCGGTGGCGAATGATTAGCATTTCCAAAAGCGAACGATTATCATTCGCCACCGACCCCACGGGGTGCAAGCCCAGTGGTGGCGGGGCCGTCAGGGTCTCGCCGCGACCCGGCGCAATGGAACAAAGCAATAATTGGTGCTAGAATCAGGTCTGGAGAATGAGTATTTTCAACGTCCGGCCAGTAGGACTCGGGGGAAGCCAGGATTCAGAATTCCTCCGGAATTTTAAGTGATTTTTCAATTGGTTAATGGACAGGTAAACAAGGGGAATTGGGAAGTTATGAGTACAATCGCTGCAGGCAAGAATATAAAGGTCATTGATCCCGTCGTTCCGGGTCGCGATCTGACGGCGTACATAGCTTCGGTGAACAGCATTCCCGTGCTCACTGCCGAGCAGGAACGGGAACTGGCAAACCAGTATTACTATGAGGATGACGTGGATGCCGCGCGCAAGCTGGTATTGGCTCATTTGCGCTTTGTCGTGCACCTGGCAAAAACCTATTCGGGCTACGGACTGTCGCAGTCCGACCTGATTCAGGAAGGCAATGTAGGCCTGATGAAAGCCGTCAAGCGGTTTAATCCTGAAGTAGGCGTACGGCTGGTTTCCTTTGCCGTACACTGGATCAAGGCGGAAATGCATGAATTCATTCTGCGTAACTGGCGCATCGTAAAAGTCGCCACAACCAAGGGGCAGCGCAAACTGTTCTTTAATCTGCGCAGCTCGAAAAAACGCCTGGGATGGTTGAATAATGCCGAAGCCGAGGCGGTCGCCGAGGATCTTGGAGTTGACGCCAAAGTAGTACGGCAGATGGAAAGCCGCATGAGCGCCTACGATACCTCATTTGACGCCGAACCCGATGGCGACGACGAGAACGCGTACCGCGCACCGGCCTATTACCTGGAGGACCAAGGTTCGGACCTGGCCAGCAATCTTGAAGATGAGGAATGGGAAGAGCGCACCAACCACAGCCTGCACCTGGCGATGAGTGAACTGGATGAGCGCAGCAAGGATATTCTCACGAGCCGGTGGCTGACAGACGACAAATCCACCCTGCATGAACTGGCGGACCGCTATAATATATCCGCGGAGCGAATCAGGCAGCTGGAGAAAAATGCAATGAACAAGGTCAAGGCGCGAATGGAAGCCTGACGATCCGGATTTTTCACAAGGTCAATCTGAAGCCGCCAGGTTCACGCTTGGCGGCTTTTTCATTCCCGCCGGGGCGCCAGCAACGGCGAGTGGAAATGAATCACCATGGCTAAATTATTTCTGTTACTGGCGGCCGTAAACGGATTCCTTTCCGTTTCCCTCGGTGCCTTTGCGGCACATGGTCTGCGAGAACGACTCTCGCCGGAGTTGCTGGCTACGTTTCAGACCGGTGTCCAGTATCATATGTACCACGCCCTGGCTCTGCTCGGCATAGGCATACTCGCCGTGCAATACCCGGCGGCGGGGACGTTACGGGTAGGCGGCTGGCTTTTTCTCGCCGGCATGGTGTTGTTTTCGGGCAGTCTCTATCTTCTGGCGTACACCGGCATTCGCTGGCTCGGTGCCATCACACCGTTTGGCGGGCTGGCATTTTTGGCCGGCTGGTTCGCCCTGGGCTGGTTTGTGTTGCAGACTGATTTCAGCGAGCTGCGCTGAACCGGCGACAATCAGGCGGGCTGACTATGCAAATCAAGGTCAATGGCAAAAACCTGGAAGTGGCGGAGCATGTTACGGTACAGGGACTGATTCAGTTTCTCGATCTCGGTAATGGTCGCGTGGCCGTGGAATTGAACCGCGAGATACTTCCGCGCAGCGAACACGACACGCAGGTTCTGCGACAGAACGATATCGTGGAGATCGTACAGGCCATCGGTGGCGGCTAGGGAGCAAACCATGAACGTGAATACAGACAAACCGCTTCAGGTTGCCGGTCAAACCTACAAGTCGAGGCTCATCATTGGCAGCGGAAAATACCGCGACTTTCAACAAAACCGGCAGGCACTTCAGGCCAGCGGCGCAGAAATAATAACCGTCGCCATTCGCCGCGTTAACCTCGGTCAGAACCGCGAAGAACCCAGTCTGCTGGATGTTATCTCACCCGGGGAGTACACCATTCTTCCCAATACAGCCGGCTGCTACACCGCCGAGGAAGCAGTGCGTACCTGTCGGATGGCGCGGGAGTTACTGGATGGACACAAGCTGGTGAAACTGGAAGTGCTGGGGGATCAGACAACTCTCTATCCGGATGTCACGGAGACACTGTCGGCGGCCGCAACGCTGGTGAAAGACGGTTTTGATGTGATGGTGTATACCAGCGATGATCCGCTGGTGGCCAAGCGCCTGGAAGAACTCGGTTGTGTCGCGGTCATGCCGCTGGGCGCACCGATCGGGTCGGGTCTGGGCATCCGCAATCCCTATAACATCAAAATGATTCTCGAGAATGCCACGGTACCCATTATCGTCGACGCCGGAGTGGGAACGGCTTCGGATGCCACCATTGCGATGGAACTCGGCTGTGATGGAGTATTGATGAACACCGCGATAGCAGAGGCAGGCGACCCTGTCCTGATGGCGTCGGCGATGCGCAAGGCGGTTGAAAGCGGAAGGGAAGCCTGGATTGCCGGCAGGATGCCGCGGCGGCTTTATGCCAGCGCCTCATCGCCGGTGGACGGCACGTTTTTCTAAGGAACCCGATCCTGGACTTTGTCGCAATCCGACGCGCCACCGGTCAATGCCATGCCAGCAGAATCATCGAACGAAAAACTCTCCATGCGACCTGTCCGAAGCTTCGTGGTACGCAGTGGCCGCCTTACCACGTCCCAGAAAAAGGCGCTGGATCTGTACTGGTGCCGTTACGTCGTGGAATTTCACGGTCAGGCGCTCGAAGCGAAGACCTTGTTTGGCAATGAGCGCCCGCTGGTGGTTGAAATCGGGTTCGGAATGGGCGACTCGCTACTGACAATGGCGACGCAGAATCGGGACAGCAATTTTCTCGGTATTGAAGTTCACCGTCCCGGGATTGGAAAGTTGCTGCAAGGCATCCATCGCGAGGGGCTGGATAATTTGAAAATCATGTGTCATGACGCCCGCGAAGTGATCGTACACTTCGCCCCGGGGTCGCTGGCTCAAGTCCAGATTTTCTTCCCTGATCCCTGGCCCAAGAAGCGCCACCAGAAGCGCCGTATTGTACAAGCTGAAATGATTGAACTGCTGGCAGAACGGCTTGCGCCTGCGGGCAGGCTGCATCTGGCCACCGACTGGTTACCCTACGCAGAACATATGATGGCGGTACTCAGCGCCCACCCCAACCTCGAAAACCTGGCGGGAGACGGCAACTACGCCACCGCGACAGGAAGACCCGAGACACGGTTCGAACGCCGTGGCCTGAAACTCGGACACGGCGTCCGGGACCTGACGTTTGTCAAACCCGCCTGATGCGACCCGCTCAAAGCCAGAACCGGTGCTCATGGAGTTTGAGCCACTCCCTGTAATATTCGTAATCCGGACAAAGCGATTGCACCAGCGCCCAGTATCGCGGCGAATGATTCATATGGATCAAATGGCACACTTCGTGGGCGATCATGTAGTCAATAATTGCGTTGGGAGCCAGCATGATCAGCCAGTTGAACTGGATGATGCCGGTGGAGGTGCAGTGGCCCCACTTGGTCTTGGTCTTGCGCAGTTTGATGGTTTTGAGCTTGCGGCCCACCTTCAGGTAGTCAGCAAGCCCCTGCGCGCGCCAGGGCAGGTGGTTCTCCGCCCTTCTGATCAAATACGCTTCCACCTGCTCCCTGGCCTTGCGGGCATTCAGTTTCGGACCACGGATAATGAACCGGTCGCGAGTGATGACAATCCTTTCCTTCGGGCATTCTTCAAAAATGATCGTCAACTCCCTGGCCTTGTATAAAATTTTTCTGCCCTTCTCGATCCGCAACAACTCCCGGTTGCGTTTGGACTCTTCCAGCAGGCGCTTTTCGATCCAGCTGCGATTGGTGTCGATGAAGGTTCGAATCTGCAAATGGCTGGCACGCATCGGACACCGCACTTCCACTTTCCGGTGGGACACATGAATCGCCAGCGTCTTGCGCCGGGAACGGTGCACTTCACATTCGTAAGGATGCGTGATTCTTTTTGATTTGCCGGTAAAATTCAGGGGAATTATTTTTGTCTTGCGCATTTCACACTTCCGTCGCCTTCCTTCCTCGCTATGATACTGGCAAAAGCGCGCCGGGGATTAACCGTTTCGCCTTCATTGGAATAAATAATACTCCAGCCCTGAAAAAACGTTTGTAATTCACCGGGGCGCAGCAAATAATCCGGGTTTCTGGGTCGACCAAATAGAGCCTGTTTTGCAGTAAAGGTTTCATACACAATCAGTCCGCCTGGCCTGATACTGTTCCGTATCGCCGGAATCAGCGGTCGATGCAGGTAATTGAAAACCACGATCGCGTCAAACGCGGCGCCCCTGACGGCGAGTGGATTTTCTTCAGCCTCTTTTTCGAAATCCACTTGCCAGATCTCGCCATGCAAGTGCTCAAGATCCAGTGCGCCGCGCACCCGGCGCAGCGCTTCCGCATCACGGTCCGCGAACACCACGGGCAGATTCCGCCGCGCCAGCCAAAGGCCGTTTCTACCCTGGCCGCAAGCCAGATCAAGACATTTCGCACCGGTATTGTTTTGTTTCAGAAGCGGCAGAAACCGGACAAGCACATCGGCAACATTCGCGCTAGAATGGCTTACCGGCAACGCCATGAAATTTGTACTCCAGACTGTTGGTGGATACATCGAAAACCGGGTCGCCGATGTTTTGCAAGCGCTGCCTAAAGTAAGCCAAAACCAGCCCCTGGACAATATCCATGACGAGTATTTTTACAAGAATTATTCAGGGTGGGGAAAGCGGAGAAAATATCTGCCAGGATCCGGCCGAAGTCGGGCACGGGTCTCAGGACAAATTCGCCTCATCATGAACGATAATTCCCGAGACGACCTCTACTCCGGTGATTCCGGCCCGCGGGATTTTGTCTTTGACGAACGCGTCGCTCGGGTATTCAACGATATGATTAATCGCTCGGTGCCGGGTTACTCTACAATCATTTCCATGATCGGCGTACTCGCCGATCGGTACTGCAGCAAAGGCTCGATGATTTACGATCTGGGCTGTTCTCTGGGCGCGGCAACACTTGCGATGGACCGTCAAATAGCGCACAACGAATACAGAATAGAGGCGGTGGACAGTTCAGACGCCATGATCGCCCGGTTACGGGAGAAACTGCGGCAGGAATCGGAGGCTGGTCATGACGTCAGCCGCATCAATCCTGTCTGTGCCGACATTATCAGGATGCCCATCAGTAACGCATCCGTCGTGGTGCTGAATTTTACCCTGCAATTTGTCCCGCTTGCCGAACGCCACCGGCTGCTGAGGGCGGTATATGCCGGCATGCAGCCGGGCGGGATCTTGATTTTATCCGAGAAGGTGCTTCTTCCCGACGCTAACCTGAATGAACTGTTCGTCGAAATGTATCACCTTTTCAAGGAAAAAATGGGCTATTCCGGGCTGGAAATCAGCCGCAAGCGCACCGCCCTGGAAAATGTGCTGATACCCGAATCCATCGAAACACACCAGAAGCGCCTCGGCGACCTGGGCTTCAAGTCCGTGGATGTGTGGTTTAAGTGTTTCAATTTTGCCTCCCTGGTGGCTTTCAAGTGAGCCTGGACCAGGCACTGCAGGGTGCGGGAATGGAGCATCTCATCCCACTGCTGCGGCGCGAACATCTGGCTTCGCTAAACCACGGGGATTTACCGGCATGGCTCAGCCTGCTGGATTCACTTCCGGTCATTGAGCCTGACCGGATAGACCTCACGTCCAGTGTCACTGTCGGGTCTCCGGAGCAGTGCGTGGGCGAACCACACAAGGCCCTGCGGGAACAGCTGATGTCGCTGATCCCCTGGCGCAAGGGACCCTTCAATCTGTTCGGAATCGACGTCGACACCGAATGGCGTTCAAATATGAAATGGGACCGGGTCGCCCCGTTTCTGAGCCCGCTACAGGAGAGAACCATTCTGGATGCCGGTTGTGGCAATGGCTATCACTGCCTCCGCATGGCCGGCGCGGGAGCCGGTCTGGTCGTGGGGATAGATCCACATCTGCCCTACGTAATCCAGTTTCATGCCATCAGACATTTTTTGCCGCAGGTGCCGGTTGGCATTATTCCCGCCCGCCTGGAGGACGTCAGCGGTATGGATGGCAAGTTCGATACCGTGTTCTCCATGGGGGTGATTTATCACCGGCGTTCACCGCTGGATCACCTGATGGATCTCAAAAACTGTCTGCGCCGCGGCGGCGAACTCGTTCTGGAGACCTTGGTGGCAAACAATCCGGATACTGCCGGCACCGCAGCCTGGTCCCTTACTCCTCCGGGGCGCTATGCCCGTATGTCGAATGTGTGGTTTCTGCCCTCCTGCGTGGCGGTTGAAACCTGGCTGCACAAATGCGGATTTACACAAATTCGCCTGGTAGACGTAAATACTACCCGTATTCAGGAGCAGCGCCGCACAGAGTGGATGCCCTATGAGTCCCTCACCGATGCGCTGGATGCAACGGCTCCGAGCCTCACGGTAGAGGGCTTGCCGGCACCTGAACGGGCTGTCTTCATCGCGCAAAGAAGTTGAACCGGCCGGAATCGTGGCCCGGCCACGCTCTGCGAACAATGGAATAATTAGTTCAAAACACGGGTTATACACCAGGGTGAAATATCCCGGAAACATACGGGCACTCATTGTTGCCGCAGTGACACATTCCCCACGAATCTGAAGCGCCGCGGGTGTGAACACCTGACATCGATGAATCGGCTTTCCAGTACCGGTGAAATAGTGTCCAGGTAACCCTAATTGTATTGACGGGCATTGCCAATTGAGTTAACACTATAATTCAGTCGCGGCGCAGCGGCCCTTCACCGGGTCAGCTCTAATACTAAGCGCCAGGGCGTGCGTGCGCCCCGGTGCAATGACTCAGGCAACCCGGTCAGCAAGCAAAACAATAAGGGGGCAAGCCCAATGGCCAGACCTTTACGTATCGAATATCCCAACGCGGTTTATCATGTATGCAACTTCGGCCTTGATGGCCAACGAGTATTCCCTTCCACCAAATATTTCGAAGCCTTTCTTGAGAGCTTGGAGGAAACCTGCGGCCGCCTGAACGTCGAGGTTTTCGCCTACTGTCTGCAGCGTGATCAATACCACCTGGTGATTAAAACGCCGGAAGCCAATCTCAGTCGTTTTATGCGCCAGGTTGACGGGCTGTACACCCAGCATTATCAACGCCTTAAAAAAACCGAGGGCTCCCTGTTCAGAGGTCGATACAAGGCTGTACTGGTGCAACCGGACAAGTTTTTGCTCCCTCTTACCCGCTACGTGCATTGCCGGGTAAAGCCGTCGGAGCTTGATATCTATAAGTGGTCCAGTTACCGGTACTATATCAACAAGGCCAAACCACCGGTCTGGCTGAACCGCGACGAGGCTCTGCGTTACCTGGAGACTTCGGCCAGTCGCCGTTACATCGCGTACGCGAACTACGTGCGCGAAGGCACCGACAGCCAGATCGCGCATTTTTACAGCAAAAAGAACCTGTCCTCCGTTATGGGAGACGACAAGTTCAGAAAGCAGGCGCAAAAAAAGCGATCATCCACGACTGTGCGCGGCGTGTCCCGTGGCGCGCATGCCAAATGGCGACCGTCCTGCAAGGAGATCATTTCAGCCGTGGCGGCACAGTTCAAAGTGACGGAATCCAGTATATATCAGGCAGCCAGAGGCCCCGGTTCCAAAAACGTGCCGCGTTGGGTGGCGATGTATCTTTGTCAGGAACTTTCCGCGGTTACACTGCAGTCCATCGCCCGGCTGTTCAAGCTGAAGCGCTACGGGACAGTATCCACTACGGTGGGCAAGCTGAAGAAGGAGTTCGCGGAGCAACCGAAGCTACTGGCGACGACGGAGCGGCTGGCAGCCCGGCTGAGCAGGAAAAAGCCCGTTACTTGATTTTGGCTTCCTTGTAGATCACGTGTTTGCGGACAACGGGATCGTATTTTTTAATTTCGATCTTGTCCGGCGTGGTGCGCTTGTTCTTGTCGGTGGTGTAGTAGTGCCCGGTATCAGCACTTGAAACCAGTTTAATCTTGTCACGCATCGTCACACCTCGAATCGGGCTCGGAGCTAAACCCGGGCCCCATTGTTTCTGATATCAGCGAGAACGGTATCAATTCCCAGCTTGTCGATTATTCGCATCCCTTTTGTTGAAACCCGAAGCTTCACAAAACGCTTTTCCGACTCGACCCAGAACCGGTGCGAGTGGATGTTGGGCGCAAACCTGCGTCGTGTGCGGCGGTTTGCGTGAGATACATTGTTACCTGTAATCGGCTTCTTGCCGGTTACCATGCATACCCGCGACATGGTTGGCCCCTCTGGACTGTTTCATCCGACATCAAAACCGGGTTTTGACCATCGTCTGATAAGGTGTCTGGAAAAACGAAGGCGATTTATACCAGAACACTCCGCCAATAGCAATAAGTCCCCGGCGCGCAGTTCGGCTCTCAATACCGCTCTCCAGCAGACCAGACCCACCGGCGAGTGGCACCAGGGGCCCTTATAACAGACCCCTTTCAGCGAATGACACGACTTCCGCCTCTCCTATGACAATATGATCGAGAACCCGTACCTCAATTGTGCCGAGTGCGTCTCTCAGGCGCCGGGTGATCGCGATATCCGCCTGGCTGGGCTCCGCCACGCCGGAAGGATGGTTGTGGGCAAAAATGACCGCCGCGGCGTTGTAGTACAGGCAGCGTTTGACGACTTCGCGAGGATAGACCGCGGCACCGTCTATCGTGCCGGAGAACATTTCCTCCAACTTGACGATGTGGTGCTGATTATTGAGGAACAGACAACTGAAGACTTCATTCTTGTAGTTGCGGAACTTCGCCCTGAGGTACTCGCGCGTCGCCGCGGAACTGGAGAGCACATCCTTCAGCTTCACACGTTCCAGCATGTGTCGCTGCGACAGCTCCATTACAGCCTGGAACTGCGCATATTTTTCCGGTCCCATCCCTTCCTGGCTGCAGAAATCTTTAAAATCACAGGCGAACAAGGCGCTGAGACTGCCATATCGCGCAAGCAGTTCCCGGGCGAGATCCACGGCGGTTTTACCCCGGGTGCCGGTACGCAGGAAGATGGCGAGCAGTTCCGCATCCGACAGGCTTGACGCTCCTGCGCTGAGCAGGCGCTCCCTTGGTCTTTCCTGTCGCGGCCAGTCGGATATCGCCATAACTTCAGGATAGACGAACAACCTGCAGGTTCGTAGTATTTGCCCAAATTGCCAATACCGGTGCACACTGCTAGCCTACGCGTCATTCCTGACTTCTGACCACACGAATGCCTATGAAGAGTCTGATCAACAAACGCATCCTGCTGGGCGTGACCGGAGGCATCGCGGCCTACAAGAGCGCCGAGTTGACCAGGCTGTTCAAATCAGCCGGAGCCGATGTGCGGGTAGCGATGAGCCCGGCCGCCACTGAATTTATCACTGCGCTCACGCTACAGGCGTTGTCAGGGAATCGGGTCCATCAGCAGTTACTGGACGAAGAGGCCGAGGCGGGCATGGGACATATCGAACTGGCGCGGTGGGCCGATCTGATATTGATCGCGCCGGCCACGGCCGACTTTATCGCCCGCACCTCCCAAGGTCAGGCCAATGACCTGCTTACCACGGTTCTATTGGCAAGCAAGGGCATCAAGGCACTGGCGCCGGCGATGAACCAGGGCATGTGGTCTGATCCCGGCACTCAACGCAACCTTTCTATCCTGATTGAACGAGGCTTTCACATTTTCGGACCCGGCGAAGGCGAGCAGGCCTGTGGCGATATTGGACCGGGGCGGATGCTGGAGCCAGAGGCACTGCTGGCTTCCTCCGCGTCACTGTTCAGCGAGGGCTATTTGGCCGGCCGTCATCTGGTGATCACGGGCGGTCCGACCCGCGAAGCACTGGACCCGGTGCGGTTTCTCAGCAATCACAGCTCCGGAAAGATGGCTTATGCACTCGCGAACGCGGCCATTGATGCAGGAGCGCGTGTCACCCTGATCAGTGGTCATGTACACCTGCCCACGCCTGATCGGGTGGCACGCGTGGACGTGGTAACCGCTGACGATATGCTTCAAGCGAGCCTCGCTGCGGCGACCGATTGCGATGTTTTCATCGGTGCCGCGGCGGTTGCCGACTACAAACCGGCAGCCGCAGAGGCGGCGAAGATCAAGAAAAAAGCCAGCACGCTCTCCCTCGATCTGGTCAGAAATACTGACATCATCACTGAAGTGGCGGCGTTGAACCCGCGCCCATTCGTCGTGGGCTTCGCTGCGGAAACCGAAGACCTCGTTGAAAACGGCCGTGAAAAGCTGCTTCGAAAAAATCTTGACTTGGTATTTGTCAATGACGCTGTCGGGACTTTTGGTAGTGATGACATCAGCGCGATAGCCATAGAACGGGAATCCGAGCAGATTCTGGAAGCTGCAAGCAAGGACAAAGTGGCCCGGGCGATGCTGCACATGATTTCTGATCGATTGGTTAAATAAGGCGCCAGGGGTTTTCGGATGCACGCGAAGGAAGGCCCAGGCTCTGTGAACAACGACGAACTTGAGTGCAAGGCACCGGCGGGAATATTCAGAGCTTACGATATCCGCGGTATTTACGCGGAGGAACTGAACGAAAAACTCATGCGCCTCATTGGCGGCGCGGTGGCCAGCGAAGCTCTGGCGGTCGGAATCGACACCCTGCTGTGCGCGCGGGACGCCCGGCTTTCCAGCCCGGCGCTGTTTGCCGAGCTCAAAGCGGGCATCCTGTCCGCCGGGTGTAACGTGGTTGATCTTGGCATCGTACCAACACCCCTTCTGTATTTTGCTACCCATACCCTGCAGTGGCAGTCGGGCGTCATGCTGACCGCGAGCCACAATCCGGCAATCTACAATGGCCTGAAGGTCGTGTTGAACCGTTCCTCTCTGGCGGACAACCAGATTCAGGCTATTCGACGCCGCATTGAATACGGTGAACTCGCCACGGGCACGGGCCACGCCGTTGAACTCGACGCCAAATGCACCTATATAGAACATATTGTCACGAACCTTCGTCTGGCGCGGCCGGTGAAAGTGGTACTCGACTGCGGCAACGCGGTAACCAGCGTCATCGCACCGGCGCTGTTTCGCGCCCTTGGCTGTGAAGTCGTCCCCTTGTTTTGCGAGCTCGACGGCAGCTTCCCAAACCATGAACCCGACCCGACGCAACCTGAAAACATGCGGGCACTGCAGCAGCGCGTAACAGAAACAGGCGCCTATCTCGGTATCGCTTTTGACGGTGACGGCGACCGTCTCGGGCTGGTGGCGGATAATGGCGCCTTGATTGACGCGGACCAGCTCATGCTCCTGCTTATCAAGGACCTCGTACCCTATTTCGATCAACCCCGTGTTATTTTCGATGTGAAGTGCAGCAACCGGTTGGCCAGGGCGATAAGCGCTTGCGGCGGTATTCCCGTGATGAACCGCAGCGGACACTCCTTCATGAAACAGAAGATGCAGGAAACCGGAGCGATACTGGGGGGTGAATATGCAGCCCATATTTTTATCCGCGACCGCTGGTTCGGTTTCGACGACGGCATGTACGCGGCAGCCAGGGTGCTGGAGATACTGACAAGATCAAACCGGACATCCTCGGAACAAATGGAACCTCCGGGCACGATATTCTCCACAACCGAAATCAAGGTTCCGGTGTTTGAGAAAACCAAGTTTGCTCTGATGGAAAAAATCCTGACGCTGGCTCGGTTCGACAACGCCGAACTGATCTTGCTGGACGGCATCCGCGCCGAATTCGATGACGGCTGGGGCCTGGTGCGGGCGTCAAATACCAGTCCCGCCCTGCTGCTGCGGTTTGAAGCGAATACCGCCGCAAGCCTGGAACGCATCAAGGAACAATTCAGAGAACTGCTGTTGCGGGCCGATAACAGTCTCGACGTCACGTTTTAGTCGGAGCAGCAGCGAATCCGTGCTGTACAGCGCGGAGATTACCTTTTAACCTATCCGTCTTTTGAGCCAGGCTAGCATCCCATGTCACTTAATCTGGACAATGCCCGCAATATCGCCAAGGTTCTCACCGAGGCGCTTCCTTATATTCAGCGTTTTACCGGCAGCACCATCGTCGTGAAATTTGGCGGCAATGCCATGATTGATGCTGCGCTTAACCACGGCTTCGCCCGTGATATCGTGCTAATGAAACTGGTGGGCATGAATCCTGTCGTTGTCCACGGTGGCGGTCCTCAGATCGGTGACCTGCTGGAGAAGCTGGACATCCAGTCGACCTTCGCCGAAGGCATGCGCGTCACCGACGACAAGACAATGGATGTGGTGGAGATGGTTCTGGGCGGTCTGGTCAACAAGGGCATTGTCAGCATGCTCAATCGCAATGGAGGCAAGGCGGTCGGTATCACCGGAAAGGATGGTGATCTTATCCATGCGGAAAAGCTCTTTCTGAAGAAACCCGGCGAAACCGGCGAAGGAATTGATATCGGGCAGGTGGGTCGCATTACTCACATCAATACTGAAGTCATCGAAATGATGAAGGGAAGTGACTTCATTCCTGTGATCGCTCCAATCGGCACCGACCGCGACGGGGCCAGTTATAATATTAATGCCGACTCGGTCGCCGGCGAAATCGCTGCCGTGCTCGGAGCGGAGAAGCTGATTTTGTTGAGCAACATCGCCGGTGTGCAGGGAAAGGACGGCAAGGTGTTGACGGGTATGAAAGCAACGGAGGTAGAAGCGCTGATAGCCGACGGAACCATACATGGCGGCATGTTGCCGAAAATCGGATGCGCCTTGAATGCCGTGCGCAACGGTGTGCGCAGCGCCCATATAATAGATGGAAGGGTTGAGCACGCGGTGCTGCTGGAAATCTTCACTCACGAAGGCGTGGGTACCCTGATTACCAACGGGGCGCTGTGACTGATGTCGGATCAACTACGCGGCGACCTGTTATGACCGACCCGGCCAAACCTTCAAGAAAACAACATATTCTGGAATCTCTGGCCAGTATGCTGGAAAAATCACCAGGGGAACGCATCACCACCGCTTCACTGGCGGTGGAAGTGGGCGTATCTGAAGCCGCATTGTACCGTCACTTCCCGAGCAAGGCCCGCATGTTCGAGGATCTGATAAGCTTTATCGAAGACACGTTGTTCACTCGTATTCAGGTCATTCTCAGCGACGAAGCAAGAGCCAGGGAGCGCTGCGAAAAGATCCTGTTGCTGGTACTCACCTTTGCCGATAAAAACCCTGGCATGACCCGGCTGCTGACAGGCGATGCCCTGGCGGGAGAATCCGAGCGACTTCGGCGGCGCATTGCCACTTTCTTCGACCGGCTGGAGTCGCAACTGAAGCAGGTTCTGCGCGAAGCGCAATTGCGGGAAAACCTGAAAACCGCTATTCCCGCGGCGACGATGGCCAACCTGTTGCTGGCGGCGGTGGAGGGCAGATTGATGCAATTCGTGCGCAGCGAGTTCAAGCGCTCACCATTGATCGACTGGCAGGATCAGTGGGAAATTCTCGCGGCCCGACTGCTGGTGCCGGTCAACGAGCCATTGTGACTTCGGACAATATCCCGCGCTTCACCCTGCGCCGTATTGCTGTTGATATCGGCGAATCCCATCGATGTGTTGACTGAATTCACGATCACTTCGTGATTCAAGAAAGTGAATAATGTCGGGCAGACTGACAATGCTGTGTACACTGACGCCGTGGCGCCGTTCAATTTCCTGAATCGCGGACAATTCGCCATTGGTTTTTTCCATTCGATCAACGGCCACGACGATACCGGCAAGTAACGCACCGCTTGCTTCAAAGAGTTCCAGAGACTCCTGCACCGAAGTCCCTGCGGTAATGACATCATCGATGATCAGGGCACGCCCGACCAAGGGTGCTCCTACGATCATGCCGCGCTCGCCGTGATCCTTCGCTTCCTTGCGGTTGAAACAGAATGGTTTGTCGATACCGTGAACATCGGCCAGCGCCGCTGCGGTAGCGGCAACCAGGGGAATACCCTTGTAGGCCGGTCCAAACAGCAGATCGTAGTCACAATCAGCCCGCTGAATCGCCTCGGCATAACAGCGTGCCAGAAAGGACAGTTTGCTGCCTGTGTCAAACAAACCGGCATTGAAGAAATACGGACTTTGCCTTCCCGACTTGAGGGTAAACGAGCCGAAGCGAAGAATTTCGTGCTCGATAACGAATTCGATAAAGCGGGACTGGTATTCGTGCATTGGTGTGCCTGTTATTCCAGCTGCGGTGGTCTCGAGAGCGCGCTCAGTCCGCGGCCAGTACTTTCCTCTGTTCCCCGATCAACTCGCCGATACCGGATTCGGCCAGCGCAATCATTTGTTGTAGCTGGTCCTTGTCAAAGTCGTTGGTTTCGCCGGTTCCCTGCAACTCGATGAACCTTCCGCGTTCAGTCATCACAACATTCATATCTATCTCGGCAGTGGAGTCTTCCAGATAATCCAGATCGAGCACGGCCATCCCGTTGAATACACCGACCGACACGGAAGCTACCATCTGCTTCAAAGGTGACTGCTTGATCAGTCCTTTTTTCATTATCGAATTGATGGCGTCAATCAGCGCTACACAGCCGCCGGTGACCGACGCGGTGCGGGTGCCGCCGTCCGCCTGGATGACGTCGCAGTCTATCTTGATAGTGTGCTCGCCCAGCAGAGAGAGATCCACCGCGGCCCGTAGTGACCTGCCGATCAAACGTTGAATCTCCTGCGTGCGGCCGGATTGCTTGCCCCTTGCCGCTTCGCGGTCCATGCGGGTCCCGGTGGACCGTGGCAACATACCATATTCAGCGGTTACCCAACCCTGACCCGTACCCTTGAGAAAACGCGGAACAGAGGCATCCACACTGGCGTTACAGAGCACCTTGGTGTCTCCGAATTCCACCAGCACGGAACCTTCCGCATGCTTGGTGTAACGCCGTGTCAATCGAATATCTCTTAGCTGATCGGGGTTACGGTTGCTGGGTCTTGTCGAAGGCATTGCTTGATTGACTACCGTTGTCTGGTGAGCGGATGGCGGGCTTCGCGTTTCGAGGTGAAGCGGTTAAGGCACGTCTGAGTTGGCGGAATTATCCCAGTTATTGTCTGCAATAGCGAGTCAGGCTGGTAGTATGGCGTGGGAGTTTGGGAACAACGCCATGGCCATTCCGTGGCGAGGCCTGGCGCCACCCACGCTCGCGGTGCGCTTTCTTGACAGGCCGACACATGCCTGCGAAAGTGCGCCTT
Organism: Pseudohongiellaceae bacterium; assembly: GCA_040879025.1. Classification (GTDB taxonomy): domain Bacteria; phylum Pseudomonadota; class Gammaproteobacteria; order Pseudomonadales; family Pseudohongiellaceae; genus JBBDLF01. Next base: position 195,146 of record JBBDLF010000039.1, read on the forward strand.
GAAAGCGGAACCGACTGAAGGCCAGAATGATCATGGCGTTGTTCAGTGGCTTCCAGGAATCGTCCTTCCAAAGTAGTGGTGTGAACCCGATGACTTCAAGCATGACCGCGTTTTCCCGGCGGCAACAGCAATACGACTGGGGCTCGCTTACCTGGGAGATACGCTCCGTAAACCATCGCTATCTGGAAACTGGCATCCGTTTGCCGGAGACGTACAGAGGGCTGGAAGCAGCGGTGCGCGATGCGCTGCGCAAAAGCCTCAGCCGCGGCAAGGTAGACTGCCAACTGCGCTTCCAGGCGGACGAGGGGCAACAGACCGAATTGAATATCGATGCCGGGCTCGTCAGCAAACTGGTGAACGCCGAAGCCACGGTGCGCTCAATAGCGGGTCAGGCTGAACGTCTGACCACCGCCGAGATTCTGCGCTGGCCTGGTGTGCTGAAGGAAGCCGAAGAGGAGTTGGACGTGCGCGAGAAGCAGGCGATCGACCTGTTTCACCTCGCCCTTGAGGATCTGATGGAGGCACGACGGCGCGAAGGCGAGGCACTGGAGAGCCTGCTGCGGCAACGCATTGCCACTATCGGGGAAATCGTCGCTTCAATCAGGGAAAGGCTTCCCGAGATTCTGTCGCGGCAACGTGACAATTTGATCACCCGTTTGTCGGATCTCAAGGTGGAACTCGACCCGGAACGTTTCGAACAGGAGGTGGTGGTGCTGGCACAGAAAGCGGATGTCGATGAAGAACTGGATCGTCTTGCCGCTCATCTAAAGGAAGTGGATCGCGTACTGGGCATGAGCGGTCAGAAAGGCCGCCGCCTGGATTTTCTGATGCAGGAACTTAACCGCGAAGCCAACACCCTGTCGTCCAAATCTTTCGTTTCCGAGACCACACTCCATGCCGTTGAGTTAAAGGTGCTCATAGAACAGATGCGGGAACAAATTCAAAATATTGAATAAGTGACAAAGCGGAGCAAGAGACTGCCCATGGCACGAGGAATCCTCTACACTGTGACCGCCCCGTCCGGTGCCGGTAAAACCAGCCTGCTCGAGGCATTGCTGGATAGCGAACACAGCGCGGGTCTGCGCGTTTCTGTCTCCCACACAACCCGCCAAAGACGCCGCGGTGAAAAGGATGGCGTCAATTACCATTTCATCAGCCCCGAACGCTTCATGGAAATGCTGGAGACAGGAGAGTTTCTGGAAAGCGCCGAGGTATACGGCAATCACTACGGCACGTCTCAGAAATGGGTAGAGGAGAGACTCGAGGCCGGCCAGGATGTGATTCTGGAGATTGACTGGCAGGGGGCGGCCCAGGTCCGCAGGGTCATGCCGGATGCCTGTGGTATCTTTATCCTCCCACCGTCCGTGGAGGAACTACGCGCACGGCTGACCACCCGCGCCCAGGATAATCCGGAAACCATCGAACACCGCATGGCGCAGGCGGCAGAGGATATCTCTCACGTTTCCTCAGCGGATTATGTGGTTTTCAACGACGATTTCGACACGGCTCTGGGGGACCTCCAAGCCATCCTCCGGGCGCAGCGCCTGACCCAGAAGCGGCAGTTTGACCGCCGCCAGGACCTTCTGACAAGCCTGACCGGCTGAGTTCGAGAAACCTTTTCGCCTCCGGTGTGGTGAGTGGTGTGGTGGGTCGTCCGGTGGGTCGTCCGGTGGGTCGTCCGATAAAAGTCCATGCAAATCCGGCATAAATTCAGTAAAATGCCCGGTCCTTATTCCTGTACACACTGACTTGATCGCACAGGGGTCCGGCAACCTGGCAACAGGGCGCATCCGGCGACCAGCCCCGCACGCCGACAGGTCTACGCTTCGTTCAGAGGTAACTATGGCACGTATTACTGTTGAAGATTGTCTTGATAATGTTGATAACCGGTTCCAGCTCGTCATGGTGGCGAGTAAACGTGCCAGACAACTACAAATCATGGGTCGTGAACCGATGGTGAGCCTCGACAATGACAAACCCACCGTTCTCGCCCTGCGTGAAATCGCCGAGGGCCTGGTGACCCGCGCCATTCTGACAGAAAAGCCAGGCATTGAGCGCCGCGAAACACCCGCACAGTCCGTTACTGAAGCCAGCGATGCCGACGAAAATCCGGAGATAACGGAAAGCGAAGAAGGCGAAACAGCAGAGAAGCAAACTGCCTCGGCTGTTGAAGCGAATGATGAAGAATCGGAAAGCGGAGCAGAAGAAGACGAAGACTCCGCCGATTCCTGATGATTCCCTGTAAAGGCAAGGAGCTGTACCGGTGGACGCACCTGTTGTAAACACGATTGATACCCTGGCCACAAAGCTGTCCAGCTATCTCGATCCTGACCACATCAACAATGTCCGCCGGGCTTACTATTACGCCGAGCAAGCGCATGATGGCCAGCGCCGCCGCAGCGGCGATCCCTACGTCACCCACCCTCTCGCGGTAGCCGATATACTCAGTGAAATGCACATCGACCATCAAAGCCTGATGGCCGCGATGCTGCACGACGTTATCGAGGACACCGGCATTACCAAAACCGCGGTAAAAACCCAGTTCGGGGTTACCGTTGCCGATCTGGTTGACGGGGTCAGCAAACTGAACAAAATCGCGTTCAGCAGCCGCGCCGAGGCCCAGGCCGAGAATTTCCAGAAGATGGCGCTGGCCATGGCCAAGGACATCCGGGTGATTCTGGTCAAAATCGCCGATCGCCTTCACAACATGCGCACACTGGATGTTCTGAGCCCGGAAAAACGCCGCCGTATCGCTAGGGAAACCCTGGAAATCTACGCCCCCATCGCCAACCGGCTGGGCATGAATAATGTTCGAGTCGAATTTGAGGAAGCCGGCTTCGAAGCCCTTTATCCCATGCGCGCCCGCCGCATCAGTACCGCGGTGCGCAAAATCCGCGGGAACCGCCGCGAAATCGTTTCGCAGATTCAGACTTCACTTGAAGCGTGCCTTGAACGGGAAGGTCTGCCGGGCCGAACTATCGGACGGGAAAAACATCTCTACAGCATTTATCAGAAAATGCGCAGCAAGCGGAAATCTTTCTCCGAGATCATGGATGTCTACGCATTCCGCATCGTAGTCGACAGGGTGGATACCTGCTATAGAGTGTTAGGCGCGGTACATAATTTGTATAAGCCCGTTCCCGGCCGCTTTAAGGATTACATCGCAATACCGAAAGCAAATGGCTATCAATCACTGCACACCACTTTGTTCGGTATGCACGGCGTGCCCATTGAAATCCAGATTCGCACCGAAGAGATGGAAGCGATGGCCAACAACGGCATTGCCGCTCACTGGTTATACAAGTCCAGCGACGATACGCCAAACAACGCCCACATTCGTGCGCGGGAATGGGTCAATGGTCTGTTGGAGATGCAGCAGCATGCCGGCAACTCCCTCGAGTTTATCGAGAACGTTAAAATCGACCTGTTCCCCGATGAAATTTACGTGTTCACGCCAAAGGGCGGTATCTTTGAACTGCCCGCCGGCTCCACCGCGGTCGATTTCGCTTACGCGATTCATACCGATGTCGGCAACAGCTGTGTCGCCTGCCGTATCAGCCGCCGACTGGCGCCATTGAGCGAGCCGTTGCAGAGCGGTCAGACCGTGGAAATTATCACAGCGCCCGGTACCCAGCCCAATCCGGCCTGGCTGAGCTTTGTCGTCACTGGCAAGGCGCGCAGCAATATTCGCCATTTCCTGAAGAACCAGAAACATTCCGAATCGGTGTCGCTCGGCCGTCGACTGCTCAACAAGGCGCTGGGCAGCTTCGGTTGTCAGCTCGATACGGTACCACCCCAGAACATCGAGAAGGTCCTGGCCCAGACCCACCTGAAATCACTCGACAATCTACTGGAAGAAATCGGCCTGGGTAATCGCATGGCCTACATGGTCGCTCAAAGGATGGCCCCGGACGGTAATCTGCCGGTGGAATCGCAGGAACGGACACACCACCAGAGCTCTCTTGCCATCCGTGGCTCGGAAGGCATGGTGATCAACTACGCCAAATGCTGCCACCCGATTCCGGGTGACCCCATCATCGGTCACATCAGTTCCGGCCGCGGCCTGGTCATTCACACTGACAACTGCAATAACATTGCCGATGTTCGCGACAACCCCGAAAAGTGTGTGGCCGTGCGTTGGGACCCTAATGTGGAAGGCGAATTTTCCGTGGAACTGCGGGTGGAACTCGAGAACCAGCGCGGAATTATCGCCACGCTTGCCACCGCGATTACGGGAGCGGAGGCCAACATCGAAAAAATCAGCACGGTGGAACGCGATGCGCGCTTTAGTATTGTCAACCTGGCGATTAACGTGCATAACCGCGTGCACCTGGCGAGGGTAATGCGGCGTGTGCGCCTGTTGAATCCGGTGACCCGGGTGACGCGAGTCAAAAGCCACAAGGCGCGCAAGACAATCCGCCCCGTGGGAGGCCATTGACCGTGACAGACGTGACCGATCTCAAGGTTATTGAAACCGGCAAGGCCCCGAAGGCGATCGGTCCCTATTCACAAGCCATTATCGTGGACAATCTGGTGTTTGTATCCGGGCAGATCGCTCTGGAACCGGAGGATATGCGGCTGATTGATGGTGACACCAGTGACCAGGCGGAACAGGTGTTCCGAAATCTCAGAGCCGTAGCGCAGGCCGCCGGAACTTCGCTAAGCCGTGCGGTAAAGCTGACTGTATACCTGACCGATATGGCGGATTTTGCCGACGTGAACGAAGTGATGGCAAGACACTTCAGTGAACCCTTTCCGGCCCGAGCGACTGTCGCGGTCAAGACACTGCCAAAAAACGCCACTGTCGAGATTGACGCGATACTGACCTTGTAGAAACGAGCGACGTGGCGCCCGCTGTCTCGACCCGGGTGACAGAGGCTCCCTGGGTCATTTGACGCCGGCCTCCAGCCGTGCAGCCTGTTCACTGTCCAGCACTCGCTTCACGACCGGTTCGTTGTACATGCGTTCACGGTGGTCAGCGATAGTCTCCAGTCGGGTTATATCGACGCCGTCTCCTTCAAGCCACTGCGCCAGAGTGAACAAGTACATATCACAGACGGTATAGGCGTCTCCCATGACCCAGGGCCCCCTGATCATCTCCGCCTCTATCAATTCGAAACATTCGCGCACTGTCTGGGGCACCTTTTTTTTCATGGCTTCTATGGCGGCGTCATCGTCAACCCAACGGCTGCCGCGAAACTTGTGTGCATGCGCCACATGAACCGTCGAGCACAGGTAGCTGTTAAACGCCTGCACTTGCGCAAACTCAAACGGATCAGCGACAGGCGCCAGTTTCGCTTCGGGAAAAATCTGACTGACGTACGCCAGGATCGCGGGAGTTTCAGTAAGGACCCCCCGGTCGGTGACCAGGGCGGGAACCCGGGCTTTGGGATTGATGCGCCGATAGTCCCCGGACTTCTGTTCTTCTCTGGAAAAGTCCACCATGCGCGCCTCGTATTCCGCCCCCGCATGTTCAAGCGCGAGGTGGGATGCAAGTGCACAGGTTCCGGGGGTGTAGTAAAAGATCATAGGTTTGTCCCTTCACGATGATGTTTCGGGTGGGTCATGCGCCCAACTGACCAGCGAGATCAATAAAACTCTCGGCGAAAAGATCAAATTCATCCCTTGCCGGTGGAGTGATGCGGCGATCAGGCCCGCGTTCCAGCGGACGATGCACATAGGCGGTTTTCATGCCGGTGGCCGACGCCGCCCGCAGATCGCTCGGGTGCGCCGCCACCATCAGCACCTCGTCAGGCCGCAGGCTCAACAGGTCGGCCGCCTTCAGGTAAGCTTCGGGGTCCGGCTTGTAATGGCCTGCCAGTTCCGCGGACAAAACGGCGTCCCACACAAGGCCGGCATTCTTTGACATATTCATCAGCAGCGACACATTGCCATTGGACAAAGTCGCGATGATATATCTGTTACGCAAGCGGTTCAGACCTGTGACAGTATCCGGCCAAGGTGTCAGTCTGTGCCAGGCGCGATTGAAATGGTCCCGCTCCGTCTCGGTCAACCCGTCCAGGCCGTACTCGTCCACCAGTTCATCCAGAATCATTCGGTGCAGCCTGTCCAGGCTGGTCCACGGCAATTCACCCGTTCGCACTCTGTTCATCGCCGGTCCGTAACCCGCACGCCAGCGATCGGCAAACTCGCCCCAGTCGAGTGTGTAAGCTTTTCTTTGCGACAACAATTGGCCCTCGCGCACCAGGGAGGAGCGCCAGTCGACCACCGTACCGAACACATCGAATACCAGCGCGCGGACACCATACGGGTTTGCACTGACCGGTTCCGCGCTCCAGGCTGCGCCCATAGACCATAACGTCATCGACGAAACCGCGAACTTCAACAATCTCCTGCGGGCCGGATCGGTCGGTTGAAAATCAGTTTTCGTCATCGTTGGCTCACCTCTGCGGGGCGCTCATGGCCCGAGTTCCCCCTAACATTACCATCGCCCGGTTGCAGCGGCTACACTTGCTCACGAATAAGCTTCCATCGTTCCATTTTAACCTCAAGTGAAACGGATGCATTGGCGGGACTGGTCGAGGGTAACCGGGTCAACGGGATCCCGGTGAATTCCGCGCCCAGGCGCGGCAATACATGGCGTCGGTAAATCTTCTCGGCAGCCGCCCCATTAAAGTAAATGGCCTTGATCCCGCGATGGGCCTGAAGAAACGTTTCAAAGTCGTTGGGAATAATGGATGCCTCGATAATGTCGGAATCCAGCGATCCCGGCCTGGTACAGGCACTCAGTACGTCCCATAGCGCCACACGCCGGCGTACCAATTCAGCACAGCGTTCACCGTAGGACAATCCGGAACGTATGTTCAATATCGAACCGGTAATGCGCCAGAAGTGATTGCGCGGGTGGGCATAATACCGGTTTGCAATCAAGGATGCCTTGCCGGGCATTGAACCCAGAATCAAACGAGTTGCCTGCTTGTCTGACACGGGTGGAAAACTGCGGACCTGCGGCATCGGCTCACAACCTCTCTCGCTGAAACCGCTCATCGCGGTCCGGCTTTTGTTCCGCGCCATCGTGTTCCGCGCCATAGTGTGTTTACAAATCGGTGCAGTGGGCACCGACCGGAGCCAGCCCCGAGCCCAGCGCGACCGGTGGTGGCGCGGCAAAGGGATCGATCGGCGTGGATTCCACCGTGTCGACAACAAGCAGCAAGCCGATAAAGGCCAGCGTGATCAAACCGACCACGGGGCGGGCAGGCAATTGGTCGGAAAATTTCATGTGGCAACCGGCCCCTTTCGAGTAACAGCTTGTGGTGCCGGTTCTCGCGAAGCCTGTGTCATCGAGGATGACTGCAACAAAACGGGCCTGAACGTGAGTCCGACAGTCGATCCGGCAAAGGCGGCGACAAACCAGACCCAGCCATGGAGGCTGCCCGTGGCGATACCGCTGAAATAGGCTCCGACGTTACAGCCGAAAGCAATGCGGGCGCTGTAGCCCAACACCAGGCCGGCCCCCAGTATCACAGCCCACCCGGACAATCGCAGTGGCGCAACTTGTGCGTCGGCAATCCGCCGCCAGCGCATCACCACGAAAGCGCCTACGATGATACCTATATTGGTGACCGAGGTGACATCCGTCAGCAGGCTCTGCTGCAGGCGCTCGGTATGGGCCGGTGCGGACCAGAAAGCGGTTGCCGCCACATCAATACCCGCCGCCTGTACCAGTTTCGCGCCCCACAGTCCAAGCCCATAAACCACTCCCCAGGGCTGACCGGCAATGACCAAATTCAAAACAGCCAACCCGGCGATCAGGCCCGCGGCCAGCCATAAGCGCGCCGGCAGTCTGCGTTTGCCTGACGCGGAACGAAGCACTACCAGCATACCCAGACCAGCGAGCCCGGCCAGCGTGACCCACAAGCCCGCGCTGCGGCCAAACATGTCTTGCAGGGTATAAACGGGGAGTGAACCCAGACCTGTCCACCAACCGAGGTGCAATGCGCCAAGAAAACTGCCGGCGATGAATCCGGCAAGCGCCAGCAACGCCGTCAGATTGCCACTACCGGCATTGACCAGCACTCCCGAACCGCAACCCATAACCAGTTGCATCGCCATACCGAACACAAACGCGGCACCGATCATCGCAATGCCGACGGGGGCATAGGCTCCGCCGAGTTCTCCCGGAAATGCCGAAAGCAATGGGAACGCGACAGCCGCGCAAAGGCCGATCGCCAGAAACTGCGCGATCAGTCCGCGCCCATCGCGGTCGGTGACGATGGCGCGCCACGGTCCGGTGAAACCGAAACGCAAACCCTCCAGTACCAACCCCAGCCCGAGGCCGGTCATCATCAGAAAGGCGGTACGCGGTCCGGCGCTGGCAAAACTGCCCACAACCAGTGCCAGCGCCAGTACCACCAGACTGGCCCGTGTCAACGGAAGAGTGCGACGGGCGGTCATGGGCTCAGGATCCGATCAGTTCGTTGTACCAGCTGGTGGTCATGTCCCAGTAATGCCGGAGACGGCTGGGCTCATTGTCCATGGGCCGATCTGTTTGACTCCATTCCGTCATGCTTTCGGCATACAGCCGGATATGTTCAATCCCCAACACTTCACTCATCACAAACCAGTTGATTGACGCCAGATGTCCCGTATTGCAGAACGACACGGTTACAGGTGCCGGGGGCGGCTCATGGGAAGCGAGAATGGCGCCAACCTGGTCAGGCGATCTCATCCGGTTGCCGTCAAACCAGGATTCAAAGCTGAGATTCCCCGCGCCCCGAATGGTACCCGGTCTCGCTGACGAGGCCTGCAGGCCTTCGAAAAATCCGGGCGGGCGGGCGTCTATCAACCGCATACTGGCGTCATCCAGAAGCGCTTCCACTTCATTTGTGGTCATTCGCCAGTCGTCTAACCACTGCGGCTCAAAATTGGAGGCGGCCACGGGTTCTGCTGCCGTAGTGACTGGCAGCCCTTGCTTCAGCCACGCGCCGAAACCTCCGTTCAGCACCGCGAGGTCCTGAACCCCCAATGATTTCAGCGTCCAGTAAACGCGCGTCGCCGCGCCCATATCGGACTGGCTTGAGCCCTGATGAACAATGACCACCGGTGTTTGCGCCGTAATACCCAGTTGCCTCACCTGATCGGTCAGATGAGCCAGGTCGGGCAGCGCGCCCGGATTGGTCTGCGGACCACGAAATTGGGAATAGACCGCCTGAGCGGCCCCCGGTATATGCCCTGCGCGGAAGTCACCGGTCACGTGAACCACGCGGACACCGGCTGGGTTTCGCTCAAGAATGGCGGCAAGCTCCACAGGTTCCAGCAGTACTGACCAGCCTGCCGGAGCCGCGACGGCCACCAGCGGGAACTGCAGCGCCACCCACAGCATCAGCAGGCGGGGAAATCGTAAGCATTTAACGAACGGTGTCGTACTCATGTCGGCGTACTCATGTCGGCGTACTCTCATAAAGTCGTCCGGAGAGACCCTGAAAACCGGATCAAATAATTCTCGTCCGCAGAAAGCAACGATATCACAGCAAGGAAGACCGAACGACGGAATCCGGGGTTCCGCCGACTCCTGAGGCGAAGATGACCATAAATGGCGTTAACTGGTTTATCATGCAGCCATGCGATCCAAATGGCTCTTCCTTGTTCTGTTCTTTCCTGTGCTTTGTCAGTGTCAGACCAACAGTCGTCCCGCGGCCGGATCAGCCCTGCTGGAGCAGTTCCTGACCACTGGATCGCCAGAGGCGGGCGAGCAACTGGTCAACGCCGCCGGGGATACAATGGTTCTTTACCAGTGGTTTCGCCAGGGTCCGGATTATTCAACGGGCGTACCCAGGGGCGATCAGCACCGTGTTCGCATTGCGGCGGACGGCACCGGCTTCCCCTATGCGCTGCTGGTTCCCCAGGATTATGATCCCGCAACCCGCTATCCGGTGGAGTTCCATCTTCACGGCGGTGTAAGCCGTGCCGAATGGCAACCCGGCGAAACATTGTGGCGCCGCGGATACGACTCCTTGCGCAATCCCGCTCGCATAATCGTGATCCCGGCCGCCTGGAACGAGGCTTTTTGGTGGTTCAGCAATCAGGCGGAGAACCTGCCGGGGATTCTCAATGAAGTGAAGCAAACCTACAACGTGGACGAAAACCGGGCTTATCTGTCAGGCGTCTCCGACGGCGGTACCGGCGCGTATTTTTTTGCCTTTATGCAGCCTACCGAATGGGCAGCGTTCATGCCGTACATCGGGCATCCCGGCGTACTGCGAAACCCGGCGGGGAGAGAGACCCACAGCCTGTTTATTGAAAATCTCACCGGCAAACCGCTGTATATCGTCAATGGAGAGGAAGATCCGCTCTATCCCGCGGTTGCGGTTCGACCCTACATTGAGGCCATGGAACAGGCCGGCGTGGAACATGTCTTCAAAGCTGTCTTTGACGGTGGCCATAACACTGACTGGATGCCTGACGAAGCTCCGGCCATTGCCGCGTTCACCCAATCCAGCCGCCGTGATCCGCTTCCTGAAAATATACAGTGGCTGACGCTGCGTACTGATCGTTACAACAGAAACCACTGGATACGCATTGATGAACTTGAGGAAGAGGGGAGGCCCGGCCGCCTGATCGTCGAGCGAGAAGGAAACGCGATAGACGTGACGGCACATTTTTTAAACGCGTTCACTTTGTTGCTCAACCCCGAAGAAATCGATTTCAGCAATCCGGTCGTGGTACGCGCCAACGGAGAAATTATTTTTGACGCCCAGGTGGAGCCGGACGCCGGGACTCTACTGGAGTGGGCATACAAAGACCAGGACAGAACCATGCTGTTTACCGCCCAGCTGAATCTGCGTGTTCCTGAATGAAGCCCGGCATCGCCTGCCACTGAAATCAACCTGCCTATTGTTCCATGAATTCCGCTTTGTTTCTTATCCGGAACAATTCTTCTTTTTGCCGACGCTTAAGGGTTATTTCGATAAACAAGGTTCTGTTGGGAACAAACAACTCTTTGACCGCGTCGGGCGAAAGTTTTATTTCACCGATGTCGTCCGCGCCAAAGCTGCAATAGCCCACCATGTTCTTGTCATCGTTAAAGTCCGGCATGGCCGAGAGACTGATTCGCAGCGGCTTGTTTTCGCGATCGATGATTTTGTAAAGGTTGGTGCAATCAATCATGAAGCTGCGGTAGGAGGCGTCACCCTTATAGGCATGAACCTTGGTGAGCGCTTCGTCGTTTACTCGTTCGGCCATTGTGTCATTTTGCCTGACTCCCCACTCACCGTAGAATTCGACGACATAATCGGTCACAGCAAAACCCTCGTCATCGCGCACTCGCATGACCGTGTTCTGGAAACCGTGCTTGTGGTCCTTGCGACTACCGGAATACCTGTCCATCACCAGCCGCGTTTTCTCACTGCAAACATCGACCCAGTGCCTGAAACCGTCGGCGTTACTGATATCCAGCGCGGAAACAATATGACTGAGCACGCTGTCACTGTCATCAACGTCGCCTTTTAACGCGACGGTGGAATGGTTTAAACCGTCCAGCACCAAAAACGCCGTCTCGCCTTTCGACTTTCGGGCTGCCTTCAATTGAGGATTCCGGCCGCTGCCTGGAAAATCGACAGCCAACCACGCGCAGTCAAGATTGGCGGTAGCCACGTAGACCGTACCGTCCGATCCAGGTTCATTGGCCAGGGAGCTGATGCCTCCATAGCCGGTATTGCCGACGATGACCGTGGTCCTGACACCCGTGGCGGAAAAGGTATTGCTGCCGAACCGATCGGCCTGCGCCAGATGCCAGGTGTAGGGGCTGGCCATCTCCAGCGCATTCAATATATGGGTGCCGGTCTGGAATCTTTTTCTGGCACTGAACCCTTTCAACACGCGCCCATAAAGCGCCCTGCCCTTATGCGCGAGCGGCGAACCAAAATTGGCCGGAGCCAGCATAACCAGATTGTTCAGCGGGGGTTTCAGCCCCGCGGTCACGTACTCCGTTTCCAGCCAGTCGCGAATCACCAGGCCTCCGGTGGAATGAATGACGACATCCACGCTCTTTGACGCCGTGGGCAAACGTTTATCGCTCCAGGCTTTGGACAAGGCGCGCACCAGATCCAGCATTTGTACATCATCGTCGAGCGACACATAGTTTCCAAGAAAGAGGTGTTCCACTGAACGGTGGCCCAGGCTTTCGATTGCCTCGGCCAGGGGCAGGAACGAATCGGCGACATCGCTCCAGCCATGGATGATTACCAATGGCTTCATAACTTATATCCCGTATACTGAATCTGGTACGCTGAGTTTATAATCGATGCGACATGATTAACAGCAGAGGACGAGGCCATGGCCTTTGATTACAGTAATAAAGCCGTTTTTGTCGCCGGTGGCACCAGCGGTATCAATCTGGGTGTGGCGCTGAAATTCGCGGCCGCGGGAGCCAATGTCGCGGTGTTGTCCCGCAGCCAGGAGAAGGTGGATGCGGCGGTCGCGGCATTGTCCGAATACGGTGGTCAGGCGCTCGGTTTCGCCGCCGATGTGCGGGATTATCCCGCCGTGAAAAAAGCGCTCGCTTCCGCGCACGAGCAGATGGGAAATCTTGATATTCTGATTTCGGGTGCCGCGGGGAATTTTCCGGCCAAGGCGCTGGGCATGTCGCCCAACGCCTTCAAAAGTGTGGTCGATATTGATTTGCTGGGTACCTATCATGTGTTACGGGCAGCCTTTCCTTTTCTGAAAAGGCCCGGCGCCAGCGTCGTCAATATTTCCGCCCCGCAAGCATTTATGCCTATGGCGTATCAAATGCATGTCTGCTCCGCGAAGGCCGGGGTGGACATGATTACGCGCGTTGGTGCCATGGAGTGGGGCAAGGAAGGTGTCAGGGTCAACTCGGTTGTGCCTGGCCCTATCGAGGGTACCGAGGGCATGGCCAGACTGGCGCCTACGCCCGAATCAAGAAGCAAGGTGGCCGGTACCGTTCCTCTGGGCCGCTACGGCACCACCACCGATATCGCCAATTGCTGCCTGTGGCTGTGCAGCGATATGGCATCGTATGTGTCGGGCGCCATCATACCGGTTGACGGGGGCTGGTCGCTCGGGGGCGCTTCGGAAATGGCGAAGACGTTCGATTCGATACCGGGGTGATGCTGCCGCCCCCGATCCGGAGGCTAACGGCTTCGTGACCGCCTTTGTCCCCGGGATTCAAAGGTCCGGTTTCTTTTGCCAGTCGGCCGGCTTTCCGGGGGAACAAAATGGTGCGGCGCGGTGCCAATCAGATCTTCGCGCCCCATCCTCCTCAGGGCCGAACGCAGCACAGGCCAGTTTTTCTCATCGTGATAGCGCAGAAAGGCTTTCTGTAATCGCCTCTGCTCAATATCCTTGCTGACATTCAAGCCTTCACTTTTGTACCTGAGTTTCTGCAACGGATTCTTGCCGGAATAATACATGGCTGTCGCCAGCGCCATGGGAGAGGGATAAAACGTCTGCACCTGATCGGGTTTGAATTTATGTTGTTTCAGCCACAGCCCGAGGCTCAGCATGTCCTCGTCTTCGCAACCCGGGTGCGCCGCGATAAAGTAGGGAATGAGGTATTGCTTTTTTCCGGCCTTTTTCGAAAAGCGGTTAAACAGTTTTTCAAACTCGTCATAGGCGCTTATAGACGGCTTCATCATTTTCGACAAGGTTTTCTCTTCGCTGTGTTCCGGAGCGATTTTCAGATAGCCACCGACATGATGTGTCACCAGCTCTTCAATATATTCCGGATCCCTCAGCGCCAGGTCGTATCTCAAACCCGATGCGATCGCCACGGTTTTGACTCCGGGTACCTTTCTCGCCTTGCGATAGAGTTGCGTGGTCGGACTGTGGTCGGTGTCGAGATGTTGGCAGATGCTCGGATAAACACAGGACAGGCGCTTGCAGGTTTTCTGTATTCGAGGTGACTTGCAGTTAAGCCGGTACATATTGGCGGTCGGTCCGCCCAGGTCGGAAATCGTGCCGGTAAACCCGGGAACCTGATCGCGTATCTTCTCGATTTCCCTCAAGATCGAGTCCTCGGAACGGCTTTGAATAATACGCCCTTCGTGTTCGGTTATGGAACAAAAGGTGCAACCCCCGAAACAGCCCCGCATGATGTTCACAGAAGTTTTGATCATGTCATAGGCGGGGATGCGGGCATCACCATAGGAGGGATGTGGACGCCTCTGGTAGGGGAGGTCGAAAATTCCGTCCATCTCGTCCGTTTCCAGAGGAATCGGCGGTGGATTGATCCAGACATCCTGGTTACCGTGTTTTTGAACCAACGGCTTGGCGTTGTACGGATTGGCCTCCTGGTGCAAGACGCGGGAGGCATGGGCATAAAGCACAGGATCGTTCTTGACCTTGTTGAAAGCAGGCAGCCGAATACAGGTTCTGTGGTCGTCAAGTTGATACCGGCGTTGCAACGGCATCGGGATAATACGAACCGGTACCGCCTCGTTACTCGCGGCCTGATCCTGCGTCGAGCCGCAGCTTTCCGCATTTTTATTGTGGTTGTAGTCGTAGGGGTTGGGAATCTGGTCAATCTTTGACGGCCAGTCAATGCGCGTTGAATCGATTTCTGTCCAACTCTCGGGAAGCGAGGAGCGGACGATTGCCGTACCCCGGATGTCCGTCATTTCCGACGGGTGCCTGCCGTTCGCTATCCGGTGGGCGACTTCAGCGATGGCACGCTCCGCATTGCCAAAAAGCAGGATATCCGCATTGGAATCGATCAGGATGGAGCGCCGCACCGTGTCGCTCCAGTAGTCGTACTGTGCGATACGGCGGAGACTTGCTTCTATGCCGCCAATGACTATCGGTGTGTCGTAGTAGGCTTCGCGACAACGCTGACTGTAAACGATGACTGAGCGATCAGGCCTCTTGCCGGCCTCGGCGTACGGCGTGTACGCGTCTTCACCCCGAAGGCGCAGATCGGCGGTGTAGCGATTGATGAGGGAGTCCATGTTGCCGCCGGTGACGCCGAAAAACAGGTTTGGCTGTCCCAGCTTTTTGAAAGAATCGGCGCTGTCCCATGCCGGCTGGGAGATAATACCTACCCGAAAGCCCTGGGACTCCAGAAATCGGCCGATGACCGCCATGCCGAAACTCGGATGATCCACGTAGGCATCGGCGGTGACGATAATAATGTCGCAACTGTCCCAGCCCAGCTGATCCATCTCCGCCCGGGACATCGGAAGATAAGGCGCGGCCCCGAAACACTCCGCCCAGTATTTGGGGTATGCGAAGAGTTTGACGGGCGTTTCCGTCGCATCGGAGCTGCGCGGACTGGCGGAATTTCTGCGTGGTGACATAACGGTGACCCGGGACGAGCCCCAAAACGAATTGCCGGCAGGGCTGAAGACCGGTCAGTCTACCATAATGGCTTTCCCTTGGCCGCTCCTGGCCGCTCCTTAGCCGCGCGGCCCACTATCGAGGCACACGGGGTTGCTTGAGATTGACCGGCAATCTGCCAAACCAGCGACTCGCAGCGCCGTGATGCCCTGAAATCGGCGGTGCCGGCCCGCACACAACTGAAATAAATTCCCCTTTTGGTTTACAGTCTTCGAGTGCGGCCTATAATGGCATTGCCTGCTCATGAAATGCAGAGCCGGTCGCGCCCGATTCGGCATACCTCGGGCCTGGCCGGCAGCTGGAGTCGATGAGCAAAAGACGAATAAAGACCCTGTCCCTCTTGTTTAGTGCCCTGCACTGGAGTGAAATATGATAAGAAAATGCCTGTTCACCCTGACGCTCTGTACAGCGCTGGCGATCTTTGCCGGCAAAGGCGACGTCTATGCCCAAGCCATGGAGCCAGTCGAGCCGTTCAAGGTTGGAACATTCGCGATCAACGATGTAGCGACCGTCGGCCTCGTTGTGCGCGATGACCAGTTTATCGTCGACCTCGCGGCCGCAAACCGCGCCCTGGAGCTGTTGCCGCAGTACAGCGAGATCAACATACCCGATGACATGCTCGGGCTCATCGAGCAGTACGAATACGGCCTGAAGTTCCGGATCTACGAGATTGTTAACCACCTCGTGGAGGACAACCTGCTCAATGGCGGTAACCAGCCAGGATATGTGCACCCGGTGAGCTCGGTGGACATCATGGCCCCGATTCAGTACCCCAGCAAAATCATGAACGCGGCCGTGAACTTCTACACGCACGCATGCGAGGGCTGCAACGATGATGAGTTGGCCTCTCGTATCCGCGAGCGTCAGGAGAACCGCGGTGTTCCCTATCTTTTCCTGAAACCCACCCGCGGCGCAGTGATCGGCGACGGTGACGATATCATCATGCCTTACGGACGTGACCGGATCGAGTGGGAAGTCGAGATGGCGATCGTCTTCGGCCGCACCGGCAAGTACATTTCCTCGAACCGCGCTTATGACCACGTCTTTGGCTACATGGTCGCAATGGACATCTCCGATCGTGGCGGGCGTCCGCCGGGGGGCTACGGCTCCGGCTCGGACTGGTTCGTCGGCAAGGGCCATGACACGTTCGCGCCACAAGGTCCCTGGATAGTGCCGAAAGAGTTCTTTGGCGATCCGATGGATCGCCTGCACCAGACGCTGGTCATCGACGGCGTGACCGTTCAGGAGGCCAGGGCCGGCGACATGATCCATAATATCCCTGAGCTGATCGAGTACGCTTCATCGCTTATCACGGTCTTCCCCGGTGATGTCCTGCAAAGTGGCACTTCTGGCGGCACAGGCGCGGGTCGCGTCGAGCGCGCGACAGGTTCCGGATACCTGATCGATGGTGAGACTATCAGCGCCAGCATCGAGGGCATCGGTACGCTGACCCACACGGTCCGGATCGAACAGGACGTTCCGGACGACCTGTCCGGTTCGCAGCTGCCTCCGGTCAGAACCTATCGGTCCAATTAACCGCTGACACGATCCTGACCAACTCCCGCTTCCGGCCTGTGTCACGCCGGAAGCGGGAAGTTCAGCCTGCCAAGCTTTCTACTGAAACGTCAGGGGCCGGTTGCAACCAGCCGCCGCTGTAAACCAGACTACGCCCTCATGCCGGCGATAAAGCGGTTCGACTCGGCAATCGCCCGCTCCATGGCCAGAATCAGCTGCTCGATATTCGTGTTTATCGCATCGTACTCGCTTCTCAGGGACGTAATAGCCTGGGCATTCAGATTGTGCCGCAGATAAAGCACATTGTCGCGAAAGCTGTCGAGAACCGGGTCCAGGGTCTGCTCGGCGCTGTGCATGGCGGTCATCAACCGCGAATAGCTGTCGCGGGTGCCCAGCAGCTGCTGCTCACTGTCCCGCCGCATTGCCTGGTCTGTGTACTGGTCCAGTTCGTCCTCCCACTCGTCGAACAGCGCTTCCGCCACTGACTCAACCGCGTCGATGCGGTCGTGAATTCGATTGGCGGCGGATTCACTGTCTTCAAAAGCCGCATTGAGCCGCTCGTAATGCGTTTCAAGT
Organism: Pseudohongiellaceae bacterium; assembly: GCA_040879025.1. Lineage (GTDB taxonomy): Bacteria > Pseudomonadota > Gammaproteobacteria > Pseudomonadales > Pseudohongiellaceae > JBBDLF01. Next base: position 212,552 of record JBBDLF010000039.1, read on the forward strand.
TCTCCGCCGTCGAAGTCGACAAGGCTGCGGAACTGTTCAAGCGCTTCCACGAACAGTTCCTGCCCATCCTGTTGTGCCTCCTGGGCATCCTCGATGCGGTCGACAAGGATTTCCCGTTTCGGCATCCCGAATCGTTCCATCGTCGCATAATAGGCTGACTCGCAGGCTACCAGGGTGACAGAACAAACACACAACAAGAGAACCTGTTTCATTTCGCTCCTCCTGAAACTCGCCACGATCCTGGTCCTCTGGATATCAGCTACTGATTATAGCGAGCCGACAGGGTCTCCGGGGCGGGGGAGTGCGGAAGGTTTTGTGGCTCAAGGCGGAAAATTTCCCCCCTTTGTGTAACGCTTTCCCTGTCCCGCCTCCTTTCGCAGACCGCCCCCGGGGCCGGGCACCAAAATGGAAAAACGCGTTGTTTGAGCGGCATCGGGGTCAAGACGCTTGTTATGAACAGTTAATACTGGATACTATACTGGTTATTTATACAGCCAGATATGACGTCAAAATGGTTGACCCCGCACCCACATCGCTCGACCGGACCGCGCTGACGCAGTTGAAGGGTGTCGGTCCCGGGCTTGAGTCCCGACTCCGGAACCTCGGAATCCATGACGTACAGGATCTGCTGTTCCACTTGCCGATGCGGTACCAGGATCGCACCCGAATTACACCCATAGGCCGGGCAAGGCTCGGGATGGAAGTGCTCGTTGAAGGCGAAATTGCCTCCTGCCAGATAGCATTCGGACGCAAACGCAGCCTTGTCTGTTCTGTCGTTGACAGCAGCGGCGTGATCAGTCTGCGTTTTTATCATTTCAGCGCGGCGCAAAAAAATGCCCTGCAGGTTGGCCTGCGCATACGCTGTTACGGCGAACCACGCCGGGGGCGCAACGGCCTGGAAATTTACCATCCCGAATACCAGTTCATAACGGCAGTGGAGGCCGACGTAATCAAGGAACACCTGACCCCCGTATACCCGGCCACGGAAGGGTTGCAACAAGCCAGACTGCGGGCAATCATCGATCAGGCGCTGACGCGAATGCGTCGCAGGGACAGCGTCAGGGAATTGCTTCCGGCGGAGGTACGTACCAGCCTCGGCTCAATGAAGCTCGCCGACGCCATTGAATTTCTGCACCACCCGCCATCGGATGTTTCCCTCGAGCAGTTATTGAACGGCCGTCACCCCGCCCAGCAGCGTCTTGCGGTTGAGGAGTTGCTTAGCCACCGACTGTGCATGCGTAAAATTCGCGAGGCATCTGACATTCATCTCGCCCCGGCGATGAAGGCGGGGCGCGATCTGGTCAGGCAATTCATCACTTCGCTGCCGTTCCAGCTCACGGGCGCGCAGAAAGCAGCATGCAAACAGATTGGCGCCGATCTCGCCATCGACAGACCGATGCTGAGGCTGTTGCAGGGTGATGTGGGGTCGGGAAAAACCGTAGTCGCGGCAATAGCGTCGCTGCAAGCAATAGCGGCGGAGTATCAGGTGGCCGTGATGGCGCCGACGGAGATTCTGGCGGAACAGCACCTGATTACTTTCAGTCAGTGGTTTCATCCCCTGGGAATCGAGGTCGGGTGGCTGAGCGGAAAACTCAAGGGCAAAAAGCGGGACAGCCAGCTTGCTGAAATTGAAAACGGAACCTGTCGCATTGTCGTTGGCACACATGCCCTGTTTCAAAAAGAGGTCGCGTTTATGAAGCTCGGTTTGATTGTCATCGACGAGCAACATCGCTTCGGCGTACACCAGCGCATGGCCCTGCGTGACAAAAGCGGAGTGGAAACGCGGAAACCGCATCAACTCGTCATGACAGCCACTCCGATTCCGCGCACACTCGCCATGACCGCGTATGCCGATCTGGACTGTACGATCATTAATGAGTTGCCTCCAGGGCGAACCCCGGTAAAGACCGCTGTGATTCCCGAGGAGCGGCGCGGCGAAATCATCGAGGCGATCAAAAATGCCTGCGCTGACGGCAGTCAGGCCTACTGGGTGTGCCCTCTGATCGAGGAATCGGAAGCACTTCAGTGCCAGGCTGCCGAAGTGACCGCGCAGACGCTGACCGGACAGTTGCCGGGCATTCGCGTCGGTCTCATCCACGGTCGTATGAAGCCGGCACAGAAAACAGACGTCATGATGCGCTTCAAGCAGGGTGAAATTCAGCTGCTTGTCGCCACAACGGTCATCGAGGTGGGTGTTGATGTGCCAAATGCCAGCGTGATGGTGATTGAGAACGCGGAGCGGCTGGGGCTGGCGCAACTGCATCAGTTACGCGGCCGTGTGGGCCGCGGCGCGGTTGCCAGTCATTGCATGCTGGTTTACAAAGGCCCGCTGTCACAGACCGGTAAAAAGCGGCTGGCGGTAATGCGCAACAGCAACGATGGTTTTTATATAGCGGAACAGGATCTGGAGATTCGCGGCCCCGGCCAGGTTCTGGGTACCCAGCAGACCGGACTGATGACTTTCCGCGTCGCCGACATCGCGCGTGATGCCGATTTACTCGAGGACGTTCGGAAGCATTCCGAACTGATCCGGCGCGATCATCCCGAACTGGTGGAGCCGTTGATCGACCGCTGGCTGGGTGACCGGGAACATTATGCCAATGTGTAGCGCCCTGTCCGATTAATTCCCTGCTCCACGATGCGCAGCAAGACCTTTGCCGGGCCGGTGAATCTAACCCCAATTGAAAAGAGACACAGTGGCTGGAAACTCTACTTTGGAACTGTCTACTTGACGGGGAAGCTTACGGGATCACATAGCGAATATTATATTTATTATGATTATAGTCTATTTCAAATTTTGACTTGCTCCATGACATTGGCACCGAATGAAATGATTGACTCGTTGCAGCGCTGCGTACTCGCCATAGTCCTCTTTGAAATTTTGGAATACGTTTGGGAGGCTATCTAGTATTTTCTCAATTGAAACTTGAACAGTTTTTATTAGATAATTTGCGTTTATGTCAATTTCTGTAGCGAATGCTTCCCAGTTTCGTTTATATATTCTTCCTGGGTTGTGCTCCTGACCTATGGCAAAAGCCAAGCTGGTATCTATTCGTTCAATGGCTCTCGTACATACTAAATCATAGAAGGGGGCAAGTCGTGGCGAATGGTCTTCTGAATACAATATAGATAAATTTTTTGCATGCCCGTCTGAATTTCCTGCCAAAAAATTAAATATTTGCCATTCTATTAGAGCAATAGTGTCCTCAGCAGGTTCTACTGAATATTCTCTAATCAAATTCAGGCAGTCAGAAAAACTTGGTCCTCCATCTGATTGATATTTCTTGTTGTACCCATAGCCTAGTGCTTGGCAAAAATCCTCTTGATGTAACCGAAATATATTTCCTTCGCTATCTTTTACTCTATCGTAACGTTCAATTTCCACAAACGATTTTTCTGGTTCGCTTGCAGGCAATCCATCTAACGCACGTAATTCAATTTTGGCAACATTCATCCCTATTGATTTCGCCAATTTCATAAGGATTGTCTCGTATGCAGGTATATGAGGGTAATCAGTCACCTGGAATTTCAAGATATGGCTGGTAGCTGCTTCATTGCTAGGTAAAAAACGCCCATTATCAGTAATCAGTATTGGGCATTTATTCTGTGCTCCTGCTAGTGATAATCGAATGGGTTTATTGCTATTGTTTCTAAAATTGATTCCACTGCCTCGTCGCTTAATTAGTGTCTTCAAATCCTTTTTGGATAGTTCTGTATATCCCCAACTTTCTCTCGATTCTGGTCCCGATTGATCAGGCAATATATTAAAGGCACCCGCACATTCTCCACCTATTGCCTCTAACAATGAGTAGTCACTATCGGGGATTTTAAGGTCGTTGATAATTTGTGCACGTGCTTGCGCCTCTGGTAAGAGGTTTGAAAAAAAGCGATGAGCCTTTCCTTCGTCAGGTAGAAATTCTTTTGCTTGCAAAGGTAATTGCAAAGATATTGGGAACTTGGTTTCGCTAGCTAGCCAATCATCACTGTAACGGAATCCAATTCGATCCAATTCGTTGTTCCACAGGTTTCCAACCAATTGGTTTTCATACCATAGATTTAGAGTGCTAGTTTTTGCCATGCAGGTTGCTCTTTGCTGCTTCCACATTGCCAATGCCAATTAGTGTGGCGGAAGGAGCCTTCAGGTTAGCTTTACCCTGAACGTTTCTAGGCTGGATGATTACGTCTAAGCCTAATGTATTAAGTGCTTTAAGTACTTTTCCAATTTCCGCAGTTTCTTTACCTCTTTCAAACTCCGATAAAAACCTTTTCCCTAAGTTGCCTAACCCACTTATGGTTTCTATTGGGATACCTCGGTTTTTTCTGTGCGCACGAGCCAAGCTGCCAAGTTCCTTTGCATTGCGAACTACACCATATTGAATCTCTTCATTTTTCATAGCATTGCTTCAATTACTTATATGAATGATAAATTGATCATTACTTTTGATGGGCAGAATATTCCCGCACGGGATAAATCTACAGGAAAATAGCTAAATGTCAACAAAATACTCCCGTACGGGACCTATTTGTAGAAAAATAGCCAAATCCTAATTAAATACTCCTGTACGGGAATATACATCGAGTTATAACTGAATCTGGTGTTTGAGGCAGGTTGAAAAAAAGCGGCGTATCTGGTTGATCCGTAAGGATCAATCACAGGCCAGGGTGCCCTGGCTGCACCCGGTGTTTGTCAACAAAGATGTCGCGTTCATTGATTATGCAGCCTTAGCCAAT
>JBBDLF010000040.1:0-216786 GCA_040879025.1 Pseudohongiellaceae bacterium
CGGCGACACGCGACAGGCTCCGCAGAGGCGGTACAGAATTAATCAGAGGTTCCCTTGGGCGCAGAGGTCTTGAATCAATCACTCGGACTGAATTGGGTTGACGTTATCATTCTCGCAATTGTATTGGTATCGTGCCTGTTCGGTCTCTGGCGCGGTCTGGTCAGGGAGGTTTTTTCACTGGTCACCTGGGTGGTGGCCATTGTAGTCGCCAGGATATACGCGGATTATCTGGCGCCCTTGCTCACCGTGTTCGAGGGAGAGATGACCCGGTACGTCGCGGCATTTGCGATACTGTTTCTCGCTACCATGATAGTGGGAACCCTGATCAATCATTTCCTGAGCAAGCTGATTACCATTGCCGGGCTCAAGTTCACCGACAGACTGCTGGGCGGTGTGTTCGGTGTGGTTCGCGGCGGAATCATTGTATTGCTGATTATTTTCTTTGCAGGTTCGTTTGTAGCCAGTTCACCGGCATGGCAACAGTCCAGGTTGATACCCTATGGAATTGCCATGATCGATTGGTCCAGGATTTTCGTCGGTGATTTCACCGACACCAACGCACCGCTGTGATGCGGGCATAATTTGTGGGGTTTTAACATGTGTGGGCTGGTTGGTGTAGTAGCAAATTCTCGTGTGGGGGTCTGTCTTTATGACACCCTCACTGTCTTGCAACACCGAGGGCAGGACGCCGCCGGAATCATGACCAGCGACAATGGCAAGCTGAACCTTCGCAAGGACAACGGGCTGGTACGTGATGTGTTTCGCACCCGTCACATGCGGCGGCTCACAGGCAACATGGGAATAGGGCACGTGCGCTATCCTACCGCGGGCAGTTCCAGTCCGGCACTGGCACAACCATTCTATGTCAACTCACCTTATGGGCTGAGCATTGCCCATAACGGCAATTTGACCAACACATCCGAACTCTGCCGTGATCTGTTTACTGAAGACCTGCGTCACATCAATACCGATTCTGACTCCGAGGCGCTTCTGAACGTCTTCGCTCACGAACTACAGCAGCGAGGCAAGGTAACGCCGTTGCCGGAGGATGTCTTTGCCGCCATTGAGGGCGTACATCGTCGCTGCCGCGGGGGTTATGCGGCGGTCATTATGCTGTCCGGGTATGGCATCGTCGGATTCCGTGACCGCAACGGTATCAGACCTTTGGTATTCGGTAGCCGCGAAACTGCCAAGGGCAAGGACTACATGATGGCTTCCGAGAGCGTGGCACTGGATTCCCAGGGTTTTACAGTTGAAAGGGACGTGGGTCCGGGCGAAGCGGTCTATGTGGATGTCGAAGGCAATCTCCATACCCGAGACTGTTCCGAACCGGGCCTGCATACGCCCTGTATTTTTGAACACGTTTACTTCGCCAGACCGGATTCAATGATGGACAGCATCTCTGTCTACAAGGCCAGGCTGCGTATGGGCGAAAAGCTGGCCGACAAGATCAGGCGACTCCGCCCGGTCAATGACATTGACGTGGTAATCCCCATTCCCGATACCAGCAGAACCTCGGCGCTGGTGTTGGCCAACAGGTTAGGGCTGAAGTATCGCGAAGGCTTCGTTAAAAACCGCTACATCGGCCGCACGTTTATCATGCCGGGTCAAAGCCAGAGGAAAAAATCGGTACGGCAGAAACTCAATGCGATTGAACTGGAATTCAAGGGAAAAAACGTGTTGCTGGTGGACGATTCCATTGTGCGTGGCACCACGTGTAAACAGATAATCCAGATGGCGCGTGAGGCCGGCGCGAACAAGGTCTACTTCGCCTCGGCCTCGCCTCCTGTTCGCTATCCCAATGTTTATGGCATCGACATGCCGGCGGCCAGTGAACTCATTGCCCACGGGCGAACGGATGAGGAAGTGCAGGAACTGATTGGCGCCGACTGGCTTGTGTTCCAGGACCTGCAGGACCTTGTGGACTCCGCTTCAGAAGGCAATCCCGACATCACCCGCTTTGAATGTTCCGTATTTGACGGTTACTACATAACCGGTGATGTCGATGAAATTTATCTGAAGCGCCTGGAAAATCTTCGCAGCGAAGTGGCGAGAATCAATCAGAGCAAAAACGGCAGTGACAAGGAAAATAACATGTATGCCGATTTGCATAACGATGGTTAAGGATGGTTAAAGGAAAAATGCATAGGGTAGCGATGACTGAGTGACTGTACACCGGCAAAGTCGTGATCCGATAACCAGGTTAAAGAGAGAATTGAATGTTGCGTGTCAACCCGAATAATATTGCCTCGCCGGTCCAGCCAGGCCGTGACGAGTTACACAAAAAGGTGGAATTGGCGGTTACCGAAATCAGCAAAGCCTTGTTGGGCAAGGAACAACAGATCAGGCTCGCCTTGTGTTGTCTGTTCTCCGGCGGCCACCTGCTGATTGAAGACCTGCCGGGAATGGGGAAGACCACGCTCTCGCACGCTCTTGCCAGAGTATTCGGCCTCGTTTACAACCGCATTCAGTTTACCAGTGACCTGTTGCCCACGGACATTCTCGGCCTTTCTGTCTTTGATCAACCTTCAGGCCAGTTCAGCTTTCATCCTGGTCCTATTTTTGCCCAGTTGGTGCTGGCCGACGAGATCAACCGCACCACGCCAAAAACCCAGAGCGCCCTGCTGGAAGCCATGGAAGAAGGCCAGGTTACCGTGGAGGGCGAAACGCGCGTATTGCCGGAACCGTTTTTTGTCATCGCCACGCAAAACCCGGTGACACTGGCGGGAACCTATGCTCTGCCGGAGTCCCAACTGGACCGTTTTCTGATGCGTCTGGCGATCGGCTATCCGGACCAGAAAGCGGAACGTGAATTATTGGAGCAGAATCTGGATCGCAGTCAGGCTGACAATATAGTGCAATGTTTGTCAGAAAAAGATATCAAGACGTTCCGCGAACTTTCCACCCAGGTCAAAGCCAGTGATGCACTGCTCGATTACCTGCAGCGCCTGATCGCCTATTCACGCGACCGCGAGGAGTTCCACTATGGCCTGTCGCCCCGTGGCAGCCTCGCGGTAATACGCGCCGCCCGAACCTGGGCATTGATGAATGGCCGGGATCATATCGTACCGGAAGATGTACAAACCATTCTTCCCCCGGTGGTGGAACACCGATTGCGTGCAAACAGTGACGACGACGGCCATACAGGTGCGTCTCTGGCACAGCGCCTGCTGAACGAAGTCGATGTATTCGATTGATGGCAACGCGAGCCAAAAGTCTGGGAAGCTGGTTTGACAAGCGATTTCAGGACTGGCTCAGGCGCCATCTTCCCGCAACGGATTCAATCACCCTTAATCGCAGGATTATTTTCATACTGCCTACACGTCAGGGCATGCTGTTCGTTGCCGCCGCCGCCGTGGTATTTGTCGCAGCGATCAACTATGCAATCAGTCTGGGTTTTGCGCTGGCATTTTTAATGGCAAGCCTGTTTATCATTTCCATTCTCCACGGTTTCAATAATCTGAACGGTCTGGAATTGACCGGACTGCCGGTGCAGTCGGCGTTCGTCGGTGAAGACATTGGGATGAACGTGTTGCTAAGCCGCAATTCCCGGCGCCGACACGAAGCGCTGGAACTGCGGTTTCCCGGAAGTAATATTACCCGGGCCAACGTGGTCAGCCATGACCAGGAAAAAGTCAGCATCTATATCAAGGCAACCCGGCGCGGCAGGTTCGGGGCTCCACGGTTGCGAGTGGAGTCCACCTTTCCCCTCGGACTAACGCGGGCATGGTCGATTGTTGATCTTAATCTGCATTCTCTCATTTATCCCAAACCGGTACGTTTCCAACTCGAACGGCTCAACCGGTCGGGCGGCGATACCGGCGATGCAGTGGTCAATCTGCCTGGCAGTGAGGATTTTTACGGTCTTCGGGCTTACCAGGCGGGTGACTCCATCAAACAGATCGCCTGGAAGAGCCTGGCCCGAGGCCAGGGGATACACGTCAAACAGTTCGTGGAAACTGCCGACAAGCGTCTCTGGCTTGACTGGGACATGTTCTACGGACTGTCCACTGAAGATCGCCTGTCTCGTCTGTGCTATGGTGTTCTGAAGCTCTCCTGCGGCAACAGCCCCTTCGGGCTGCGCCTGCCGGACGTCAGGATTGACCCGGCTCTGGGCGCGGCACACAAGCAAAAGCTGCTACGGACGCTGGCCTTGTATCAGATGGACAGCAACCCGAAAGAACAGGATTGACGACTCATGAGTGGAGAAAGTCGCCAGGGCGATATTCTGTACCAGATTCCGCGTGAGGCATTGATGTGGGTACTGACTGCCGTGGTGCTCGTAATTCTGCCACAGGTACTCAATGTGCCGATGTGGGTGCTGGCCATCGCGCTGGCATGTGTTGTCTTGCGAATTCTGATTCACACGGGCAGGATAAATTACCCTGACCGTCGGTTACGCGCCGTTCTGGTTACTGTTACCCTGATGCTGGCTGTCGTGCAATTGCGGGATCTGGGTGTCGGACTTGAATCGGCAACGGCATTGTTGACTCTTGGGTTTGTATTCAAACTCATTGAGATGCAATACAAGCGCGACATTTATGTTGTGATTTCGCTTTGCTATGTCATGGCGCTGGTTGCATTCATCTATTCCCAGAGTGCACTCACTACGGCCTATATCAGCCTGGTTTTGTTTGTTACCGCCATTGCCATGGTCGCTCTCAACCGATCCGCCGGCGTGAAGGACGCCGGCGGCACTCCCCGCCTGGCCCTGAAGATTTCACTCCAGGCAGTGCCGCTGATGGTGGTTTTGTTTCTGATCTTCCCCCGTCTTGCGCCTCTTTGGGCCGTGCCCATGCCATCAGGAGGGACGACGGGCGTAAGTGACGAAATGACACCGGGGGACATCAGCAGCCTGGGGCGGTCGGCGGAACTCGCGTTTCGAGTCAAATTTGAAAATTCCTTGCCACCGCTGCATGAAAGCCTGTATTGGCGGGGCCTGGTACTGGACGAGTTTGACGGCCAAACCTGGTCACGGAGCGGTCGAAATTTCTATGGGGGACGTGGGTCTGCTATCGGACCAGATTGGGAAGGGCGGTCAGAGCGGGGAGGCGTAGCGCTGGAATATGATGTCATTCTGGAACCCACACGGCAGGAGTGGTTGTTCGGGCTGCATCTGGCTGAACGGGTTTCCGGCAATGTGAGTCAGACAATCAACTTTGAGTTGTTTAATTCGGAACTTGTGACCCAGCGTTTTGGCTACCGGCTCCGGACATATCCGCGGTACCGTACCGACATCATGCTTCTGGATCGTTTGCGCAGGCGTAATCTGGAGATTCCGGAAGCCGGCAATGACAGAGCCCGGCAATTTGCCACAGATTTACGCGCTTCGGTGAATACTGACAGGGAATTTGCCCGGGCGGTGCTGGCTCATTTTCAGCAGGAAGAGTTTTACTATACTCTCAATCCGCCATTGCTTGGCGACAACAGCGTAGATGAATTTCTGTTTTCCACGCGGCAGGGATTTTGTGAACACTATGCCAGCAGTTTTACCTACCTGATGCGCTCAGTCGGCATCCCCGCGCGTGTCGTTGTCGGCTATCAGGGCGCGGAATATAACCGGTTCGAAGATTACTTGATGGTGTACCAGTACAACGCCCATGCGTGGTCGGAAGTCTGGCTGGAAGGCGAGGGGTGGATTCGTTTCGATCCAACCGGTGCCGTATCTCCGGAGCGGATTACCCTGGGAGTAGAGGCGGTATTGCAAAACCAGCCGGGGTTTCTGAGCGAATCCTTTTTCTCGCGCTACCGAAGTATGAGCTGGCTCAACACACTGCGATTGCGTATGGATGCGCTGGAGTATGAATGGAACCGAAGAGTGGTGTCTTACAATGACGAACGGCAAATGCAGCTGTTGCAGAGTATTCTCGGCGATGCGACAGAGCGCAGAATACTGATACTGCTGGTGGCTCTTGTCGGAGTCGTGGTGCTTGTGTTGGCATTTTCCATCATCCGTTTCAACGGAAGACGACTTGATCCGGTGACACGGCTGTATTTTGCATTTTGCGATGATCTGCGACGCGCGGGGATGCCAAGGAACAAAGGTGAGGGACCACTGGATTTCTGCCGCCGTATAGAGTTGTCAAGGCCGGACCTGGCAGAGCGGGCACACGCATTTACGCGCCTGTATATGCAACTTCAGTACGAATCAATACCGCAGGATCCAAAAGGAAGGCAGAATCGCGAAGCGCATCGGCAATTACGCAAACTGCTGATGCGATCACGCCTGGGAATGGTTCCGTTCCTGCGGTAACGGACCCGCCCTGGTCAGGCTCCCTTGACCTTGAAACCCGCGATTTCCAGCGCTTTTTTCACCGTTTCCCTGTGGTCTCCCTGAATTTCAACCTGTTCCGGTTTTACCGTACCCCCGGTGCCGCATTTTTTCTTCAGGGTTTTGATGAAATCACGGGTATCGCCGGAGCCGGTATCCAGTCCTGTAATAACAGTGACACCAGCCCCCTTTCTGCCCTTGGTTTCGTATCGTAACCGGATGATGCCGTCAGAGGCGGCTCCGGTAGATGTGCGTTTGCAGGCGCAATTTGCAATTGGCCTGGAGCAGGCGGGGCATAGCCTGCCGGTTTCGGAAGAATAGACAGGTCGGGAATTTCTTTCCATGAAACAACCTTGGGTTCAGGCGCTATGGTCTGACGTATTATGCTCAGGGTTATGCTTCGGTCTCATAGTTGCGTTTCACACCCAGGTTACCTTCAAACCTTATACAACGGTGGCAACCGATAGTCGACATCACGGCGATTTTTACGCCGCTGATCACGGTGTTCTCCGCGAAGGGCCCCGACAATAGCGCTGAGTCGTTTGGCGTCAAAACTGGAAACGCCCTGGCTCCCGTACAGTTTCGACTGCAACTGTACGCATGCCTCGCGCAGTTCCGGATGATCGTGCTGGCGCAATAAATCATCCATCGTGAATACCAGGTCGTGTTCCAGGTGGTGCCGGGACCAGACGATCAAGGCATCATGTATTGCGGGTAAATCGTATTGGCTGCAGGCACGTTTTAACGCCGCGAACGCCGCCGGTTCATGTCGTTGCGGACTGAAATGCAGCTTGACGGCGGCAATTTTCCGCCCCAGCAATGCCCGCAAACTGAAGCCTGAATGACGAACCAGCATTCCGTAGGCCGCGATGGCTGTTCCCAGCAGCAACAGAGTGACAAGCAGGGTAATCCAGAAGCGCGGGATTGCGATCAAGGTAGCTTCGTTCTGGCTGTCAATCTGATCCTGACCCAAGGCGGGAGCGCTGGACGGCTGGTCAATACCGGTGTCGGCGACACTCTGTTCGGCTGGTAGCCGGCCTTCCACCGTCGCGACGGTGAGGCGGGTTTCCGGAATGCTCGCGCTTTTCAGTTGCGATGTGTCGGTGTCCCACCAGGTCACGTTAACCGCCGGAACCGTGATGAATCCTGGAGCCGTGGGCACTATGGAGGAGGTTTCCACCCGGGTGCCGACTATCTGTCCTTCAACGAATGTTCTGCTGATCGCGGGCGGTTCGGCATACAGATTCGCGTCTTCGACACTATCATTGCTGAAAGCGGGAAGCATGGCACCATCAAGACCTTCCGCCCTCAGCGTCAGCGTGCGCTCTATCGTGTCCCCCACACGCATATCGGTAATGTCACTGCTCCAGCTTTCCTCGATACTGACATCGGAAGCAGGCAGCCAGTAGTTGACGTTGCGGCTGGCTTCGGGTCGCTCCATAACGTCGACCGTGGTTCCCTCAATGAACGCGGTCACTCTTCGGGTATTAGGATTGCGGAAGACAAAATTGCTCGAGCCGTCGGTTACTTCGCCGCGAAACATAATGTCGGGAATTTCAAGCGAGCCGCTGCGTTGTGGAAAAATCACATACCGCATCTCATACACTCCGTAGCGCACCCCCTCGACCAGTCGTTCATACTGATTCGGCGAACCGATCATCTCGATTACCGTGTCCGCCATCTCCAGCGGCGTAAACTGCGGATTACGAATACCGTTGATGGTGTAATGCAGCCGGATGGTAAAAAGCAGTTGCTCCTGTACGTACACCGATTCCTTGTTGACCTCGGTTTCCAAAAACAGTTCATTCCCCGGCTGGTTTGACGTGGCACCTCGGTTAAGCACGGTGATTGTGATGGTTTCGGTAAACTCACCGCCAACCTCTATGGGCGGAATTTCCAGTTCGCCTTCCCGTTGGGGAAAGAGCTCTATTTCGAAATCCACCCAGGATTCCACCTGGTTATTGAAATTACGGAACTGACTGGAGGTACTGGAACTGAGTATTTCAAAGTCGCCATTCTCGGTCAGCGGACTCAGGTCGGGCGGTGACACCTGACGCTGAAATACCCTGATGCTGTATTGCAGTGTATCCCCCATCGCTACTTCGGTGTTGCTGACACTGGCTTCGATGTCCTGTGCGGCAGCGAAGCCGGAAAGGATCATTAATACAACAGCGGCTATTGTACGGCTTACCATATCTGATCGCCCGAACGATAATTATTGGCAGTGCCGTCAAGCTGGCGTTGCCGGTATTGAAAACGGAACTTGCGTTGTAACAGTTCGCCGGGGTCATCCTCGATACGCCGCAACCACTGTTCGAGAGACTGCTGTTCCTCGAATTCCTCGTTAGTCTCTTCGTTGGGCGTGTTTTGTTCGCTGTTGCTTTGAGAATCTTCCTGCTGCTCCGGTGGTTCCTGATTTTGTTGTTGCTGCTCTTGTTCCTCTTGTTCCTCCTGGTTCCCTTCCTGACTTTCCTGGTCCTGTTGTTCAGTATTCTCCGGTTCCTGTTCACTGTCGCCGGGCTGCTGCTCGGACTGGTCGGACTCGTCGCTCTCGGCCTCACCGACGTCGGATTCCTCCTCCTCGAGGAGCTGTTCCACAATAGCCTTGTTAAAAGCGGCATCCTCGTGGCTGTCACCGGTGAGTTCTGTCAAGGCAATGGCCTGGTCGTAAGCTGCAATGGCTTCCGGGTAGTTGCCCGCATGGGCCAGGGCATTGCCGCGATTGTAGTGAGCTTCGGCGGTATTGATCGCGCTGAATTCGGCAATCGCGGTATCATAATTCTCCGCGCGGTAATTCGCGGCGGCTCGCCACTGGCTCGATTGAAACAGATTTGCCGCTTCCTCATGCTGTTCATTGGAAAAAGCTTCGGCGGCGCGCTGGTCACGGGTTTTCCACAAATCAGTCCAGCCCTGCGCGTGGACCTGTTCGGAGGGGATGAGTACGCCCGCGGCGGTGATCAGCACAATACTGAACAGCCAGCCGCGCCTGAAGCTCAATGCCGCCAACGGCAGTATCAGCAGCAGTAACCAGGGGCCGGCTTCGTACCAGACATCAAATTCCTCTTCGACATCAGACAGGGAATCATCCAGGGGATTGAAATCGCTGAGCAAGTGATCGAGGTCGGCATTGGACAATTGAATGTCATGGTAGCGACCACTGACCCGGTTAGCCAACGATTGCAAAACGCTGCGGTTTAATTGCGCGATGACAACCTGACCGTCGGCATTGGTAAGGAAGGTGCCGTCACTGGTACGAATAGTCGCGCCGCGCTCAGTCCCAATGCCCATGACCAGCAATTCGTAGTCGGTGGCCTGCAGTTGTTCCGCAAGCAGTTGTTCCTCACTGAAGCCGTTAATGCCGTCAGTCATTAGCAGGATTTTGCCGCGAACCGCCGCCACTTCGTCCAGCATTCTGACTGCCTGCTGGACGCCGGCCATGGGATTGCTGCCGAACAGCGGCATGATATTGGGACTCAATGAGGGAACCAGTGCGCTGATCGTAACCGTGTCATCAGTCAGCGGGGTGACGGTATGTGCATCGCCTGCATAGACGACCAGTGCGGTCAGCCCTTCTTCCCGGCGAACAAGCAGATCCCTGAGTTTGCGTTTGGCCAGGTCCAGTCGGTTAGGCTCATGGTCGGAAGCGAACATGGAAAGGGAAAGGTCCAGTACGATAACGAGAGCGTCCTGACGCTGCTGCACCGGCTGAGGCAATTTTTCCCAAACCGGCCCGGAGAGGGCAACAATCGCCAATATCCAGGCTATCGCCAGCATCAACAGCGGCGTACGCTGGGAAGCGTTCTTGTTGCGATCCAGCAGGAAGGGTAATAACGAACTGTCTATGGCCCGGTCCCAGGCGGTGACTACATTGTTCACCCGCCACAGGGCCAGCAACAAGACTATCGCGGGAATCAGTCCCAGCAGCCACAATGGCCGCAGGAAATGGAATTCGCTGAAATTGGGTATCAGCAGATCCATCAGGCTTCGCTTCCCGAGTGCAGAGGCGAGTCGGTCGACTCGGGTTTCACTGCCGGGGGTTCGACCGCCGGGTCACGTCCCAGCAATGAGACCCAGGGGATGGAAAACAGACCCAGAATAAAACTGACAATCACGGCCAGACCCAGGGGCCAGTAGAACAGGATCTTGGTAGGCCGGAAGGTCTGTTCGTCTTGCTCGATGGTTTCCAGTCGGTCGAGTTCCTCATAGACGGCAACCAGGCTGGCGACGTCTGTAGCGCGAAAATAGCGACCCCCTGTGTCCTCCGCGATCCGGGTCAACGTGGACTCGTCCAGTTCAGCGGACGGATTGACGGCCCGGGCACCAAAAAAGGTGCGTTGAACGACCTGTTCGGCGCCAACACCGATCGTGTATATCCTGATGCCCTCGGTTTGCGCCAGTTGTCCGGCCTGAAGGGGAGACACCGCCCCCGCGTTATTCACCCCGTCAGTAAGCATGACCAGAACCCGGCTGTTCTCTGGTCGGGTGCGCAGATGCTTGATGCCCAGCCCGATACCGTCACCTATGGCGGTGGCGGATTCTTCAATAATGCCTATCTGGGCTTCTTCCAGCAGGGTGCCCACGGTTTCACGGTCAAACGTGAGTGGCGCCTGGAGATAGGCATGGGCGGCAAACAGGATCAGACCCAGACGATCACCTTCACGCCGGCGCACAAAGTCGCTCACCACCTCCTTGACGATTTCCATGCGGGAGACCTGACGGTTGCCAATAACCATGTCCTGGGCTTCCATACTGCCGGAGATATCCACAACCAGCATCAGATCTCTGCCGGATGAGGGCAGTTGCACTGGATCGCCCAGCCACTGCGGGCGGCTGGCCGCGGTGACCAGGGCCAGCCAGATCAGGGTGCAACAGACCAGATTAAACAACCGTGCGGCAGTGATGTTTTCATTATCGGATTGCAATCGCGAAAGCGTGCTGAAAAAAGGGACGTAAAGCGCCGCGTCCTGCCTTGGCGCCCGCGGCAGAAGATAGTAGATCAGCAGTGGCAGCGGGAGTGCCAGAAAGGCGAAAGGCCAGGTAAATTCAAGCATAATGGGCTGGTACTACTCGGTTGCTTTAGTCAGTTGATAAAAATCAGTCACTACACATCACCTGCGGTGAATCACGCCCTTGCCAGGAGTCGCGGACGCTTCCCGGGCCTGCATATAGAGGCTGGTAACCCAGCGCCTGCCAAGACTGACAAGCTGCGCGATATCGTACTCGCAACGCGCCTGAAACCGGCCCTGGCCCAGCGCCTGGGCGATCTCGTCAGTCATCTCTGAAGAGTCACCTTTTTCACGTATAAAATCAACCCAGGCCTTGCCGCCCAGGCTCGCGACATGGGAGTGAGGAAAATGCCACAGTGCGACCCGGCGCAACACGGCATTAACCTCATTGATGAAGTTCACACGAACCGTATCGGCATCTTCGTCCGCATTCAGTGCTTCTTCCAGTGCGATATAGCAGCGCTCCAGTTCGGCCAGGGCAAAAGAGCAAATCTTCCGGCGCCGGTACTGTCGCCAGGCGTGGACACAGCCAAAGACCAGTGCGGCAAGCAGCAAGGCACCGAGCAGCCACCAGCCCGGGGCTGGCGGCCATAGGGACACCGGTTCCGGCAAATGTATATCGCGCAGTTGCGCTAGGAGTTCTGCGCTATCCATGTTTGTATCTGCTCTACAACCAGTTGGTCGGTGCGTAATTTCAGTAACGGAATTTTAAGGCGATCGAGATCCGCCTGCAGGCCGTCGACCCGTTTGCGGAAAAGTTCGCGGTAACGCACCCGGGCTTTGGGGTTATACGTGTTCAGCGATCCCTTGGCGGTTCCGTCCGTAATGCTGTAGTAACCGGGAATCGGGAGGCTTTCTTCCAGAACATCATGGACGAAGCAACAAATCACGGTATTGTGACGGGACAGCTGATAAAGGTAGCGGAGCGCAGACTCATCCAGGGTGACGAAGTCGGAAATGACGTACAGGGTACTGCCGGGCTTGGTAATCCGCCGGATCCGACCCAGGGCATGCGTGAGCCCCGGCTTGAAGTCGGGGTCGTTGCTCCGTGGCGCGTCGTTGGCGCGGTCCTGCAGGCGCTCATTGAATAGCTGAACCTGACTGAGCAGGTGCAATGCAGAGCGGCGGCTGCGCTTGGGCCTGACCAGGCTCGACGTGGAATCGGAATAGACCAGGCCGCCGACACGATCCCCATTATCAATCGCGAGCCAGCAAAACAAGGCGGCGGCTTGCGCGGCCACCACCGACTTGAACGCAACACGACTGCCGAAATACATATTATGGGTCTGGTCCACCGCGATAATAACCGGGCGTTCGCGTTCCTCACGGAATACCTTGGTAAAGGGTTTACTGGTGCGCGCGGTGACCCGCCAATCGATCAGGCGTATGTCGTCTCCGGGCTGGTAAGGACGAAATTCCTCGAAATCGATACCGCGGCCGCGCATTTTGGACAGGTGCAGACCAGAAATGCCGGCAACCGAGCGGGTGTTTAACGCATATTCCAGTATTTTGGCGGCATACCGTTGCATCAGCAATTGTTGCAGGGTGACTGCCGGGCCCTGACACCGATAGCGTGCAAACTGGGGGCCGATGTTCTGCTTTTGTTGCATAGCGTTCGCTGTCCGGACTCTGGGTTAATGCAATGGAGCGCCTGCCTGGTCGCGCGGGGGGGCCTGGTTCACGACCCTCCGGCACGCAACCCTGTCTACGCCGCCGGGACCCGTTCGCGCAGCGTTTCCAGGACCTTATCCGGCGTGATGCCGCCAGCTTCGGCTTCAAAGGTAAGCAAAATACGGTGCCGCAGTGTATCGAACATCACTTCCTGGACATCATCGGGACTGACAAAATCGCGGCCCTGTATCCAGGCGTGGGCACGGGCACATCGGTCCAGCGAGATGGTTCCCCGGGGGCTGGCTCCGTATTCGAGCCAGGAGGCCAGATCATCGCCGTAGGCTGAAGGGTTACGGGTGGCAACGATCAACTGGATTATATATTCCTCTACAGCGGGTGCCATATGCATCGCCAGTATTTCCTGACGTGCGGCAAACAGATCGGTCTGGCTCACGATTTTCGGTGGTTCGGGTATTTGGTGACGAGCTTCATTACGAACCAGATGAAGAATATCCCGCTCCGCTTCGGTACTGGGATAACCGATGAACGCATGCATCAGAAAACGGTCGAGCTGGGCCTCCGGCAGGGGATAGGTTCCTTCCTGCTCGATTGGGTTCTGGGTTGCCATGACCAGAAAAAGCTCGGGCAGCTTGAACGATTCACGGCCGACGCTCACCTGGTGTTCACCCATCGCCTCCAGCAGTGCGGACTGCACCTTGGCCGGTGCCCGGTTTATCTCGTCCGCGAGTACCAGGTTGTGAAAAATGGGACCCTGCTGAAATCGGAAGGAGCCGTCCTCCGGCCGGAACACCTCGGTGCCCGTTATATCGCTGGGCAAGAGGTCGGGAGTAAACTGAATACGGTGGAAATCGCCCTCAATGGCTCTGGATAAATCCTTGATCGCTTTCGTTTTGGCCAGACCGGGCGCTCCCTCCACCAGCAAGTGACCATCGGCAAGCAGGGCTATCAGCAGACGATCCAGCAAACGCTCCTGCCCGATGATTTGTTGTGATAACCAGCTTTTAAGTTCTGTTATTATTCCGTGATAGTTCATATTAAAAAAATCTCTGCTGCACAGTCGACCATTTTGGGCGAAAGTCAGGGATTGTAAACGTTTTGATCACGATGTCTAGGGAGCCTCGGAATAAGTTGCCTCGGGGTTTCCTTGCCGAGCCGGGAGAAGGGTCTATCTATTACAAACTGTTACGAAATCTGCTCTTTTGCCTGCCTGCTGAAGCTTCCCACGATGTTGCCTTGCGAATGATGAACGTGTCGCGCCGTCTGCGACTGAATTCACTGTTGTCTGGTGCGCCGGTTGCCGCCGAGGAACAAAAGCGGGTCATGGGCCTCACGTTTGCCAACTGCGTGGGCTTGGCGGCCGGTCTGGATAAAAACGCTGACTATATAGACGCACTGGCCGGGTATGGATTCGGTTTTATCGAAGTGGGTACGCTAACGCCAAGACCCCAGCCCGGCAATTCCGGGCCGAGGTTATTTCGCCTGCGGGACGAACAGGCAATAATCAATCGCATGGGCTTTAACAACAAAGGTATTGATCATGCCGTCTCTCGAATTCAGCGGAGCCGGTTCGAGGGTGTGCTGGGTATCAACATCGGCAAAAATTTTGACACTCCGGTTGAAAACGCGGCCCAGGATTATCTTACCTGTTTGCGCAAGGCGTTCCCGTTTGCGGGGTACATTACTGTCAATCTTTCCTCACCCAATACACCAGGCTTGCGTTCGTTACAATCGGGTGAACAATTCAAATCCCTTCTGGGGGCCTTGAAGGAGGAACAGGCTAAACTTGGCCAGGTACATGGTGTGCATGTTCCGTTAGTGATTAAACTGGCGCCGGATCTCGATGAGTCTGAGTTACAGGAAATCGCCGATGCAGTCCTTCAACTGGAAGTTGACGGCGTCATCGCCACCAATACCACGCTCGGCCGGGAAGGGGTCAAAAACAGTCGTTACGCGGATGAAACCGGAGGCCTGAGTGGTGTGCCGTTGCGCAGCCGATCCACTGAGGTGATCAAATATCTTGCGCGCGCGCTTGGCGACAGGGTGCCGGTGATCGGCTGCGGCGGCATTTTTTCCGGTGGCGATGCCAGGGAAAAAATCGAGGCCGGCGCGGCGCTGGTGCAGGTCTATACAGGGTTTATTTATCGGGGGCCTGCACTGATCAATGAAATACGTTCGGTGTGCGGAAGCGAATGGCGCGGTTGATTCTGTATACGACGGCCGGCTGTCATCTGTGTGAACAGGCGGAAGTTCTTTTGGCGGAAGTTCTCTCCGATACCGGTTTCAGTTTGTGCAAAGTGGATATCGCGACGGATGCCGGGCTCGTGGAACGCTACGGAATTCGCATACCTGTTGTGAGGAAAGACACCGGCCATGAGGAACTGGGCTGGCCGTTTGACGTCAACATGCTGAAGGATTTTCTGGACCATGCTGATTAACCGCTACAACGGTGGCGCATCAGGGCTAAAGCGCCAGGTCAAACAGTTTTAACGCATTGGCCGTGGTCTGTGCGGCGACGGCTGTCATGCTGCGATCGCTGTAATCGGCGACTTTTCTCAATACTTCAGTCAGGTGACGGGGCTCGTTGCGACGCGTGGCGGGCTTCGGCTTCAGGCTGCGTGGAAGCAGGTAGGGCGCGTCCGTTTCAAGCAGAAGTCTGTCGGCGGGAATGTATCGCAGCAGTTGTTGCAGTTCCAGTCCGCGACGTTCATCGCAGACCCAGCCGGTGACACCGATATGCATGTCCAGGTCAAGATAATCCTCAAGCGCTTCACGAGTGTCCGTGAAACAATGCACCACGCCTCCGGTGAGGCGATCACGATGTTCCTTCAGTATCGGGTAAAAACGCCGATGAGCGTCACGTTGATGCAGAAACAGCGGTTTCTGCAAGTCGGCCGCAAGAGCCAGATGCTCCGCGAACACTTTCTCTTGGATGTCTCTGGGTGAATAATCCCGGTTAAAATCGAGACCGGTTTCACCTACCGCGACAACCTGGGACAGCGCAGCGAAATCCCGTATTTGCTGAAATGCCCCGTTGTTGCAGGAAGCGGCGAGGTGGGGATGGTACCCCGCCGTCATGCTGAGGTAATGCGGATACTGTTCACACAGAATTTGTGCATGCTCGACAGAGGCGACATCGGTACCGGTAACGATGATATGTGCAATACCCGCATCCTGTGCCGTGGCGATAACCTGATGAAGATCCCGGCTGAACGACACATGACCAAGGTTGGCGCCGATATCAATGAGCATGGGCCCTCCTGGACTATCCATCAAACGCATCCTTCAGGCATTCTGCCCCGACTGTATCGCGCCGGCAATGCTGCCCGCCCACTGGATGCTGTCTATATAGGCGCCCTCCACGTCGCTGGGCGTCAGACACTTTTCTTTCAGTATTTCCCAATCTATCGAGTTCCACATGGCACGTTCACTGGCGATCGCCGTGCGCAGTATCATGCCCATCGGACCGTGTCCAAAAAGCAGGGCGTCCCCGATATCTTTTTCCAGAGGCATGGTAGGGATTATTTCTTTCAGGGGTCTGTCGAGATAGGCGTCGATATTGGACAGCAATCCCACACTAAAGTAGCGGTGGGCACCGGCCTCGTCAGCGAATGCCAGTGCCAGTTGCTGACACATTCGGGCGCGGCTGATGGCACTGATAAACAGAGCCATTGGCTTGTCGGGCATGACCTGATAACTCAGCAATGTAATCCAGTTGCGCAGTTGCTGGGTATTGAGAGTCGCAATCGCCGAATCAACCATCGCATGCTCGACATCTCCGCCATTGCTGGCATTTTCAATTCGCAACACCCCGGCGCTCATCACGGAATCTCCGGCCACCAGTGAGGAAAGGTGTTCAATTTCCAGTTCGGGATTCTGAATGGCTGAGAGCAGACTCTGCGCCGCCAGCTGAGGCCGTGATATTCGGTTGCCCCGAATGGGGCGCGGCCGGCAGAGGAAGTAACCCTGAAAAAGCTGGAACCCCAGATCACAGCAGAAATGAAACATCTCGTGGGATTCCACTTTTTCCGCCAGCAGTTTAACGCCGTAGGTCTTCATACGATCCACCGCGGCGATCAATTGCTCTCGGCTCATGGCCAGCACATCCAGTTTGACAATGTCAGCCAGCTTCAGCACGGCGTCCCAGTCCTTGCTGTACTCGAAATCATCCAGGGCGATTGTATAACCCCGTCGCTTGAGCCGGCGCAGTTGCTGCACCAGTTCATCGTCTATGTGAATGCTCTCAAGTACTTCAATAACGTACTTGTCTTTATTGAATGGTGGCGGATGCAATATCAGGTCGCGGGTAAAATTGACATAAGCCTTATGGTCCTCGAGCAGAGCGTCAATATCGAGATCGGTAAAGGCATTCAGCAGTACCTGGGTGGTTGCCAGATTGGCGTCGGAGTCTTTGAGTACAGTACCGGCATCACTGCGGAATAACAGTTCATAGGCGGCAATGTTCAGCGACCTGTCGAAAATCGGTTGTCGGGCCAATAGCAGGGAATCAGGCATGACTGCTCGGACACATCCTCATAACGTCTGCACGCACCGTTTGCCGGCGATGGTCACGGCAGCTTGTGGATATTCGAAGCGTAATAATTGATAATACGCCGCCTTGGACAAGCAACCCGGACACACCGTGAACAAATCAAAACGGAAAAAACAACTCAACTGGAGTGAACTTGGTTTCCAGTATCTCAAGACTGACTTCCGTTTCAGCGCGGTCTATGAAGACGAACGCTGGCTGGAGGGCGGTCTGATAGAGTCGGATACGATAAGCATACACGAAGGTGCGCCGGCTCTGCATTATGCGCAGCAATGTTTTGAAGGGATGAAGGCACAAACCTCCCCCGATGGCCGAGTATTGTTGTTTCGACCGGAGTTGAATAGCGAGCGCATGAACAAGGCCGCCTCGCGCCTGCTGATGCCGGAAGTTCCTCGAGAGCTTTTCATTGCTGCCGTGGAAGAGACCGTACGCGCCAATTACTCATGGATTCCCCCTTACGGGTCAGGTGCCGCATTGTATATTCGTCCGATGCTGATCGGCGTTGGCGAAAACCTGGGCCTGAAGCCGGCGCGAAAATTTGAATTCCGCGTGTTTGTCTCCCCGGTGGGACCGTATTATAAATCGGCGGGCCTTTCCTTAATTTCACTGGCCGTGTCGGACATGGATCGCGCTGCGCCCAACGGTACCGGCAGTTACAAGGTGGGCGCGAACTACGCCGGCGGCTTGATGGCGACGCGCAAGGCTCAGGAGCTTGGTGCCAGCGAAGCGCTGTATCTGGATGCCGCCCATCGGCGCTACATTGATGAGGCCGGCTCAGCCAACATCATAATCGCAATGACGGGCAATCGCCTGGTGACACCCAAGTCCAATGCGATTCTGCCCAGCATTACCCGAACTTCGATCATGGTACTGGCCGAAGATCAGCTCAAATTGATTGCCGAGGCCAGACCGGTGGATCTGCGGGCCGAGATCAGTGATTTCCAGGAGTTGGGGGCTTGCGGCACTGCCGCCGTGTTGTCACCGGTTGGCAAAATCTGGTTCGATAACGCCTGGCACAGCTTTCACGGCAATGGAGATTCCGTGGGACCGGTGATGCAGCAACTCTACGATTTGCTGGTCAGCATTCAGAAAGGGGAGGCTACGGATCCCTACGGCTGGATACACGAAGTGAACATTCAGGGGCTTGACTGACCCGATAATACCTCGGGCATCCTCTCTCTCTACAGGCAGGCATGACGTAATAATTGAAGTAAAAACAGATTGTTGCCGGGTCTGCATCCACGAAATTCCCAGTCTGTCGTTCAGACCGGGGAGAAAACAAAAACTTGACCGATACCAATCGAGCCCTTATATATGTGCGCTCTTTCATGCGCAGGGGCGCAAGTCTCTGAAGCAGGGATTCTTTCAAGCAGCAATCAAGGAAAGCTCTGTAATGTCGAAATCACTGGTTATAGTCGAGTCACCCGCCAAAGCTAAAACCATCAACAAGTACCTTGGTCAGGAATTTATTGTCAAATCCAGCATCGGGCACATACGCGATCTTCCCGCGGCGGGCAATGGATCCGCTACTGACCCGAAGGCCAGGGCGGCGGCGGCGGCCGCAACGCGTAAGCTGAATGCGGAAGAAAAAGCGCGGGTCAAGAAAAAACGCGCCCGCCAGCAATTGATCAACCGCATGGGCATCGATCCCGATCACGACTGGGCGGCCAACTACGAGATACTGCCGAACAAGGGCAAAGTGGTCTCCGAACTGAGGAAACTGGCCAAAAACGCCGACAGCATCTATCTCGCAACCGACCTTGACCGCGAGGGAGAAGCCATCGCCTGGCACTTGAAAGAGGCAATCGGTGGTGACCCCCAGCGCTACAAGCGTGTGGTGTTTAACGAAATTACCAGCAAAGCCATTCAGGAAGCCTTCAGTGACCCGGGCGACCTTGACATGAAATATGTAGAGGCGCAGCAGGCGCGACGATTTCTCGACCGCATTGTGGGCTACATGGTCTCTCCTCTGCTCTGGGCGAAAGTTGCCCGCGGCCTGTCAGCCGGCAGGGTGCAATCGGTCGCTGTCAGGCTCGTTGTGGAGCGGGAGCAGGAAATCAGGGCGTTTATCCCGGAGGAGTTCTGGGAAGTATTTGCCGACCTGCAAACATCGGCAGCTCTGCCTTTGCGCAGCCAGGTAGTCAAACACTCGGGCAAGAATTTCCGTCCCGGCAGCAAGGATGAAACCGACGCGGCACTGGCGCAGCTTGACAACGCCGAGTACAAAATCGCCAAACGGGAAGACCGTCCTACTTCTTCCAAACCCAAACCGCCGTTGATTACCTCTACGCTGCAACAGGCTGCCAGTACCCGGCTTGGTTTCGGTGTGAAAAAGACCATGCTGATGGCGCAGCGCTTGTATGAAGCGGGTTACATCACTTACATGCGTACCGACTCCACGCATCTCAGCGACGATTCCATCGCCATGTGTCGCGATTATATCAACACACACTATGGCAAGGATTATCTGCCTGAATCCCCCGTCCGTTACAGTTCCAAGGCGGGTGCCCAGGAAGCACACGAGGCGATCAGGCCCACCGAAGTGGGCGTGACGGCCGGCAAGCTTCAGAACATGGAAACTGACGCGTCCAGACTCTATACCCTGATATGGCAATATTTTGTTGCCTGTCAGATGCCGCCGGCCCGTTATCTGAGTACATCGCTGACCATCAGTGCTGCCGACTTTGAACTGCGCAGCAAGGGCCGCATCATGCAGTTTGATGGTTATCTCAAGGCCATGCCATCACGGGACGACGACATAGTACTGCCGGCGGTGGAAGAGGGCGAAGTACTACGGTTGGAAAAACTCAATCCGATACAGAATTTCACCAGGCCACCACCGCGCTTTACTGAAGCAAGCCTGGTGAAGGAACTGGAAAAACGCAGCATTGGCAGGCCGTCCACGTACGCCTCCATCATCTCCACAATTCAGGACCGCGGTTATGTCAAGGTAGAGAACAAGCGTTTCTACGCGCTCAAGATGGGTGACATCGTGGCTGAGCGTTTGCAGGAGAGCTTCAGCGAACTGATGGACTACGATTTTACTGCCAGAATGGAAGATTCCCTCGACCAGGTGGCCGCGGGGAAAAAAGAGTGGAAGCAATTGCTTGACGATTTTTACTCCGGCTTTACTGAGCAGTTGACCCGGGCCGAGGCGGAAGAAGGCGGCATGCGCGCCAACAAGCCCACTGATACTGATATTCCCTGCCCGAAATGCGGCAGGCCGATGCAGATTCGCACGGCGTCGACAGGTGTTTTCCTGGGTTGCTCAGGATATTCG
Source organism: Pseudohongiellaceae bacterium (assembly GCA_040879025.1). Lineage (GTDB taxonomy): Bacteria > Pseudomonadota > Gammaproteobacteria > Pseudomonadales > Pseudohongiellaceae > JBBDLF01. The sequence goes on from JBBDLF010000040.1 coordinate 20,736, forward strand.
TTGCCGCTGAAGGAACGTTGCAAGTGCACCATCAACCTGACGTCTGGAGATGACGCGGTGCGCACCGATACACCGGAGGAAGCGGAGGAAAGGGAAAATATCCAGTTGCGCAGCAAGCATCGCTGCAAGATCTGCAATACCGCGATGGAATCCTACCTGATAGACGATTCACGCAAGCTTCACGTCTGTGGTAACAACCCTGACTGTCCGGGTTATGAAGTGGAAACGGGTGCCTTCAAAATCAAGGGCTACGACGGGCCATTGATCGAATGTGATAAATGTGGCGCCGATATGCAGTTGAAAACCGGGCGGTTCGGAAAGTATTTCGGCTGCACCAATGAAGACTGTAAAAACACGCGCAAGTTATTGCGCAACGGCCAACCGGCACCTCCAAAAATGGATCCGGTACCAACCGAGTTGCAGTGCGAGAACGTCGATGATCATTTTGTCTTGCGCGATGGAGCCTCAGGACTGTTTCTTGCCGCCAGCAAGTTTCCGCGTAATCGTGAAACCCGGGCGCCGTTGGTTGAAGAACTGTTACCCCACAAGGATCAGATCGATCCGAAGTATGCGTTTCTGTTCAGTGCGCCTGTTGAAGATGATGCCGGGAACAAGACTGTGGTGCGTTTCAGTCGCAAAACGCAGGAGCAATATGTGCAGAGTGAGGTGAATAAAAAAGCCACCGGCTGGAAAGCGTTTTACAGTGACGGTCAATGGCAGGTGACCGGCTCCGCAAAACCAGCGAGGAAAGCCAGGAAGGCAAGATAGTTCGGCGCCGGTTCATAATCGTCGCCGAATAACTCCTACGCTTATTCCTTCAATGGCGAATTGCTGTTGGCGTAAATCCACTTCGATGGGGGCGAAATCGGGATTCTCCGCGACCAGCTGGATTCTGTGACGGCTGCGCGTGGTCTGCAGGCGTTTTACGGTGACTTCATCGTCGATACGGGCAACGACGATATCCCCGGTGTTTGCGCGATTCGTTTTATGCACCGCCAGCAGATCTCCTTCGAATATGCCTATGTCAATCATGCTGGTGCCTGAGACGGTCAGCAAGTAGTCCGCCGGTGGCTCAAACATGTCAGCAGGCACGTCACAGTATTCATCGATACACTCCGCCGCCAAAAGCGGGCTGCCGGCTGCAACGCGGCCGACGACCGGCAGTCCCGGAACCGGCTCGTTCATCAGGCGGATGCCGCGCGAGGTGCTGGGAAGGATTTCTATGGCCCCCTTTTTTTCCAGCGCCCTCAAATGGTCCTCGGCAGCATTGGGGGATTTGAATCCCATTTCGCCGGCAATTTCCGAGCGGGTAGGGGGGTAGCCGGTTTCCACCTGATACTCGCGGATGAAAGACAGAATTTCGGATTGACGCGGAGTGAGCTTGATCATGGAAATGCCCTGGCAGCCAGTGTTGACTGTAATTATATACAGTTATCCGGCAATCGCAAAAAATCTTTAGCGAACCCCTGAATAAGCACGTCGACCTGACTGAGCCACGGGCGGTTTTGAATACACAATCCGGTTCTGTGATAATCTGCGCCTGAATTTGAATGGGTCCGGAACTGTCTTGATGAACACAGGTTATGGTGTATTGATGCTGGATGTGGCGGGCCTGAGCCTTCAGCCGGAAGAATTGGACCAGCTACGGCGGCCGTCAGTGGGCGGCGTCATTCTCTTTTCCCGTAATTTCGCGTCGCGCTCCCAATTGCGGGAACTGGTCGGTGAGATTCGCAGCTGCAATGACCGGCTGCTCATTGCAGTGGACCAGGAAGGTGGCAGGGTACAGCGGTTCAGGAGTGAGGAGTTCACCACATTGCCTGCAATGCACCATTTTGGGCGGCTTTATGGCAATGACCGCCAGGCGGCGCTGGACCTGGCTACCCGGTGTGGCTGGTTGCTGGCGGCGGAGCTGTTAAGTTGTGGCATCGACTTCAGCTTTGCTCCAGTGCTGGATACTTACAATACACACAGTGCGGTGATCGGCGACCGGGCTTTCTGTGCGGAGCCCGCCGTGATCGCAGAGTTGGCGCGGGCGCTGATCGATGGAATGCACGAAGCAGGCATGGCGGCCACTGGCAAGCATTTTCCGGGGCACGGCGGCATTGCCGCCGATTCCCACCTCGAGATTCCTGTCGATCATCGCTCGCTACAGGAGTTGCAAGCGGTTGATATGATTCCGTTTCAGCAGTGCGCGGATATTCTCGACGCGGTCATGCCGGCCCACGTTATCTACCCGGCTGTCGATGCGCGTTGCGCGGGTTTCAGCCGCATCTGGCTTCAGGACATTCTGCGCGATCAACTGGGGTTCAGGGGCATTATATTCAGTGATGACCTGACCATGGCCGGTGCCGCCAGCGCCGGCGGTATCGAACAACGCGCTGAAAACGCGCTTGCCGCGGGTTGTGACATGATACTGGTCTGTAACAAACGGGAACTGGCGATCACCGCGGCGGACTGGCTGGAAAGCAGGGAAAATTCATTGAATGTCCTTACCAGCGACAGGCTTGCCACCATGGCGGGCAGAACTCGCTTGAGTTATTCAAAACTCATAACTTCCGAGCGCTGGCAGCAAAGCCGTGAAGCGCTGGCACAGATTTGACGAGGCTGAACATGGAAAATCTGCTGGAAATTTTTAGTGTGGACGACCTGGGATGGGGCCTGCGTGTTTTCATCGCCGTGGTCGTCACTTTGTTGCTGCGTTTTCTGGCGATAAAGATTCTCGATTTTATCGGCAAGCAGGCAGCCCGTACCGAGAATCTCTGGGATGATGCATTAATTCAGGCCGGCCGGCCCGCTGTGAGCTGGTACGTTCTTATCCTCGGCCTTTGCTGGGCGGCGGCGATCAGCAATGCCTACATCGAAAACGGCCTTTTTGCCGAAGGGAATATCGATCTGGTGAGAAAACTGTCAGCGATTGTGTTGCTGGCGGTATTCCTGGTCCGCTTTGTCAATATTGTGGAAAAGCGGATGTTAAACGCCATTCTGGATGCCGGTTCCGACTGGCAGGGTACGATGGATGCCACCACGGTTACCGCTTTGGCGAAACTGCTTAGACTTGCCGCTGTTATTTCCGCGGTACTGGTAGCGTTACCGACTATGGGGTTGGACATTACCGCGTTACTCGCCGCCGGCGGAGTGGGTGGCATCGCGATCGGATTTGCCGCCAAAGACCTGCTGGCCAATTTTTTCGGCGGGCTGATGATTTATCTGGACCGGCCGTTTGCTATCGGCGACTGGATTCGCTCGCCGGATCGCAACATAGAAGGTACCGTGGAAAATATCGGGTGGCGTCTGACGCTGGTACGAACGTTCGACAAACGTCCACTGTATGTTCCCAATTCGGTATTCACCAATATCGCGCTGGAAAATCCTTCGCGCATGCTGAACCGCCGTATAAATGAAAATATCGGCATTCGCTATCGTGATGCCGACAAGATGGGAGTTATCGTCAAGGATGTCAGGGAGATGTTGCAGAATCATAAGGACATCGACACCCGTCAGACGCTTATGGTGAACTTCAATAAATATGCCGCGTCATCGCTTGAATTTTTTATCTACACGTTCACCAAGACCACTGTCTGGACGGAATACCACAAAATCAAGGAGGATGTCATGCTGAAGATCGTGGAAATTGTGCACAAGCACGACGCTGACTTTGCTTTCCCCACCACGACTGTCGACGGACTTGATCCGCTGATGGAACACTTGGCGCCACAGGAATACGTTAAACCGGTCGAGAAGTGAAGCGATGACTCCCGAACAGATATGGCAGGTCAGAAGTCGTGCCAGGTGTCTTTATAACAGCGCGGAAGTTGAAGCGGCGCTGGACCGCATAGCGTGTGAAATCCACGATACCATGGCGCAATTGGATCCGGTATTTCTGTGTGTGCTCAACGGGGGGTTGATCGTCGCCGGCAGATTATCGATGCGATTACAGTTTCCGTTGCGTATGGGTTACCTTCACGCGACCCGTTATCGCGACAACACCACTGGTTCGGAACTGAACTGGCAGGCTGCTCCATCACTCGAATTGATCGATGAGACCGTGCTGATCGTAGACGATATCCTGGACGAGGGCACAACCTTGAAAAAGGTTGTCGAGAACTGTATTTCACTGGGTGCGCGCAAGGTTTATACCGCGGTACTGGTGGACAAGCAGCATGGTCATAAAAGATCGGCCATGAGGGCTGACTTCGTCGGCCTGGAAGCCGAGGACCACTACCTGTTTGGCTATGGCATGGACTTCAAGGGTTACCTGCGCAATGCCGATGGCATTTATGCCGTGGATGACGAGGACCTGCGTACATTCGGTTAGCAGGCCGCAAAGCGCGTCAAAACACCTTGTCTGTATTTACCTCTACCAAGCGCGGCAGTGACGTAAACAACAGCGCTGTTTTTATTTTCCGGCCCTTTTCGCCAGGCAATTCCCTGAATACGCGCCGATATCCGGTCAGTTGTCCGCGATACTTTTCGCACTGCTCCGTAACGAATTCCTCTTCTGTCTGGTGTGAAGGTCTGGACGCTGACTTGTAGTCAATGATCCAGCGTACATTGTCGTTATCGATGAAACTGCGGTCCAGACGCCAGACACGCAGACGGCCCTCGCTGATGCGACCCAGTTCCAGTTCACAACGGCTGTCTTCGAAACGGTTGTCGAATACCCAGGCGAGTTCCGCGTCTGCTGTTGTAGTCAGCACTGAACTTTCAATATACTCTACGAGCTTGTCGGTTTCATCGCGGTCGGCGAACTCACGCAATTGCGCCGACCAGCGATTGCGAAGGCGCCGCAGGCCGGCCTCATTAATGGTTTCAGGGCCAAAGGTCACATAAGACTGCAAGCAGCGGTGAATAAGGTTCCCCACCTCACTGTGCATCGGGTCGGGTTTTGAATCCTGAATTCCGCTCGCCACTGCGACATCAGTATTGACGACTGCTGTCAAATCTCTTTCGGAGGGGGTCAGGGTGAGAGCGGTGGTCAGTCTACGCAACTGCATTGGCGATTGTGCCGTTGTCTCGACAGATGAAGGATCGCCGGAGCCTGCTTCGCACCAGTCAATATTTTCCTGTAATTGCTGTAGTGGATTCCAGATTGTCGCCAACAGGCTCGCTTCCGGTGGTGCCGGTTCTGATTCTTTTTCTTTCTGCTCCAGAGTTGCCAGCAGGGTGGCAGTTTCCCTGGCGCGAGTGACAGCGATATACATCAGCCGTGTATTTTCTAGCCGCGATTTGCAACCACGTTCGAACCGCAAAAAATTGTACAGCGGATCTTCATCATTTCCAGTGGCGGCGCGAGTGGCAAGCAGTAGCCGGGGATCGCCATTACCGTTCAGATATTCATGCCACAGCAGCAATGATTTGGGGTCTGAAGTCCCTTTGCGGGAAAGACCTGGAAGAATGACATGGTCAAATTCCAGTCCCTTGGCTTTGTGAATTGTCATAATCTGCACCGGGTTGCCTTCATCAGTTGTTGAGCCAGGCACAAAGGCTTTCTGCAGATGATGGCGCAGGCGGGCAAGGTTCAGCGTTTCGGCACTGCGCTCAGCGCCTTCCAGCAGATCGAAAAAGCAGTCGGCGCATTCCATCAAACGTGCATGTTCAGCGATCGAAGGACCTCGCAGCAAGTGCCAGCAGGCTTCGATCACCTCTCGCCACGGACGCCGGTACCGATAAACCATGCCGTAGCGCAATACCGGCAGCACGCCTTCCACACGCTGCCGGCCATCCTCGCTGAGGGCGTCAAGCGCCGCCTGTTGCTGTAGTGTCGACCAGAGGCTCGATTCCACGGCGTGTTTCGCAACGACATGGAGATCGGGGATCAGCAGACCACACCACGGCGCCCGCAAAATCGCCAGCCAGGCCAGGCGGTCACCGGGGTGGGCAAGGGCGCTGGTCAGATTGAGCAAATCTTGTATCAGTGGTACTGAAGCCAGTCTGTCGATATCCGTGGCTTGCCAGTTGATGCCGGCGTTGTGCAGCGCCGGAATAATGTGTTCCAGGTGCCTCCGTGCGCGTACCAGCACGGCAATTGACTGATCACGGTTGTTTTCCTGCAGCCGGGTTATCGTTTGTGCCACGATCCCGGCTTCTTTCTCTCGAGCCGATTCCAGTGCACCCGCCTCGTGCAGAATCAGGCAGGTCCGCACCGGCGCCTCCGGATCATTTTTTGAAAAGGCGGTGGCAGGTGTGTAACTGATTGCACCGCGGGATATGTCCATTTCCTCCGGAAACGCGTCGGCAAATATCTGATTTACCCAGTTGACCACGCCCGCATTGGAACGAAAATTGGTTGAAAGATCCACAGAAGTGAGTGAGGTCTGACCCAGGCCCCGTTGCCGTGCGGCGATGAACAGGCCGACATTGGCATTGCGGAAACCATAGCAGGATTGCATACCGTCGCCCACGATGAAGAGTGTGCGCCCGTCGTCGGGCTGCCATCCTTCAGTTAGCCTTTTCAGCAAAAGATTTTGAATATTTGAGGTGTCCTGAAACTCATCCACCAGAACATGTGAGATGCGATGATCCAGAGCCAGAGCCAGGTCGGTCGGGTGCTCATCGTCACCCAGTGCGTCGATTGCAGCTTCGCTGACACAACTGTAATCCACCAGACCGTGCCGACTGAAAGACAGGGAAAGCTGCGCGGTCAGCGTCGGCAATATATCGGTCAGTGCGGTCAACAACGTCCATTGTTCGTTATCAAATCCGGTCAGCGGCAGTCGTCTTACCATCATCAACTGATCCAGAAGTCCGGGTTCGTTGGCGAGCGTGTCTGACAGGGAAGCAAACAGAGCCTTGTATTCAGCGCTTGTGGCTTTTTCCTCTGCATTACTGCCGGGAGGAAAACCGGTATTGACGTTGACTGCCTTACGGTAACCGGTTTGACTCTTTACCGTGAGTAATTCAGCCACACCCAGCCACTGGGGCAGGTGATCGGAAGTGGCGGGTGGCAATTCCCGCAGGTCAAGGCAATCAGTCAGCGAGGACACTTTTCCAGACCTGCTCAAATTGCCGGCGGCGAATCGCAGCAGCTTGCACAGTTCGTTTTCAACCGACTGCAGACACTCGGCGAGCTGAGCAAGTTTTTCGTCGACGAATTCCGTGAGGTTCAGTTGCAGACTGCGTTTGGCGGCGTCGGGATTGGAACCGACTTCAATGATGTAACCAAGCCACTGGTCTCGTCGGGCGAGCAGGTTGAGCAGCATCGATTCTACTCGCTGCGTGTCGTTATCCAGGTGCAGAAGCAGGTTGCCGATCAGTTCGGCAACCGGTTCTCCGGAATTGAGCAGATCGAGTGTGTTGCGTACGGCTTCCAGATAACAGTCGTCCACATCCTCTGATATCTGCGGCGCGCCGCCCAGCGTTGAAAGCAACGGCAATTGCGAGGCCAGGTAGAGACAAAAACTGTCTATTGTCTGTATGCGAAGACGCCCGGGGTTTTCCAACAGCCGCCACCCCCGCTGGTCGTTATGGCGTAACACGGCCTGTGACACCTGGTGCCTGGTTCGTTCAAGAGGTGAAGTAAAATCGGCCTCCTTGAGGTCTGAGTTTCGAGCCGCCCATTCCAGGTTGCCGAGAATTCTCGACACCATTTCGCTCGCTGCCTTGCGGGTGAATGTAATGGCCAGCACTTCTTCCGGTTCGTCCACCATCGCCAGCAGCCGCAGAAAGCGCAGGCTTAGCAGTTCGGTTTTGCCGGAACCGGCCGGAGCCTGCACGGCACAGGAAATGGCGGTATCGAGCGCCAGTTCACGGCTCGCGGCATCAACGACAGTCGAGTTCATGGCAGCTCTCCATCCGCATCGCCGGCGGCCACCGTTTCCCCGATGCGGCATAAGGGCTGCAGCCCGCAGTACCGACAGGTATGTGGGGGGTTCAGGGGATTGACGCGGACACTGCCGCTGATAAATTCTCCGGCGATCTGTTCAACGACACGAGGCCAGCTCTGCGCCAGTTCATCCAGAGGAGCGGATTGGCGCTTTATTTCCAGCCAGTTACCGCGGCCAGTTTCTGTGGCTACGCCAAGGTAGCCCGATTTTCGGGAATTGATCTGGGCAACGGCCACGGCATTCACTGGCTCTATTTCGTTCTGCACGATACTGGTGTAGTAAAGGGCAAGTTGTAAGTCCTCAGGCCTGTCTCCCTCCCACAGCAGCGGATTGACACTTGCTCCGGTCTTGTAATCAATCAGTACCAGCGAGCCATCCGCCAGCCGATCGATGCGATCGGCCATCAAACCAAGTTCCAGGTCGCCTTTTTTCCATGTCAGCCGCTTTTCGGTTTCCTCAACGACGAAATCGGGACGCTGCTCTTCCCGCACAATAAACTGTGTCAACAGAGCGTGCAGTCGCCGTCGCTCCAGTTCAGCAAATCGGGGCGTCATGGTTTCGGGAAAATCCTTGCCGAGAGACGCCATGGCCACATCCAGGGCCTCCTGAATTCGCTGGTCGCGCTGAACATTTGACAATTCGACGAGCGCCTGGCGGGTACGCAACCGCTGCCAGAAGGTTTCCAGCGCCAGGTGGATAGCGCTGCCCTTGGCCGCGGCGCCAAGTCCGGATTCGATTTCCGGCAGTTCCTCGGCCAGCAAGCGATGCTTCCCAAATCCGCGAAAGGGGCACAATGACTGATTGGTCAATAACCGGCTGCCGCCATGTGGTGATTCTCCGGCCTGAAGCGGGAAAACACTGACATCGCTGACAACTTCACACGTGGCTAACTCCGTCGCAGGGTGCTGTTCCGGCCGGGGCGGGGGAAGTTCAGCTTCAGGGAGTGTCTGTGTGAGTGCGCTGGGGCGCAGTTCGCGGTCGTCACTCAAGCGACGGTGACTGACCGTGAAGCTGTGCATGGTACCTTGCCGCATCAATTCAAAGTAACGACGGCTTTCGGCGAGTTTCAGGTCACCGTGACTTGAAGGCAACCCGTATTGTTTCTGTATATCATAGGGCAGCATGGGGTTGGGACTGGCCTTCGGCGGCCAGTTGTCGTCATCCATATCAAGTATCCACAGATGGTCGAAGCGCAGGCCGGCGGCTTCCTCGGGGCTCAGCAGGGTAATCGGACATGTCAGGGAAAATTTGCTGTCAAGAGAACGCTCAAGGCACAGTAGTTTCAGTCTGGCCAGTGCCGCGGACAAAGTCATTTTGCCGAGCAGAGAACCCGCGCGGCGAAACCGGGCCAGCACGTCATTGAAAAGTTCATGGCAACCGGTTTCGGTCGTGGTCAACAGCGGGCCGGGCCAGCCCACTATTGCAAGTTGCTGCTCGAACAGATCGCTCCACGTGCAGGCAGGCTGGCTTTTGCCTGATGAGGCTCGAGCACACTGTGAAAACTGTTGCAGACGCTCGCTCAAATGCGGGCAGAAGTATTTCTTTTCCTCCCGTGCCGCGAGCCGCCGAATTTCCGCGAGTCGGCAGACCGGTTCCGCGTATCGGCGCAGGTGCAAATCAAGATTCAGGCGGTTTTCCATCTCCCCCGGCTGCGATGGCAGATAGACCGAGCGCAACAAGTCGCACACCGCTGCCGTGGAGTGGACAGCCTGGTTCAGCGCGAGAATTGCGATGGCGGTAGTGCTTATCTCATGGTCAAGCAGTCCGGTGGTGCCCGAAAACTCGTTGCACACAGATTCTCTGTCAGCCAGGGTGATGGTGGCGGTACCATTCAGCGCACGTCGCAGTTTGCGTTGCAATAGTGCCGAGGTCGCAGGTCGGGTGGTAGTCACTATACCGATATGGCCGCCATCTTCCCTTTTTTCTTTGGCCCACTGCACACAGGAATCCAGCTGCGCGTCCATGTCGGGCAGGGAGAACCGCAGGCTTTCGGGACTTGTCTCTGTCGGCGCTAACGTCACGGTATCCATTGCGCTCGCGCCGAACTTTTCCGTCATGACTTCAAGCAGTGCCTGATACAGCGGAGGAGGCTCAAAGAAATTTACCAGCAGGGCGTCCGTTTTGACGGTTACCCGGTCTTCGCGCAACGCGTCGAGCAGTTGCCGGGTCATGTCCACCAGGCTGATCAACTGATTGTCGCGGCAATAATTTTCAAATTGTCCTTTCCACTGGAGAAAGGCACTGACGTCGATATTCCCGGCGTGGAAGCTCTGTTGTTCACGCAGCAGGTCGTCAAGGAACCATTGCCGCGTATACTGGTAAGCCTGGGAGGCCAGCCGGGCGGTTTGTACCGGATTCAGAAGCGGACAGGTATCAAGAGAGGCCTCGACAAGGTTCAGCCAGACCAGGGCCTCCTTGTCAGGATCGAGCGGCAGCAGGTCAGAGAACGGCGCGATCCCCCTGTCGGCATGCTGCTCCCACAGGCCTCGAATCCAGACGTCAATTGCATGAATATCCGGTGTACGAAAACTGCCGGGTCCGGACAGGGACATTGCCCAGGTCTGCAGAACGACATCGCGCGTTCTATGGTTCGGCACCAGGATCAACCGGTGTTCCGCGAGAGCTTGTCGCAGACCCGAGAGTTCAATTCGTGTTACTGGCGGTGGCATCAGTTCCTGCTGTCGGTTTCTGAGGGCGGACTGCCATCGGCATCGCCGCTACGATGATCGCGGTGGCAAGTATAGTTGATCCTCGCGGCCCAACGCAGAAACTCTCCATGATTTCCGCGAAAAACAACGCGGTGAAGCTTGGTGTTGAGCTGATAATCGTACATCGGGTCGTAGTAGTGGCGCAGCAGCTTGTCAATCCAGACGAGGTGAGCGCGATTGTCATCGTGATTGATATGCCGCTCAAGCGCTGAGGTCATGTCACGATGAATTTCGGTGAATAGTTCGCCACCAAGTCGTTTGCGAATTTTGGCGAGGGCATCCAGTAGAAAGGACTGGAAATCCATTGTATAGGATTGCGGACGCGCTGCTTGCAGGTCGGCAAAATTGGCGGTGATGTAATCCTGCAAAATTCGTTCGGCGCGTTGCTCTAAACCTTCCTCAATGACCAGCAATGGCGCCTGCCGCATTTTCTGATAGAGGCAGGGGGGCACCGACAGCGAACCCACGGCACGACTTTCATCTTCAATAAAAATCTTCCGGCAATGCTGGAAGGGCAGTTTGAGCGCCGCGATGGCGAGCCGGTTTTCAAAGTCGATCTGTGACGGTTGTGGCGTAACGCGCATGCCGAAAGCCGAGCCACGATGCACCGCCAGCCCTTCCAGATCCAGACTGGCAGGCAGATTTTCCAGCAGGACGGTCTTGCCACTGCCGGTCTTGCCGGCAACGATCAGAAAATCACACTGTTTGCAAAGTTCCTCGGTGGTGTCCATCAAAAATCGGCGCAGCGCCTTGTAGCCACCGGCAATACGTGGAAGCGGGTAGCCGCACTCCCGCAACCATTGCTGAACCAGCCGCGAACGCAGTCCTCCCCGAAAGCAGTACAGTAACCCCGCTGGATTTTCGCGGACAAACTGAACCCACCGCTCCACTCGTTGCCGCCGGATATCTCCGCAAACCAGTTCATGCCCGAGCGCGATCGCCGCTTCACGACCACGTTGTTTATAGCAGGTGCCGATACGCTCTCGCTCGCTGTCCTCCAGTAATGGGATATTCACGGCACCGGGAAAGGCGCCGCGCGTAAATTCGACGGGCGACCGCACATCCAGCAATGGGGTATCGCTGATGAAAAGTTTGCGAAAACATTCCGGCGCGACGATGGCGGTTCCAGCTTGGGAGTTCACGATAGGCACGGCTCAACTTGGATACTGGGTAGCGGCAGATTATCATAGGAGGTGCTCGGCAAGTAACATTCACCGGAGAACGCAGTCAGATGCAGGATAAACGTAACGCTGTCGCTTCGCTCGACCCCTACAGCCTGACCCGACATGTCTCGGACACCGGCCCCGCTCCGGTGCATTTGTGGAATCCGCCTTTCTGCGGCGATATGGACATGCGCATTGCCGCGGATGGCGTCTGGTACCATGAAGGACGACCAATTCGGCGCCAGGCGATGGTGCGGCTCTTTTCGTCCATACTGAAACGCGAAGACGATGAATACTTTCTGGTAACACCGGTGGAGAAGGTGCGTATTCAGGTTGAAGACTGCCCTTTTGTCGCCGTGCTGATGGATGTAGAAAAGAAGGGAAAGGGAAAACCAGAGAGGGAGCGAAGACGCGCGCGGCAGCGCCTGGTTTTCACCCTCAACACCGGGGAGCAGATCAGCGCCGACGCCAATCATCCCATCGAAGTGACAACCGCTGTTGACGGGCAACCTCATCCAACCCTCCATGTACGCAACCAGCTCAGGGCATTACTGGGTCGAAATGTGTTTTATGCCCTGGTGGAAATGGCCGAAGTGCAGGAGGTCGACGGTCGAACCGTCAGCGGTGTGCGCAGCGAGGGATGTTTTTTTGAGCTTGGGAACCTCTGAACAACTTGATGGCCGCTCTGCGCGGTCTGGCGCAGGCTCCCCGGCGTGACCCGATGACTGATGTGAAGAAGGGCTTGGTCTCGCTACCCTGCATAACCGGCCCTGTTCCATTTCCTGATCCCCGTGCTTATTGACCTCGATGGGCAAAAACGGCATCATTAGCCCCCTTTTTTGGGGTTCAGATTTGGGGTTCAGAGTTCAAGACTGTTCGGGCCGGGCGCCCGTTTCAGCTGACGGTAGATCAATCCTATAGACAGGTACCCGGGGGTCCATGAAAATTCTTGTGGCAGTGAAGCGTGTTGTTGATGCGAATGTCAAAATCAGAGTCAAGCCGGACGGTAGCGGGATCGATCTGACAAATGCAAAAATGGCAATCAACCCCTTCTGCGAAATCGCCGTGGAAGAAGCCATTCGGATCAAGGAGAAAGGCCAGGCAGACGAGGTGGTAGTGGTCTCGATCGGACCTGTCGCCTGTCAGGAACAGATCCGCACGGCGCTGGCGCTGGGAGCCGACCGCGGTATTCTCGTGGAAACGGAAGCCGACATACAGCCACTGGCAGTCGCTAAAATTCTGCAGGCAATACAGGAAAAAGAGCAGGCGGAGATTGTGCTGCTGGGCAAGCAATCCATCGACGGTGACAACAACCAGGTGGGTCAGATGCTGGCCGCGCTGACCGGTCGTCCCCAGGGCACTTTTGCCGCCACTGTCGAAATCGAAGGTGATCGGGTCAAAGTGACACGGGAAGTTGATGGCGGAGAGCAAACCGTGGACCTTCAGCTTCCGGCGGTTATCACCACGGATCTGCGTCTCAATGAGCCACGGTACGCTTCTTTGCCCAATATCATGAAGGCAAAGAAAAAGCCTATCGACAACATCAAACCCGAAGACCTGGGAGTGGATATCACGCCCCGCTATCACGTTCTCAGCATCGAGCCCCCCGCGGCGAGATCGGCCGGCGTCAAAGTGGAATCAGTCGACGAACTGATCCGAAAACTCAAGTCTGAGGCAAAAGTTATATAAGAGTTGCCACTGGTCACAAGCCCAGGGCGCCCTCCGGGCCTCTAAAATGAGGCGAATCCATGGGACAGGACACTAGATGAACCTTCTGGTAATTGCAGAGCACGATAACGACGAGCTCAAATCAGCCACGCTGAATACGATCAGCGCGGCGGGAAAGCTGACTGACCAGGTGACGGTACTGGTCGCCGGTGAAGGCTGTCACAATGTGGCGGACAGTGTGGCGTGCGTGGCTGGTGTAAACCGGGTTCTGGTAGCTGACCACGCCGCTTTTAAACACCAACTGGCGGAAAACGTGGCTCCGCTGGTTGTGCAACTCCATGGTGACTATACCCATATTCTGGCTCCGGCGACCACCACCGGCAAGAATCTGATGCCTCGGGTGGCGGCATTGCTGGACGTGGCGCAGATTTCCGACATTATGGAAGTGAAATCAGAAGACACTTTTGTGCGTCCGATTTATGCCGGCAATGCGCTGGCGACAGTACAGTCCTCGGACAAGATCAAGATAATGACGGTACGCAGCACCGCATTTGACCCTGCCGCCGAAACCGGTGGCAATGCCAGTGTGGAAAGCTGTGATTTCAGCGAGTCCCAGGACCTGTCCCGCTTTGTCAGCGAGCAGCTCTCCTCGTCAGAACGGCCTGAGCTGACCGCCGCGCGCATTATTATTTCCGGTGGGCGTGGCATGCAAAATGGTGAAAATTTTGTTCTGCTGGAAAAAGTGGCGGACAAGCTTGGTGCGGCCATCGGCGCATCGCGGGCCGCGGTGGATGCCGGATTCGTTCCGAATGACATGCAGGTGGGACAAACGGGCAAGATTGTCGCCCCGGAATTGTATATCGCCGTGGGAATTTCCGGTGCCATACAGCACCTGGCGGGAATGAAAGACAGCAAGCTTATTGTCGCCATCAACAAGGATGAAGAAGCACCCATATTCCAGATTGCTGATTACGGATTGGTAGCGGACCTGTTCAAGGCGTTGCCGGAACTGGCGGAAAAGCTTTAGGTTCGTCAGGTTCCTTAGGTTCCTTCCCTGGCCCGGCGCATCACAACGAATCCCGCCAGACCGTTCGATCTGGCGGGATGACTTTTATCAACCACTGTTATCCTGAGTATCGCTGCGGTCACCTCTGGACGCTTCTTCGCGGCGTTTCAAACGCGGGTCATTGGGAGCGCGCCCCGGCTTGGGGGCAGGCACTGCCGGAGTATCGTTCCGGGCCTGCGGGGTGCCTGTCGGCGGGGTGCTTGTCGGCGGGGCGCCTGCGGCCGCGGGCGCCGCGGGTTCCCGTGACTTTTCATCCCCGGGTTTTTCGTTACGCGGTTTTTCACTGAATTCGTCAGCCACCGCCTTTTGAAATTCGTTGTCCGGCTCCCGGCTCTTTTTCTCAGCCGCTGATTCGCTTCCGCTTTCATTCCTGTCGCGCCTGCGTGGTCCGCGTTGCTGGCCGCGGTTGTCTCTTCCCCGGCCCCTGTCCCGGGGCGGGGACTGCTTCTCGCGCTCACCACCAGAATCCGGGGTAACGCTGGCTTGTGTTTTTTCGGGAGCCGCAGAACTTGTTTCAGACGCCGCAGGCGCGTTTTCAGAATCAGCCGCAGAGGTTTTTTCGGTAGCGGTCGCGGGCGCGTCGGGTACGATGGGTGCCGTGTCGGGTGTTTTCGCCCCGGTGGCTGCTGTGGAAGCGGATCGATCCGTTCCATGGGCCGGTGCCGCGGCAGTGTCCCGAGGGGATTGTGCTGGCGTGGGTGGCTTCTCCACGTCTTCCTGCGGCCCTTGTTCCTGAGATCTCTGTGGACGTTGGCCGTTGCCGCCGGCCTGACTTGCGTTATCAGCCGCTACCGCGTCAACCGTACGTTCCGGTCGCGGCCCTCTGCTGCGGGGAGTGGTATTGCGTGGCCGCTTGCTGCCAGAGCGGCGCTGTCCTTTACGCTTCTGATCATCATCACCATCACTCTGGGCTCGCTCAGGTGTGCGGGCTTCTTCACTTCCCGGTTTCTCTGAATCCTGCTGGGGCCGGCCTGATGACCGGCGTTTGCCCTGTTGTCCCTGTTTGCCGCGATCCCGGTCGCCGCGCTGGCCACGGTCCTGGCGATCGCCACGCTCCTGACGGTCACTCCGATCTTGCCGGTTACCTCGTTCCGGTCGATCGCCTCGCGCCTGCGATTGCGATGTGGGTCGACGTTGAGGACGTTTTTGATCGCGCGTATCACGATCCTGGCGTTGAGGTGTGGTTCTCGGTTGTACAGGTTTTGGTTTGCCGGCGCCAAACAGTTCAGTGATGGCCGTCATCAGGGAGGCCCAGAATCCCTTGCGCGGCGGCGGCGTTCGCGGTCCTGGTGAAGAGCTGACCGTAGGAGCCTGAATCGCCGGTTTGGGTGCTGCTTGCCCCGGTGTCTGCGGCGGGGCTTCCAGTTCGAGAACGGCATCAACATCGTAGGCTTCAGCTTTCTTGTTCAGTCCGGTAATCTCGTAATGAGGTGTTTCCATTTCCGGATTCGCCACAATAATCAGGCGGGTTTTGCTCTGTTGTTCAATCTCTGTCAGCGTATTGCGTTTTTCATTAAGCAGGTAGGACGCCACCACCAAAGGCACGACGGCTTTGACTTCCTGGCTTTTCTGTTTGTTTGCCTCTTCCTGCAGTATGCGCAGAATTGACAGCGACAGGGACTCGACATCGCGAATGGTGCCCTGGCCGCTGCAGCGCGGACAGACGATGGCGCTGGTTTCACCCAGGCTGGGTCGCAGTCTCTGTCGTGACATTTCCAGCAGACCAAACCGGGAAATGCGACCAACCTGCACCCGTGCCCGATCGGCCTCCAGCGCATCGCGCATCTTGTTTTCCACTTCACGCTGGTTGCGGTTGGAGCTCATGTCGATGAAATCGATAACCACCAGGCCACCCATATCCCGCAGGCGCAGCTGGCGCGCGATTTCCTCGGCGGCCTCCAGATTGGTGTTGAATGCGGTTTCTTCGATATCGGCACCGCGGGTGGCGCGAGAGGAATTGATGTCGATTGAGATAAGCGCCTCGGTCGGGTCGATAACCACTGACCCGCCGGAGGGAAGTTTGACTTCCCGTTCAAACGCGCTCTCTATCTGGCTTTCTATCTGGTAATAATTGAACAGCGGCAGTGTCTCTTGATAGAGTTTTATCTTGGTTTCATACTGCGGCATGACCTGGCGAACGAATGTCAGTGCTTCTTCATAGGTTTCGCGATTATCAAACAGCACTTCACCGATATCCTGGCGCAGATAATCCCGGATGGTCCGGATAACGACATTGCTTTCCTGGTAAATCAGAAATGGCGCGGATTTATCCTTCGCGGCATCCATCACTGCCTGCCACAGCGACAGCAAATAATCCAGGTCCCACTGTAGTTCCTGCTGGTCCTTGCCGACGCCCGCCGTACGCACGATGAGCCCCATGCCATCGGGGATGTTCAATTCACGCAGCGCATCACGGATTTCAGTGCGTTCATCCCCTTCGATACGGCGGGATATGCCACCCGCCTTGGGGTTGTTGGGCATCAGCACGAGGTATCGGCCGGCCAGGCTGACATAGGTGGTCAGCGCCGCGCCTTTGTTGCCGCGTTCTTCTTTTTCCACCTGAATAACGACCTCGGTGCCTTCCTTGACCAGGTCCTTGATATTGCCGCGGTCACCACTCCGGGTGCTGTAATACTGGGGGGAGATTTCTTTCAGAGGTAGAAAACCGTGGCGGTCGGCGCCGAAATCGACGAAGGCGGCCTCCAGGCTGGGTTCAACCCGGGTGATTTTACCTTTGTAGATATTGGCTTTTTTCTGGATGCGGGTGCGGTTTTCGATATCCAGATCGTAGAGGCGTTGTCCATCAACAAGGGCAACACGCAACTCCTCTTCCTGAGTTGCATTGATTAACATTCTCTTCATGTTTCGAGTTCACTTTCCGTTGAACCAGATGGATTACCGGAAGAGAATTCGAAGGAGGAAGCAAGACTGGAACGATGTGTCGAAGCCGACGCTGTCAGGCGGGGCCAGTCACTGTGCTATTGGTAAAGGTCCGTTATGCCGTGAACACCTGGGTATTACCGCGGTGCGTCGGAGCCCGATCACCTTGTTACCTTGACTCCTGCATTTCCTGGCGCCGCCCGTGGGGGCCATTGATACTGCTTTTCCCGATCTGCATAAAGTGCTGGTATAGCGTTTTTTGTTCTGTATGTCCTGACTTCAGTTACTGTCGGTGAAGTCCCTGGCATTCCATACTTGCCGTGACTTTCGCGCCGCCCTTGTCCTTTAAATGCCGGGCTTCCATTGGGAGCCTGCGGCCGGGGGTCGCGTTACGGGATCACCCTGGATCACCTTGCGAATTCGTTTTCCTGCATCTATCTGGTGTTTCTAATGGGTCCTGCCGCTTGCGGGGCAGGGTGCTAAAAATACTTGATGAAACTGTAAATTCGTCTGTCGTATGGCTCAATGTTGTCAAATGTACGCGCGACTATAGCAGCAAACTGTGGATAACTCAATACAAGAAACTTTTAGTGATCTAAAAATTAACGTTAAAACAAAGGCCTACAGGGTCTCGTTTGCCATATCGCCAGCCTGGCCGCGTGACCCTGCGCCGCCCGCTCTGCTTGCTTCGGCAATTTGCTTGTGTCTACAATACCGCCCCACGTGGCTTTGTCCCGGCAAGGACACAGCCATACGGGTGCCGGAGTTCAACCACAGAGAAGAATAAGACAAACCCATGACTATCTATTCCTATTGCCGGACTTCCGAACTGGAATCGTCCCTTGAAGGCGAACCGGTCGAATCCATTCTTGAGCCCGAACTACTGGCGGTGCAGACGTATTGCCTGTGCCAGCGCTGGTTCATGTCGGAATCCTTTCGTGACCTCAACGTCAGCTGGCACCTGGATTTTGGTCGTCGCGAGTACGGGCGGCGCCTGCTTGAACAGGTCCAAAGCGGCGATGTGATCGTGGCGAGCCGTCTTGAAAGAATATTCAGCTCCTGTCACGATGCCGTCAAGACTATTGAAAAACTTCGCAAACGCGGGGTTGCTCTTCATATCGTGGAACTGAGTGGAGAGGTCACCGACTACGAATTCAGCGTTAATTTCGCGCACGTTGCCCGCCTGTTCTCCGAACTTGAAAAGCGCAAGTCGACGGAGCGCATCAGAGGGGTCAAAGTGAAACAGCGCAAACAGGGCCGTTACCTTGGCGGCAGCAGGCCGTTTGGATACATGATCCACGAAAACGGGCGATTGATCGAAAATCCCATGGAGCAGCGCGTTCTGAAACGAATCATGCACCTGAAAAGTCAGGGCAAGTCGTTGCGGGCAATCTCAAGCGAAGTATCGACACCCGTGATGCCCATCAGCTTTAAAACTGTGCAGCGATTGTTGCAACGACACGCGGAGCAACCGCAAAACTGAATCGCCTGCATAGCAGGCATCCCGGGTCCGGTCTCCCCAGGTTTGGTCGGCCAAAGGCGGCCATTGGTGGCTACAGCAGGTCTTTGGTGGCATCAGGAAATACCCCTTATGTTCAAGCCGGTTTCTCTGTTTGTCGGACTGCGTTATACCAGAACCCGGAAACGTAATCACATCATCTCCTTTGTCTCTGTCATCTCCATGCTGGGAATCAGCCTGGGCGTCCTGTCACTGGTGCTGGTGCTGTCAGTCATCAACGGTTCCACCAGCACCATGCGTGGCGAAACCCTCAAATCCGTTCCTCACGTGACACTGTCCGGAGAGGGGGGACTGACCCAATGGCGGAATCTGGCGGAAGAGGTCACAAGGCATTCGCAGGTACTGGCGGCAGCGCCGTATGTCGAAGGAGAAGCCTGGTTGCGTTATCAGGGGCAGGATCAGGTGGTCACCTTACGCGGAGTCAGCCCGACACTCGAAACCAGTGCGGTGGATGTAGCGAATCCCCAGTTTGACCGTCTGCTGGAGCAACTCCAGACCACGCCCAATGGCATCATCCTGGGGAGCCGCCTTGCCGGCAATCTGGGAATGTTCAACGGAGAAACGTTGCGGATTACGCCACTGCAGAGCCTGTTGGGGCTCAATCTGGAGGATGCCGGCAGTTTTACGGTACTCGGGTACGCGGATTTTGGATTTTACGGCAATGCCAGCGTAGCGCTGGTTAATCTTGAGGCGGCCGAAGATTTTTTCGGAAGTTCCCGCAGCGCTGACATTCGGCTGCGACTTCGCGTGACCGATGTGTTCAATGCCGGGCCCATAGCTGAAGAAGCCGTCGCAACGATGGCTATTCAGGATCCGGGCGGCCTGACGATCACTTCGTGGAGCGAGAGTCAGGCCAACCTGTTCAATGCGCTGCGCATGGAGAAAATACTCACCGGCTTTATGCTGCTGATGATTGTGATCATCGGGGCCGTGAACATTGTCTCCACGCTGGTGATGGTGGTCGCTGACAAGGGAGCCGACATCGCGATTCTGCGCACCATGGGAGCCAGCCGGCGCACCGTAATGGGCATCTTTGTCGTGCAGGGCTTTATTGCGGGGATCATCGGTACCGTATTGGGAGCCACTCTCGGGGTGCTGCTGACATTGAATATCTCTCGCATTACCGCAGCGATTGAGCAGTTGGTCAACCTGACCTTGTCTCCGGACAGTATTTACATGATTTCCTATCTGCAATCCGAACTCCGCTGGATTGACGTGCTGGTCGTATGCTTCGCGGCACTGCTGATCAGTTTTCTGGCCACACTGTATCCGGCCTGGCGAGCCGCCCGGGTGCAGCCCGCTGCCGTACTGCGGTATGAGTAAGCTGATGAATGAAGAGTCGACAGACACATCCGTCACGCCGCAGGCACCCGTGCTGGAGTGTCGCCATCTGAGCAAAGTCTACGAGGAAGGCCCGCGCAAGGTGCAGGTGCTGGTGGATGTAAATCTACAGGTGGTACCCGGCGAGCAAGTAGCGATCGTCGGCAGTTCCGGTTCCGGTAAAACCACCTTGCTCAATCTGTTGGGAGGGCTGGATCTGCCGACCGCCGGTCAGGTGATCATCGCGGGGAGAGACATGGCCGGCCTCGATGAAAAGGCAAGGGGCGAGTTCCGTAACCGGTATCTCGGTTTTGTTTATCAGTTCCATCATTTGTTGGGCGAATTTACCGCGCTGGAAAATGTGTGCATGCCCTTGCTGATCGGCGGTATGGCTGTGCGTGCCGCTTCGGATAAAGCAACGGTGATGTTGCAACGGGTGGGTCTGGCAGAGCGCCTGGAACACAAGCCATCGGAGTTATCCGGTGGTGAACGGCAACGTGTGGCTATCGCGCGCGCGCTGGTGACGGATCCGCGCTGCGTGCTGCTGGACGAGCCCACCGGCAATCTTGATCGGCATACCGCGCTGGAAATCCGCCGCCTGATGCTGCAGTTGAACGATTCCCTCAGTACCAGTTTCATTGTCGTCACCCATGACGAATCGCTCGCTGCTTCGATGAACCGCAAACTGTCCCTGGAGGACGGGAAGCTGGTGGATGGCTAAATTTTCCCTTGCAAGGCATATCGCACTCCGTTACATCAGCGTTGGCAAACGTAGCCAGCTCGTGTCGTTTATCTCGGCGATTTCCATCTTCGGTCTGGCGTTGAGCATAACGATTCTGGTGACCGTATTGTCGGTAATGAATGGTTTCGATCGCGAAATGCGCGAAAATGTATTGGGAATAGTGCCGCATCTCACACTTATTACCGACGAACGGGTTTCCGCGGAAGAATGGAACGAGGTTGATGGATTTATCAATCAACATCCGGATGTGCTTGGTACGGCCCCGATGATTTCCGACTTTGGTGTGGTAGCCACCGGGGAGTACAGCGGCTCGGTCGCGGTCACCGGCATCGATGCCGGACGTGAGCAGAACGTTTCGGTATTGTCGCGATTCATGATCGCCGGTTCGCTGCAATCATTACAGGAGCAGCGATGGGGTATCGCGCTCGGCGAGTCGCTGGCCGAGTTGCTCGGAGTAGGCCTGGGCGATCAGATTGATCTTTTTCCCCTGCGCCTGTCGGTCAATCCCTTGTCAACAAAACCGGTGTTTCGTTCGTTCGTTGTCACCGGAATTTATAAAGTGGGGGCTCAGGAACTCGACAGTGATCTGGTATTGATCAATATTGCCGCGGCCCGGGCGCTCTACCAGGTGCGTTCGCCCCAAAACGGGCTGAGGGTAAGATTGCAGGATGTACTGAATGCCGATAACGTCCGCCTCGAATTGCTCAATGAACTGCCCGTGGACTTTTCCCTGGTGAGTTGGACCCGCAACTTTGGCAGCGTCTATGACAACATCAGACTGTCTCGCACCATCGTTGGTTTTCTGCTCTGGCTGCTTATTGCCGTTGCCGCGTTCAATCTGGTCGTCAGTCTGATCATGGTGGTACGGGATAAAAAAGGAGATATCGCCATTCTGCGGACCTTGGGGGCGAGCCCGAAAACCATCGGTCGCATTTTTATGTTGCAGGGCTGCCTGGTCGGATTGATCGGCACCGCGATAGGTCTGGTGTTGGGTGTGCTGGCCTCGTTGTGGGTGAGCGACTTCGCGGCCTGGCTTGAACGAATGTTCTCCATGCAACTGCTGAGCGCCGATGTCTACCCTATCGATTTTTTGCCTTCACGCATTATGCTTTCCGACCTGGTCTCGGTCGCAGTGGGTGTGGTTGTATTATCGGTACTGGCTACCATCTACCCGGCGCGGCGTGCGGCAGCCATTCAGCCGGCAGAAGCTTTGCGGGCAGAATAGCCAAAAAATGCTTTCAAAGCGGCGCGATTTCGTGCTAAATGGGGGCTTCATTAAAAAGAGGAAGGCACCAAATGAGTAAAGGTACGGTTAAGTGGTTTAATGCAGACAAGGGTTTTGGTTTTATTACTCCGGAAGACGGAGGCAAGGACCTTTTCGTGCATCACTCAGAAATCAAGAGCGGTGGCGGTTACGCGACCCTCAATGACGGTCAGGCAGTGGAGTTTGAAGTAGGTCAGGGCCAGAAAGGGCCATGTGCTAATAACGTAGTTCCTCTTTGATCACCAGGTAACCCCGTTTAAGTCTGGCTGATCCCGGCTCAAACCTCGCAAAACAAAGATCCCGGCCGTGTCACTGATCCTGAATATCAGGCTCTGGTTGACGCGGCCGGTTTCTGTTTGCCTGTATTTCGCTCCAAATTCGCTGTATTCGCTCACCTTGACTAGCTTGAAAGAACCTGTCCCGGACTTTACAAGCTATGCGTTTGTGGATAATTGCCTTCTGCGCAGGTCTCGGCGCGGTCTCGAGACTGTCTGTCCTGCCCGGCTGGTATGCGCCTGTCCCCGTTATCGGCATTCTGGGCGCTATCCTGGCGGTCAGCGCCAGATATTCCTGCTTCACAAAGACCGGCTTCAGACGCACCGTGGTTCTGCTAATTGCATTCCTGACAGGGGCGACCTGGCATCTGCAATGGGCGCACAGGCATCTCGCCGGCATACTGCCCGCTGAACTGGAAGGCGTTGATTTCCAGGTTGAAGGGGAAGTGACCGGGCTACCGGAAGCCCGGGATATCCTGCAACAATTCGATTTCCGGATCACCGGAGCGGAAGCGGACTTTGCGGGACCGAAGATACTCCTGAACTATTACGGTGACGAAATTATCAAACCCGGCCAGAGATGGCGGTTTGCAGTACGCCTGAACCGGCCCCACGGTTTCGCCAATCCGGGTTCTTTTGATTACGAAGCCTGGTTGTTTCAACGCAGGGTGAGCGCCAAGGGCTACGTCCGGGACAGCGCCGACAATCGTTTGCTGAGTGACCGCTTGACGTGGTCCGGCATGCGTTACGTGTTGTGGCAAAGGGTGGCCGGGCTGACCGACAACCTGATCAACGGCGGTCTGATGCTGGCATTGGGTCTGGGTGATCGCAATGCAATCAGCCAGGAGCAATGGCAGCTGTACAGCGATACCGGCACAGCGCATCTGATCGTCATTTCCGGCTTGCACGTGGGTTTTGTCGCCGGAATATTCTTTATGCTCGTCAACCGGCTGGTCCGTGGTTCATCGCAGTTGCTGCTGTTTTTTCCGGCACAGAAATACGCCGCGGCCGCCGCTATCCTGGCGGCATTGTGTTACAGCTTTCTGGCTGGATTTTCGCTTCCTACGCAACGCGCCCTGATTATGGTTACGGTCGTCATGGGCTCCCGTCTGGTCAACAGTAGCGCGCCCGTCTCGTTTTCGTTCTGCCTGGCGTTGTGGCTGATTCTGCTTCTGAACCCGCTGGCTGTCGTCGGTGCGGGATTCTGGCTGTCGTTTGGCGCTGTCGCCGGGTTGTTGCTGGTCTTTGGAGGAGATTTACCCCGAATCAACAGCGACAAGAGCCGGCTCAAGTGGCTGGTGGAAAAATGGGTCTGGCCGCAACTGGTCGTGTTTCTGGCTCTGCTTGTCCCACTGGCATTCTGGATGCAATCGCTCTCGGTCTTGGCGCCGGTAGCCAATTTCATTGCCATACCCATCGTCAGCCTGCTGGTGGTTCCACTCTGCCTGGCCGGGGTGGCCGCAGCCATACCGGCACCGGCGCTGGCCGCTTTGTGCTTCGCCGCCAGCGACTGGCTGATGGGGTTGCTGAACCGCTACTTGTCGGCTGTCGCACAACTGGAAAACTGGCCGTTTGTCTGGGGTTTTCCCATTCCGTCGCTGTGGATATTCATCGCCGCCATGCTCGGATGTCTGTTGTGTTTACTACCGCGTGGTCTGGGCTACCGCTACCTGGCTGTCCCATTGCTCGCACCTTTGCTGTTACCCCGAACGGCATCGCTTGATGCCGCTTTGCAGTTACACGTGCTGGACGTGGGGCAGGGGCTTGCCGTTATTGTTCGCACACGGGAGCGGGTGTTGCTTTATGATGCCGGCGCACGCTTCAGCGACAGTTTCGATACCGGTGGCGCGGTGGTTTACCCGGTTCTGACACGAATGGGTGTCCGCCGGCTCGACCGCGTGATCATAAGCCATGCCGACAACGATCACGCAGGTGGTTTTGCGAGTATCGCCGCAGCAATGCCGATTGTCCGTTGGGAAACCAGCCGGCCGGAACTGCACGACGATCAGGAGCTGTCAACGCAGCCGTGTCGCCGGGGACAGGACTGGGTGTGGGGAGGCGTCACGTTCCGCTACCTGCATCCCGGCGAGGAAGAGACCGGAAGCAAGAATAACAGTTCGTGTGTGCTGCAAATCGTTGTTGGCAACCACCGGGTGCTGTTACCCGGCGATATCGAGGCGTCAGCGGAGAGACGGCTGGTACGGCAATACGGCGACGCGCTACGCAGCACAGTGGTTGTGGCGCCCCACCATGGCAGTAACACTTCTTCCACCACCGGTTTCCTCGCGGCCACCAGCCCGGCTTTTGTCGTGTTTTCCGCCGGTTATCGCAGCCAGTTTGGACACCCGGCGGCGGCCGTGCGTCAGCGATACGCGCGCGCGGGGGCGATTGCCTGCAATACGGCCGACGGGGGCATGATCAGCCTGACGTTTCAAACGTCCGGCTCTGTTCCCGATCTCGCGGTGTACCGTCGCGACCACAGACGCTACTGGTTTCTATCAGAGATTCCTCCCTCATGCCGATAAAATATTGACACGCGTGCGCAGCCCGTCACCGGCTTCCGTGTGGTACAGTATCGCCCTTCATTACTGGAGAAATCGGTGTGGTAGAGATAGTAAGAGCGGGTGGTTGGCTGATGCTGCCGATCATCCTGTGTTCCATTGTCGCAATCGCCATTATCATTGAACGTTTCTGGACCTTGAGCGTCACGCGGGTCACCCCGAAATACGTGCTTGCCCAGGTGTGGACATGGATCAAGAACAGCCAACTGGATTCCACCCGGCTGCGGGAACTGCGCCAATCCTCACCTCTCGGACAGATTCTGGCCGCCGGACTGTTGAGCTCCCGCTACGGGCGCGAAGCCATGGTGGAGAGCATTGAACACACGGCGGCCCAGGTTGTGCATGAACTGGAGCGTTATCTCAGTACCCTGGGCACGATTGCCGCAATCACTCCCTTGCTGGGGCTGCTTGGAACGGTGGTGGGCATGATACAGGTATTCAATGAAATCATGATTGAGGGTACGGGAAATGCCAATGCGCTCTCCGGCGGTATTTCGCAGGCCTTGATCAGTACCGCGGCGGGCCTGACCGTGGCGATACCCACGTTCATGTTTCATCGCTTTTTCAGTCGCAAGGTCGACTCACTGGTGCTGGAACTGGAATCTGAATCCATTAAGCTGGTGGATGCGCTGCACAGCGATCGCCGTGTGGAGGTCAGGGAGGCGGCAAAGGAAGCGGCACACGACTTGCCGGCCGGAAACCTGGCCTGATGAAATTTCGTCGCCGGGCGGGTGAAGAGTTGACGGTCAATATTACACCGTTGATAGACGTTGTATTTCTGCTGCTGATTTTTTTCATGGTAACGACAACCTTCACCCGGGAAACCCGGTTGGCGGTGAATCTTCCCGAGGCCGATGCGGTGCTGGCGCAGGAAATGCCGGAGCAGATTGAAGTGGTCGTGGCGGTGGACGGCAGCTATGCTATCAACGGCAACGTATTGGTGAACAACAATCTGAGTACCCTCATGCGCGGACTGGAACAGGTCGCCGGTGAAGACCGCTCCATGCCGGTATTACTGATCGCGGATGCGGAAGCGACGCACCAGGCGGTAGTGTCTGCGATGGATGCATTGGGTCAAATGGGGTTTAATCGTTTCAGCATCGCCACGCGGCGTCCGCTGGAAAATGAGGCTGGTCGATAAGTGCTATGGGTGTGCAACCATTAACTGAAAAGCAGTCCTCGCGTCGAAGCAAAAGATCGCGCGCCAAGGGAGAAAGCTGGCTGTTGTACAAACGCCTGCTGAGTTATATCCGGCCGCATTTGTCGGTATTTCAACTCAGCGTATTGGGGTATATGATTTTTGCCTCCACCAGTGTCGCTACCGCGTGGTGGCTGGGTTGGACAATCGATGCCATCGAGTCCGAGAATTATGCTGACTGGCGCATCCTCAGCCCGGTGCTATGTGTATTGATTGTGCTGGTTCGTGGCATCGGCGGTTTTTTGGGCGCTTATTCCATATCTCACGTGTCGAACCATGTGGTTCACAAACTGCGGTGTGAAATCATCGAACACCTGATGACATTGCCGGTGATCTATTTTGACAGAAGCACGGGGGGCAAGCTGGTATCCAAGGTAACCTACGATGTGGCCCAAATTACCGGAGCGGCCACCAATGCATTAACGGTAATTTTGCGGGAAGGGCTTACGGTCATCGGCCTGATGGCTGCGTTGCTGTGGACCGACTGGAAGCTGAGTCTGACGTTTCTCCTGATTGCGCCGGTGGTGGCGCGAACCGTGTTTTACGCTTCAAAAAAATTTCGCAAGTACAGCGCTCAGATGCAGGACTCCATGGGAGAGGTGACCCAGATCACCAACGAGTCGATCAAGGGCCATCGGGTAGTTCGTACTTTCAATGCAACCGATTTTGTTACCGGCCGTTTCGCCCGTATCAGCGAAAAAAATCGGCGTCAGAACATGAAGATGGTGATTACTCAGACCCTCAGCACGCCGTTTATTCAGTTGCTGGTTTCCATCGCGATGGCCGTACTTATCTGGTTCGCGATGTCACCGACATTTTCCGAAGATAAAACCGCGGGCGATTTTGTGGCATTTCTGACGCTGGCGGGCTTTCTGGCCAAACCGATCCGTCAGCTTTCGCAGGTTAATTCAGTTATCCAGCGAGGGCTGTCTGCGGCGGACAGCATATTCACACTACTGGATGAAAAGCCGGAAGCGAACCGTGGCACATTGATCGTCTCGCGGGCGAAGGGTGCGGTCGAATTTCGTCAGGTGGAATTCGCGTACGGTGACAGCACTCCGGCGGTGCGGAATATCAGTTTCAAAATTGAGCCCGGGCGTTCGGTTGCACTGGTGGGTAAATCCGGCAGTGGCAAATCAACACTGGTCAGCCTGATCCCACGCTTCTATGATTGCAACAGGGGCGCCATTCTGCTGGACGATACGGACATCCGTGACTATGACCTGAATAACCTCAGGCAGCAAATAGCTCTGGTAAACCAGCAGGTGGTGTTGTTTGAGGGGACTATAGCTGAGAACATTGCCTATGGCAGTGGAATTGATGTCAACCGCGACAGCATTGAAGCGGCGGCACGGGCCGCCCATGCGATGGAATTTATCGAGCGGATGCCCGATGGTCTGGACAGCCAGGTAGGGGATGATGCCGGTTTGTTGTCCGGAGGCCAGCGTCAGCGAATCGCAATTGCCCGGGCGCTGCTCAAGGACGCGCCGATTCTGATTCTGGACGAGGCTACCTCGGCACTGGACTCGGAATCGGAGATGTACATTCAGCAAGCGTTAAGCACACTGGTGCGTGACCGTACAACCTTTGTTATAGCGCACCGGCTTTCCACCGTGGAGAACGCGGACCTTATTTTGGTAATGGATAGTGGACATATTGTAGAATCAGGCACTCATCAGGAACTGATGTCTCTTAACAAGTGTTATGCCAAGCTGCACAAGATGCAGTTTGCAGAAAATTCGCAGGCTCAAATGGAATGAAGTCGCTTGAGAAAGGATGGTACGAGAAAGCGTACTGGCTGTATCTGTTGTGGCCTGTCTCCATGCTTTTCCGCGTGGTGGTAATCGGGCGCAGGTTTGTTTTGCAGCGCTCTGCGCGTCCGTTGTCCAGACAACCGGTCATCGTGGTCGGCAACATCAACATTGGAGGTATGGGCAAGACACCTTTTGTGATCTGGCTGGTGCAGAAGTTGCGAAAAGCCGGGTTCAGGCCCGGTGTGATCAGCCGCGGCTATGGCAGTAAGGCGTCGGGTTTCCCGTTACATGTCAGCGCTGATACCGACGTGAGGGAAGCGGGTGACGAGGCCAGTGTAATCGTGCGGAATTGTGACTGTCCGTTGGTGATCGATCCTGACCGCCCCGCGGCATTACGCTCCCTCGTCAAGAAAGAAGATGTGGATGTGGTAATCAGTGACGACGGTCTGCAGCACTATGCGCTGCACCGGGATATGGAAGTTGTGATTGTGGACGGCCAAAGGATGTTTGGTAACCGAATGTTGATGCCGGCGGGTCCTTTGCGGGAACCTGTCAGTCGCGTTAATTCAGTTGACTATGTTGTGGTCAATGGAGACGCTGCCGACATCTCGGGATTGCCCCGGGGAGCCGTCACGATGAAGCTGGAACCGCTGTTTCTGATCAATCTGATCAGTGGCGAGCGCAAGCCATTTCGCGGAGCGCCTTTTAATATAGGTACGCGGATTCACGCGGTCAGCGGCATAGGTAATCCGCAGCGTTTTTTCGATGCGTTGCAGCAATTGCCGTTTCATGTTGAAACCCATGGCTTTCCGGATCATCATGAGTTTACAGTTGAAGACTTTGCGCAACTCGACATCCCGGAAAGTGAAACTATCGTCATGACAGAAAAGGATGCAGTAAAATGTCTGGATTTCGCCAGACCCAATTTCTGGTATGTGAGCGTGGCGGTCAAACTACCCACCGGGTTTGAAACGCAATTGCTGTCGCAAATCGGTGATCTGATAAAGCAATCGCGCCTGAACAGAGACAAGTGAGCATGGATCAAAAATTGCTGAGTATCCTGGTGTGTCCTGTCTGCAAGGGCAGCCTGAAGTACGACAAAAAAGCCGGCGGCACTGCGACGGATACCCCTGGCATCGAAAGCAGTACGGAAAGCGGTAAGGAAAGCAGCGCCGACAGTGGCAGGGATAATGTCAGACGCCTGGGGAAAATCAGCGGGGAACTGATCTGTTTCGGCGACGGCCTGGCCTACCCGATTCGTGACGGTATTCCTGTCATGCTCAGCAAGGAAGCCCGTCTACTGACGCTTGAGGAAAGGGAAAAGCGCTGATGGATTTTACCATAGTGATTCCGGCCCGCTATAACTCGACCCGGTTGCCCGGCAAGCCGCTTTTGGACATCGCCGGCAAACCGATGCTGCAGCATGTTTATGAACGAGCCTGCGAAGCCTCGCCCCAGTCAGTGTATATCGCGACTGATGACGATCGTATCGCCGAGGCAGCCACCGGCTTTGGTGCACCGGTATGCATGACGTCCGATACCCATCGCACCGGCACCGATCGTGTACAGGAAGCAGCCGGTCAGTTGGGATTGAATGACGAGGCGGTTATTGTCAATGTGCAGGGTGATGAGCCATTGATACCCCCGGCGGCTATCCGGCAGGTAGCGAACAATCTGATTGCTCAACCGGATGCGGGAATCAGTTCCCTGTTTGAAGTGATCACATCCCAGGATGAAATCAATGATTCCAACTCGGTCAAGGTGATCGTCGACAAGCAGGGTTATGCCCTCTATTTCAGTCGCGCCACAATTCCGTGGCAGGGTTCCGCGTCGGCCGCCAGTTGCTTGCGTCATGTGGGCATTTACGCGTATCGGGTCGGGGTATTGAACCAGTTTGTCAACTGGCCGGCGGCGGACCTGGAACTGCAGGAAAAGCTGGAGCAGTTGCGCGCCCTGTACAACGGAGTCAAAATTTGCATGGCGGCCAGCGAAGCCAGGATTCCTGCCGGAATAGACACGGTGAAGGATCTGGAAGCGGTACGAAAACATCTGGCAACCATGGCCGATCAAACCAACCCTGTCTGATATTCTTGAAGCTGTATGTCAAATAATAGAACCGATCGATCCATAAAAATACTGCTGGTATGTCTTGGCAATATTTGTCGTTCCCCCACCGCGCACGGTGTATTGGAGCACCGCATCTCGCAATCGGGCCTTCGAGGCAAGGTGACCCTGGATTCCGCCGGAACCGGCGGCTATCATATTGGGTCGAGTCCCGACAGCCGCTCCATCGAAGCGGCAATGAAACGCGGCTACGACCTGAATCCTCTGCGCGCGCGTCAGGTTGCGCAGCAGGATTTTGAAACTTTCGATTACATTCTGGCGATGGACGCCAACAATCTGAAAGAACTGCGGTTGCGTTGCCCGGAAGAATACCAGCACAAGTTACAGTTGTTTCTGGAATATTCGGACTCGGGTGAGACCTCGGTACCGGATCCCTATTTCGGCGGCGCCGACGGTTTTCAACATGTGCTGACGCTGATCGAAGAAGCCTGTGATGGGTTGGTGGCTCATATCCTGGCGCAACATTTTGCCGAGGGAGAAGTGGAACCACCCGGCCGCTCTCAATGACTGGCACAGGCAACCTGACGGACAAAAAGAGTGCTGTGACCCGAAGCCCGTTGACTGTTGCCAGGCATATCGATCTTGGACCATTCACCACTTTTGGTGTTCCCGGCCGCGCCCGCTTCTATGTCGCTCTTGATTCCCCCGAAACCCTGGAAGAAGCCATTGCCTGGCACCGCCCACGGAAGTCGCCGCTGCTGGTGCTCGGCGGCGGAAGCAATGTGCTGTTGCAACACGATTTTCCCGGCCTGGTATTGCATGTGCGCACCCGGGGGATTGAGGTATTGAGTGAAACCGCTGACACGGTGACTATCCGGATTGCTGCGGGTGAGAACTGGCACGGTCTGGTGATGTATACGCTTGAGCGAGGCTGGTTCGGGCTGGAGAACCTGGCTCTGATCCCGGGCACGGTGGGCGCTGCGCCAATCCAGAACATCGGCGCCTATGGCGTTGAACTGGATGAGTTCATTGTCGGAGTGGACGCCACGGAAATTGCCAGTGGCAACGCGGTGGTCTTCGACCGCGATCAATGCGAGTTTTCCTATCGCGACAGTCTGTTCAAAAACGCAGAAAAGGGCCGTTTTCTGGTCACAGCCGTGACTCTGCGTCTTTCAAGACATGCTCGTGTCAACACGGACTACCACGCATTGCAGCAGGAACTGAAAGCCTCGCAGGCTGACCCGCAATCCGCCACTCCGCAACAGGTTGCGGAGGCGGTCTGCCGTGTGCGACGCCGCAAATTGCCTGATCCGGCGAAACTGGGCAACGCAGGCAGCTTCTTCAAAAATCCGGTGGTGGCGCGGGAAGTGTATCAAAGGTTGCAGTCGGAATATCCGCAGATGCCGTCGTTTGCCATTCCCGGCGACGATCGCCGGGTCAAATTACCGGCTGGCTGGATGCTCGAGCGCGCGGGCTGGAAGGGCGTGCGGATGGGCACCGCGGGGGTGCACGAAGAACAGGCGCTGGTCATTGTCAATCACGGCGGCGCCACCGCTGAGGACGTGCTGGAACTGGCCGCGGCCATGCAGGCTGACGTTCAATCCCGGTTCGGGATTACTCTGGAGAGGGAAGTTCAGGTAGTATGAGGTTCGGGAAAAAAATGATGACAGCCACTTGGATGCTTTTCTTTCATCGGCGTTGAAAAACTGTGAACCAGTACGCGTTTTACCACCAAATTCGTGTACAACGATTCCGGGAACATGCTCCAATGTGATCTCGTTCAACTCTAAGACACGGGGTCCGGGTTTATCCGGGGCGACCAGCCAAACCGTGCGGAGGGAAGGCAGGGTGAATAATAACGACAATACCGAAGAAGTGGTACCGGACATCGGCGTTATGCTGGTTGACGACCATGAACTGGTCAGGCGCGGCGTAGGACGCCTGCTGCGCGATGAAGCGGGATTTGCCGTGGTCGGGGAGGCCGAGTCCGGAGAAGAGGCGCTGCGCCAGTTGAAGGAGGTTATGCCTGATGTGATCCTGATGGACATACAGATGCCGGGCATGGGAGGCATTGAAGCCACCCGCAAGGTGCTGAGACTTTACCCGAAAATTCGTGTGGTTGCGCTTTCCTCCATTGATGTCGGCATGATCCCCACCCAGATGCTGCAAGCCGGTGCCAGCGCCTTTATCACCAAAAGCGTCAGGCTGGCCGAACTGATCAAGGCAATACGCATGGTGCACCAGGGCCAGCGTTATCTCACACAGAATGTGGCTACCCGAATCGCGCTGGACCCGTTCAACACCAAAGACAAAACCCTGTTCGAAAAGCTCTCCAGCCGGGAACTGCAAATCGCACTGATGCTGACCGATGGCAACAAGGTAAGCGAAATATCCGCCGCCCTGTGCCTCAGTCCAAAAACGGTGTACAGCTACCGCTACCGCATCTTCGAAAAGCTGGGTATCCGCAGTGACGTGGAACTCACTATCCTCGCGGTCCAACACGGTCTCAGCGAAGCCTCTGCCTCTCTGCTTGACTACCATAAACCAGCCTCCGCCTGAAGCCGGCGCATCGTGCCGCCGGTTTGAGGTAAAATGGCGGCATGCCCGATAAAGCCGCCAACAAATCCTTCGACCATAAAGACTTCCTCGCCAATTTATCTTCCCGCCCCGGCGTTTACCGTATGCTGGACGCGGAGGGCCAGGTGCTTTACGTCGGTAAGGCTCGTAACCTCAAGGCCCGCGTCAGCAGTTATTTCCGTAATGGCGGTCTGACCACCAAAACCCTGGCCATGGTCAACAAGATCGCCCAGGTTGAGGTGACCATCACTGCCAGTGAAACCGAGGCATTGCTGCTGGAACAAAGCCTGATCAAGGCCCACAGGCCTGTTTACAATATTCAGCTGCGGGACGATAAAAGCTATCCGTACATCCTGTTGACCGACCACGATCAGTATCCAAGGCTGGCCTTCTATCGGGGCAGCCGCCGCCGCAAGGGCACTCTGTTCGGACCGTATCCGAGTGCGGGTGCGACCCGTGAAACACTTCAACTATTACAGAAGGTATTCCGCGTAAGGCAATGTGAGGACAGCTATTTTCGTAATCGGTCCCGGCCCTGCCTGCAGTATCAGATAGACCGCTGTACAGGTCCGTGTGTCAAGCTGATTTCGCCGGAGGATTATGCGCGCGATGTGCGCTTTTCCGCCCTGTTCCTGCAAGGCAAGAGCGATACGCTGACGCGTGAATTGCAGGCATCCATGGAAAAAGCGGCCCAAACCCAGGAGTTCGAGAAGGCCGCCCGCATCCGTGACCAGATTCGCGATGTGCGCCGCATCCAGGAGCAGCAGTTTGTTGCCGGCCGGGCAGGGGACGCGGATATTCTGGCCGCCGCGACCGAGGGGAGCTATTGCTGTGTCCATATTATCTTCGTGCGCGCGGGCCGCATCATGGGAAGCAAAAATTATTTCCCTAAATTCAAATTGTTAGAAGGTGAATCTGATCTTCTTTCTGCGTTCATAGCCCAGTTGTATCTGAAGGACAACAACGCGGTGAACATTCCCGCGGAGCTGATCGTGAGTCATCCCCTGCAGGAAACCGAAGAACTGAACGAGGCGCTCGGTTACTGCGCGAGCCACCGGGTGAAGGTGGCGTGGCGCGTACGCGGCCACCGTGCCAAATGGCTGGACCTGGCCCGCACCAATGCTGTTCAGGCGCTCGCCGCCTGGGTTGGCAGCCGCAAGAGCCAGCAGCAACGGCTGGATTTGCTGCAACAGGCGCTGGCCGTGGAGAATGCGCCGGCCCGTATTGAATGTTTTGATATCAGCCACACTTCGGGCCAGGAGACTGTAGCTTCCTGCGTGGTATTCGACCGTAACGGCCCCATCAAGAGCGATTACCGCCGTTTCAATATCACCGGCATCACCGCGGCGGACGATTACGCTGCGATGAGCCAGGTGCTGGACCGTCGCTTTGCCCGACTGACCAGGGGTGAGGGCAAACTTCCGGATATTCTGTTGATCGACGGCGGCAAGGGCCAGGTCACCCAGGCCAGGGAAATACTGACCAAATACGCACTCCCGGACATCATGCTGCTGGGTATTGCAAAGGGTATCAGCCGGCGGGCGGGGCAGGAGACCCTGCTGCTTGATGGCGGCGGCGCGACGCGTGAAATTCCGCTGGTGACTGACTCGCCGGCACTTCATCTGTTGCAACAAATACGGGACGAAGCTCACCGCTTCGCGATAACCGGCCACCGCCAGCGGCGCGGCAAAAGCCGCAAGCGGTCAGCGCTGGAACAGATTCCCGGCCTGGGTCCGAAACGTCGGCGCGAACTACTCAAACATTTTGGCGGTCTGCAGGAAGTACAGCGCGCCAGTGAATCGGATCTGATGCGGGTGAGCGGGATCAGCAAAAAACTCGCGGAAACCGTTTATGCTCACCTGCATAGTGAGTAAAATGGCAGCGTTGCAGCGCTTGCCCTGGCGGCTCGGCAGCCACTCAATCCGCCTTTGCACAGACTTTGAGTAACCGCGCTAATGAACTGGGCCAACCTGATCACTTACAGTCGTCTTGTCTGTATACCCATTATCATTGTTCTCTACCTGACTGAATTTCCCTGGCATTATCTGTGGGCGGCCGGTTTGTTCTCGCTCGCCAGCCTGACCGACTGGGCTGATGGCTATGTGGCCCGTAACTTCAATCAGGCGAGCGAATACGGCGCCTTTCTGGACCCGGTCGCCGACAAGCTGCTGGTGGTAGTGGTGCTGGTCTTGCTGGTGGCCAATTACTCTACAGTCTGGTTTGTCTTGCCGGTGGGCGCTATCATAGCCAGGGAGATCATCGTGTCCGCCCTGCGCGAATGGATGGCCCGACGAAACCAGCGCGATGTCGTCGCGGTGGCGTTTTCGGGCAAACTGAAAACCACCGTGCAGATGATTGCGATTATCGTGTTGCTGGCCAGCGACCCCGACGGTTACCCCTTGTTCTGGATGAGCGGCTATGTGCTGATCTACCTCGCCGCCGGCCTCAGCCTGTACTCGATGTGGCATTATTTCAGCGCCGCGTGGAGCACGCTGTCCGGTGCCGACGAAAACGCGTGAAAGCGCCCGGGGCCGTGGGTTGTAACTGTTTTATCGCTTGACTTCAAAGGCTTAGGCATTAGAATGGTCGCACTTTTCAGCGCACCGCCGGAATGACACAACACCCCCTGTGGTGTAGTGAGACCGTGGACAGAAACGGTGTATGAAAAGGGTGTCTGAAACAGATGAAAGTTTATGCGGGAATAGCTCAGTTGGTAGAGCACGACCTTGCCAAGGTCGGGGTCGCGAGTTCGAGTCTCGTTTCCCGCTCCAAATTTCAGACCCGTCAACCCGGGAGACGTTCCGGGAAGAACCTCCACTGAATCAACGGGAGCAGGTCAGTCGACAAACGGCCTGGACCGTCAGGTTTTGGCAAACTCAACCCGGAACCGCAATCCCGGGCGACCACACGATTGAAGTGCTATTGTGCGGTCATAACAACCATAAATGGCTGGGTGGCAGAGTGGTCATGCAGCGGACTGCAACTCCGCGTACGCCGGTTCGATTCCGACCCCAGCCTCCATTTACCGCATGATCATCCCGGGTCCCACCCTCCTGACAACCCACCCGGGAACAGCATCAGTCACCCCTTCAACCCAAAGCCCGGGTGGCGAAATTGGTAGACGCAAGGGACTTAAAATCCGCGAGGATAAAAATAAAAATAAATAAAAACAATAAGTTATATACAGGCATTGGAGAAAGGTAGCAAATAAGTAGCAAGCAAAAAAATGCGCCCGAATGGTGAAATTGGTAGACACACAAGACTTAAAATCTTGGGACCGTTTAGGTCGTGCCGGTTCGATTCCGGCTTCGGGCACCAATAAAATCAATGGGTTAAAGAATTTCTATCGAAGTATTTACTTTGCCAAATATAAATAGGAGCTAATAAATAGCAGCGATCCAAGCTTTCCGCCAAGTTGCTGGTGATGTTTTGGGTTTCTCCCTGCATCCGCTTCACAGTTACACTGCAGCTATACTGGATGGTGACGAGGGCGGCAATTCAGAAACGCAATGCCATAACGATACTATCTATATCTCTAATTAACCGGTTCGGATTATGCCAAAGAAGTCAGTCAAGGCACTGGTCAAGCGTGAGATATTAGTATGGGCACGCGAAAGTGCAGGATTCAATCTTGATGAGGTCGAGCGGTCGTCTGCCTTATCAAAAGTGCGAGACTGGGAAAGTGGTAATGCTAAGCCGACTATCAATCAGCTCAGGCTATTGGCAAAGAAGTATAAAAGGCCACTGGCAGTATTCTATCTTCAAGAACGCCCCACGGATTTCCAAGTAATTTCAGATTTCAGAAGGCTACCAGAGACAGATAGCCAGAGGGTTTCTCCTGCGTTGCATCTGCAAATTCGTGCGGCTCAGGAAAGGCGCGAAATCGCTTTAGACCTACTCGCTGAGATGGGCGAAGACATTCCTCAAATCCCTCTGTCCGCTAGTTTAAATGATGATCCTGAAGAAGTGGGGGCGCGTGTACGGTCGTTGCTTCGGGTCACGGAAGCCGACCAGTACAGCTGGCGGAGCAACCGGGAAGCATTCAATGCTTGGAGGGCGCATATTGAGTTGCTGGGTGTCCTTGTCTTCCAGATGGATAATGTCCCGACAGGTGAAGCCTCAGGATTTGCTCTCTCCGAAATGCAGCTGCCTACCATTGCCGTAAACCGAAAAGATGTGCTGTCACGCAGGACGTTTTCACTGCTGCATGAGTTTGCGCATCTGCTTATGGCGGCAAGTGGAATCTCGGAATTCTATATCGACGTCGAACGATCGGCAGAAGCGCAACAAATAGAAGTCTGGTGCAATGCCGTGGCAGCCGCTGCCCTGATACCGGCCAAAATGTTCATGGGCGCTGATATCGTCAAAGACCATGATCGCGCTACTGAAACGTGGTCGGACATTGAGATTTCTGAATTGGCTCATGCGTTCAATATGAGCAAGGTTTCTATTGTCCGCCGGTTGCTGACGCTACAGCTAACTTCACGGGGTTTCTATCAATTCAAGGAGGAACAATACGCAGAAGAATATGCGGACTACCTTATAAGGAAGAAAGCCGAAGATTCCAAGAAGGAATTTGGAGGCAAGAATATGACAAATGAGGCAATGAGCCTGCTTGGCAGGAATTTTGTCCGCATGGTGATCGAGCCCTATCGTGACCAGAAGATTACGCTAAGTGAAGCGTCCAGCTACTTGAACCTAAAGACACGGCATATTTCCAACGTCGAAAAAGCGCTCATGAGACCAACAATATCATGAGCACTGGAGACCGGTACTGCATTGATACCAGCGCGCTTATTCATGCTTGGGTCCGCGCCTATCCAGAATGGAACTTCCCATCATTTTGGTCGAATGTGGATGACCTGATCGATGCAAACCGCCTGACCTCCTCTGTGGAAGTCTTGGAGGAACTGAGAAAGAAGAACGATGAACTTGTCGAGTGGGCCAACGGTCGCGATCCAATGTTCCGGGATCTGGACGACGCTATTCAGGAAAGAGTGACAGAAATTCTTGGCACGTATCCCCGACTAGTTGATACCAGGAAAAACCGATCAATGGCTGATCCGTTTGTTGTTGCCTTGGCATCTCTCTATGACCCCATGCTTATCGTCATCACCGAAGAAGGGGCCTCCGGTAAAATTGACAAGCCAAGGATGCCTGACGTCTGCAACGCAGAAGGGATAGACTGTATTTCGCTGGTCGAGCTCATTACCCGAGAAGGCTGGAGGATGTAAAAAGCCGCCCGCCCCCCATGATGGATCGGACAGCACACGAACCCTTTAACGAGCGCGGTGTTCCGGCACGGAGGCACCGGGGCAGGGGGGTGTAATCCTCCCATTTTACACGGCAGTCAAAAGTAGACTCAGGCTACCATGGCCGACTTAAGTAGCCCATTCATGCACTTGCTTGAGGCTGTCGAACAATTGTGGTGTATCAGTTTCGGCGCTTTTTCTTGCCCCTGACAATCTCCGTTTCAAGCGCACTCAGCTTGGGTTCCCAAAACCGGCGGAAACGGTCTAGCCATGCGTCGATCTCTTGCATGGGCTCGGTCTCAACTGCATAGATTCGACGCTGTCCGTAGACCCGCACGCTGGCAAAACCACTTTCCCTCAGTACCTTGAGATGTTGGGAAACCGCGGCTTGGCTGATGCCGAACTCATGGTGGATCACCGTGACGATATCGCCGGAGCGGTGCTCGCTTTGCGCGAGCAGTTCCAGAATACGACGGCGCACCGGATCGCCGAGCACATCGAAGGCGTGCATCAAGCATCCTCGACTGGGGCGCGGGTGTAGAATGCCGTGGTTCGCTTCGCGGCCACCTCCGCTTGCGCTGCATCGTCGCCGGAGGCGACCGCGGCCCGCTGCCAGTCCTCGCTGGCGCTGATGATGTACGTCTTTCCTTCGGTTGAAGCGGAGAATGCCTCTTCATCGAGTGGATCGGCGCCGTCCAGAAGATAAAGCACCAGACCAAGCAGGGCCAGGTCCCAGCCAACACCGACCGCCCCGGGCCCGTATTTTTTCCAGTGATCGTCGACCGGGCAGATGTGGGAGAGTGTCAAGCGAGACTGTGATTCGCCTGCTGCGGCGACGCGTACTTCAATCCAGCTCACGCCGCCACCGTGCTCCCAGGTGGCCGATAGCAAGCGCGGCGGTACGCACTCCGTGATCGTGCCACCCGCGTTTCCCTTGAGCTGATAGTGTCCGCCGGGCCTCAAGTCGCCGCTGACGGCAAGAAACCAGCGCGGCAACCGCTCCGGGTTGGTAACGGCATCCCAAAGGTCATCGGGAGTGGTGTCGTACATTCGCTCCAATGTAACCTTGCGTGCGGGTTTCCCCTCACGTTCGAGCTCTGCTACCGTTCTTGTGACGGCACCGAGATAAGCTGTGAAATCTGTGTGCATGCTGTTCATCTCCGTTTGCTGTTGCACTGACGGTGGTTGTGAGAAATACGTTTAAAGGTTGAGCTTATATAAGTATAAATTTATATAATTATAAACTTATATTATAGGTGGTAGCTTGTCAAACTGAAGGCGAGGCGTTGCAGAGTGTTGGCGTTCGGGCACCAGTTGAATCAAGTCGTTTATGGCGACCGTCACAGATCCCACCGCGTCAATCGACCGCAAACACCATCAAGGCCGGGCTGGCCGAAGGGGTCCCCAGCGTATTGTTGTCGCCCAGAAAGCCGGAGATGATTCCGTAGAGGCTGCCCACAAAGCGGCTTGGTTGACCGCGCACGATCGCCACGTACTGTTTGCCATCGACGGCGTACGTGATGGGAAACGAAGACGGGATATGGTCGAGTGATGCCTGCCAGAGCACTTCGCCCGATGCGGAATCGACAGCCTTGAATGATTGATCCAGAAAGCCGGAAAATATCAGCCCGCCCTCTGTGGACAGCAGGGGGGTGGAAGGTGGCGGAATTTCGCGATGAGTCCACGCCAGTTCCGTGGTCTCCATATTGATCGCCTGCAGGCGGCCGAATTTACCATCGTTGTCGGGCCGCGGCTCGGCGCTGACATTGACGCCGGACGACAACAGGCTGTCTCCGCCGGTAGGTCCTCCCATCATGCAGACCTCAGAAAGGGGCAGGTATACCATTTTGTCGTTGACGTCATAGGATGCGGCCTGCCAGTTGCGCCCTCCCAGCAGATAAGGGCACAGGAAGTGGCCCGTCTCGGCATTGGGAATGGCGTTGGGATGCAGGGTCTTGTCGCCGGTCGCGGGATCAACGTGGCTGATCATGTTCTGGATGCCCGTGTCCACCGAATCGATATAGGCACCGGTTGCCGCGTCCAGCACGTCATACAGAGCCATCTTGCCGGCGGTGAACACCACCTTGCGCGGTTCACCGTTGATTTCCAGTTCCGCCAGATGTCGCTCATAAACCCAGTCCAGGTCCCACTGATCATTGGGCATGTGCTGAAAATGCCAGACCAGTTCGCCGGTGCGGGGACGCAGCGCCAGGGTGGAGTTGGTGTACAACGCGGCGTTGGATACTCCCTCGATACCCAGGTCTTCCATCAAGGGCGCGGTGTCGTAGGTAGGAGCCGTGCCGAAAAACACCAGATCCAGGGCCGGGTCATAGCTGCCGGGTATCCACACGGAGCCGCCGCTGCGTTGCTCCAGGGGCAGGTTGTTCCAGGTGTGGCCACCGGGACCCTCGGGGCGGGCGACGGTGTGAAAGCGCCATTGTTCCTCGCCTGTTTCCAGATCCAGCCCGAGGATGAACCCGCCTTGTGGAATCACCGTCGCTCCCACCCCCTGGACCACCATGCCATTGGCCACCATGGGGGCGCCACGGAGGGAAAAATAGCCGCCGGCATTCTCGGTGAATGGCGTCGTGATCGCCTGCTCCCATTCCACTTCGCCGGTACGGACATTGAGCGCCACCAGATCCATGTCGTTGTGGGGAACGATGACCTTGTCACCGTACAGGGCGATGCCAATGCGGCGGCCATCAAAATTCTCGGATTCGTGCTCGTAACGCCATAATTCATCCCCGTTGCGGGCATTCAGCGCCCGTAACACATTGCCCGTATCGGCAATGAACAGGATGCCGTCATGCACCAGGGGTGTGGTCATGTTGCCGCCCTCACCCAGTGGAACACTGAACGCCAGCCCCAGGTCGCCGACATTGCCGCGATTGATCTGCTCCAGCGGGCTGTGCCCGCTGACATCATAGCTGCGCCGCCACATCAACCAGTCTTCGGGCGGTGGGTCACGAAGCAGTTGGTCGGTAACCGGTGAGTAATCTCTCAACAGGTCGCGGTCGCTCCCGCCCGACTGGGCAGTAGCGGAACCGGTCAATACGAGGGTGCCGGCAAGGGTGATCAGGGAGGCTGAACGAATCATGAGTGGACTCTTCTTCTGGTTATCCTGACGTGAATCTAATCGCCTCTTTGGCAAATGTCTACTCGCGGATAGATTGCGTAGTGTCTTAGCTTGGATTATTTTCTTGTATGGTTCGCGCTTTGCAGGGACCGGCAAAAATGGTGGTGGGCAACGTAGAGGCTGAGCATGTGAATGTGGTTTTCGAGATTCCTGCTGAATCCGTTAGCGCATAGCGCAAAAGTTCTGGCGATGGCGGTCGTATATGTAACTGACAATTGACCCGAATCAATACGGAATGCGACAAATGACTAGTATGCGAGGCGCTGGGTATTGTCTAGGTTATACTTAAGTATATACTTCGTCAGACACTAACCCTATGTGTTACGCAATGTAACACAAGATGTTGGGGTTTATATCGGGAGCACAGCAATGAAACTACAAGACTTGGTACTTCGGTGTTACGCCGAGTCCAAAGGCGGTCAATGGCAGGCGATTTGTATTGACCTGAATCTTGCAGCTCAGGCAGACAGTTTTGAGGAAGCCAGAGAAAAGCTTGAGGCCCAAATTTCGGATTACCTATATGGTGCGTTGGTTGGGGAAGATAGGAAGTATGCAGAGGTGCTAATACCCCGTCGCGCCCCGCTGAAATACAGAGTTAAATATAATTTCCTTAGAGCTTTGACTCATTTCAATCATCATGTAAATCGCGCATTCAGGATGCCGATGCCCATGGTCCCCGCTAAGACAGGATGAGTTCCAAACACCCACCTCTCACTTACAGGGATGTAGTGAGGGGGCTAAAGTCGATGGGCTTTGAGCAACAAAAAGAAGAAAGGAACCTCCCATGAGCACTGGAAGAAAGTCGTAAATGGTGTTCTTTACAAGGTTACCGTGGACGAACCGAAAGCCCCCTTTAGTCAGATGTTGATTGAGAGTATGGCGTCCCAAGCCAGCGTCTCAAAAAAGAAATTCTATCAGAGCTGCCTAAAGAAGAAGAAAGATAAGCAGCGGCAAGCCTCCCTTTCCTAAATTTCAAACTGAGACACTACCACAGATTGACCGTAAGCCGGCGGATCAAGGCTGTTGATGGGCGCAGTTACTACTCGATCCTGCGCCAGGTCAGGGTTGCTGTAGTGCGGCCGGTGGCGTTCCTGAGAGACAATTTCAGCAATTCGTCTTCGAATTCGAAGTGACGGATATTGTCTCCGTCTACCCATTGAGGGGCGGTGGGTGAGCCTTCTACGTGGTGGATGACAATCTGCTTTTCCAGATCATAACTGACGGTCCCCCAATAGGCGAAGCCCGCTGTCATTCGCTCGGATGAGCGGGCAGCGCGTCCCGGGAGGTCGGTGGGCATGCCGAGCCCGGACATATTGCCGAATTCGTCGTAGGACAGACGTCCGATGTAGTGCATGTTGGTTGCACCACCTTGTGCCGGGAACGTGACGTAGCTCACCAGATCCCAGTCGCCGATGAATTTTGCCTTGACCTCATCCAGTTCGTCGGCGGTCGCGGTGGGGAAGAAGATTGAGGAAGAACTCATGGCAAGCACCAGACAGGAGACCTTACTGAGTTGATGTAACAGGGATACTCTCATCGGCCCATGTCCTCGTCGGAATCTGGTGTATCTTACCGCTCCGGGAGCACGGTATACAACACTGGGCAGTGTCCCGGGAAAAGCTTTATGATGCTTGCGAAAAGCAGTGGGAAACAATGCGGATTACCCGGCCTTTTAACCCGGCCTCCGGCCCGTTCAGGAGAATAGCACGATGCGATTGAGTAATGAGTTCCTCCAGGACCTGGAACTGTTGAGTTTGTTCAGTCTCGACAGCGCACTGGAAGGACTGAAGGTTCATCAGGACGCAGCACCTGAAAAAATCGCAGCCGCCAAACGGTTGTTTGAGATGAAACTGATTACCCGGGAAGATGGGGGTTATCTGACCACGCTGGGTATCGAAGCGGCTGAGCATACCCATGCGCTGGTGCGGATTCTGCACTCGGGCCAGTAGCGGTTCAGGCCCGTTAAACTGTGCGCTGCGGGAGGTATTCCATTGCACTGACACAGGCCGTAAGGTAGGCTCTGATGAATAGATCAGAAGAAAAACACAGGCGACGCCGATGCGTTCAACCGCTTTGTTTCCGCTCACTATTGCCACTGTTGTCCTTGTTGCTGTTTTTGTTGGCACGCTTGCCGCGTCACGGCAGGTGATGGCGGCGTCGGTGGATGAGGAAACGTTTACGGCCGCGGATATGCGGGAGGTTGTCAATACCTATTGCCTTGTCTGTCATAGCGACGCACTGCCCACCGCCGGCTTGTCGCTTCAGTCCATGGACTTTGCCGATCCCGGCAATCACATGGAATCGCTGGAACTTGTGGTCAAAAAATTGCGGGCCCATATGATGCCGCCTGCCGGTTTGCCGCGACCGGAGTTCGCCACGTATGAACTGATGACCGGGTGGCTGGAAGCCGAACTCGACCGCGCCTGGGACGCCAAACCAAATCCCGGCAGGGTGACGCCGGTTCACCGCATGAATCGCTACGAATACAACAATGCCGTCAACGATCTGTTGGGGCTTGATGTTGATGTGATGTCGCTGTTGCCCGGTGATCCGACGGCCGACGGCAGTTTTGACAACATGGCTGAATCGCTGCCGTTTACCACCGCGCATATGGAACGTTATATGTCTGTGGCCAGACAGGTGACGCGGCTGGCCACCGGGCTGCCTCCCGTCGGTCCCACCATAACCGGCTATGAAATTCCACTGCATGTGGCGCAGGACTGGCGCCAAAATGAAGAAGTGCCGTTCGGTTCCCGCGGTGGCATCGGGGTGTCCCACCATTTCCCGGTG
Organism: Pseudohongiellaceae bacterium; assembly: GCA_040879025.1. GTDB lineage: Bacteria > Pseudomonadota > Gammaproteobacteria > Pseudomonadales > Pseudohongiellaceae > JBBDLF01. The sequence continues at coordinate 64,499 of JBBDLF010000040.1, forward strand.
GACGGAGACTATCTGATCCGCGTGCATCTGGAACGAAATTACCAGGATTATATAAAAGGGCTGGGCTGGCCGCAGCAACTCGAGATACGCCTGGACGGCCGCCTGCTGAAGCGATTTACCATCGGCGGCGAAGCGCCTGGGACACCGGCGCCGCTGAGTTTCAGTGGCACCGGTGAGCCGGGCAGTATCGACTGGGAAGAATACATGCTGACGCACGCCGAAGCAGGACTCGAAGTTCGCGTACCGGTGAAGGCGGGACCCGGGACCCTGGCGGTGTCGTATGTGAGACAGCAATGGGAGCCGGAAGGGATTCCCCAGCCGGTTCAGCAAGGAAGGCTTTATGCGAACGACGAAGCCTACATGGATAACCAGAAAGTGTATCTGGTGGAAGTGGGCGGGCCTTACTTTTCAACCGGTTCCCCGCCCGACTCCTCAACCGGTATTGCCAGGGATACGCCCAGCCGCCGAAACATTTTTACCTGTCATCCCGAGCAGGGCGCCGAGGAAATGGCCTGTGTCACTGAGATCCTGTCCCGGATGGCGCGAAACGCTTACCGGCGGGCGGTGACTGATGACGATCTGACCCTGTTGTTGAGCTTTTACGACCGCGGACGGGAGCAGGGTGGAAGTTTCGACGCCGGGGTTCAGTTGGCGCTGGAATTCATGCTCAGCGACCCCGACTTTCTGATCCGTACCTATCATGACCCGCCGCAGGCCGAGCAAGGACAACCGTTTCGCTTGAGTGACAGTGAACTGGCGTCGCGTCTTTCCTTCTTTCTGTGGAGTACCGCACCAGACGAGACACTGCTGGAACTGGCGGAACAGGGCAGGCTGTCGGACGAGGAGATATTGACGCAGCAGGCGCGTCGCATGCTGGCCGATCCGCGTGGCGTCACCACGCTGGTCGAAGATTTTGCCGCGCAGTGGCTGAACTTGAGGCGCCTGGATGAAGTGCAGATAAATACAGTGGTCTTTCCGGAATATGACCTGAGCCTTATGGAGTCCTTCCGTCACGAAACGGAGCTGTTCATCGGTGGTACACTGCGTTCTGATACAAGCATTCTGGAATTGTTGAGCGCTGATTACACTTATTTGAATGAGCGTCTCGCGCGGCACTACGGCATTCCCGGAATCTACGGCAGCCGTTTCCGCAAGGCTGCTTTGCCGGATACGTCACAACGGGGTGGGCTGCTGGCCAACGGCGCGTTGCTCACCGTGACGTCCTATCCGGGACGCACCTCACCGGTGTTACGTGGCAAATGGTTGCTGGATAATATGCTGGGCACTCCGCCACCGCCGCCTCCCGCCAACGTGCCCATTCTCCCGGATGCGGAAGCGGGTGAAGTGCCCACGTCGATTCGCGAGCGACTCACACGGCACAGGGAGGATCCCGTCTGCGCCTCCTGTCACAACGTGATTGATCCGCTGGGTTTTGCGCTGGAAAATTTTGATGTGATCGGCGCGTGGCGTCATTACGATGAAGTGGGAAATCCGGTGGATCCTGATGGAACTTATCCGGGGGATGTCACGTTTGGTGGCTTCGCGGATCTGCGCGACTGGATGCTTGAGCGACCCGACCGTTTCGCCCATACATTGACGGAAAAACTGATGGCCTATGCGCTCGGGCGGCGCGTCGACTATTTTGACCAGCCGGCGATTCGCCAAATTGTTCGCGACGCGGCGGCCGATAACTACACTTGGTCTTCCCTGATTTTGGGAATTGTACAAAGCCCTCCCTTTCTGATGAGCATGCCCCGCGAGGTAACAACTCAATGAAAAACAGCAACCCCACGGTCAATATCGGTACCGGCAACCCCACGGTCAATATTGGTACCGGCAAGGCGATTTCCCGGCGGACTGTACTGCGGGGCGCCGGAGCGGCCCTGGCATTGCCGTTTCTGAACGCGATGACTCCGGCGTTTGCCCAGGGTCCGGCCGCAGTGCCAATTCACCGATTCCAGACCTTTTATGTGCCCAATGGCATGGCCATGGACTACTGGACACCGGCCACTGTCGGGAGAAATTTTGAACTCACCCCTATCCTGCAACCGCTCGCTGACTTCCGGGAACAGATGCTGGTGCTTTCCGGGTTGAAGGCGAACTGGAATATCGCCCATGCCGGGGCGGGTGGTTCATTTCTGACCGGCGTGACACGCGGCGGACGCAACGAAGTTGAGATACTGGCGGATGTTTCGGTTGACCAGTTGCTGGCCCGGGAACTAGGCAGGCAAACCCAACTGTCCTCGCTCGAGCTTTCCATGGATGCTCCCGCTCACGCCGGCGCCTGCACTGTCAATCTCAGCTGTGTCTATACCCATACGCTGTCGTGGCGCGGCCCGACGGAACCCTTGCCGATGGAGCATAATCCGCGGGCGGTGTTTGAGCGACTGTTCGGCGACAGTGGCAGCACGGCGCGCGACGCGCGGGAAGCGCGGCTCAGGCAGCAGACCAGTATTCTCGATGCGGTTCTGGAAAAATTGTCAGGCTTGCAGATGAAGCTCGGGGCGGAAGACAGGCATCTTGTGAGCAGCTATACCGAATCGATCCGTAATATTGAACGCAGGATACAGAAAGCCGAAGAACAGATCGATCTGAACCTGCCGGCAATCGACCAGCCGGCGGGTGTGCCACCGGTATTCGAGGACCACCTGGAACTGATGCAGGATCTGCAGGTACTGGCGATGCAAACAGATCTTACCCGGGTTATCACTTTTATGCTCAGCAAGGAACAAAGTGCCAGGCCCTACCCGCAAATTGGAGTGCCGGATGCGCATCATCCATTGTCACACCATAACAACAACCCACAACTGGTGGAAAAAATGTCCAGAATCAACACCTACCATGCACAGTTGTTCGCCAACTACCTGCGGAAGCTGGACGCGACTCCGGACGGAGACGGTTCATTGCTTGATAACATGACAATTCTGTACGGCGCCGGACTTTCCAACAGCACAATCCACTCCGGCGACAATCTTCCGGTACTGTTGCTCGGTGGTGGCGCCGGATGGCTGCGAGGGGGTGAACATTTGCAGTATAAGAACGAGCCGACCATGGCGAACCTGTTGGTCACGCTGATGGAAAAATTCAATCTGCCGGTTGACCGGATTGGTGGCAGCACCGGAAGGCTTCCGATTGATGTATCTCCGGCTTAGGCGCGTGCATTCAATGATCTGCGTATCAGGAAAGCCGGTATTATGAAGACTCTGTGGCGCAATTTTCTGTTACTGGCTGTCGCCGTGACTGTCACCGCGGCGGCGGGTCAGGGTATGCCAACTGTGGTGGCTGCGGCTAAAGAGTCCGATTTGCAGGCGTTGCGAACACGGCTGGATGAAGGCGCTGACGTGAACGAGGTCTACGCGGACGGCACCTCGGCGTTGCACTGGGCTGCTTATCACGACAGTCTCGACGCCGCTGATCTGTTGCTCGATGCCGGGGCGAATGTGAATGCGATAACCGACCTGGGTGTGACGCCTCTGTGGCTGGCGGCGCAGAACGGCAGCGCCGTCATGGTGGAAACGCTGCTTGAGTCAGGTGCGGATCCCAACGAGACACTGGTCTCCGGTGAGACGGTGGTCATGACCGCGGCCAGAACCGGAAACGCCAGGGTGGTGCGTCAGTTGCTCGCCGCCGGTGCGAACCCCGACGGCAGTGTAACCCGGGGGCAAACCGCCCTGATGTGGGCGGCGGGACAGGGACACGCCGATGTTGTTGAAGCACTACTCGATCATGGTGCTGATTTCGAGGCCAGTACCGAAACGCGCAGGCAGTATGTGAAAAGCGAGAAGGAACAGGACAGTCATCCTGCCTACAAGCACTGGGTAGAGGAAGGCGGTAACTCAGCGTTGTTGTTTGCGGCTCGCGCCGGTGACCTGGACTCGGCGCGGTTGCTGGTCGAGGCGGGCAGTGATGTCAACGCCGTGTCAGCTTTCGGAACCAGCCCCGTCATCATGGCGGTGCATAGTGGCAATGTCGCGCTGCTGGATTTCCTTTTGAACAGTGGCGCCGATCCCGATAGCGCGGCCAGTGGTCACACCGCGCTGCATGATGCGATTCTGCGCGGCAACCCCAAGGCGGTGAACGTGTTGCTGGTCCATGGCGCGAATCCCGATGCCGTGCTCGAGCGCGCCACACCCGCCCGGCGCCAGTCGGACGATTATCATTTTCATGACGCGCTTGCCGGCGCGACGCCGTTGTGGCTCGCCGCCCGATTCAGTGAGCCGGTCATCATGCAGGCGCTTGTGGATCATGGCGCCGATATCAGCTTTGTAAAAAAGGTAAACTATCCCGCGCTGCGCGACCTCGAACCGGTCGTAGTGGATGAAGGGGAAATATCGATTCTGATGGCCGCAGTGAGAATGGGTAACCGGCGACTGCGCAACAGTTGGGGCAGTGCCGAGCGCCGCGCAGGCCGGTCAGGTGAGGATATGGAGTCGCTCGTTCACGCGGCTGTCGGAATCGCCGTTGCAGGCGGGGTGGAACTTGACCTGGAAAACGCTGCCGGCCAGACCGCGCTGGACGCCGCGACAGCACTCGGCTACGAGTCCGTGGCCGGGTTTCTGATCGCATCCGGAGCCCGCAGCGACTAAGTCGACCCCGACCCCGGCCCGGAAGCAGCAATCCCGTGAATTGCACGCTTGAAGACTACGATTCACCTGTGGTCTGTAGTATTATTGCCGCTTTTTCACGTATCGTCTGCGTGAATCAAGGCGCGGCTGTTCGCGCCGACAATTTATATGTGACACCAATGGAAACAGAGAAAAACCCCGCCGCGCGAGAGCCGTTGGGCCCCAGGCTGACCCTGCCGGTGCCGAATCGGCTTCACGTCCCCGCCATGCCCGGATCAACCAATCGACCGGTAAAGCAAGCGGCCATCGCACTGTTGTCTGCGATAGAGCAGGACCCTTTGTCATTGCAAGGCTGGTCACAGGCCTTGAGTCAATTCGATGCACCCGCCGTTACGTCCGAACTGGAACTGAGCCATAAACAACAAGTCTACGATGAATACTTTAATGTCGCGCGCCACGAAGGTTCAACGGACCTACTTCTTGCAGCAATCGCTCAAGTGGTTAGCGAATTGACCCTGGAATTCAGTGATTCAAAATTACAGGCAAGCGAGATTTCCGACAGGCTGCTGGATGGTCTGAAGGCGCTTTTGGAGACTTTGTGTGAAAACTGAGGAGGCCATGCGTCGTTGGCAAACGGGTCATCACGCATTTTTTGTGTTGATTCAGGGGATTGTAATCAATCAGAGGCAGTTGCTGGCAAGGCTGAGGCAGGGCAATATTTCCGCCTCCCGTGCGGCATTTAAACGAGCGACCCGGCTGCTCGACGCCTCCGCGGCAGCGATGCGTCTGACAGGACGGATGCCGGCAAGCTGTTATGATGCTGTTCGTGAATCGATGACACCGCCTTCTGTTCCCGCGGGTTTTTCAGGCCTGTGGTCGATAGATCACCGTGCCATGATCGACGAGTTGAAAGCATTGAAAAGGCAAATCGTGGTATTGGACGATGATCTGATAGAGGACCATCAATCCTGGATGGCGGCTCTGGATCGCGCTTACCAATCACATGCCTACGTCTGCGAGCAATTTGTCGGGGACGGCCCCAGCCTGGCCATGAGAACCGAGAAAAACACCTCACAACGAAGCGGGCTTCAGAGCCTTGACGCTTTTCGGGAACGCACACTGAACCTTGCCGCGATGCGAGGCAGTAAACAAAAAGCAACGCCTTCATGCGAAGAGTAGTTGAACCCGAGTTGATGCTGGCGCCGGAACAGGCTTCCGCGTACGCCGACGCCGATTTCGCGGATTCCGATAACCGTTTCGTGGCGAGGTTTGTGGAACTTTTTGGCAAAAGCCTTCATGGCGAAATCATTGATCTGGGCTGCGGACCCGGGAATATCACCTTGCGCATGTCCACAGCCTATCCCGAGTGTCTGATTACGGGTATTGAAGGTGCTCCGAACATGCTTGAAATAGCCCGTAACAGAGCGGAGCAGGTATCTGGAAGCGAGGGGCGGATGCAGTTTTTGCAAGTGACCCTGCCGGACCGACTTTTGGCGGGGCGAGGGGCGGTGGCCGTTGTCAGCAACAGTCTGTTGCACCACTTGCATGACCCTCAGGTGTTGTGGCGATCCCTCATGGATATTGGCGCGCCCGGCGCGGCGGTTCTGGTGGCGGACCTTCGCCGTCCTGAAAGTTCTCGGCGCGCCCGCGAAATTGTCGATAACTACGCGAGGCAGGCCTCAGGTATACTGCGCGACGATTATTACAACTCCCTGCTTGCGGCATTTGAAGTCGAAGAAGTGGTAGGCCAACTGGAGAATGCCGGGTTGACTTCACTGACAGCACGAACGGTGGATGACCGTTATCTGGAAGTATCAGGGCGTCTGCCGTCCCGGGCGATGAGTATTTGACCATGAATGACCAGACATTACTGAACAAGATAAGCAAAGTTGGCAAATACGACGAAGATTTGCATTCGGAGTCGCAGCAAGGGCTCATGGTTGGCGAATGTGGATATCGATACCGGATCATCGATGGCGTTGTTCTGCCTCCTTATGTTACTCCCGACAGGTATGCTGTTTCACGAACCATCACAACTCGTCCCGGCGATGTGTGTTATTGCTCGTTTCCAAAATCAGGGTCCACCTGGCTTGCCAATGTGCTTTATCTGATTATCAACAAGGGTGAACTGCCCGAAGACAGAACTCTCAGAAGCTGCCTTCACTGGATGGAGAGTTCATGGCCTTATCCTCGCAGCCGCGAAGAGGTGGATGCGTTGCCGTCCCCCCGAATCTTCAAAAGCCATATGCCGTACAGTATGGCCCTGGGTGGTGATCCGGCAAAAAGTCCGTGTAAATATATTTACATCGCCAGAAACCCCAAGGATGTTTGCGTTTCCTATTTTCACTTTGAAAGCGGCAAGGCATGGTCCGGAAATTATTCGGGCTCCTGGGAGCATTGGCTCGACTTGTTCACCCGCGGCCAGGTGCAGCGGGGAAGCTGGTTCGATCATGTGCTGAGCTGGTGGCAACATCGTGACGCGGAAAACCTGCTTTTCCTGCGGTACGAGGACCTGAAACGGGATTTCGACGGACAGTTGGCGCGCATGCTTGAATTTCTTGGCTATGAAGTGTCGACAGAAGTCCTTGACACAATCAGGAAATTCACCACCTTTGAAAGCATGAAAACCAAGGAATTCAGCAATCACAAGCAAATAGCTGAACTGGAGGGATTTTTTCGCAAAGGGACGATCGGCTCCTGGAAAGAGCAATTCACCGTGGCGCAGAGTGAAGCTTTCGATCGCTTGTATGAGACGCTCACCGCAGGAACAGGTCTGGAATTCGATTTTGAGTGAAGATCGCCCTGAATATATAGTGACTCGCCGGTCCGGCAATACGGATCGATCCGCCATGGAGAACGCCCCGTTTCTGTCAGCCGGTGAACTGGAACGGTTTCACCTTAACGGTTTTCTCGGGCCCTATACCCTGTGCTCTCCCGGTGAGATGGCTGCGTTGCGTCCTGCCATTGTCGGGCTGCTCGACCCGGAAAACAGGACGTCCGGGCTTCCCGGGATGATCAGTGCCCTCAATCCCTATATGCGGGGAGGATTTGGCCGTCATCATCAGAACCGATTCTTGTTTGATCTTGCAAACGCCGCTGCAATCACGCGCCGAGTGAGCGGAATTCTCGGAGAGGACCTGCTGCTGTGGAGAACCATGTTTTTTCCAAAGCCCGCGGGGGAAAAATCGATTCCCTGGCATCAGGATTTCGATGGATGGGAAATTGAACCGATGCTGGTGACCTCCTGCTGGCTGGCGATACACGATACGACTCCGGAGAATGGCTGCATCGAGGTGCTACCCGGGTCGCATCGCAAGTTATACCCCTTGATTCCTTCCTCGCCCGACGTGATGGATGGTTTTGCGCAGATGTCAGATCCGGACACATTCGACGACGGCAACAGAGTCTCAATGGAACTCAAGGCCGGACAGTTTTTTCTGTTCAACGAACGTGTATTACATCGCTCTGGTACCAACACAACCGACTCAATGCGCCTTGGCCTGGCAATGCGGTATATTCCGCCGCTGGTCAGAATTCTGGATCCGGGTGATCGCGCCATTCTTCTGAACGGCACAGACAAGTTTCATTTTAACGAGTTGGTCAATCCGCCGCCGGCCGCGTAGTTCCATGAAGGGTGAGACAGATGGTGGTACCTGAACTGGAACCGGGATACGAAATACCCGCTATCGTGGAGAGTGGCCGTCTCGAAAAGCTGGTTCAGGACCTGCTCAGGTCCGGCGGCCGGTCTCCGGTGTTGCACAGCACACAGGCTGAGGCGATACAGGAGTATTTGCCGGCATTGTTTCCGCAGCAAGGCATCGACCTGGATCATGTCGCCGCTGAACTTGCAGCGACAGCCGGCACTTATTATCGAAAAAATACGCATCCTGGTATGCATGCTTATGTCGCAGGACCGGGCTTGCCAACAGATCCTTTTGCCCATGCACTGGTGGCGGCTCTGAATCAGAACGTCACCGGCTATCACAGTGCGCCCGGTGCCACGACAATTGAAAGAACCATCATCCGCTGGTTCTGCAAGCTGGCAGGTTTGCCCGGGGAAAGCGAAGGTTTGTTTCTGGGAGGAGGGTCATGGGCCAATTTGACTGCGATGGTGGTTGCGGTCTACCAGGCGTTGGGAGCAGCCGGTCGGGAACAGGGGATCCAGTCAGGCATCACACCCGTCATAATCGCCGCGGAGTCGGTGCATTTTTCCGTCTCCCGTGCCGCGATGGTCATGGGGTTGGGTCAAGCCGCAATTGAAACTGTACCGATCGATTCTGACTATCGGATGGACAGCCGTGTGTTGCGTGAACGTTGCCAGGCCGTGTCGGAAGACAGCGCCAAAAAGTTATGCTGTGTTATCGCGACTGCCGGAACCACTGCGATCGGCGCGATTGATCCACTGCATGACATAGCTGACCTCTGTGCGGAACACCAGGTGTGGATGCACGTGGATGCCGCCTATGGCGGCGCGGCGCTGTTATCCCCGGATTTGCGCAGCCGACTGGCTGGAATCGAAAGAGCAGACAGTATTACAGTAGACTTGCACAAATGGGCCTATCTTGCCTTCGATGCCAGTATGCTGCTTTACCGGCAGCCGGCGAAAGCGCGGGAAGTATTCGGGTTTCAGGCTGACTACGCCCGGTTTGATAACGTGTCAGAGCCGGAGCACCACACTTTCCTTGAGATGTCACCGGAAGTCTCCCGGCGAGCCCGTGCCATTCCCGCTTATTTGGCGTGGCGGCATTTCGGACAGGAAGTACTGGGAAGGAATGTCAAACATAACGCCGACTGTGCTCGTTACCTCGCTGAGCTTGTCGACGCATCCGATGATATGGAATTGATGGTGATGCCACTGCTTTCCATCTGTTGTTTCCGTTATCTCCCTGTCAAGTTGAAAGGCAATCTGCCAGACATTGATGAACTGAACGTAAACATCGTGGAAACGTTGGCGAGAGACGGAGATTATTTGCTGTCCCCCACGCTGATAAATCGCAGGCCGGTGCTTCGGGTTTGTATTTGCAGTCACAAGACCCGGGCGAGTCATATGGAAGAGTTGCTGGTGACTGTACGAGCCATTGGAGAGAGCTTGTTATGAGCAGGCAACCGCGGTGAAAGCTGTGCAGCTTACCAGGCGTTTTCGGCTTGATCTGCGTATCCCGGCGGGAGAAATTGATATTGCTCTTCTGGACGAATGGCTTGAAGGGGCTCTCGAGTTGACAGTGCCGCCCTGTCCCGAGCCCACAATTGAACTCAGGGACGATGATTACGCCGTCGTTTATCAGTTGCTTTGGCGTAAACTGGCACTGGTCCGCATGCTTTTGCAATTCGCGATGATCCCCGCCTTCGTACCGGGTTCGGTTGTGAAGCTGGATCGGTCCGCGGAATCATCGTCCTCTTTCACCGCGTTAATCACATTGCCTTACGTCCACAACTTCTCGCCGGTGTACAAATTTGCCATAGACCATGCCCTGAAAATCGGGTTCTGGATGCTTGTCAATCCAAGGGCGCCGGCAACTGAAGACCAACTGTTTACCCGGTTTGAAAAGGATGTCATTCCGCCACTGCTTAAAGCGCGGTGTGGCGGTAGATCTACGCTACCAATACTGGAGGAAGCCCTGTCGCAGGACATCCCCTTCCAGCATCTGGGACTGGGAACGTATCAACTGGGCTGGGGCAGGCATGGCCGACTGCTCGACCGAAGCATCACTCAGTCTGATTCGGTTCTCGGGGCACGACTTTCGCACAGTAAATACTCGACTGTCGCCTTGTTGGAAATGGCAGGCTTGCCGGTCCCGAAAAGCTTTCTTGCTACGGACAAGAAGACGGCGTTGATGGCGGCGCAAAAGTTGGGTTGGCCGGTCGTAGTCAAGCCGAATGACGGAGAGGGAGGCGTGGGTGTTACGATTGGGGTAAGCAATGCGGAACGTCTTCTTCATGCCTTTGATGTCGCCCTTGAGGGGGCAAGAGCGGGACACGTGTTGATAGAACAGCAGGTCAAGGGGATTTGTCACCGCCTTTTTGTTCAAGGCGCCCGGCTACTGTTTGCCACAAAACGGTTGCCGATTGCTGTGCAGGGAGATGGTGAACACACCGTTGAATGGTTAATCCACCAGCAAAACGCGAGGGAACAAAAGCGGGCGCCCTGGTTAAGGTCGAAGTCCCTGCCCCTGGACGATCTCGCAGGCACGGTATTGGATCAGGCCGGATACCGCCGCGATTCCGTTCCAGCAGCGGGGTCGTGGGTCGCGTTGCGGGACATCGAGTCCACCCGATGGGGAGGGCGTGGAGAGGACATGACGGATTCCGTCCATCCTGAAAATCTCCAAATTGCGTTGCAGTGCGCGGAACTGTTTCGACTTGACGTAGCGGGGGTGGATATTATTTCGAATGATATCAGTGTGCCCTGGAACCTCAATGGTGCGCGAATAAATGAAGTTAATTCCGGGCCGTTGCTGGGTGTCTTTCCGGTGACAAAAAAGTATATGCCGCTTTTCCTGCGGAACCTGTTGTCCGGCGATGGCCGGATTCCAGTCGAAGTCTTTGTTGGTGGCGAACAGGCTCTCGAGCGCGCCAGAGCGAGACAATCAGAATGGGTGGCGAAGGGGGTCGACAGTTTTCTCTGCAGCCACAATTTGACCCTGGCTCCTGCTGGCGGAAAAATACTGGCGCCGGTAAACGGGCTTGCCCACCGCACCACTGCCCTGCTTTTGAACCCCCGGTTGGAATGTTTGATACTGGTGGTTCAGACTGACGAGATTATCGAGGAAGGCCTGCCTGTCGACAGCTTGGATCACGTGACCCTGGTTGACGGGCCTTTGATCAAACGACGTGGTTCAGGAGTGCTCGGCCCGGACGAGGAAAATGAAGTCATGCAAATTCTAAAAAAGAGCATGCGGGGTCTGGCTGCGGCTGCGCGGGATTAGCTTCACCGATCTGTCCCGGATAGGCGCTGTTCGGATTCGCGCGTTTCATCCAGTGCCGCGATGGCCTCCTCAGTAGTCATTACTTTCGCATAACGATCTTTCATTGTCATCAGCGTAGCCCGGTGCAGACCGGGCGTTATCGCCGCGGCTCCGTCGGAGATCAGACGGACATCGAATCCGAGATCGCTGGCGCTTCGTGCGGCACTGGCAACGCATTCATTGGTATAAACTCCTGCGATAAACAACTCGCTGATACACAGGTTGCGCAGGATAAATTCCATATTGGTGGAAATAAACAACCCGCTCGCGGTTTTGTTCACTACAATCTCGTCATTCTGAGGGGCCACTTCCGGCAGAAATTCAGCCAGCTTCGAACCTGGGGGTGCGTGCAGCCCCAGCCGCTTGTGTTCCAGGCTGCGGTCACGCCCATCGGCGGTGAGAGATTGAATACGGCAATGAATGACCTCAAACTTGTGAAGGCGAAAATAAGCCTGCAAGCGCTGCACATTCGGAATGACGACGTGATGCACCCGTTCCAGATAGTATTGGATTGAATCTTCAGAAACGCCTGAATTGCGATGACTTTCAAATACGCCGTAGCCTTCAACGCATCCCAGGGTTTGCAGATCAATACAGAGCAGGGCGCGCTGCCAGATGTCGCAGCGCGCCGAATCGATGCGATCTGTGGGTCGCGGGACGGGAAAGGGTTCAAATTCTCTGCGTTCCTTCATGGATCCCTCCTCATGACGCGGTGAAGTGAAACACGCCCAAGCGCAGATGGCGTGCGGTAAGGCCATCACGGTTCCTGTTGTTGCTGGTTTGCGTGACTGATTCCCTAATAGACCAAGAGAATCGCGAGAGGATTGCACAGAGTCCGCCCTGCGGGCGACAAAGAGGGCAATGGGAGTCAATGGGAGGATCGAACAGTTGTTCAGTGCGGCGTGCCGGAGTAATATCCCGCTATGGTTAAAATCAGGCTCGGATACAAAAAGCTCACCGCCTCTGTACTGTTGATCTTTGGTGGGGGACTGTTGGCCTGGCTGGTTCAGACAGGAACCGGCCGCACGGACATTCGCGATATCCGGTTTGAGGCCGACAGCGGCGCCACGTTAAGCGCATTGCTCTATGTACCCGATAACGCCAGTGACATGACGCCCGCGCCCGGTGTACTCGCGGTGCATGGCTACATTAATTCCCGTGAAACCCAATCTGCCTATGCTATTGAACTGGCGCGGCGCGGTTATGTTGTTCTGGCGCTGGATCAGCGCGGTCACGGCTATTCTGACCCGCCGGCCTTCGCGGAAGGTTTTGGCGGTCCTGCCGCCTTGCAGTACCTGCGCAGCCTGGAATTTGTGGATACGGAACAAATAGTGTTGACCGGTCATTCAATGGGCGGCTGGACGGTGCTCGCCGCGGCTGCGGCCGCCCCTGACGCCTATCAGTCAGTGGTTGTTTCAGGTTCATCGACAGGCACCTTCGGGGTCCCGGAAGGCACACAGGAATTTCCGCGCAACTTTGGGCTGGTTTACGGGGAGTATGACGAATTCTCGGCCAGCATGTGGCTCTCACAGACCGGTGCCGGAATCGTCGATACCGACAAGCTGAAATCCGTCTTTGGCACGGCAGAAACCGTGGCGGCCAATCAGCTCTATGGTTCTATCGCAGACGGTACCGGTCGCATGCTGTACCAGCCTGCCCAGACCCATCCGGCCAATCACATCACTCAGTCCGGCGTGGAGGGTGTCCTGGACTGGGTTCAGCGTACCACTACCGCACCCGTACCTCTTGCCTCGGAGGCGCAGGTATGGCCATGGAAGGAACTCGGCACGTTTCTCTCCCTGGTGGGCAGTTTCCTGTTTTTGTTCGCGTTCGGCCAGCTACTGCTGGATCAGCCGCTGTTCTTGAATATCAGGCGTTCGCCGGCTTCGGCAGCGGGGATCGGGGGACGATCCTGGTGGCTGGCGGCGGCCATTGCCGCAGCGTTGCCGGCATTGACCTATTTTCCGTTGCAGGGTCTGGCGGCGCGGCTGGGTACCAGTGCACTGTTATCCCAGAATCTCACCAACGGATTCATGGTATGGGCGCTGGGTAACGCGCTGATCTCGGTAGTCCTGTTGTCGCTATGGTACTTCGCGCTGGGTGGCAAGACACGGATGGCATCAGGGGGCGGGTCGCACAGTTTCGGACTCCGTTGGGAAGACGACTCAGGCAAACGATTCGGGCTGGCAGCGCTGCTCGCCGTCACAGTGGTGCTGGGCCTGTATATCGTGCTGGCAATCAATCATCTGCTGTTTACGGCGGATTTCCGTTTTTGGGTCGTGGCGGTCAAACTGATGAGCAGCCTGCAATTCCGCATTTTTCTTGGCTACGTGGTCCCATTCACGGTGTTCTTCATGATTGCCGGTGTGGTGCTGCACGGTCAGTTGCGTCACCGTGGGAGCGTGAGCCTGCCCAGGGCCATGCTGACAAATGCCGTGGTGATGGGCCTGGGCATTGCGCTGTTGTTGCTATACCAGTACGTACCCCTGCTCATGGGCGGCACACTGGCGATTCCCGCTCAATCGCTACTCACGATAGTCGCCTTACAGTTTGCGGTGCTTCTGCCGCTGGCCGGACTGATATCGACCTGGTACTTTCACCGAACCGGCACCGTCTACGCCGGCGGCCTCATCAATGGACTATTCATCACCTGGGTCATAGTCGCCGGTCAGGCAACTCACTTCAGCTTTGGCTGAAAACCCGCGCACCTTCAAGCAACTGGCAAGCAACCACTTGGCAAGCAGACACCTCCAATCGGGTTGGTCCGATTCACCAACTGTTAGCCGAATTGCATACCGGGATTGACTGTTATAAGTCCCGAGTCTCACTGCGGCGGGCTCGATATGATATTGGCACGGAGATTGCCTTGAGCTTACCAGAGCCGGAAATAACTCAAGACGTAACATTGAACCGGGTGATTTTTTGTAACCAATCAATCATTGTCCCGTCTAAATCAGGGACGTTTTAAAAACACTGTCTGGCACAGAACCGACACGCATCTAAGGGAGCAGGAAATGTTGCTACGAACAGAACAATTAGGGAAAGTGTTTCGAACCGACGAGGTTGAAACCACGGCGCTGGATAGCGTGAGCATCGGCATTGCACAGGGCGAGTTTGTGTCGATGATGGGACCCTCCGGATGCGGCAAATCCACAATGCTGAACATTCTGGGTCTGATCGACAGTCCCGATTCCGGGAAGTATTTTTTCAATAATGAAGAAGTCTCGGGATTCAGTGAGCGTGGCCGTGCGGGACTGCGCAAGAGCAACATCGGCTTTATTTTCCAGAGTTTCAATCTGATTGACGAGCTCAGCGTGTATGAGAATGTCGAATTGCCACTGATCTATACCAAAACTCCCGCGGCGGCACGCAAGGAGCAGGTTGAGGCTGTCATCGACAAAATGAAGATGGCGCACCGGCTGAAACATTTTCCGCAGCAACTGTCCGGTGGTCAGCAGCAGCGAGTAGCCATAGCCCGCGCCATCGTCAATCAGCCCAGCCTGATTCTGGCAGATGAGCCCACGGGCAACCTGGACAGTGAACATGGCCGGGAGGTAATGAAATTGCTGCTGAGTCTGAATGACGAGGGAACGACCATCGTCATGGTGACTCATTCGGCGGAAGATGCCTCGTACGGTAGCAGAATAATCAGGATGCTGGATGGTCAGGTGATGATGGAACATGACGCCAGCGTGGGTAGCCGTGAGCCCAGTTACGTCTGACCCGGTTTACAGGGTCCGGGTGCAATTTCCCCCCCAAGCCATCCTGCAAGGTGTGCCCGGACCCTTTTTTATCGACATGGCGCGCTGTGTGTTATCAACAAGGTGCGCCGCCTCTCAAAACGGCGCGCCGCCGCTGGCATTAAGTATTTCACCATTGATATAGGTGGCTTCGTCGCTGGCCAGGTAGACGTAGGCGGTTGCCATCTCAATCGGCTGCGCCGGGCGACCAATCGGATGGCCGGAGCCGAAATTCTTTATTTTCTCCGACCCGAACGATTGCAGGGGAAGCGGTGTCCAGACAGGGCCGGGCGCCACGGCATTTACCCGTATACCCCGCTCGATCAGTTCCTTGGCCAGGCCTCGGGTAAAGGTAACAATGGCGCCTTTGGTAACCGCGTAGTCCAGAATGGCCGGCGACGGGAGAAAACCCTGCACGCTGCTGGTGTTGATAATACAGCTGCCAGGCTGCATGTGCGGAAGAGCAGCCCGGGTTACGTGAAAAAGGGCATTGATATTGGTCCTGATCGTGCGGTCGATGCGGTCGCCGTCGATGTCCTCGAATTTTTCTACACTTTTTCCCTGAAAGGCTGCGTTGTTCACGAGAAGATCGAGTCCGCCAAGGTGCGTTACCGCTTCGGCGACCACGCGCTGACATTCACTTTCCTCGGCAAGATCACATTTTATGATCGCGGCATTGCGCCCCGTCCCTTGCACCAGTTCCAGTGTGCGCTCGGCATCTCTTTCTTCCTGCCAGTACGCCACCACCACATCCGCGCCTTCCTTTGCGAACGCCAGCGCCACCGCACGACCGATCCCGCTGTCCCCCCCTGTCACCAATGCCTTGCGTCCAATCAGACGGCCGTAGCCCTTGTAGCTTTCCTCGCCATGATCGGCATCATGTTCGATTTTGTGTTCGTAGCCGGGAACCGGTTGTTCGGATTCGCCGGGAAAGGGGGGTCGTTCATAGGCGGTTCTGGGATCTCTCATGTGGCCCTCCCTGGGCTGGTGGCATGCTTGATCACATCAGTGACTGTTTCAGTTCCTTCATTTTTACAGCCAGCTCTTCAAGCTGTTCCTTCTTCATGGCTTTTTTTGCGGCGGGAAACATGTCCGCTTCTTCCTCCTCCGCATGATGTTCCACGAGTTCCTTCAATACCTTCGCCCGTCCGGAAAACTTTTCGCTTCCAGGTTCGGTTTTCTTGAGGTCAGGCAATACCAGCTTTTCCACCGCGCGATGTTCTTCGGTCGCTTCAAAGTACATTTTCCGGTGCTCCTTGCCATTGGTTTCCTTGAAGGCGGGATAAAAGATTTTTTCCTCCAGTTTGGTATGAACCGCCAGTTCGTTTTCTATCTGTTTCAGCAAATCCTGCCGGGTCTTGACGGCACCGTCGCTACTTCTGACCAATTGATCCAGAAGTCCGAGCACTTTCTTGTGATCTTCCTTTAGCATGTCAATCGCATTGTCAGGCATGGAAATCTCCTTTTCACAGATAAGTCGCTGCCGCGAGAACCACGATAATGAAGGGCTTCAGCCCTACCAAGTGGTGGAGCGGCCGGCAGGACCGATTCGATTTACCCTGGTGGTGTTCCCTGATAATCTACCTACACTTGACATACTAGCCCGTCCCAATGATCAAAAAAAAGGGTCCTCATGCTGAAAACAGCTCAGAAATTCATTGCCGCTGTTATCGTAGTTTCGTTGCCTCTCGTTCCGGCTCTGGCACAGCGGGCGGATAACTGGAACCTCGAATTCCCGACTTCCGGAACAGGTGCCGCGCAGCAGCATTTTCGTGAAGGCGTCACCTCAATGCATCTGCATATGTTTGAAGATGCCGAAGAACACTTTCAGGTGGCACAGCAACTGGCGCCGGATTTTGTCATGGCCTACTGGGGAGAAGCCCTGGCGCAACACAGGACCATCTGGAATATCCATCGCTTGGAACGGGCGCAAGCCATACTGGGCCGCCTGGGGGCCACGCCCGAGGCCAGGGCTGCCAAGGCGGAGACGTCGCGGGAGCGTCAGTACCTGACGGCGGTGGAGTGGCTGTTTGGTGACGGCAGCCAGCCGGAGCGAGAACTGGCGTATTCCAATGCGATGGCCGCTCTCAGCCGGGATTTACCTGAGGATTCAGAAGCGAAAGCCTGGTATGCACTCTCATTGATGCGCATCAATTCACCTGGACTGACCAGGGAGCAGACCCGTTCGCTGATGGCGTCACTGTCTTTGGAAGTGCTGTCAGATAATTCCCGGCACCCCGGCGCCAACCGCTATCTGATACAGAGTACAGACGACCCGGAAAACACGGATCTCGGCATCATCGCGGTCAACAACCTGCGTCCGATAGAAACCGATGCGGCCGAGGCGCTGCATATCCCTTCTCACTACTATTTGCAGCACGGCATGTGGACTGAAACGGCGGAATCCAACTGGCGCGCCTTTGAGGCGTCCATGGTCTGGGTGGATGAACACGGCTGGAATCTTGAGGACCTCAATTCCCACAACTATGGACATCTGCTGCAGTTCGCCAACTACGGCTACCTGCAATCCGGCCAGCTCGCCGCGGCGGCGGGAATTCGCGAGCGGGTCAGTTCTGATTTTATCGCCAGCAACAAGGCGGCGGAGATTCGGGCGCCCTATGTAGACACCCATGCACGTTACCTTGTGGATCTGGAACGCTGGGATGAAACATCCCACCTGCTGGCTATCGCCCGTGAACACAGCCTGCAGGACGCGGGCCTGTGGCTGGCTATCGGTATTGGCGCGGCGCGCAGCGGCGATCTGGACCTGGCGCGGGAGGCGGTTGCCATCCTGGATGATGCCGGCGGCGGCGCGGCAAGTCTGGGCAACATATCAGCGCGCGAAGTCGAGAGCCTTGTTCTTGCCGCACAGGGGCGGACAGAGGCGGCGCTGGCAATGCTACGCCAAGCAGCGGAGGCTAACTGGTCCCGGCCCGTCACCCGAATCGGCGTACCGCCACGCCCCCTGAAACCGGTTCTGGAACTGCTGGGCGAAGAATTATTGACAAGCGGCGCTGCGGAGGAAGCCTTGCTGCAGTTTGAGCGCGGGCTGACTCTGTATCGTGGCCGTAACAATCTGCTGGCGGGTGCGGCGCGCGCAGCGGAAGCGGTGGGCAAACATGAGATCGCCCGGGGGTATCGCGACAGATTGGCGGCAAACCGGGCTGAAGCGGACGAAAATACTCGGTCAATTACACACTAACCAGTCGAGTATTTTATGGGCAGGGCGTACCAGAATCGCAAAGACTCCATGGCGAAAACCGCCGAGGCAAAAACCAGGGTCTATAGCAAATATGCGCGGGAGATATATGTTTGTGCCAAAAGCGGTGGCGTGGAGCCTGATGGCAACCTGGCGTTGCGAAACCTGATTGAACGTGCCAAAAAAGATCAGGTGCCTACGCACGTTATCGAAAAGGCAATTGAAAAAGCCTGTGGAACTGGTGGTGAGGATTTTGCGCTGGCCCGTTATGAGGGGTTCGGTCCCGGGGGCTGCATGGTAATTGTCGATTGCCTGACGGATAACCCCAATCGAACGTTTGGCGATGTTCGCCAGTGTTTCAATAAAACCAATGCCAAGATCGGCACACCAGGCAGCGTCAGCCATCTGTTTGATCACAGCGCCATTCTCGTGATAAAGGCAGACGAAGAAGCGGCGCTTGAGGCGCTGATGTCAGCCGATGTGGATGTCTCGGATATCGAAAGCGAAGACGGCGACGTCACCATATTTACCCCGCATACGGAATACAACAAGGCAAGGCAGGCACTGATTGATGCTCTCGGTATCGGGGGTGAACTGGAGTTTGAAGTGGACGCGATCCAGTTTCTTCCACAGACCACCACGGCGCTTGAAGGGGAAGACCTGGAACTATTCGAAAAATTTGTTGATCTGCTCACCGATCTTGATGACGTACAGAACATTTATCACAATGTTTACCACAGCCCTGATGGCGGAGTTCCAGCACCATATCCCCCTTGATCTGGACGCGTGCGTATGAATCATGACAGTATGCGGCCTCGATTTTGCTATTTTTCCGATTTTCATTTTGAAAGGCAGACCAGGGAGAGATTCACGATGCATCTTCTGCGTACCGCACTCGCGCTATCACTATCACTGGCCGTGCTTGGTCCGGTTCCCGGCTATGCCGCGGAACAGGCGGGAGCGCCTTTTACCGCCGCCGTGAACGCCGACCGTTTAGTGGCCGCCGATCAGGAACCCGGTCAGTGGATGTCCTACGGACGTACCTACGACGAGCAGCGTTTCAGCCCCCTGGACCAGATAAACCGGGAGTCGGTCGGTAATCTCGGGCTGGCCTGGTATGCGGATATCGATACCAGCCGCGGGCAGGAAGCGACACCTCTGGTGGTGGACGGCGCACTCTATGTGTCCACCGCCTGGAGCATGGTCAAAGCCTTTGATATACGCACCGGGGAACCGCTGTGGAGTTATGATCCCCAGGTAGACCGCGCCAAGGGCGTTGACGCCTGTTGCGATGTGGTCAATCGGGGTCTCGCGGTTTGGGAAGGAAAAGTGTTCGTGGGTGCGCTGGATGGCCGCCTGATCGCGCTGGATTCTGAAACCGGTGAGGAATTATGGTCGGTGGTGACCGTAGACGAGACCAAACCCTACACCATCACCGGGGCTCCCCGGGTTGTCAAAGGCAAGGTTGTGATCGGCAACGGCGGCGCAGAATACGGCGTCCGCGGTTACGTCACCGCCTACGACACTGACACTGGCGAACAGGTGTGGCGGTTTTATACGGTACCGGGTAATCCCGCAGACGGTTTCGAGCAACCTGAACTGGAGGCCGCGGCGGAAACGTGGACCGGAACCTGGTGGGAGCTGGGAGGCGGGGGCACGGTATGGGATGCCATTACTTACGATCCGGTATCCGATTTGCTGTATCTGGGAGTGGGCAACGGTTCTCCCTGGAACCAGGCGCTGCGCAGCCCCGATGGCGGGGACAATTTGTTTCTGACGGCGATAGTGGCCGTGAACCCCGATGATGGAAGTTATGTCTGGCACTATCAGACCGTGCCGGGTGAGACCTGGGACTACACCGCCACGCAGCACATCATGGTGGCCGACCTGATGATCGAGGGCGTGGAACGGCGGGTTGTGATGCAGGCACCCAAGAACGGGTTCTTTTATGTGCTTGATGCCGCGACAGGTGAATTCATTTCCGCGAACAATTATGTGCCGGTAAACTGGGCGACCCATATCGATCCCGATACCGGGCGTCCGGTAGAAATCTTTGCGGCTCGTTACGAACAAACCGGCGTTTCCTATATCGTGCAGCCCGGTCCCCAGGGCGGGCACAACTGGTATCCCATGTCCTACAGTCAAAATACCGGGCTGGTGTACATTCCCGCGACGGAACAGTTCATGGGTTATGTGGAAGACCGCGAGTTCGTCACCAGCGCACGCGGCTGGAACACCGGGGTGGATTTCGCCCAGGGCGGAGCACTGGTGCGTGATTCCAGTAACGTGCCTGAGCGACGGGCCTATTTGCAAGCCTGGGATCCAATCGCCCAGGAAGAAGTATGGCGGGTGAGTCATGAGGTCGCCAATGGTGCCAGCGGCGTATTGACCACAGCCGGTGGTCTGGTGTTTCAGGGCAACCGGTCAGGCGAATTCAATGCGTACAACGACGAAAGCGGCGAGAAACTCTGGACAGGGTACACGCAGGCCGGTGTGATGGCCGCTCCGGCGACCTATCGGGTCGATGACCAGCAACATATTGCATTGCTGGTAGGTGCACCCTCGTTACCGGAAAACGGTCCCGGTGCCAGCGTCTCCACTACGGACGCCTCAACCAATAATTCCCGACTGCTGGTGTTTGCGCTTGGCGGTACGGCGCGCCTGCCGGCACCGACACAGGAAGATGTACAGTCGGCGAGCGATGACTTTACGCCGCCGCCGGCCACCGCATCGTACGAAACCGTTGCTCACGGCGAACAGGTATACGGTCGTTTCTGCACTGTCTGTCACGGACCCGCGGCGGTCAGCGCAAACCCTCAGTCCTTCCCGGATTTGCGGTTCTCTCCCCGGATGCTGACGGCCGAGGCCTGGAGCGCGGTGGTGGAAGACGGTGAGCTTGCCGATAACGGGATGGTGTCATTTGCCGATTCGCTTGAGGATGATGACGCGGAAGCCATTCGCGCCTACATCATCTCTCGTGCCAATGAGGACAGGCAGGCGCAATAACTGATGCGTGCAATAACAATTTGCCTTACGGCGTACTTCGGCCTGTCGCTCTTGTTGGTCGTCGCTCCGGTCGCATACGCTCAGAATTCAGAGTTTCGCATTCCGCGCGTGGATACCGCGCCGCGCATTGACGGGCTGTTATCGGATGAGGTGTGGAGTCATGCCACGAGCGTGGCCGTGAATGTGGAAACCAGCCCTGGCGAAAACGTTCCCGCCGCCGTCGCCGCCGATGCGTTGATCATGGAAGACGGTGAGACGCTTTACGTAGCGTTTGTCGCGTATGATCCCGAGCCCTCTGAAATCCGCGCCTATTATCGTGACCGTGACAGCATCGGCAATAATGACAGGGTAGGCATTGTGATCGATACGTTCAATGACGAACGCCGTGCATACGAGTTTTTCGTCAACCCGTTCGGTGTACAACTCGATGCGATCAACGACGACGTCAACAATCGCTATGACAACTCCTGGAATGCCATTTGGGAGAGTGCCGGACAGGTGCATGATGACAGCTATTCAGTCGAGATGGCTATTCCCCTGAAGCAATTGCGTTTTCCCGGTGGACTGGATCGGCAGACATGGGGTATCGACTTTGTGCGCCTCTATCCCCGTGGTCGCAGTTACCGCATTGGCAGCAATTCGCTGGACCGTGATATCGCCTGTTATCTGTGCAAGCTCAGCAAAGCGGAGGGCCTCGCTGATATTGAGCCGAGCATGAATCTGGAGATCATCCCCACACTGACAACGACCGTGGTGCAAAATCGTGATCCGGCAGCCGGTTCCTGGGAGGATGAGGAGATCGACCCGCAGGGCGGTCTGGATGTGCGCTGGGGTATCAATCAGAACGTCTACCTGAATGCCACGATCAATCCGGACTTCTCCCAGGTGGAAGCCGATCGCACCCAACTGGATACCAACACCACTTTCAGTCTCTATGTGCCGGAGCGGCGAACGTTTTTTCTGGATGGCGCGGATTACTTCAATACCTATCTGAATATCATCCATACGCGCAATATTGCGGATCCGGATTACGGTGTGAAACTCACCGGCAAGGCTGGCTCTCATACCCTCGGTATGCTGACCGCCAACGATGAGTCAACCAGTTTTCTGATACCCGGCAGCCTGGGTTCCAGTCTGGCGACTCTGGGGGAAGAGGAAAGCGACATCAGTATCATGCGATACCGTTATGATGTCCTTGATAATTCAGCAATCGGGGCGGTGGTCACGGACAGAAGCGCGGGTGACTACAGCAATACGGTCCTTGGAATTGACGGCGTATTCCAGTTAACCGATAGCGATACCCTCTATGTGCAGAGTCTGCGTTCCAGCACGGACTATCCCCTGGCAGTTCAGAATCAATATTCCCAGGCACCGTCGTTGACCGATGAAACCCATGTGCTTGAATATCGCCACCAGGACCGAAACTGGAACTGGTTTGCCACCTACGTGGATTATGGCAAGGACTTTCGCGCTGATATGGGCTTCATCAATCAGGTGGATTACCGCAAACTGACCACCCGACTGGGACATACCTGGCGCTGGGACGAAGGGTTTTTTGATCGTATCTGGTTTGCCGCCGACTGGGACAAGACCCTGGACCAGTCCGGACTGAAACTGGAAGAAGAAGTCGAATTCTTTCTCGAGATGAACGGTCCCTGGCAGTCCTATTTGAACGGCCTGTTCGGTGGTAGCGACACCTACTTCAACGGTCAATATTTTGAGGAACAGTTCAATCAGTTGAACATGGGTTTCAGACCAAACTCGAACCTGTCTGTAGGTCTGTATTTCCGTCTGGAAGACGTCGTGGATTTTGCCAATACCCGCCTTGGACGGTCGCGCCGAATCGGGCCTCAGTTCGCCTATAACTGGGGGCCTCATCTGCAGGTCAATCTGAATCACACCTTACAAGAGTTTGATGTGGACGGCGGACGCCTGTTCACCGCTAACCTGACCGATGCCAGGGTAGCCTATCAGTTTACCGCCAACAGCTTTGTCCGCTTTACACTCCAGTACTCGGACAATGATCGGGATACTGATTTATACATTGACCCGGTGCAGAGCCGGTCGAAGGATCTGGCCATGCAACTGCTGTACAGTTACCGGCTCAACGCCGCATCCCGCTTCTATATTGGCTATTCGGATTCGGGCTTTCAGAATGATGCCCATGATTCGATAGAGCCTACCAATCGCACGGTTTTTGCCAAGTTCAGCTACGCCTGGTTGCCCTGACAGCGCCCAATCCGCGGCGTCAGCCCGTAGCGTGCTCCGCCCTGATTTCCTTTTGTGAACGTTTTGCCCGCCTGATTCGTCTAACCTGGAGAGAAGCAGGGATAGGCATGCAAAGGTTTGAAACGGTATGAAAAAGGTGTTTTGCCCGTGATCCGGGATAACGTCATTGAACTGGCCGCGAAACGAACCGGGGTTAAGGCGATAATCGCTGCCGAGCGCCAACTCGTGAGGCTCGCGGGCCGCGGTGATCGCCAGGCGTTCAAACAGATTGTGGAACAGAACAAGCTGCAGCTTTATCGCATTGCCATGGGCGTGGTACGCCACCATGAACTGGCAGAAGACGTGGTTCAGGAAGCCTTTCTCAAAGCCTACAAGGCGCTGCCGGAATTTCGCTGCGAGTCGCGGCTCGCCACCTGGTTGCATCGAATCACGTTTCTGACCGCCATAGACTGCAAGAGGCATGAGAAGGCCCGGCCGCCCCTGGATGAATCGGATGGTGAAGTGGACGATAAGATTGAAGATTCCGGCGCTTTGACACGCGCTGATGCGCAACTGCAGGCGGAACAGACCCGGTCGCAGATCAACCGCGCCCTGGAACTGCTGTCCCCCATGGAGCAGTCAGTATTTGTGCTGCGGCATATACAGAACTTCAAATTGAAAGACATTGCGGAAATAGTGAACCGCTCGGAAGGCACGGTTAAAAACGTGCTGTTTCGCGCCATTCGTAAACTGCGTCAGCAACTGCTGGACACAGGCGAATTTCTGCAGGAGGTAAATCGATGTTGAATTGTGAATCCTGCCAAAATGCGCTCGCCGATTCCCTGTATGAACGCCTGTCGGAGGCGGATCAGTCGGCAGTGGATGAACATTTTTCCGGCTGCAGTACTTGTCGGGAATTGTTTGACGAATTGACCGATTCCACACTCCGCCTGCGCAAGGTCACGGAGGAGGGGGCAGTGCTGGCGACCGAAGCCACCGCGAATGCACAGCTGGATAATTTGTGGGTCAAACTGGAACCTGATCTGGACCGGGTTGACGCACAGCGTTTCCGCCGGCTTGCAGGCAACAGTTTCCGGCGGTTCGCCGGTGCGGGCCTTGCGGTTGCCGCGTCAGTGATCCTTTTTATCGCGGTGGCCTATCAACCCGGAAGCCGGGAGAACCAGCCGGCGCCGATAATATCCCCTGTGGCGCAGACACAGGAGGCGACGGAATTTTTGAATTATCTTGGCCGGGCACAAACGGTGTTGCTGGTGCTGGCCAATACCGACCGTGCCGACTCGTCAGCCATCCCGTTGGACCGGCGTTATGTGGAGTTGATGGCGGTGGAAGCGAACCTGCTGAACGCCAGTATGCAGAATCAGCTCAGCGCCAGCCAGCGGGAACTGCTCAGGGACGTGCAATATCTGCTGTTGCAATTCGCCAATTTCGAGGACGAAGACCTGGTCGAGGGCCTCGAAATACTTCAGCTTTATTTGCAGGACAATACCGTACTCTTTCGGATAAACCTGGCGGAGATCAAAGAACAGGCACAGGTTATCTGACCCAATCGAGGTGTGTTATGAAAAAGCTTTCATCACGAATCAGAACGGCCCTGGCAATCGTGCTGTCATTCAGCATTGTCCAGGCCCATGCTGCGGAGGAAGACAGCAGCGCTTACCGGCAGGGATACAGTCTGGTTATCGAACAGCGCTGGGAAGAAGCCCAGCGCTATTTCAGTGAATTTATGGACAACCGGCAGGGCAGTGAATTCGCTGATGATGCGGGTTACTGGCATTGCTACTCCGAAGAGCAGATTGGCAATGATGCCGAAACCCAGTTCGGCTGTTATGGCGATTTTATCGAGCAATGGCGTGAAACGGGCAGCAACTGGCTGGATGATGCGAGGGAACGGTTGGTCATTATCGCGCACCGGCTTGCCAGCCAGGGGCGCCCGCAATTTATCCCCGAGGTTCTGGACTATATGGACAGACCCGAACTGCCTGAACTGCCAGACCTGCCCGGCATTGATGCAGAACGCATCAGGCAACAGGTGGAGCGGGGATTGGCTCGCGCCCAGGACCAGCTTCGGGCGTTGGAAGATCAGGACTGGCGCGCGTACGTGGATCATTACCGGGGATTTTCTCCACGGACCCGTCGTTCCGTGGACAGTGAATTGCTGGGTTTGCTGACGGCATTGCGTGGCAATCCCCGCGCCGGCGAGATTCTGGTTGAGCGTCTCAATACCACTGATGATCCGCAAGTCAAGGCGCGGCTGGTGTTAATGCTTGAAGACATTGAAGGGTCCGAGGTCACCGGAGTGCTGATCGATCTCGCCCGGAATTCTCCCGATGAGGCCGTACGCCGCAACGCGGTGCTGGCCCTGCTCGATCGGGATGACGAGGAGGTTGTGAATTTGTTGCGGGAAATTGTGCTGTCACCGGATTATCCCGTGACTGCCCGAAGTGCCGCTATTTCGGCCATGGACGACTGGGATCAGACTATGGCGATTCGGGTGCTGGATGAACTGCTTCGTTCAGAAACCAATACACGGTTGATAGGTCGGGCCGCACGGCAACTGATGGAACTGGATACCGATACCGCCCGCGGCGTGTTAACGCAAAGTTATGCCGGTATCAGTGACAGTGACCTGCGTCGCTCTATTCTGGACGAGATGGATGATTCCAGGTCACCGGACCTCATTGGCTTCTTTACTGAAATTGCCCTGGGTGATAACGAAACCGAGGCCGCCGTGGCGGTGGAGAACCTGGCCAGCCGCGAAGACGATATGGGAGTCGCGGCACTGGATCATATCTATAATAATACCACCAGCGAGCGCCTGCGACTGGCGGTCATACACGGCATGGGAGAATCCGAAACCAGGCAGGCAGTGGAGTTTCTGCGTCAGCTCGCGACACAGGCCGATGATTCCGAAGTCCTGACCGCTGTGGTCCGGGGATTGGGACGAGCCGATTTGCGCGAGGCGGTGCCGGCGGTGATAGCGGTGTATCGCGGCAGTGACGATGAGGCAGTGCGCAGCGAAGCAGTCCGCTCGATGCGACGGCTTCGTGAATTTCCCGAAGCACAGGAGTTCATGCTGGAAATGCTGGAACAGGAACTTGACGCGCTGTAACCCTTCGTTCAGAGGCTCCCTGGATTCAGGGGCGGAGCACTCCGCCCCTTGGGAGTCACTCGTCGTTGATGTTGATAAAGTTAACCAGCCCCATTACGTACCGATCGGATTGAGAAACCATGGATATGAGCGCGCTCCACGTCCAGATGGTTCATCAGGTCGACAACATCCAGCCCCATGCCACCGGAGCCGTGAATCAGAATAACGCGGCTGCCCGATTCGCCCAGCCTGGCGTAGTGAAGTTTCAGCCCGTCACTGGTAGTGAAGTAGTGGTCCTCGACGGGAAAATCTGCAAATGCCGCAGGCATGAGCAAGGTCAATGCCGTGCCTGAGGCACAGGCCAGGGTAACAATAGAGCGAAGTAGCATTTTCATCGGCAGGGTAACGCATATCTGCTACTATGCCCCGGTCTTCGCGCGGTCGCTGAAGGGGAGAGAGCCAGTGGATCAGACAGCAATACTATACCCGATGATGGCTTTGGTCGGCTGGACGCTGTGCGTGCTTTTAGTGATTCCCTACCGGCGATTCCAGGCGGCGTTTGCCCGCGAGGTAACCATTGAGGATTTCAGGCTGGGTGAGTCCCACCGCGTTCCCTACCATGTCAGCCTGGCCAACCGAAACTTTATGAACCTGCTGGAAGTCCCGGTGCTGTTCTATGTGGTGTGCATTATCCTGTACGTGAGCCAGGGAGTGACGTCGTTGCTTTTTGTGCTTGCCTGGGCTTATGTTGCCTGCCGGGTGTTTCACAGTCTGGTCCATCTGACCTATAACAGGGTTATTCATCGCCTGGGCCTGTTTGCGGCGAGCAACCTGGTGCTGCTGGCACTGTGGGTGATGACGGCCCTCGATCTGACTGCATGATCGTGTGACTGTGCACCCGCTTTGTGAAATCCCGCGGCTAAAGGAGTTTTACCATGATACCAGCGCCAGAGGCGTTGCAACGCTTGCGTGAAGGTAACCAGCGTTTTGTCGCCGGTCAGTCTGGAGACCCCCGGTCATTCAATCAAAATCGTCGCGATCAGCTGGTTTCCGGCCAGACCCCTTTTGCGATTATTCTGGGTTGTTCTGATTCCAGGGTACCCGCGGAGCTGATATTTGATCAGGGCCTGGGAGACTTGTTTGTCATCCGGGTCGCGGGGAATATTGTCGCGCCCTCCCAGATCGGCAGCGTGGAGTTCTCCGCGGACCGTCACCAGACCCGCCTTGTCGTGGTGCTGGGTCATTCCCAGTGCGGTGCGGTTCTGGCTACCCTGGAAGAACTTGAGCGTCCGACGGAAAACCGATCTCCCAATCTGAGCTCGATTGTCAGCCGCATACAGCCGGCGGTGGAGAAATTGCTGCAGCACGGCCGTACGCCGGATTCCGACGACATGGTGAGCGATGCGGTTCGTGCCAATATCGAAGCTTCGGTGAACGACCTCCGGCACGGTTCAGAGATACTGGAACATCTGATCGAGCGTGAAGGGCTGTTGATAATCGGCGCGGAATATTCTCTGGAAACCGGGGAGGTGGAATTTTTCCAGACCTGACGCCGGTTTACCCACAGGGCTGCTATTCTGAGGTGATGTCCCGCACTTCTGTGATCGGCAGCATTTCGATGTCGCGAAACTTCGGATTACGTGGATCAGCTTCCTCCAGCAGTGAAGAAACATTGGCATAGGTATCGGCTACAAACAGCAATTCATTGTTGACGGTTTTACGCGTGATACCGAAGTGGATCTTTTTGCGCGCTTTCGCGGAGATCCGGTTAAGCATTGCCTTGGTAACCCAGATGCCACCGTCGCGGGCAAAGTCGCTGATGCGGGCGGCATAGTTGATGGTTTCTCCCAGCACCGTGAACTCAACATGGGTTCCGGCGTGGAATGAGCCAAACCACTCCTGCCCCTCATTAAGCCCTATGTTCAGTTGAATGTCGTTGAACCATCCCTTACGGTTTTGCCAGCGGTTGGTTAACTTGCGCATCATCTCTTTCATCTCCACGGCACACTGAATGGCGTTAAGCTGGTAGTCCGTGTCAGGTTGGGGAAAAAAGTAGTACACCATCCCGTCTCCGGCGTGCTTTCCATAAGTGCCGTAGTACTTGCGAAAGATCGGTTCGCTCTCCTGCCAGATGTTGTTGATGAGTTCGAAGTATTCTTCCGCAGGCAGTTCGGAGCAGATTCGCACTGAGTTCTGGACATCGGCCACCAGCACGGCCACGTGGCTCAAGTACGGTTTTCGGCGGTCCCAAAGCTCCCTTATGACATGATTGCGCTGGGACAGAAAATCCAGCAGGTAGTTGTCATCCGGCGTAACCGGGCTGTGTGCAAACAGAATACCCTCGCGGAAGAAACACACGTACAGCTCTGACAGCAGTTCGTGACCCTCTTCGTCGACCAATACACTGGGAAAATGGAATATGGCTTCCTTCCCGAGCACAGGGGCGCTGTCGTAGAGGTTTTCCAGCATTTGCAGATCGGCACTGCCCATGGACGAATAAAGCTTGATCAATGCGCGGTGAGACAGGCGTTTGCGTGCCGCGGTCATATGAGGTCGAAGTACCTCCTCCAGACGGTTGTGAAGGAAGGAATTTCCTGAATGCGCCGATTCCAGCAACAGACAGATGAGGTTTCTCGATTCCAGTTCGCTGGCCAATTCGCTCCGGGGGGACAAAAGTAGCTCACTGGCACTGTTGTTCCACCAGATAAGCTCAAAATTGCTGTTTACCATGTAAGCCGGACCAGGGAAATTCTCGACGGAGAGTTCCAGCGTCAGCTTGGAAAGGGAACCGGGTTGCTGATCCGTCCTGGTGGTGGATACCCCGGACTGCTGTCCGGCCTCGCCTGCCTGTCGGGACTCGTCGTTCAAACGTCGGGCGATATGAGCTATGGAGAGGCCTTCTTTTTTTAATTCCTGGACACGACGTATCCGGTCAAGGGCATCTTTCGGGAAATAACCCAAGCGAGTCGCGCGCCCTCCGTCATCCGGCGAATGCCTTATCTGCGGTGGGGGCAATATTCCAAGTGCGACATAATTGTTCAACGTCGCTCTGGAAATACCAGTCTTTTCAATAAGTTGCTTGCTATTGATCATGGAGGGACCTATCCATTGTCATGAAAACACAGTATAAATATACTGCCTATATTAAGTCAACTGTATAAATAGGCGGTATAAATAGGTGGTATAAATAGGTGGTATAAATCAAATTCAGCCCGGTATATCCGGCAGCAAAGACAGTGCTGTCGGTCTTTGGTACAGTGTTTTATTCTATCGTGAACCCAGTGCGGACAAACCAAACCCGGAGACCGGCATGAATTTCAGGCGAATCGACGTGGCGGAGGCGCGCAGACTGCTAGCGGATAATGCGCAGATAATCGACATTCGTGACGATCAGTCCTACGCCGCAGGCCACATAGAGGCTGCGCGGCATGTTGACAGTGGCAACATGCAAGAATTCGTTCAGGAGGCGGATCTGGACCGACCGCTGATAATTTACTGTTACCACGGCAACATGAGTCAGGGGGCGGCGGCATGGATGGCGGAGCAGGGTTTTGAGCACACCTTTAGCCTGGACGGGGGCTACGAGGCCTGGGTGGACAAGAGTTCGGCAGCGCCGGCAGCATCTAAGTAAGGAAAAGAATAAAAACCAGATAAATATCAATCAGTTTTGTTGTTTTCTTCATCTGCTTTGAGAAAAGCTTTTTTGGCTGTCAACAGGATCACCAGGTAAACCACAGTGCCCATTGACCAGGCAAAAATCTCCAGCGGCCAGAGATTCGGTGACACGGGATCCATACTGGTGCGCAACACGATGATGGCCGTCCAGATCGCCAGAATCAGCAATGGCAGTAATGCCAGCCCACGCCAATAGCCGCCCCATTGACGGCTGGCGGCAATCGCGAGCGCTGCGATGCAACCGCTGGTGATGACGACGATCAGCGTGATAAAGAAATTCCACATCGATTCAGAACCGGTGCCGTTCGTCTGTGCGGACAGCGCAACAGGCGTGAGTAGCCACGCCGCGGACAATACGCAGGTCGACAATATCGGGCGAGAAGGCATAGGTGCGCCGCGGTTCCAGCTTGCATCGATGGTAGAAACTTGTTTTCCATTAGAACAAAGATAGCCAAAATCAGAAAGCCGGTTGTTACAAATCCTTGAAATATATCGCTGGAGTCCAGACATTTAATACCTTACTGTTCACCCAATAATCAGTCTTATGACGGTCTTGTGACCGTCTTTTGAAAAAACCGGGAGTTGAAAATGAAGGCCAGAAATGTGAAGGAAGAGTGCATGCGTCGGCATGAGGGGCAGGGCTGTATCGATGAGTCGACCCGCGTCGGTTTTGGCTCCGATGGCGGGCTTGGTAAGGGAATACTCTCCAGGGCCGCTGTTTCCGTGGCCTTCGCGGCGTTGCTGACATCATGCGCAGGGATGGTGTCCAACTCCGGGCTTCCTGATCGCATTGTCGCCGAACGCGGCGGCTTTATCCCCGAGGGTATTGAATACGACAATAACAATCGTCGGCTGCTTACCGGGTCCCTGGCTGAGGGCACCGTCTATGCCATCGGCGCTGATGGCTCCATGACGCCTGTGGTGGAAGACAGCGCCCTGATTTCGTCCGTTGGTATAGAAGTCGACGAAGCGCGTAACCGGTTATTGGTGGCAAATTCAGACCGCAGCAGTGACACCGGGGCGGCCAGACTCGGGGTGTACCACCTGGACAGCGGTGATCCGATTGCGATGGTTGATTTGGTGGCGACAATCCCCGACCGTCCCGATGATGCCACCCACTTTGCCAACGACGTCGCGGTGAGTACAGCCGGCGTGATCTATGTGACCGACACACGCATGAACATTGTCTACCAGGTGGACACGTACTACCAGGGCCAGGTGTTTTATGATTTCGGCCGCAACAATAACCTGAACCTGAACGGTATTGAATATCATCCCGCCGGGTTTCTGCTGGTGGTTTCACCGGGTTCCGGGCAACTGTTGCGAATACCGGTCAATAATCCCGGGCGATGGGATTTCGTTGAATTGTCGGAGCCGGCCGGTGGCGGCGACGGGATTTTCTGGGCAGCAGACGGCACACTCGCGGTGGTCTCCAATAACAGCAGCCGGGTACTCAAATACGCCAGTGATGACAATTGGCGCACGGCCGAAGTGGTTGATGTCGCACAATTTGAAGGACAGGCAACCACCGGCGCGGCCGTTGGAAACGACATCTACGTAGTGCAGCCTCATTTTGCTGATTCGGACCCCCCGGTGATACTGCGTGCTGGATTCTAGTCGCATTTGCGACTACGCTGATTCAACCATTTGGTATCGCAGTTTTTGATCATGCCGGAAACACTGGGTAAAACCTTCGAGCAGTCGATAGCACTCAACTATCAGCTGTATAACGGATTATTTCTGACATTGCCGCTGGATGCGGTCGAGCAGACCGGTCTGCTGCTGCCCTTGCTGGAGGCTGATTGCCAGGAGGGGCTGGAGCAGGGCCGTGACCCGGTGGATATAATCCAGGGCTTTCTCAAAACCCACAAACCGGATTTTACAGAGCAGGAACAGACCGCCTTTCTCTTCAAGGTGATCCAGTATGTCGAGCGCCAGGTCGTGCTGGTTGATGCGCTGGAGGATGCCGCCTACAGCAAAATGCATCAATCCGAAAAGCTCGATGCGCTGCAGCAACTGTTGCAGCGTACGTCAGCGGACAATTCCATTGCCGGACTGGCGAAGCTGCTGACTCGTTTTGTTGTCAGGGTGACACTCACCGCACACCCGACCCAGTTTTATCCAGGGCCGGTGCTTGCAATCATCGGTGACCTTACTCGAGCAATTTCGCGCGCCAATACCCCCCGCATCCGCGAATTGCTGTTGCAACTGGGGCATACCCCTTTTTTCCGCAAGGAGAAGCCGTCTCCGTATGATGAAGCCGTCTTGTTGAGCTGGTATCTGGGGAATATTTTCTATCCGGTCATGGGCCGCATGATGGACAAGCTGGCGCCGAAGTTCCCTGAGGCGCTGGCGCAGAATCCGCAGTTGATGAAAATCGGCTTCTGGCCGGGTGGTGATCGCGACGGCAATCCGTTTGTGACAGTGGAAATCACCCGCCGTGTTGCCGCGAAGCTGCGTTACAGTATAGCCAATTGTTATCACCAGCATGTTCGTGAACTGAAACGGCGACTGACCTTCCCGGGCATCTACGAAAGGCTGGGGACACTGGAGAAACAGTTGCATGGAGAACTTTCGGATATTCAGCCCCGCTATACCCTGACGGCGGAAGGCATTCTGGAAACTCTCGATGAAATCGAATCCCGTCTGGTGGAGCGGCACCAGGGTTTGTTTCTCGGCGAGTTGCATTCGTTTCGCAACCGGGTCCGACTGTTCGGTTTTCACTTCGCCAGTCTGGACATTCGTCAGGACAGTACCATTATCAAGCGTACACTCGATGACGCATTCAACCTCAATCCGGAACTGTCTTTGCCGTCAGGCCTGAGTGAGGATGAAGAAACCGCGAGCCTGATGCGGATCACCGGTAATATCAACATCGAAGCCGCCTCGGAGCCGGTATTACAGGATACGCTGAAGTCCTTTTCCGTTGTCAGGGAAATCCAGGCCCAGAATGGAGAGCAGGGCTGTCACCGCTATATCATCAGCAATTGTCACGGACCCGTGGACATGGCCCGCGCGTATGCGTTGTTCCGTTTGTGTGGGTGGCACGACATCCCCCTTACCATTGACATCGTGCCGCTGTTTGAATCAATTCACGATTTGAAACATGCCGGCGACTATATGGCCCGGATGTATGCCAATCCCGATTACAGCCGCCACCTGCAGAATCGCGGTGGACGCCAGACCGTCATGTTAGGGTTTTCCGACGGCACCAAGGACGGTGGATACCTGATGGCGAACTGGGCGATCTTTCGTGCCAAGGAAGATATCACCGCGGCATCCCGCGAGGCCGGTATTGAAGTGGCGTTTTTCGACGGGCGCGGAGGTCCGCCGGCCAGGGGCGGTGGCAACACCTACCTGTTTTACGCACACCTGGGTAAAAAGATTGAGGGGAACCAGGTTCAGATGACAGTGCAGGGGCAGACCATCAGTTCCCATTTCGGCATCAAACAGGCGGCTCATCATAACCTGAGTCAACTGCTTGCCGCAGGTCTTGAAAATAAACTCTATGACCACAGTTCGCGGGAACTCAATACCGAACAGCGTGAATTGATCCAGTCCCTGGCAGACATCAGTTATCGAAAATATACCGACTTCAAACAACATCCTTTGTTTTTACCGTACCTCGAGCAAATGAGTACACTGAAATACTACAACATGGCCAATATCGGCAGCCGGCCGGCGCGCCGCGGCAATGCATCCGAACTTCGATTCGAAGACCTGCGCGCAATTCCCTTTGTGGGCGCATGGGGTCAGTTGAAACAGAATGTTCCCGGCTATTTTGGGCTGGGTACAGCGCTGAAAGAGCAGGAGAATGCCGGCCGGTGGCAGGGTTGTACCCGTCTATACCGGGAGTCCGGTTTCATTCGGGCGCTTATTGTCAACAGTATGCAGAATATCAGCAAGAGCAATTTTGCTCTGACGCGTTATATGAGCAGAGATCCGGTATTTGGAGAATTTTGGAATCTGATTCACGATGAGTTTGAGTTGACTCGTGAAATGGTTATGAAAATTTCCGGTCAAAAATTGCTTCTCGAGGATAATCCACGGACCAGGCTCAGCATTGAATTGCGGGAGAAAGTGGTATTGCCGCTGCTGGTCATTCAGCAGTATGGATTGATGCAGATACATTCCCTGCGCGATACCGATGAAGATGCGCGAATGGAAGTTTACGAAAAAATGGTGGTTCGCTCTCTCTATGGCAATATAAACGCGTCACGTAACTCTGCTTGAAGTTACGACCATGGTCGCTATCAACTACCGCCAACGTACCGGTCAATCAGAATTTTGAAGCGCGCAGCCAGGTATCCGACCTTTTCCAGGCCTCGTTGAGCCGGGAATTGATAACGGGATCATCGACCCCCTTGCCGGCAAGTCCCTGCTGAATCCCAACCAGAGACCATCCATTGTGAGGATGAGCTTCCAGGTCCTGCTGGTATACCTCAATGGCATTGTCATACGCGCCCATTTCCAGATAGGCGGCACCGAGCCAGTGACGCGGAGAAAAGGGTAGCGGTTCGGGTTCGTCGTAATTGAGGTTGTCGTAAGCGGCGACCGCTTCACGAAATGCCGCGGTCGCGGCTTCGAGGTTTCCTTCAATCCACAGAATTTCACCGGCCAATATCTGCGACACGGTACCCAGAATGTCCTTACCATCGTGGAACCGATAGCGACTGGTTGTCGTTGTGGACAACTCCCGCAGTGCGTCGCTGCGTTCCATGGCCTGGTCAATATCACCCAGTTTCAGCGCGGCGTAACCCTGCGCGAAATCCCATAATCCACCCCCCACATCGGCTGCCGGTCTCTCCGTGAGCGCGGGTACTTCATCGAAGCGGCCGAAACGGATCAATGACAGAACGTGCATGCTGTTGTCATTGTTTAATTTGGCAAGATCCTTCGCCGCCTGTATCGCAACGGCGCCTTGCCCGTCCATGTTGGCGGCATAAAGCAGCATACCCAGGTTATGGGTCGGATAGATTGCGAATCCTTTACCGAAAGCGGCTTTCTGATCCGAGTGGGAAGCTTTCAGGTTGGCCCGGACCGCTTCATTCCACAAGCCCATTTCATTCCAGGTATGACTTGGCATGTGGTTAATATGACTCGCCCCGGGGATGGAATCACCGAGATAAACGGCGCAGGGTGCCGCCAGTTCCGGCGTGGGTGTTGACTCTGTGGCATGAACATAGAGATGACAGGCACCCGGATGAGTGATGTCCCGTTCCAGAACGCTGGAAAGAACGCCGTGCAGGCGAATCACATTGGGGTCATTCAGGTCGCGGTAGCCGCGCCGTTCTTCCAGCAAGAACAGGGCATCGCCGTAGAGGGTCACTATATCGAGGTTTTCAGGATATTTTTCAGCCAGATCCGCCATCGCATCGGCGTAGGCCTGATCCTGAACCCGTCGCTCGGCGGGTTCAAAATTTTGGATATAACGCACCGACAGGGCGCGGATCATATCGGCTTCACGAGGGCTGGCCCGATCGATTCGCGCCAGCGCCTGTTGCAGGGCGTAATAGGCCCGCGGTGCGTCGGCTGCCGTCATGGCGCCGTTGAGATAGGAACCCCATGACCACGCTTCTCCCCAGTAACAGATGGCACAGTCGGGGTCGGCCAGTTGCGCTTCACGAAAAGAACGTGCGGAATCAATCTTGGCGAAGGAATACATCAGTTGAAAGCCCTGGTCGAAATAAGCCTGGGCGATTTCGTTGTCTGTGGAAATGGGGTAATGGAAATTACCCATCGCCTCATCAAACAATGGCATCGGATCGTTGAACGGGTCCGGCCAGGAAATGTCCTGGGCGCTGGAAAAGCCTGCGAAAAAAGCAGTGAGAGCACAGGCAAGCCTGAATGTCGTCGTCATAAAAACCCCGCTACATGGTCAGTGAATTGCATGCGTCTCAAGCCATGCATCAGGTTAATTCAGGGATCGGCGCATGTCCATGACGGTTCGCAGCTACGTTACAGTGAGAATTCAACCACAGCGCCCGGTCCCAGCGGTATACCCAGGAGCACCCAGAGCATCGTCATCACGAGACCCGCCGCCAGCATCAGCATGGAGTAGGGCAACATGGTTGCCGCCAGACTGCCAAGGCCATACTCCTTCTGCCAGCGTTGGCAGAACACGAGAATCAGGGGGAAGTAGGGCATCAACGGCGTGATGATATTGGTGGCGCTGTCCCCGACCCGGTAGGCCGCGGTACTCATTTCCGGGCTGATACCCAGGAGCATCAGCATCGGCACCAGTACCGGCGCCAGCAGCGCCCATTTGGCGCTGGCCGACCCGATAAACAGATTGATGACGGCCCCGAACACAATAATCAGGCCCAGCAGCGCCGCGTTGGGCAAGTTGGAGGTTTCCAGTACACCCGCCCCCTTGATGGCGAAAATGAGGCCAAGATTGGACCAGTTGAACATCGCCACAAAATGAGCGGCGGTGAATGCCAGCACCAGATAGTAAGCCATATCAGCCATGCCGCCGGACATCATTTTAACCACATCGCGGTGGTTTGAAATGGTTCCGGCGGCAGCGCCATAAGCCCAGCCCGCCGCCAGAAACAGCAGGAAAAAGCCGGCAACCAGGGATTGGTAAAACGGATTCAATCTCGCCTCGGGGTCGGCAGTCTCGTCAACCAGGGGACTATCAGGCATCAGCAATAACAGAAGCCACAGCGCAACGATACCGAGCATGGCATACACGGCATGTTGCAAGCCCTTTCGTTCATTGTCACTCAGCTCCGCGTCGGAATCCTTGACCATGCCGGCTGTGCTGCTTTCCATAACATTCATGGGTTGAAGTTTGGGTTCGATGATCCTGTCGGTGACATACCAGATGATCGGCAGGAAAACCAGAGTCATGCCGATGATGAAATACCAGTTGCCGGCGATGTTCGCGTCCCAGGTCGGCGATATTGATTCGGCTGCCGCCTCGGTGATACCGAACAGTAAGGCATCGAGTTGGCCTGGCGAAAGGTTGGCTGAAAAACCACCGGATACCCCGGCGAACGCGGCGGCTATTCCTGCTATTGGATGCCTGCCAGCGGCCGCGAAAATAACCCCGGCCAGGGGAATCAACACCACGTACGCGGCATCCGCCGCGAGATTGCCAATCATGGCTACCAATGCGACTGCGGGAGTCAGCAATGCTTTCGGCGCTCGTTTAATGGCCGCGCTCATCGCATTGGCAAAAAATCCTGACCGTTCGGCCACCCCCGCGCCAAGCATAACGACCAGTACATAACCCAGCGGGTGAAAGCTGGTGAACGTGGTGGGCATTTCAACGAGCAGGCGGCGAATATTTCCAGATGACAACAGACTCTCCGCCGCGATGATTACGTTGTTGCCGGCGGCATCCAGTTGCGTGGGGTGTGGTGCGGATACGCCAACAAGCGCGGCAATGACACTCACCAGGATGACAGCGCCGATACACCAGAGAAAGATAAATACGGGATCGGGCAGCTTGTTGCCGGACCGTTCTATCCAGCCAAGAACACCCTTCATATTGCTTGCCTGGGACGCGTTGGAGTCAGTCATTGGCCACCTCTTGCCCGGTATCTTCGCAACAGAAATTACCGCTTTACCCTTTTTCTTGCTACCTGGTTATTCAGAGGCTCCCTGGCGCAGCAATCGGAAAAACTCACGCAAGTCACCAATAAGCAACTCAGGCTGCTCCAGCGCGGCAAAATGTCCACCCCGGGGCATCACTGTCCAGTGCACCAGGTTATACGCCGCCTCGGCCCATGCCCGGGGCGTGATAAATATTTCCGCGGGAAAGATCGCCGCTCCGGTGGGGACGTCGATATAACCGACAGGCACTTCGGGCGGAACCTTGCTGTTTTCATAATAGATTCGTGCGGAGGAGGTGATGGTGCCGGTGAACCAGTAAAGAGAAATATTGGTCAATAATTCATCCTTGCTGAAGTGGTTATCAAGATCCCCCCCGG
The DNA here is from genome assembly GCA_040879025.1 of Pseudohongiellaceae bacterium. Lineage (GTDB taxonomy): Bacteria > Pseudomonadota > Gammaproteobacteria > Pseudomonadales > Pseudohongiellaceae > JBBDLF01. The sequence goes on from JBBDLF010000040.1 coordinate 102,906, forward strand.
CGCCCTGGGGCATGTCGGTCCATCCATGAAATTTCTCTATGATCCACGCCGCAAGTCCGGCCGGAGAATCATTCAGGCCGACTCCAAGGGACTGTGGTTTTGTGCCCTGTATCTGTTGGTAGGCGCGTTCGTTTTCCATATAGGCCCCGCGGGCGTCCCGCATGGCGCGTTCTTCATCGGTTATGCGATTGCGCAGGGATTCATCGGCAGGTGCCGGTGCCAGTACCATATTGGAATGCATCCCGATGAGCCGTTCTGGATAATTAACCGCCACATAACGATTGATAATCGCGCCCCAGTCACCGCCGGATATGGCATAGCGCTGGTAACCCAACCGGGCCATCAGGCCCGCCAGTACATGCGCCATTCTCTCCGGGTTATAACCGCGCGCGTCAGGTATTTCAGAAAAGCCGAAGCCGGGCAGGGACGGCGCAATCACATGAAAGGCATCAGATTGCTCGCCACCGTGAGCTTCGGGGTCGGTCAGCGGACCGATGATTTTGGTGAACTCGCTTATCGAACCGGGCCAGCCGTGAACCACGAGTAACGGAATGGCATCAGGGTGAGTGGAACGTTCATGGATGAAGTGAATGTCCAGCCCGTCAATCTCTGTTTTGAACTGATCAAAGCTGTTGAGCAGGTTTTCCTGCCGCCGCCAGTCAAATTCATGACGCCAGTATTCGACCAACTCACGCAGATAATCGGTGTCAGTGCCGTATTCCCAACTTGTGCCGGTAATCTGGTCGGGATACCGGGTACGGTCCAGACGTTCATGCAGGTCCGCGATCGCCGCGTCGGAAACGGCGACTCGAAAGGGCCTGATGTCCTCAGCGGCCATCGTAACCTTCAGTGGGCCGAAGCACGTAAACAGTACCAATAGTGATCGCATGATTTTCGACATTTTTCACTCCGGTTATGTTTCCTGCAACTGATCCAGCGTCCCGGCCAGCATGCCGAGCGCTTCATCCATTTCTGCGCGTTCCACATTCAACGGGGGCAACAGCCTGATACTGTTGGCTCCGGCCCGGACGACAAGCATTTTATTTTTCTGAAGCGCCCGTACCAGTGTATTGTTATCAACGATGCACTTGATACCGATCATCAGGCCGATGCCGGTGACCTCGCCGATGACTGACGCATGGGTGGCGGCGAGTTGCGTCAGGTGATCGATCAGATAACTCCCGCTGTCCCGCACGTTTTCCAGAAAGCCCGTCGTGGTGACTTCGTCGAGTACCGCGTTGGCCGCCGCCATCGCGAGAAAATTGCCGCCAAACGTGCTGCCATGGGAGCCGGCGACCATACAGGCCGATGCCTTTTCCGTGGTCAGGCAGGCGCCTACCGGGAACCCCCCGCCGAGACCCTTGGCGGAAGCCAGAATATCAGGTTCAACGCCCGGCTGCTGGTGTGCATAAATGCTGCCGGAGCGCGCAATGCCGCACTGTACCTCGTCATACATCAGCAACAGTCCGTGATCATCACACAACTGCCTGACGGCTTTGAGGTATTCCCCGGGCATGACGCGGATGCCGCCTTCACCTTGCACCGGTTCCAGAATAATGCCCGCGGTATTCTCGTTGACAGCCGCGGCCAGCGCATCGATATCACCAAACGCAACCTGGTCGAAGCCACTGTCTCCCACCAGAAAACCTTCTGTATGCGCGGGATTCGCCGACGCGGCCAGGGGGGCCAGCGTACGGCCGTGAAAAGACTCGCTCAAGGCGATGATACGTTTGCGATGCGGCTTTCCCAGGTGGTGATGATAGCGGCGCATGATCTTGAATCCGGCTTCCACCGCTTCGGTACCGGAATTGCAGAAGAAAACCCGCTCCGCAAAGGTCAGTTCCGTAAGGCGTTTTGCCAGGCGTTCGGCCGGGCCAATGCGGTAAAGATTGGATGTGTGCCAGAGTTTCTCAGTCTGTTCCTGCAATGCCGTCACCAGACGGGGGTGGCAGTGTCCAAGGCTGTTGACAGCGATTCCCATGGTAAAATCCAGATACCGGTCGCCGCTTGCGGTATAAAGGTAGCAGCCCTTGCCATGATCGAATTCGAGTTCTGGATTGCCGTAGTTGCTCATTAATACTGATGTCATGTTCGTTGTCAGATCCTGCACCCACAAAGGAACCGATTGTATGCTATTTAGCGATTTCTATAAATCAGCCAGTCTGCCGGACCGCGCTGCCGCGCTTCCGGATCGTCCTCGTCCGGTGGAAGTGACAGGAACCCATTATGTCAGCGGGAACCCGATAGTGGAGCCGGTTCCCGGTGACCTTCAGATAGCGGTGTTCGGCATGGGTTGTTTCTGGGGTGCGGAGCGCCTGTTCTGGCAACACCCCGGCGTATTCAGCACGGCGACCGGATACGCCGGTGGTATCACCGCAAACCCGTCCTATGAGGATGTCTGCAGCGGGCGCACGGGTCATGCCGAAGTGGTCCTGGTGTATTACGACCCGTCACAGGTCAGTTATGGTGATTTGCTCAAGCTGTTCTGGGAAAGCCACGATCCGACCCAGGGGATGCGGCAGGGCAATGATCGGGGCACCCAGTACCGCTCCGCGATCTATACCACCAGCGACGAGCAGCTCACAGAAGCCGAAGCCAGCCGCCGGCAGTTTGCCGATACGTTACAACAGGCGGGATATGCCAGGCCCACAACCGAGATCAAGCCGCTGGAAAAATTCTATTTCGCCGAGGATTATCATCAGCAGTATCTGGCGAAAAACCCCGGGGGATACTGCGGACTGGCTGGAACCGGCCACGATGGATTCCATGGTTAAAGCAGATTGAGTGGAATCTGTTGTTTGACAAAGCGGAAGTGTCCATATATGTCCTTATTCACCACTCACTCGAAGAAAAGAGGCACAAGTGGTGCTACCACTTCCTTATCTTGAGTAGGAACGTTATTAAGCGCGCGTATGAGTTCCAGATATAGCAGGCCAGCTTCACGAGAGGGACCGAGGTTAACTACTGCATTAGGTGGTATATCTGGAATCATTGTGCCATCAGCCTCTCGTTGTAGTAGAAGTTCAGCGTTTGAAATACGATCTGCAAATTGCGCCCAACTCTCAGAAGACACGAACCCAAATCGTTTTGCTGCCGTATTCATCTGATCATAGACCTCCTTATTATTTTGTTTGACGTATTCCACAGTGTTTACCTTGGGAGCGAATTGTTTGTCTGGCGGAAACATAACGACTGTACTAATACCAGAGGCCATGACTGGTTCCATCACCTCGTAGAGGCTATCCATTACCCGAGTAACAATGTCTGCGGTTAAGTCTTGTGCACCTACCAGCGAACTGTAGGTCAAAATGTAAATTGGGAAAATCACTCGTAATAATCGCATGTATGGTCCTCCATCAATTTCAATTGGGAAGACGTTGGAACATTTCCTACATAGTTTCCTCAGCCTCTAGGGAGATTTTCTATGATATTAAAAGTCGCATGCCGCATTGTAGCAGTAGGGCTACTCCTCGCAACATCAATTCCAGCATTCTCCCAGAAAGCAACGGATGAGCAAATGGCGCTCGAGGCGCTTCAATCCTTGGTGAGAACATCCAACCAGCAAAGACTTGCGCAAATTATTGACCGAGGTACTGAAGAGCTCGCACTTAGGGCTTCGGACTCCGCAAGGGCTGCTCAATTACAATATGCCACTATCGCATTTCCTTCAGGAAAGTCCGCAGTGGAAGTGGAGAGCTTTGCTCATGAATACGAGTTAGAAGTTACGACAGGCGAGATAAAGATACCAGCTGGTAATGAAGGCAGAGTTATGACGTTCTCCTTGGGCTCGAATGAGGTCCTCATGCTATCTGGAACATTGTCAGAACGGCTTTCCAAGGCTGCGGGCGGACATCAGCTCATGCTCGCTAATCTCGTTGAATCGAGTGCTGACCAAAGCGTGTTTGAACTTTTTGACGCTGTAGTGGAACGAGTACCGCGATTTTATAAGCTCAAAGTTATTGGCTATCCAAGCGACTTGCAACGAGCAATTGATGAAGGCGCGATTGTGGCTTTGACGTTCGATAGTAGTCCAGAAGCTGTGCCGAGCTACTTTGCGTTAAAGGATAACCTGGGATCCCTCAAGCCCAGTAATCCTGGGGAGAAGTAAGGATGAGAGCCTTGATTTCAAATTATTCTCGGGTGTTGGTGGTGGCACTGACCTTAATACTTTCTACGTCAACGGTATGGGGCCAATCTACAGGCGACAGTTTTATTGATGCGGCTATTAACGGTTATAGCATCAAATTTGGCGGGAACGATACGCCTAATGGACTCAACCCCTCCCAATACACAAACGGTGTGGACAAGTGCAGTTCCAGTCAAGCTATAGCTGGTGAAATTAATTGCCCAAGCGATCTATTCTATACTCCAAATCCTCACACTGGCGGATACCAAGCATGGGGAGTAGGACTAACCTTGATCGAGGGAAGCCAGAGCAATTATTATTACTGTTACGCATACTACGACGAAATCTACCCAGATTATTACGAGTGGACGTTTGACTGTGAGATCATTGTAGAAATTGTCATTGCACATACTCTCGGACGAGCAGTAGGCCGAATAGAATTTGGCGAGAATACGACTTCGACATCTTCTTGGGGTAGCAAGCCTATGAGCACGCTAGCCTTCAAGGCTAACAACGTTTATACGCCAGTGGATTCTAATGTTGCCTGCGATCCAGAAACACCATCAATTTTTAACGGCGGTGCGGCTCTTTGTGACGACGCAGACGACAACGTTTATGCTGTACCTGATGTTGGATATGAGGATAAAGTACTCATTGAAGACAAAAATTGTAATATGCCTCTGGAACCACCGATATTGAATAGGCGTGTTGGGGATCACTCGGATGTCGTATTTAACTGCTTTACGCACTACGATCAGGCATAGCAGTCAGATTTTCCATCCGCATAACCAACGTGGCCGAAGAGCTCGGCTTTAGTTCCGCCAGCGCGTTTATCAGCGTGTTCCGGCGCCATCTGGGAATGACGCCGACGCAATTGATACAAAGGAAAACGTGAAACGTAAAAAGTGAAACGGGGGATGGATAAGCGTTAAAGCAAGCTTATAATTTTTTCACATTTCACATTTCATTTACTTACTCTAATCAAAAACCTCCTCGAGAAATGTCTCCAACTCCATCCAGCTCTGTTGGTCGGCGCTCCCGTTATAGGCCAGCGGTAGATTAAACCAATTGCCAGGTGGCGTCACCGAACTTCCCGTTTAACTGGCAGTTGTCGTCAGCACGAATCTGACTGATGGCCAACTGCCAGCACCTGAAGCATGACGGAAGAATAAGGACTTCTTTGCTTCAGGTCAAACAGGCGTCGTTACCTTTGGCCGCTGCGGCTTCCGCTAACTGCTTCAGTTTGCGGAAGCTGTCGTCGGGCCGGTATTCTTGTCGACGGCAACCAGACGTGCGTCTGTCGTCGCAGTGAAAATCCGCTCGGCACATTCGGTGGTCGCACCTTCATTTTGTCGCATTACCTCGCTGGTAACAGCATCGGACCCCTGTGAGGAATCGCCCAAAGCGCTGGACTACACTGACACTCCGTCGAAAAGGACGTCGACTTGTCGTTGCCAGCACCGCTGCCGGAAGTGCGCCCTGCGGTTGATGTACCACACCGCTACCAGCGCCACCAGCCCGAGACCACGCTGCTCTACCAGATCGTCGAGAGGTATTACCCGGCGTTTCTCGCGCAGTTGGAGACTGAAGACAGAACCCTGCCCGATTACGTGCGGCAGGAATTCACCGCCTACCTCGAGTGTGGCCGAGTCAACCTGACAAGATTCCATGGCGTGTTCGCGCCAAACAGTCAACACCGAGCGCTGGTCACACCGTCCGGGAGGGGCAAGGGAGGCAAGCGGGCAGAGCAAGCCAACAGTCACTCGGATCGGACACCGGCAGAGCGTCACGTTTCGATGACCTGGGCCCAACGCCTGAAGCGGGTGTTCAACATTGACATCGAAACCTGTGAGAAGTGTCAAGGGTCGGTAAAGATCATTGCCTGCATTGAAGACCCAGTGGTGATCCGGCAAATACTCGATCACCTCAGATCAAAGGAAAGTGCGGGTCACCAGGCAGATCTTCCGCCGGGCAGGGCGCCGCCACAGATCGGCTGTTTGACCGGGTCTGACTCGCCAATAAAGAGAAGGAACAAAGAGAAGGAAAGGATCTTAACAGTCTGCCAAGGACGGTGGCCGGAAGCCACTCGGTCTGGATTCAGCCTGAAGGGAATTAAGTCAGGACTCGGTGTCAGCTTAAGATCCCCATGAAGAGTGAAAGTGAACGATTTCCGGGAGAATTCGACCAACATAAGGGCTGCATACGGATCAATCGGTCGCAAAGCTGGACACTACGGCGGTTAGGGGATAGCTTTTGTGCTTCCTATACACAGGAAACTATTAGTGTCCCCTTCTCTTCCTGGCTTGACAAAAGCGGTACAGCGGCGAGTATCATGGCGCCGCAGAACGGCAGCCAGAAGTCGGATCTGACCGACTGAGACCAGGCCGGGCCGTAGCTTGTGTCGCTAATGCCTAGTATGATGCACTGTGCTTACACACTGTAAAAACAGGAGGATTCAGGCCTTGGCACATCACAATCGCGATACGGTATTCGCTCAATTGTTAAAACTGGCTTCGAGGCATGAGCTCAATTTGTTCGAACGGTGGGACCTTCTTTCACTACTGAGAGGCGATCCTCCGAAGCCACCGGATAAACTTCAACATGCACAACCGTGCTTCCTATGAATATTTATGGGGCAGGAGTGACGTCAGGTCTAACTAAAGTATTTATCGATATGATTACAATCATACATTGTAGAAAAGCGTTTCACCTTTTTGCCCTTCTATTGGTTCTTGGTTTGTTTCCTTTTGCAGCCCATGCCCAAACAGAACTCCTGCAAAATGGCAGTGCTGAGTCAAATACGGTAGATGACGATGCAGAAACCATAGACAACTGGACCGAAGATCCCGGAACCGGCCATAATAATCAGTGGGGAGCCTATCCACCGGAAGATCCGTTTACTGGTTTTAGTTTTACTGCCCAGGATGGAGACAATGTTTTTATTCCGTGGTCGGTTGACAATGCAGGGGCCAACATTTGGTTGTTATTTCAAACGGTGGATGTTTCTTCTGATGCGACTGCTATCGATAACGGTAATGTAACCATTGATTTTTCAGGGTATATTCGGTCAGCCAATGGTAGTGGCGATCTTCTACAGATTCGGGTCCAGTTTTTAGACGCCGGAGATAACGAGATACAAGCATATAGTTCTGGTTTCATTAATAATGAAGGAAGCTGGCAAAACCTCACTGATTCAAGGACAGCTCCAAATGGTACCCGTAGTATTAAAGTCATTCTGGAGGCAGATAATTCCGAAAGTACATCTGGTGAAGGCACAGGCGATTTTGTAGACGGTGGCTTTGACAATCTCTCGCTTACCAAGGCGACCTCCAATGTCGCGCCCAGTGTCGGCAACTTTGGCGGCGATAGCCTCGCTTACAATGAAGGCGATGGCGCAGAGATCATTGACCAGGGTAACGATGCCACAGTCACCGACGCCGACAGCGGCAGTTTCGACGGTGGCAACCTGACCCTGACCATCAGCGCTGGGGAAGACGCGGCGGAGGATGTGCTCAGTATCGCCAACGTTGGGGGCGTGCTCCTGCCGGCTACATCTGCCGGAACCCCAGTGACAGTAGGTGGCCTTGGTATAGGCACTCTGGGCAACGCCATCGCTGCCGGTAACGATCTGGTGGTGAATTTCAGCGCCCTCGCCACCCCCGCCCGGGTGCAGTCACTGGTCCGTGCCCTGACCTACGAGAACACCGACACCAGCGACCCCACCACCGGCGCCCGCACCGTACGCCTGACCGTCAACGACGGCGACGGCGCCACCTCCACGGCCACCGATGCAACGGTCACGGTCAACGGCGTCAACGACGAGCCCACATTGGCGGCCACCGGCCAAAATCCCACCTTCACCGAGGGCGGTTCGGCCGTGGGCCTGTATTCCGCGGTCACCGCATCCACGGTGGAAGCCGGGCAGACCCTTACTTCCATGACCCTCACGGTCACCAATGTCAACGACGGCAGCGATGAGCGCCTGTCCTTCGACGGTTCCACCCTGCAGCTGACCAACGGTTTCAATGTGGCCAACACCGCCACCAGCAATCTGGATGTTTCTGTGAGCGTCGCGGGAACCACCGCCACGGTGTCCTTCAGCGACGCCACCCTCACCCCCGCGGCCCTGGCGACCCTGGTGGACAACCTCAGCTATGAGAATCTCAACACCAATCCGGATACCAGCAACCGGGTGGTGACGCTGACTTCGCTCACCGACAGTGGCTCCAACGTTAATCCTGATGACAATGTCGCCACCCTTGCTATCGCGTCTACCGTGACCATACAGTCCATCGATAATGACGGTGATGTAACCGCAGCAGGCACAGTGACGGAGCCCGTGGGGCTGGCCACCACCATCGATACGGCAGGTGAAGCCGTCGATGTGTTTGACTTCACCCTCAGTGACGGTGGCGGCAGCGACGCCCTGACGCTGGATGTCACCCAGGTTGTCGTCAACGTGTCCGGCACCTCCACGGACACTGACAGGGGCAAGGTCACCTGGCGCCTGGACGGTCTCGATACTTCCAATGTCGCGGGTGTTTACAACGCCGGCACCGACACCATCACCTTTTCCGGCCTCGCCATTTCCGTGGCGGACGGCAACGACGAAACCTACACCATCAATGCCTTCTACAACGACAACACCGGCCTGACCGAAGACCGCACGTTTGTCCTCAGCATCGACGGGGACAGCGACCTCACCGTGGACGGCGCCGGCACCCAGATGGGCGCGACCACACCGGTCAACAACGGCACCGGCTCCACCATCGACGTGGTCCCCACCGCGCTGGCCTTCACCACACAACCGGCCGGTTCGGTTTCCGGCATCGCTTTGACCACGCAACCGGTGGTCGCGGCCAGAGATGCTTTCGGCAACACCGACGTCGACTTCACCGAAACGGTCAGTGTGACGGAAGCCAGTGCCGGCAGCTTGAGCAACCATACACAGGCCGCGACCAACGGGGTGGCGACGTTTACCAGCCTGACTTATACCGCGACAGCGGACCAGGAGAATTTCACGCTGACCGCCAATGACCAGGACGGTGTCGGCAGCAATCTGCCAACGGCCGACTCGAACGCCGTAACCTCCGACGTGGTCGCCACACAGTTGATTTTCAGCACGCAACCGGCGCCCACCTCGGTCATCAGTGGGCAGGCAACAGCATTCACAACGGTGCCGGTGGTGTCGGCGCGCGATGGGAACAGTATTGTTGATACAGGGTACAGTACCGATATCGCTCTGGCGGAAGTGAACGGGGCGGGCAGCGCCACCCTGACCGGCACCGACGACACAGACGGCAGCGCTGCCACGGTATCTATCACACCAGCCAGCGGTGTGGCGACTTTTGCCGATCTACAAATCACCTACACCAACATCGGCGCCAGCGAAACCTTTAACCTGCGCACATCGTCCGGTGGTTTGAGCACCGCTGACAGCAATCAGTTCACGTCAGCCTCCACCCCCACCGTGACCGACGGCAATATCAGCATCAGCGGGGCCAGCGGCATCGGCGACGCGTTTAAAATCGGCGATACTGTCACCGCGACCTGGAACAACACCGGTGGCGGCGACAACAACGCGGACGTCACTGGCGTCACTGTTGACTTCTCCCAGTTTGGTGGCGGCGCGGCCGTTGTTGCCAGCGATAGCAGTGACACCTGGACGGCGACGTATACCGTCGTCGCCGGCGCGATCGACGCGACCAACCGCAATGTCAGCGTCACGGCGACCAACGCCACCGGCCCCACCACTATAGCCGATACCAGCAACGCGACAGTCGATAATAGCGCGCCAACGCTCACCGACGGCAACATCAGCATCAGCGGCGCCTCGGGCATCGATGGCGCGTATAAAATCGGCGACACAGTCACCGCCACCTGGAACAACACTGCCGGCGGCGACAACAACAGCGATACCCTCAGTTCGGTCACCGTCGACTTCTCGCAATTCGGCGGCGGCGCGGCGGTGGTGGCGAGCAACACCGCCGACACCTGGACAGCCACCTACACGATAGTTGCGGGCGCGCTCGACGACACCAACCTGAACATCAGCCTGACCGCCATCGACAACGCCGGCAACGTCACCACCGCGGCCGACACCGCCAACGCAACGGTGGACACCCGGGCGCCGTCGGTCGATTCCGTGAGCCTGCCGGCCAACGCGACGTATATCGCCGGCCAGAACCTGGAATTCACGGTCAATTACAGCGAGACGGTCACTGTCAACACCGGTGGCGGCACCCCGCGACTCGAACTCACCATCGGCGCCGCCACGCGTCACGCGGCTTACGTCAGCGGTTCGGACTCCGGTGCCCTGTTGTTTCGTTACACGGTGCAGGCCGGCGACAACGATGCGGGCGGCATAACGCTCGATGCGACACTCGACGTCAACGGAGGCAGCATCCGTGATGGCGTCGGCAACGATGCGTCCGCCAATCTGGGTGCTTTCGGCAGTCTTGCCAGCGTGCTGGTCGACACCCAGGCGCCGTCGGTCAATTCCGTGAGCCTGCCGAGTAGCGGGTCGTATATCGCCGGCCAGAACCTGGACTTCACAGTCAATTACGACGACGCGGTCACCGTCGACACCACCGGCGGCATACCGCGACTGGAACTGACCGTTGGCGCGGTCACGCGTTACGCGGCTTATGTCAGCGGCTCCGAAACCAACGCGTTGCTGTTCCGCTATACCGTGCAGCCCGGCGATAACGACAGCGACGGAATTACCCTGAGTACGCCCTTGCAGACCAACGGCGGCACGCTCCGCGACACTGTCGGCAACGACGCGGCTACCGCCCTTGGCGCAATCGGCAGTCTCGCCTCGGTGCTGGTCGATACGCAGGTGCCCTCGGTCGATTCCGTAACCGTGCCGAACAACGCGACTTACATGGCCGGCCAGAACCTGGATTTCACGGTCAATACCGACGAGGCCGTGACCGTGAACACCGATGGTGGCACGCCGCGATTGCAACTGACCGTCGGCGCGGCGACAAGGTTCGCCTTATACGAGAGCGGCTCAGGTACGATGGCGCTACTGTTCCGTTATACCGTGCAAGCCGGCGACAACGACAACGACGGCATATCGCTCGATGCAACGCTGGATGCCAACGGCGGCACCCTGCGCGATGCGGCGGGCAACGACCTGGTGCTGACCAATGCCATTGCCGACACAGCAGCGGTGCTGGTGGATACCACCGTTCCCGCCACTCCGGCTGCGCCTGATCTCGCGGCGGGCAGCGACAGCGGCAGCTCTGATAGCGACGACATAACCAGCGACCAGACGCCCACGTTGAACGGCACGGCGGAGGCCGACAGCCTGGTGAGCATCACCTCCAGCGAGGACGGCCTGCTGGATACCGTTTCGGCGGATGGCTCTGGCGACTGGAGCTTCACGCCGGTCACCGACATGACCCAGGCTGATCATGAACTGACCGTCAAGGCAACAGACGCTGGCGGCAATGTCAGCGCCGCGTCGACGGCTCTGGAGATCACTATTGATGCGACTGCTCCGGCTATCACCGGTGTCAGCTTTGACCAGGCCGATGTGAATGGCACCAACCTTGAGGCGGTCAGCGTGACGCTGGCGGGTGCGGAGGTGGGAGCGACCCTCAACTACACCATTACCAGCAGTGGCGGTGGTGGCAGCGTCACCGGCTCAATGACGGTGACCGATGCCGAAGAGCAGATCACCGGGCTGGATGTGAGCGACCTGCCAGATGGCACCCTGACCATCAGCGTGATACTGACCGACACCGCAGGCAATGTGTCCCCGGCAGTAACAGACACCGTTGTCAAAGACGCCGATCCGGTACTGGTGTTGCCCGCCGATCCTGCGGCCATTGTCGATGGTGACACGGCAGTGATTGCGGGGGTATCGGTCAGCGATACCGCCAGTTCCTCCATCACGGTCGAGTTGAGTGTGGCAACCGGCACTATAGACGTGACCGGTGGGGGCGGCGCAACGATCACCGGCAATGGCAGCGCCGCCGTGACTGTCATGGGCACGTTGCTGCAGATCAACGACGCGCTGGCCGGATTGAGCTTCACAGCCGCGGTCAACAGCACCACGGACCAGACGCTGAACATCGAGGTGGATGACGGTGTGGGCAGCGCTTCCGGCGCATTGACCATCGAGATCAATGACCGCCCCGATATCGACAACCTCAGTGGCACGATCACGTTCACCATCGATGGTGAGGCGGTGCTGCTCGATCAGTCACCCCTGGCGGCGGTGAGTGATCTGGACAACGCTCATTTCAACGGTGGCACACTCACCATCGGCATCACCGCCGGTGCGGTGCCTGCCCAGGATCTGCTGTCGTTCAATACCGCGGGGCTTATCGCACTGGCAGGCACCACTGCTGGAAGTGATGTACTGGTGGATGGGACGGTGGTGGGGACGCTGGGCCTGGACATCGTCGAAGGGAACGACCTGGTGCTCAACCTGAACGCCGATGCCACGCCCGCGAACGTGGCGCTACTGTTGCAGGCCCTGAGTTACGACAACACCGCCGTCAACCCCACGACCGGAACGCGGACGGTGACGATCACCCTGGATGACGGCCTGGCGGAGCGTGTGGTCAGCCTGAACGTCAGTGTGGCATTTCCGCCGCCTCCCGCGCCGTCAGAGATCATCATCGACACGATCGAGGACAACCAGACGCTGAACGGGACAGTGACGGTGACGAGCGACGGCGTACTCAACGGGGGCGACATCACCGGCACGATCAATAACAGCGGCCTCATTACCGGCGATGTGAGTCTCGGCGCCGACACCACCATCAACGGCGGCACCATAACGGGCAACATCACCGGCGATCCTGGGCAGCCCGCGCAGATCAACGATGCGCACATTGGCGCGGGCGCCTCCCTCAGCAACGTGGTGATCGGGGCGGGAACCACCCTGGATGCGGGAGTCACTCTCGGGGAGAACGTGAAGTTCGAATCCGCCGACTCGATTCCGCCCGGCCTGGATCTCACCCACGCGCTGAGCAGCCTGAACTGGAACACCGGCGATGCACGTTCGGTGCCGTTTCTGGATGAGGAGGTCCTGACCTCTGTGAGCGGTGAAGACCCGATGACCATCATCCGCGCCATTCAGTTGATGGGTGATTTTGAACCAGCGGGCAATAACGTGGACCAGAATCCGGCCAATGGCGAGATTGTGGTCGTAACCGCCGACTTCCAGGCTTCGGTGCTGCCGGTGCGGGTCAGTCAGGCGGTGCCCGGCGAACCGGAAGGGGTGTACATCAACGAGGATGGCGACATCGTGTTTGTGACGGTGAACCGCCGCGTGGTGCTCAGCCATCCGGTGCTGGTGAACGCGCCTGCGTTCCTGGATATCCTTGCCGCCATGGGCCTGCAACTGGATTATAACGATCGTGCCAATTTGGTGGTAGAGCCTGGCTCGGGCGGCGCGCAGCCGGCGAGTCTGTCGGGTGTGCCGGGGCAGTTGGGACTTTCGGGAGTGACCCTGAGTGCGCTGACTAACGACATCTACTATAGCGGCCGGCCGGATGTGTTGGCGGTGCCTGCACATCGTGGGGATACTGCTGGTGTTGTTCGGTTCCCGATAGCGGGACTGGGCGGCTTCCTGGGCGTGTCCATGATCTTTGAAGGCGATGACGGAGCGTTATTGGAACAGGATATTGTTCCGGTTCCGGCCGACTGGGTTGCTTTGAAAGCGGCTATTGCTGCCATGCCTGGCGCCAGTGACGTTCGGATCAGTTCGCTGGGGGTGATTTCGGTGAACCTGGATGGGACTATCGTGCGAGGGATGATGGACTTCACTGTGAATCGGGGGGAGGCGCCTGCTGATGGAGAACTGCAGGTGAACCAGGTTGGCGATCTGACAGGGAATGGGGTGTTGGATTATGAGATTGTGTTTGGGGATGGGGAGCGGCAGTTGTTGTTTGTTTTCGAGTAGGGGGACGGGCAGGGTGTGGAGGCTGGCGTCTGGAAAGCACGTTCATTCTAAGGCGGTCTGTTAACCCTCTTCCTCGCGCGATATTGTGACCTCCTCATTCAGACAGGAGGTAGCAACATGGCTAACCAATCACGTCGTACGCCCGCCCAGGTCTTGACGTCTTGATTGAGCAACTCGTCTGGATTAAGTTCCGGGCAATACCCCGGCAGCAGGATCAGCCGAAGACGTTTCTTGTTGCTAGCCACGAACGCCTTGGCAGCACGGGACTTGACGATCATCCATCGGCACCACCCGAGGATGGTGCTCGTCTTGAAAACAGAAAACTGGGGAAAAAACATCGCTTGACGGTACCTGACCAAGGTTCGAGCATCAGTGATGCAACAAAACATACCCAAGCAAACAAAATCGAGTTGAAATACACGATAAGTACGTCACACTACCTACCCCATGAGTTATTCATGAATAGTCCGGGCTAGGTTTCCCGAAAAAAGTAGCGAATTTTCTCTTCCTGGGCCATCGCATCCTCATAGCCCAGCTGCATCAGGGTCTGGCAATAGCCGGGCTCAAACAGCAACAGGCTCAGCAGGGTTCCCGAAGACGCTTCCTTGATAAAAAAGCGCATTGCCTTGGGCAATTCACTGAAATGTTCCGTGGCAATGGTGGGCAGGTCCTTCGAAGGAGCAATCTCCAGCAGTTCCACCTCACGATGACGGATATTTTCCTTGCGCAGAATACGACGCGGCACATGTGGCAGCACTTCGTTCATATGGCGCAAAAATTCCAGATCATTTTCCAGGGTGTCCACGAACGCGGAATTGAGAATATGGCCGATTATCTGCGACAGCGAGGGATTTGCCAGCGCCTCCGGGTCCGTGGGACGTGGGCTGCGGTGGCCGGCTACCCCGATGGCGCAAATACGGCGTGCTCCCATATGAATCGGGGTGCTGGTAGGCGCCAGTTGGCGGATGGCACCGTCGCCGAAATAATGTTCGCCGATGTTAACCGCGGGAAACATGGTCGGAATGGCGGATGAGGCCATCAGGTGGGAAAGGGTGAGTTTACTTCGTAATCCGACGCGGTGCGGTCCTTGCCAGTTACCAATACCCTTTATGGCCTGGTAGAAGGATACCGATTCCCCGGTGGTGTAGTTTGACGATGTCACACTAACGCCGTCCAGAAACCCGGTATCGATGTTACGTTGTATGCGGTCAAACTTGATCACGCGGGACAGAAGTTCCGAGAGCGGTTCATTATCCAGCAAAGACACCGGGGCATCTGCCTTGCGTGTACTGAAGGTGGACAGCATCCAGCCTGAAGCACGGGCGATGATACCGGTGGAGTCGAGACGATAAACCTGTCCGCTGTGAAGATTCTTCCAAACGTATTCCAGCGATCTCACTCCCGTGCGTAACCGGTGCGCATGGGTGGCAAGTGAAACCGCATTGAGCGCACCGGCGGAGGTGCCGCATATGATATGAAAGGGGTTGGCCGCATCTTTCGGCAGGACTTCGGCAATCGCTCGCAACACACCCACCTGGTAGGCCGCGCGGGCACCGCCCCCGGACAGAATCAATCCGATTTTGTTGCGGGTTTCGGCGGGCATAGGCGGATTGCGTCCTGCTGGTGAAAGCCTGTTGGCTATCGCGCTGCAATTCGGGGCAGCGGATACGCTCAGGTTCAGTTTACCAGTCACTTGGCATGTGAACCATGGAGAATCCGGCCATGGGCACCTGTGTGAATGAAGAAATCACAGGGTATCGGGATTCATGCTGTCAGACGGTGTACAATACCCCCGGCCGCAAGTGATTCCGGGCCGGACTATTACCGTCGCGTGTTAAACGCGTTACCGTGTGCCATCCAATGAACAAACCCGTCAGCAAATCTGCAACGCGATCGTCAGCTCTGCCGGAAGTCGAGAAGCTGGTCATCGCCATTTCATCACGTGCCTTGTTTGATCTGGCTGACAGCCACAGGGTTTATGAAGAACAGGGACTGGATGCCTATCAGCAGTATCAGATAGACCATGAAGACAAACCGCTCAAGCGCGGTGATGCGTTCGTACTCGTTCAAAAATTGCTGCGTCTGAACACATTGCTGAACCAGTCCCGGGTGGAAGTGATACTGTTGTCACGAAACAGTGCCGACACCGGCCTGCGCGTGTTCAATTCCATTCAGCACTACGCGCTGGACATCACCCGTGCCGCGTTCTGCGGCGGCGATACCCCCTATCGTTATATTCCCGCCTTTAACAGTCACCTGTTTCTTTCTACCGACGGCGCTGACGTGCGCCAGGCGCTGGAACTCGGGGTGGCCGCGGCGACGATTCTGCCCTCACCGAAGACGGAATCAGCGGATAAAAAATTGCGCATTGCCTTTGACGGCGATGCGGTGCTGTTTTCCGATGAAGCGGAAAAAATCTACAAGACCGATGGTCTTGAAGCGTTTGCCCGCAGCGAAGTGAAGGCCGCCAACGAGCCGCTGTCCGGCGGTCCGTTCAAACCGTTTCTGGCCGCGCTGCAACAGATCCAGATGGAATTTCCCACCGGCGAATCTCCGATAAGAACGTGTCTGGTCACCGCCCGAGCCGCTCCGGCCCACGAACGCGTGGTGCGTACACTCCGAGCCTGGAATATTCGCATCGACGAATCACTGTTTCTGGGCGGCCTGGACAAGGGGCAGTTTCTTACGGCGTTCGACGCGGATGTATTCTTCGATGACCAGCAAAGCCATTGCGATTCGGCCCGGGGCCATGTGGCCACCGGTCACGTCCCTCACGGCGTAGCTAACAATTGATAGGATGCAAAGATATAGGGTACCAGGGAGTGGTTACAATATCGCATAGCGCACTCCGAGACCTAACAGCAGAACGATCAGAATTCTTTGCAGTACCTTCTCGGGCACGGCATTACTGAGTCGGCTGCCCAGGTGAATCGCCGGGAGTGATCCGATCAACAGGCTGATCAGCAGCGTGTAATCCACAAATCCCGCAAACAGATAACCCAGCCCTGCAATCAGGGTCAGTGGTACCGCGTGCGCAATGTCAGTGCCCACTATGCGTACAGTGGCGGACTGTGAGTAAATCACCAGCAACACGGCAGCACCGAAGGCGCCGGCGCCCACTGAAGACAGCGTGACGCAAACACCCAGCAGCATTCCCATGATAACGGTCGCCGGGGTCTGGTGCCGGTGAATAAAATCCATGACCGGGGAGGGCTGGTCCGACTGGGCCCGTCGGCGCAACGGTTCCCTGAAAATCAGAATCAGGGATGTGACAATCAGCATGATGCCGAGACTGAAGGTGAGCACCCCGCTGTAATCGTGATTTTCTGCCAATAGCCGCTGCAGAACCAGCAGGTGTACCAGAATCGAGACAGGCAGGCTGCCCGCTGCCAGCAGGAACACCACGCGCCAGTTGACGTTATGGCGGCGATGGTGGCTCCAGGCACCCCCTGATTTGGTGATGGCCGCGTAGAGCAAGTCGGTTCCGATTGCCACCGGTACCGGGTAATTGAACATCAGCAGCAACGGTGTCATCAAAGAGCCGCCGCCCACGCCTGTCACCCCGATGGCGAAGCCTACCGCTGCACCCGCGAGTATATGAATCAGAAATTCCATGTGTGTTGCGCGATGACCGCCCTGCTGCTCAGGTGACGCTGAATCCGTAGAGAACAAGATAGGCCGATTTTAATATTCTTTAAATGAATATTTATTCATATTTTAATTCTGTTATAGAATAAGAGACATCCAGCGCGAATCAAGAGAACCCGATCCCATGAAACTCCAGCAGCTACGTTATGTTTGCGAAGTATCCAGGAATGAATTCAACGTTTCCCGCGCTGCGTTGAACCTGCATACTTCGCAATCCGGAATAAGCAAGCAAATCAAGAGCCTGGAGGAGGAACTTGGAGTACAGGTTTTCATCCGGCACGGGAAGCACTTGCAGGGTTTGACCCCGGCTGGGGAGGCCATTAACGAGGTGGCGGCGGGTGTGCTGCGGCAAGTGGACAATATCAGAACAATTGCCCGAGAGCATACCCATCCGGCGCAAGGGTCGTTATCGATCGCTACCACTCACACCCAGTCGAGGTATGTGCTGCCTCCTGTAATTCAGCGGTTTATCAGCCGCTATCCCGGGGTCTCACTCCAATTGCACCAAGGGACACCCATGCAGATCTCTGCGGCAGCGGTGGATGGAACGGCCGATTTCGCCATTGCCACTGAAGCGCTGGAACTGTTCTCGGATCTGGTCATGATGCCGTGTTACCGGTGGAACCGGGCCTTGCTGGTGCAGGCGGATCATCCGCTCACGCAGAGTTCGAAGCTGACGCTGGAAGACGTGGCCCGGTATCCCATTGTCACATACACCTTCGGATTCACCGGGCGCTCCAAGCTTGACGAAGCCTTCTCCCGCCTGGGTCTGTCGCCGCGGGTTGTGTTTACCGCCGCCGACGCGGACGTCATCAAAACCTATGTGCGACTGGGGCTCGGTATCGGCATCGTGGCGCGAATGGCCTGTGACGACACTGACCGGGATCTGGTGGTTCTGGATGCCAGCCACCTGTTCGAGCCCAGTATCACCAGTGTCGGATTTCGGCGCGGCATGATCCTGCGGGGTTATATGTATGATTTTATCGAGATGTTCGCGCCCCACCTCACACGAACGGTCGTGGAACAGGCGCTGGAGCACAGTGGCGATGCCCGTGATCCGCTTAAGCTTCTGGGCGATCTCGATTTACCAGATGTATTATATTAATCAATAGGTTAAGCTGCTAATCTAAGAATCAGCTAAAGCTAATGGCCGGAGCCGGGTTCCACTTCCTCAATGGGTTTCAGGTGCAGGCCGCATTCCTTTCGAGTTGCCTCTTCCCACCACCAGCGGCCTTCGCGTTCGTGCTGATTGGGACCCACCGGGCGTGTGCAGGGTTCGCAACCGATACTGACAAAGCCTCGGTCGTGAAGTGCATTATAAGGGACATCAAACATCCGGATGTACTCCCACACCTGGGCTGATGTCCAGTTGGCCAGAGGGTTAACCTTGATCAGTGTGTGTTCATCCGTTGAAAAGGTCGCATCAAGCTCGAATACGGGAACGTCGGTGCGGGTAGGGCTCTGGTCCCGGCGCTGACCCGTAATCCAGCCGTCGACAGTGGCGAGTTGGCGGCGCAGAGGTTCGATCTTGCGAATGCCGCAGCATTCTTCATGCCCATCCTTATAAAAGCTGAACAGTCCTTTTTCCGTCACCAGCCGGCTCAGGCGTTCCGCGTCCGGGTGTTGCATTGCGATGTTGATACCATAATGGTCGCGCACTTTCTCGATAAACTGATACGTCTCCGGGTGCAGGCGGCCGGTGTCCAGCGTGAACACGCTTAACGAGGCCTGGTCGTCGAGCTTCTTCAATACCTTGCTGGCCATTTCAATCAGCACGACGTCTTCCGCGCCGCTGAAGGAGATGGCGATATTCGGCACCCGTGTCAGAGCCTTTCTCAGAATGTCCTGAGGCGACTTGTCTTGAAACTCGCGATTGAGGTCTGCAATCTGATTGGTTATGGGCATCGTGTCCTCAGTTCCCCGTGAGCAAGCCCGGCACGTTTGTCGGATCGGAGGATTCAACGAATAGCACCCGTCAGGGTCCAACCGTGCCAGAAAGGTTGCCATTCTCGGCTATTTGTCCATGCGCGTAAAGGACTCCCTGAATCTGCGTTATCGGCCACTTTCCACCGGGCTTCATGCTGAATGTTCCACGTGGAAAAAAACCTGAAATATTAATAACTTAGACAGTATAATTGGAACGCAACACACAAAATAGGCAATGCTCGAAGCCTCGCTCCGCTATATCTTGTGTTTATCAAGGCGTGGCCAGTGAGTTCTTGCCATCGTCGACGTTTCTGTTACATTGACGCTTTTCCTTAACCCGCCAAGGAGTTAAACGTGGAGATCGCCTGTCTTGACCTGGAAGGTGTGTTGATTCCCGAAATCTGGATCGGGTTCGCAGAGCAGACCGGCATTGAAGCGCTGAGAGCAACCACTCGCGACATTCCCGATTATGATCAGCTGATGCGTCAACGGCTGTCATTGCTGGCCGAGCACAAACTGGGGCTCTACGATATCCAGGCGGTTATTGCGCAAATGGAGCCTATACCGGGCGCCATAGACTTTATAGATTGGCTGAAAGAACGTTTCCAAGTCATTATTTTATCAGATACTTTTTATGAATTTTCATATCCGCTGATGCGGCAGCTCGGGTTTCCGGCATTGTTCTGTCACCGCCTTGTGGCCGACCAGGATGGGGTCATTGTGGATTACCAGTTGCGCCAGACAGACCCCAAGCGCCGGTCCGTCAAGGCATTGCATGACCTCAACTTCAGGATCATCGCGGCAGGAGATTCCTACAACGACACCACGATGCTGGCCGAAGCGGATGTCGGCATACTGTTTAAGGCTCCCGATAATGTCGTTGCGGAATTTCCGCAGTACCCCGCCGTAAACGAATACCAGGAACTGAAGCAGGAATTCATTCGCGCCAGCCAGCGAACACTGACTCCTTGAGTTGATATTTCTGTTCAAGCTAAGCCTTTAAAGCATTGATAATCCATTGTATTTTATCAAAGCATTCAGTGTATTCGCGGTCCGCCTCCGAATCCGCGACAATACCGCCTCCGGCCCAACAGTGAATCCGGCCCTGTTCCGCGAGTAAAGTACGAATCGTAATATTGCTGTCCATATCGCCGTTGAACCCCAGGTAAAAGACACTGCCGCAGTAGACGGAGCGGGGGTGCCACTCGACTTCCTCGATAATCTCCATGGCACGCAATTTCGGCGCTCCGGTGATTGAGCCACCCGGAAAGCAACTGCGCAGCAGATCGACGGCGCTTTTTCCGCGGGGAAGGCGGCCGGTAACAGTGCTCACCAGATGGTGTACGTTGTTAAAACTTTGCAGGTCGAACAATTTGCCGGCCACGACGCTGCCGGTTTCGCATACCGCTCCCAGATCATTGCGCAGCAGGTCGACAATCATGACATTTTCAGCGCGGTCTTTGTCGCTGGCCAGTAGCTCTTCCGCCAGGTTCCGGTCACGCACGGGGTCGGAAGACCGCGGCCGCGTTCCCTTGACGGGCTGCGTCACTACTTCCTGATTCCTCAGTTGGAGAAAGCGTTCCGGCGAGAAGGTGAGCAGTGCGCGATCGCCGCTTTGGAGATAGCCGGAAAAAGGATTGCGGCCGGTTTGTCGCAGACGCAGATAGGCCGAAAGGGCCGAGCCTGAGAACGGCGCCGTGAACCGCTGGGTCAGATTCACCTGGTAACAGTCTCCTGCCAGAATATATTCCCGAATACGCTCGAAAGCTTGCTGATACTGGTGCCGGCTGGTGTCCGGGGTGACCTCTGGCAGGTGAAGTTCTTCCCGCGCCGGACAGGGTTGTTCCAGCGCAGAGAAAACCCGCTCTCGAGTTGCCCGCGGACAGGATGGCAGAAAAAACAGGCGACACCGGCACTGCTGATGGTCAACGATAACCGCCCAACAATAGACGCCGAAGTAAGCGTCGACGATTTTGTAAGCGCCGCGCTCTGTCAGTACCGGGTATCCCAGGTATCCGATCAGTCCGCCCTGGAACGGCAATTCAGCAAGCTGTGCCTCAGCCACCCCTTTCCGGCGAAACGGGGCAATCAGCTTTTCCATGGCGGCAAAGACATCGTCACCCGCGTGTGCCACATCCCCCGGTTGCATCCTCAATGCATCGCGGCTGTATCTTGCAAGCGGTAACGCGCTCAGAATATCAAATCGCCCTTCGGCGCTGTTACTGCTGTCCAGAATCACGAGGTCCGGTAATACGGCAAGCCTGCGCATAAGCGACTCACTGTCCGGGTGATAAGGGAGATCGTCAATGATCAGGGTGGTCATTACGCTGCGCTACTCTTCACTGTCCGTGGCGATATCGGTAAGCACCAGACTGCCGCTGTTGACAAGGGCAAGTAACAGGTCGAGCGCCTCGTTGTTTTTCAGCCAGGGCGCGAGAAAGGCCGCTTCAATGAACTGCGCGTCGCATAGTCGGCTCGCCAGGGGCATCAGCTCGTTCGTCATCCGGTAACGATGGCCATCGGCGAACAAGTGTGTTTCGCTTTCCTGTCGCAAAAATGCCAGGCGGGCATGAGAGTCGCGGGCCAGACCTTTGCCTCCGGACACTCCCGCTTTCAATCCGGTTTTCGATGTCGGCTGCGGGAACCGCAGGTTCTCATAGCGTGGTGAGGTGACAAAACTGCCGAACCATCGGGCAATGGCGTCGGTATCGTTAACCTTTTGCAGCAGCCATTGATGCAGGTCAGCAATGACTTGCCGACGAATCTCACCCGGATGTTCGGGAATGCCGGGTTCCCCGTCACGATAACGCTCTTCATCCCCGCTACGGCAGCTCAATTCATCGCTGATTCCCTGCAACATTTCCACGGCCGAAGGCGCCCTGAATCCAATGGAATAACACACGCTGGCGCCCTCTGAAATGCTTTGGTGTGCGAAGCGAGGGGGCAGGTACAACATATCGCCGGACTCCACCATAAATTCCTGCTCGGGAACGAACTTCTCCAGGATTCGCAATTCGCAGTCTTCCATGAGTGCCGCGTCCGCCTCGCACAGACCGCCTGTAAACCATCGGCGGCGGCCGCAACCCTGAAGCAGGAATACGTCATAATAATCGAAATGTGGTCCGACACCGCCATGGTCGGTTGCGTAACTCACCATAACATCGTCAATGCGCCAGTCGGGAATAAACCTGAAATGCCGCTTAAGGTTTTTTACCGGGGGATGCCAGATGTCCACCGCCTGAACCAGCAGCGTCCAGTTTGCCGGCGGCAGTTGCAGAAAGGTTTCTTCGGAAAAAGGCCCATGGGTCAGGTGCCATTTTTTACCCGTATCATCACACCGCACCAGCCTGGATTCCACTTCTTCCTCGCAGGCAAGTCCGGCAAGTTCGTCAGGGGACACCGGCTCATCCGATAGGTCAATCGCTTTTTTGATCAGGCAGGGTTTTCGTTGCCAATACTCCGCCAGAAAAAGTTTTATATCGAACTGCTCAAGAATCATCTCGGAAGAAATGGCCGGCAATGGTACATGTTTCTATATATTCCGCGCCAGTTTGGCGGCGTGGCCGATATAGGTGGCGGGGGTTAATTCGCGCAGTTGCCGGCGTGCCTGTTCAGGCAGGTCCAGCCCGTCGATAAATTCTTGCAATGCAGCCTGGTCTATTTGACGACCGCGAGTGAAAGCCTTCAGTTTTTCGTAGGGTTGCTCCACATGGTAACGTCGCATGACGGTCTGAATGGCCTCGGCCAGCACTTCCCAACTGACCTCAAGGTCAGCGGAGATTGCCGCACTGTTGATTTGCAGTTTGCCCAAACCCTTCAGCGTTGCCTGACAGGCGATCAGACTGTGAGCCAAGCCGGTGCCAAGATTGCGCAGTACCGTGGAATCCGTCAGGTCTCTTTGCCAGCGCGAAACCGGCAATTTTTCCGCCAGGTGCTGCATGATCGCGTTGGCTATGCCGAGATTGCCTTCAGAATTTTCGAAGTCAATCGGATTGACCTTGTGAGGCATGGTTGACGAACCCACTTCGCCGCTGACCGTTTTCTGAGTGAAATAGCCCAGGGAAATATAGCCCCACAGGTCGCGATTCAGGTCCAGTAATATCGTATTGAAACGACACACCGCGCCGAACAGTTCGGCGATATAGTCATGAGGCTCAATCTGGGTAGTGTACGGGTTCCAGTCCAGGTTCAGTGAGGTGACGAATGCCTCAACATGGTGCTCCCAGTCCACTTCCGGGTAGGCCACCAGGTGCGCATTGTAGTTGCCGACGGCACCATTGATCTTGCCGAACAGGGGAGCCTGGGCAAACAACTGCAACTGTCGCCGCAGGCGGTGAACCACATTCGCCAGTTCCTTGCCCATCGTGGTGGGGGAAGCGGTTTGTCCATGCGTTCTCGACAGCATCGCCTGTTCAGCATGTTCATGGGCAAGGTCGGCCAGTTTGTCAATTACCGAAACCATGACAGGTAACATCACGTTCTTTCTGGCGTCCGCGAGCATCAGGGCATAGGAAAGATTATTGATATCCTCCGAGGTACAGGCGAAGTGCACAAACTCCACCTGCTCGCGCAATTGCGGGTGCCCACCGATTTTTTCCTTGATAAAATATTCAACCGCCTTGACATCATGATTGGTGGTCGCTTCGATTTCCTTGACCCGGGCCGCGTCCTGCATCGAAAAGTCCGCCAGCAGTTTTTCAAGCAACGCCTGTTCTTCGCTGTTGATATCCGCCGCTTCATGGATATCCGGAATGGACGCCAGTTTCTGCAACCAGCGAACTTCAACCTGCACCCGGTAACGGATGAGTGCAAACTCGCTGAAGTACGCGCTCAGATCGGCGCATTTGTCTCGATAACGGCCATCGATGGGAGAAATGGCGTTCAGCGGGGTCAACGTTTCTACGGTCATCGATCAAAGCCCTGAATAGAGGAAACTAAAGAGTGGAAATCAAGCTGCGGCGAATACGGGTGACACAGTCCTTTATTTTTTTTCGGTAAACCACCAGATGCCAGCGCCGGCCGCCCAACTGCGACCACAACACAGCTGACCGGATGCCGGCCAGAAGGAGCGTACGGATTCTGTCGGCAACATGGTCATCCTTCAGATATTCGACATTCCCCTGCACCTGAACGCGAAACGGCAATGTGCTGATCGTCCGCTGGTATATGCCCGCGGCCTGTTGATAAAAGGCATCGGAGGTTGCGTGGTCTGCGTCGTCAGTCAATGGATCGAGCAGTTGTAATTCCCTGCGCAGCGCCGATTGTACCGGCTTGTTGATCATTACGCGCCGGCTCAGTTCCAGCACCCCCAGAGTGTATCTAATGACGTTGCTGTTTTCCCGCATTTTTTCATTGCTGAACATGTCTTGCAGGGTTTGTAAGCCCAGGCCCAGTCGGGAAACAAAGGGATAGACATCGGCAACCGTCCCGGGATTCATCACCAGCAGAGGATTGACGCAGGCAACCATCTCGTCATCAGACGCGGAACCGCGCGACGCCAGGCGGTGCACCAAAAAGGTACACTGTGCCACGGCGGCGAGCGCTATATACTGGTATTCCATTCTGTCGAACTTATTTGAAAAATTGTTCAATTATGGCTCCTCCGAGGCAGCGGTCTCCATCGTAAAATACAGCATACTGCCCGGGCGTCACGGCGCGTTGCGGTTTTTCAAAGATGACCTTGACACCCCCGTCATCCTGGTGTTCCACCACGCAATTTTGATCTTTCTGCCGGTAACGAATCTTCGCCGTGCACCGCAGTGGCATCGGAGGTATCCCGCCATTGATCCAGGCCGGAGCCCCGGCGTGCAGCACCGACGAGAACAGGTGGGGATTGTCGTTACCCTGGGCAACAACCAGCACGTTTTTTGCAACATCCTTGCCGACAACGTACCAGGGTTCTTCTTCGTATTTCTGCATACCACCGATTCCCAGACCCTGGCGCTGACCGTAGGTATAGTACATAAGACCCTCATGTGTGCCGACCCTGTCACCGGAATCGGTTTCTATATCGCCGGGACTTGCAGGCAGGTATTGCTGGAGAAAGTCGCGAAAGCGGCGCTCTCCAATGAAACAGATGCCGGTACTGTCCTTCTTGTTGCTGGTGATGAAACCTTCGCGCGCGGCAATGGCGCGGACCTCGCTTTTATCGATGCCCCCCAACGGAAAAAGACTGTGCCGCAGACAGGACTCGCTGACCTCACAGAGAAAGTAACTTTGATCCTTGTTGGCGTCCAGTCCCTTCAGCATAACGGTCCGGCCGTCCACTTCAGCCTTGCGCACATAATGGCCGGTGGCGATGGCGTCGGCTCCCAGTGCCAGGGCGTACTCCAGAAACGCCTTGAATTTGATCTCCCGATTACACAGAACGTCAGGGTTGGGTGTCCGTCCGGCCCGGTACTCAGTGAGGAAATGGGCGAAAACATTGTCCCAGTATTCCGACGCGAAGTTGGCGGTATGCAGAGGAATGCCGAGTTTTTCGCAGACCGAGCGGGCATCCGCGAGGTCGGCCTTCGCGGTACAGTACTCGGTACCGTCGTCCTCATCCCAGTTCTTCATGAACAGGCCTTCGACGGCATAGCCCTGTTGCAGCAGCAGGGAGGCGGCCACGGACGAGTCCACGCCGCCCGACATACCGACAATGACACGCTCGCTCATCTTCTGATCACCTTATGTCCTGGAATAAGTGGAAAGGGTAACCCGCTTGATCAGTGAGAGCGGATAGCGGATCCCATCCAGATAATCGTTCACGGCCATTGTTACCGCCGGGCTACGCAAGGAGGAGCCAAGCCCCCGAATTTCGTCGGCTGTCAGCCACACGGCTTCAAGAATGTCCGCATCCAGCGGGCGATCCGCGATTTTTGTGATCGCATCGGCGATAAAGCAGCTGCGGATATAACAGAGCCCGTTGGCCGGGGAAGTGTACTGATACAGTCCGAGAAAATATTTTACGTCAACCCGCCAGGCGGTTTCTTCAAGCGTCTCGCGAACCGCCGCTTCTATCAGGCTTTCATTCTGTTCAAGGTGCCCGGCTGGCTGGTTATAGACTACTTCGCCGGCTATGGCTTCCTTGACCATCAGGAAACGACCGTCGCGCTCGACCACGGTGGCCACAGTCTTGTGAGGGAGCCATGTCATAAGATTCTCATGCCGTCTTCCATCGCGCCAAATGGGCCGCAATCCTAACCCATCTGAAGCCGGATTCAAGCCGGGCAGGGTCCGGTCCTTTAGTTTGTCCTTTAGATAGGCAAGGCAAAGAGGGATAATACGGCATCGGGCAGGCGCAGGGAAAACCAATGAACAAACTGACACATCTGGATGAAAAAGGTCACGCACGCATGGTGGACGTGAGCGGCAAGGCGGTCACAACCCGTGTTGCCACCGCTACCGGCAGGGTGAGAATGTCGGCCACCACTGTGAAACTGATCGCCGCGGGCGGTCACAAAAAGGGCGATGTGCTGGCGGCGGCCAGAATCGCGGGCATCCAGGGTGCCAAGCGTTGTTCTGACCTTATTCCGTTATGCCACCCCCTGATGCTCAGTTCCGTGTCACTTGAATTCGAACTGAACTCTGTTGACAATGTGGTGCTGATTACCGCGGTCTGCAAGCTGGACGGCAAAACCGGCGTGGAAATGGAGGCCCTCACCGCTGTATCAGTAGCGGCGCTGACGATCTATGACATGTGCAAGGCCGTGGACAAGAGCATGATCATTGAAGCTATCTGCCTGCAGGAAAAAACCGGAGGGAAAAGCGGTCATTATCTCCGGACCGGTGAGGAACCGGAAAACGAACCCTGACAACAGCAAAGTGCCGAAACTGGAGAGTTATGCTGAGCATTAATTATTTCGCCAGCGTGCGTGAACAGGCAGGCCGGGCTCACGACCAACTGGACATGCCGGCGTCGGTGACCTCCATCGCGGAACTGATCAAGTACCTTGTGGCCACCGATCCTTCCCGTATGACCATGCTGGAAGACAATTCCGTGCTGGTGGCTGTCAATCAGACCGTCGTGAACACCGACTACACTCTGCGCGGAGATGAAGAAGTGGCTTTTTTCCCTCCGATGACCGGAGGCTGACTGATTCATCATGATTTCAGTGCAGGAACAGGATTTTGACCTGGCGGGTGAATACAGTTACCTGCGCGAGAGCGCGGGTAATGCAGGCGCGATTGTCACTTTTACCGGGCTGGTGCGGGAATTTTATGAAGCCGATGCGGAGCAACCCGTACAACGTCTGTTTCTTGAACATTATCCGGGGATGACCGAGAAAGCCCTGGATGACATCGTGTCGCAAGCCGCGAGCCGATGGGATCTGCAGGCAAGTCGTGTGATACATCGGATCGGCAATTTGAGACCGGGCGACCAGATTGTATTTGTCGGCACCGCCAGTACCCACCGGCACCACGCCTTCAGCGCCGCGGAATTTATTATGGATTATCTGAAGAGCAGGGCACCGTTCTGGAAAAAGCAACACAGTGCAGATCAGGTGCGATGGGTGGAAAGTCGCACCCTCGATGTCGACGCCCTTAAACGCTGGAGTTGAACACTTGCTCCAAACCCCACATAAACCGCTCACATAAACGAGAGGGAACGCGGTTACGCGGACCAGTCGCGCGGCACCGATTCCAGCTTGAACTCGCCGGGCTGAAGACTTCCCAGTTCCCATTCCCCAACTTTTATCCGTATCAGCCGTAACGTCGGAAACCCAACAGCCGCGGTCATTCGTCGGACCTGACGGTTCTTGCCTTCGCGAAGCGTCAGTTCAATCCAGCAGGTGGGAACCGTTTTACGTTCACGGATGGGTGGGAGGCGTGGCCAAAGCCGGGGCATGGCCACTGCACGCGCCAGGGCGGGGCGCGTCAGCCCGTCTTTCAACACCACGCCGTCCGCCAGCCTTTGCAAGGCTTCTTCGTCAATCTCGCCTTCTACCTGGGCAAGATAGACTTTGGACATTTTAAATCGGGGGTCGCTGATTTGCTGTTGCAGGACACCGCAGTCGGTTAGCAGCAGGAGGCCTTCCGAATCCTTATCCAAGCGTCCAGCGGGGTAGAACCCCTTATGGGGAATGTAAGGGGCCAGCGTTTCAGAGGACGTTGAACCGGTAAACTGGGAGAGTACATTGAAGGGTTTGTTGAGCAACAGCAATCGCGGCATGGGCGGGAAGTTTTTTTCAACAATAGAGTACCAGAGTGCATCCGCACCGGTGTTGCAATCCGGCCGCCGTAAGAATCAGGCGTCAGGAAACGCCGGGTTCCGACTGGCTAACCTGCAACGTCGGAGCTTCGTCCACGTCCGTTGTTTGCAGGTCGGCATCCGTAATTTCCACCCCTGTATCCACTGGTTTGATATTGGCTGCGTGGAGGCCCTTGGGGCCCTCTACGGTATCGAATGAAACCAGTTGTCCTGCTTTGAGGGTCTTGTAACCTTCCATGCCGATTGCGGAATAATGTGCAAACAGATCATCCCCACCGTCGTCAGGAAGAATGAAACCAAAACCCTTGGCGTTGTTGAACCATTTAACTTGCCCAGTGCTCATGGCAATACTCCAGACTTCTTATTTTTTCTTTTAAAAACGTGGCAACTTCGAGGTAGCCACTTCATTGCGTATACACTATACAAAGCGCAATGTCAAAAAACGGAACCGGGGTTCCCCGCAGTGAAGGCGCGCCCCGGCTGTCGGGTGACAGAAGGGGCGCACGTCACGGTCTGTTGCTTATCGTTACCTGGAAACCCTTTAAAATAAATCCCAACTGGAGGAAAATAGTCACTCTGGTAAGCAATTAACACGGTGTTTTCCAATACGTAGGCAACTATGAGTGAACGTGACAAATTTCTGCCAGGACCGTTCAGGGTCGGCACACCCATGGCTCATGGCACTCCCTCTGACAATGGGGGAGATGATGCCAACCTGACGACGGAGAAATCCAAACCACGGCTCAGTCAGCCGCCTCTGTACAAGGTGGTGCTGATAAACGACGACTACACACCGATGGACTTTGTCGTCGACGTATTAAGGGCGTTTTTCAGCATGGACGTGGAGAAAGCGACACGGGTCATGTTGAAGGTGCATACTGAAGGCAAGGGAGTATGCGGTGTATTCAGCAAGGATGTAGCCGAAACCAAGGCCGCCCAGGTCAACGATTATTCTCGAGAGTGTGAACAGCCGCTACTGTGCAGTGTCGAAGTAGACAGATAGTAGACAGATAGTAGACAGATAGTAGACAGATAGTAGACAGATTAGTAGACAGGTAACAGGACAGATAGCGGTACCAATCCCGGTCTTGTCAGTAACAGTGTAGAGCGGATTAAATTATGTTAAGCAAAGATCTCGAAACGACCCTGAATTTTGCTTTCAAGGGGGCGCGCAGGAAGCGGCATGAGTTCATGACCGTGGAACATTTGCTGCTGGCGCTTCTTGATAACGAAGCCGCCTCCACGGTATTGCTTGCGTGTGGTACCGATCTCAGTCGCCTGCGTGGCGAATTGACCGATTTTGTCGATGCCACTACACCCCTGATCCCCGATTCCGAGCCCGCCCGGGAAACCCAGCCGACACTGGGATTTCAGCGGGTACTGCAGCGCGCGGTATTCCATGTGCAATCCTCCGGCAAACGCGAAGTTTCCGGCGCCAACGTATTGGTGGCTATTTTCAGCGAGCAGGAAAGCCAGGCCGTCTATCTGCTCAAACAACAGGACGTGGCCCGCATTGATGTGGTCAACTTTATTACCCATGGTATCGCCAAGGAACCGGGACATGCCGGTGGCAGTGAATCCTCTCCGGAACACCAGGACGAGGAAATCATGCCCGGGGAACCTTCCAACAGTCCTCTGGAGAACTTCGCCACCAATCTTAACCTGGAGGCGGAGCAAGGTCGGATTGATCCGCTTATTGGCCGCCAGGAGGAGGTGACCCGGGTCATCCAGGTGCTGTCACGACGCCGCAAAAACAACCCTTTGCTGGTGGGGGAGTCCGGAGTCGGTAAAACCGCCGTCGCGGAAGGACTTGCCAAACTGATCGTTGAGCGGCAGATTCCCGAAATCCTGAAAGACAGCGTGATCTTTTCACTCGATATGGGAGCACTGCTGGCCGGGACCAAGTACCGGGGAGATTTTGAAAAACGATTCAAGGCGCTGCTGGCGGAACTGAAAAAAAACCAGGATGCCATTTTGTTTATTGATGAAATTCATACCATCATCGGTGCCGGTGCGGCATCGGGGGGGGTCATGGATGCGTCCAACCTGCTCAAGCCGGTGCTGACCTCGGGTCAGATCCGCTGCATAGGTTCGACCACTTACAAGGAATACCGGGGCATATTTGAAAAGGATCGCGCGCTGTCGCGCCGGTTTCAGAAAATCGACGTTGACGAACCTGATGTGGAAACCACCTACAGGATCCTCAAAGGCCTGAAGTCCCGTTTCGAAGAACATCATGACCTGCGTTACACGGACAAGTCGCTGCGTACCGCATCGGAACTTGCCGCCCGCTATATCAATGACCGCTTTATGCCGGACAAGGCCATTGATGTAATCGACGAGGCGGGCGCTTTTCAGCGGCTGCAGCCGACGAAAAAACGCAAGAAACTGATTCAGCCCGCGGATATGGAAAAAGTGGTGGCCGCCATCGCCCGCATTCCCCCACGACACGTCTCCACGTCTGATGTGAAAGCGCTCAAGAACCTTGACGCCAATCTGAAGATGGTCGTATTTGGCCAGGATGAGGCAATCGGTGCCCTGTCGTCAGCCATCAAGCTGTCTCGAGCGGGACTGCAGGAGGGCGAAAAACCCATAGGATCCTACCTGTTTGCCGGTCCCACCGGTGTTGGCAAAACCGAGGTCAGCCGTCAGCTGGCCAAGATTCTGGGTATTGAACTGGTGCGCTTTGACATGTCCGAGTACATGGAACGGCATACCGTCTCACGTCTGATCGGTGCGCCTCCCGGCTACGTCGGATTTGACCAGGGCGGGCTGATGACCGAAGCAATCAGCAAGAGCCCTCATTGCGTGCTGCTGCTCGACGAGATCGAAAAGGCGCACCCCGATGTGTTCAACCTGTTGTTGCAGGTCATGGATCACGGCAGCCTGACCGACAACAACGGTCGCCGCGCTGATTTCCGCAACGTCATACTGATTATGACCACCAATGCCGGAGCCCAGGAAATGGCGCGAGCATCAATCGGTTTTACAATGCAGGATCATAGCAGCGACGGGATGGAAATTATCAAGAAGGCTTTCACACCGGAATTCCGCAACCGGCTCGATGCCATCATCCAATTTGGGACACTTGACCCGAAAACGATTCGCACTGTTGTGGACAAATTCCTTGTCAATCTGCAGGTTCAACTCGACGAAAAGAACGTGCTGCTCAATGTGGATGACAGCGCGGTAAGCTGGTTCGTCGAGCATGGCTACAATGAGGCCATGGGGGCGAGACCCATGGCCAGGCTGATTCAGGAGAAGCTGAAAAAAGCGCTGGCAGAAGAAATTCTGTTTGGCAAACTGTCCGAGCAGGGTGGCGAAGTGCTGGTCACCGAGCACGACGATGACATTCATCTGGAAATCATCGACCGCAAGGCGCAAAAGGAAAAGGTGCTTACCGGGGATGGCGAGGGCGGTTAGCCGGCCGGTTCAGCGGGCACGATAGGTAATACGGCCCTTCGTGAGGTCGTAGGGGGTGAGTTCCACCCGGACGTGGTCGCCGGTGAGAATGCGGATATAATTCTTGCGCATTTTGCCGGAAATATGAGCGGTCACAATGTGACCGTTTTCGAGCTTTACCCGGAACATGGTATTGGGGAGTGTATCGATTACTTCCCCTTCCATTTCAATCTGATCTTCTTTTGCCATTTGATACCTGGACGAGAGATTTTGTCGGGCGCATTGTGCCTGAATTCGGGCTGATAAGCAAAGATTCCGCTGTGTCATCGGCTCCGGATAAAACGGGAAATGACTCAGTTAACGACGATCCACTTGCCTGCCACCAGCATTTCCAAAGGCCGAAAACTGCTCTTGTAATTCATTTTGCGGCAGCCTTTTACCCAGTAACCCAGATAAACGTAAGGCAATCCCAATGTCCGGGCCCGCTCTATCTGCCACAGAATGGCATGGGTTCCAAGGGAGCGTCGACTCTGTAACGGATCAAAAAAGGTATAAACCGCCGAGAGGCCGTGATCGAGGTAGTCGACGATGCTCACTGCCGTCAGAGACCGGCCGGCATAAAATTTATAGAATTCGGTGCCGTCTACCTTGGTATTGATAAAAGACTCGTACTGTTCTTTGGAAGGAGGATACATGTCGCCGTCACGGTGACGTTCGGTAATGTAGTGATGGTACATTCGATAACATTCGTCATCGCCCAGGGACTCGACACGCCGTACCTGCAGATCGGCATTGCGGTTGAGGATTTTTTGGTGTCGGCGCTTGTAGCGGAAGCGATCGACAATGACGCGGGTGGAAACACAGGCTCGGCATTCACCGCAGTCGGGCCGGTAAACATGGAAGCCGCTGCGCCGATATCCCATGGTGCTGAGCCGACTGTGCAGATTGCCGGAAATTGTCAGTTCAGGGTCGACGAACACCGTTACCGCCTGCTGATCCGGTAAATAGCTGCAGCGGTGCGGAGCCGTTCGATACAGGCGTATACTGGCAGGCTGTTTGAAAGTCGAATTAATGTGGATGTCCTTCTCTACAGTATTACGGAATCAGGACTGCCGGTTAAAGAACGACTTCAAGCTCAAGTTCCCATTTGCCGACTCTGCCCGGTTTGTCCACCAATTGCCTTACCTGGGCAACGAAATCCTGACGCGGGATTTCCACTGCTCCCAATGATGCCAAATGAGCGCTGCTTACCTGGCAGTCTATTAAATGATAGCCCCAATCGTGTATCTGTTTCACCAGAAACACCAAGGCAATTTTGGAAGTGTTGCTTTCAATGCTGAACATGGATTCTCCGAAGAAACATTGCCCGAGCGCTATGCCATATAGACCACCAACCAGTTCATCACCGTTCCAGACTTCCACCGAATGAGCGAAGCCGTCATCGTGAAGTCGACAATACGCTTTCCGCATGGCCGAAGTAATCCAGGTTCCGTGGCTGCCGCGCCGGTCTTTCGCACATCGGGAAATGACCGCGGCGAAACAATCGTCCATGGTTACCGTGTAACGTTTCCTGCGTATCAACCTGGTCAGGCTTGTCGAGATATACACTCTGGGCGGGTAGAGTACCGCCCGTGGGTCGGGTGACCACCAGAGTATGGGTTGACCTTCTTCATACCAGGGGAAGATGCCCTGGCGGTAAGCGCTGAGCAGCCGCCCTGGCTCCAGGTCGCCACCGGCGGCCACCAGTCCATTGATGCCCGTTGCCTCATCAATATTGGGAAATCCGAAGTCGTGTGCGTTCAGCCAGGGGACCGGCATTCAGATTCAGACCAGTTGATCCAGGAATTTTTCCGCATCAAGGGCCGCCATGCAGCCAAAACCGGCACTGGTCACCGCCTGGCGGTAGACGTGATCGGCAATATCCCCCGCGGCAAATACGCCCGGCACACTGGTCTGGGTGGCATTGCCGCTGATACCGCTGTGAACCTTGACGTACCCATTGGACATCTCGAGCTGACCGTCAAAGATATCGGAGTTGGGTTTATGTCCGATGGCGATAAACACGCCGTCGACCTTCAGTTCCCGGCTTTTGCCGGAGGAAGCATGCTTGATGCGGATTCCCGTGACACCCATGTCGTCACCGGTGACCTCGTCCAGTACATGGTTCCATTCCAGGGTAATCCGGCCTTCCTTCTCTTTTTCAAACAAACGGTCCTGCAGAATTTTTTCTGCCCGCAACTTGTCGCGACGATGGACGAGCGTGACGTGCGAGGCGATATTGGATAAATACAGGGCCTCTTCAACAGCGGTATTACCGCCTCCGATTACGGCGACCGGTTTGTCACGGTAGAAAAAGCCATCGCAGGTCGCGCAGGCGCTCACGCCTTTACCCATAAAGGCTTGCTCCGACTCCAGGCCCAGATACTGAGCCGAGGCGCCGGTGGCGATAACCAGTGCGTCACAGGTATAGGAGCCGCTGTCACCACGCAGGGTGAAGGGGCGGTGTGAAAGGTCCACTTCATTTATGTGATCGAAAATCAGCTCGGAATTGAAGCGTTCCGCGTGCTTCTGCATCCGCTCCATCAAGGCCGGGCCCTGTAATCCCTCGACATCACCGGGCCAGTTGTCCACATCGGTGGTGGTGGTCAATTGCCCCCCCTGGACCAGCCCGGTAATCACCACCGGCTTTAGATTCGCCCTTGCCGCATAGACGGCCGCGGTATAACCGGCGGGACCTGAACCGAGAATGATTAGGCGGTGATGCTGAACTTCGCTCATGAAGGTGTTCCTGTAGTTTGATCGATTGGATGAAATGCCTGTGCCTGGCCCCGTACCTGACCCGACAAAGGCATGGATCGCAAGGCTTGCCTCGCTTTATGTAGGTACGAGTGACGTGAATTTAAAGACCGGGAACCGGTATTCTACTCAATTTTGACCGCTACGGACCGCTAAACTGTCAAAGGCGGCAGGGTGGCCGGGTCATTGTGTTCCCGCCATTCACCGATTTCTGTCATTGTGTCCCGGATAAAACGCCCAAAAAACCGGCGCTATCGCACATTTTTGATGTAACACTAACTTTGCAGCATAACTTATTGATATAATCCGTAATTCGCTTTGGATAGCATTCACTAACACAGAAGGAAAACCGACTCATTTAATGAATAAAACCAATCAACAGGCAGAAGTCACCAGCATCGTACAGAAACTTCTCAGGGAGGGGGCGCTCATTGTGTACTTCCTGCTCGGAGTGTTCCTGCTGATCGCCTTGCTGAGCTATAGCCCCACCGATCCGGGATTCACCACCACGGGAAATGGCGATGCAGTCGACAATGCCGTCGGAAGTTACGGAGCGTGGCTGGCGGATGTGCTGTTTCACCTGTTCGGGCAGCTCGCCTACCTGTTTCCCCTCTATCTGGCCTACCGAATCTATCAGACCTTTCAGGGGATACACGAGCAACTCGAGTTTTCCTGGCAGCTGTTTATTCTCAAGACTCTGGGCTTTGTGCTTCTGGCTGTCGCGGCCTGCGGTCTTGCCACGCTGCATTTCAGTGTCGCGCCCGAATTGCCGTATCTCCCCGGCGGAGTAGCCGGCGCCCTGGTGACGGACCTTACCGTGCCGGTGTTCGCGGTACTGGGCAGTACCTTGCTGTTCCTGGCGGTGTTCCTTTTTGGTTTGACGATTACCGCGGAAATCAGCTGGCTGCAGTTGGTGGACCGAATCGGCGCCTGGACATTGTCCACAGCCTCGCAGATTGCGCTCAAGTCACGGAAATGGCTGGAGGACCGGCAGCAGCAATTGGCTGCGAAAGAGAGGCTGGAAAGCCGCAAGCGGTCTCTGGACATTCATATAGAAAAAGCGAAGAAGCGCATACCTCCCACGATCTCGGAGCAGCCGCGCAAGAAAGCCGTAGCGACCAGCGCCAGGGTGCAAAAAGAGAAGCAGGGAACCCTTTTTGCCGGCGTGTCCGTGAAGGAATTACCGGCCATTGGCTTGCTGGATGCCTGGCACGAAATCAACAACAGCGGCTTCTCCAAAGAATCACTGGAAGCCATGTCCAAGCTGCTGGAACTGAAGCTCAAGGACTTCGGTATCGAGATCGAAGTGACCGCGGTCAATCCGGGGCCCGTGATTACGCGTTTTGAAGTGCAACCCGCCCCCGGCGTGAAGGTGAGCCGTATTTCCACCTTGGTCAAGGATCTGGCCAGATCGCTGGCGGTGATCAGTGTTCGGGTGGTGGAGGTCATTCCGGGCAAGACCGTCATCGGTATCGAAATACCGAATGAGAAACGCGAGATCATCCAGTTCAGCCAGGTACTGTCCTCGCCGGAATTCGACAAAGCCCATTCGCCGGTCAGCCTGGCGCTGGGACATGATATTGTCGGCAATCCCGTCATCGTGGACCTGGCGAGAATGCCCCATTTGCTGGTCGCGGGAACGACCGGATCAGGTAAATCAGTGGGTATCAACGCGATGATATTGAGCCTGCTGTTCAAGTCGACGCCCGAACACGTGCGCATGATCATGATCGATCCGAAAATGCTGGAACTGTCGGTTTACGATGGTATCCCGCATTTATTGGCACCCGTGATAACCGATATGAAGGATGCCGCCAACGGCCTGCGCTGGTGTGTCGCAGAGATGGAGCGTCGCTACCGACTGATGTCCGGCCTGGGTGTCCGTAATCTGGCCGGGTTCAACAAGAAGGTCGGCGACGCCGCCAAAGCGGGCAAACCGATTCCGGATCCAGTCTGGCAAGCTGATCCGATGCTGCTGGAAGAAGAGCAGGGGCCTCCGGAGCTCGAACCGCTGCCTGTCATCGTCGTGGTGGTTGACGAACTGGCGGACATGATGATGGTGGTGGGCAAGAAGGTGGAAGAACTGATCGCCAGGATCGCCCAGAAGGCGAGAGCGGCTGGAATTCACCTGATTCTGGCTACCCAGCGCCCCTCCGTGGATGTGCTCACGGGTCTGATCAAGGCGAATATTCCCACGCGCCTTTCCTTCATGGTGCAATCCAAGGTCGACTCGCGCACAATTCTGGGTGAGGGCGGCGCGGAGCAGCTTCTCGGACACGGGGATATGCTGTTTCTGCCGCCCGGCGGCGGCATCGCCACACGGGTTCACGGAGCGTTCGTCAGTGACGAGGAAGTTCATCGCGTAGTGGCTGACTGGAAATTACGCGGTGAGCCGGTCTACATAGACAGTATTACCGAAGGGGGCGACGACAGTTCCGATTTTGGGGGAGGCGGTTCCTCCGGCGGAGGAGGGGAGGAAAATGATGATCTCTATGACGAGGCGGTCCGGTTCGTCACCGAGTCGCGCAAGGCTTCCATCTCCGCGGTCCAGCGCAAGTTGCGCATCGGGTACAACCGGGCGGCTCGCATGATTGAAACGATGGAAGCCGCCGGGGTAGTATCCGAAATGGGCGGCAACGGCTCCCGGGAAGTCATCGCTCCACCCCCGCCTCGCGGGTGACCGACCCGGACACCTCACTCCACGGGTTCCTATGATGAAGAAATCTACAATCGCGATTTGCCTGTCCGCGACGCTGGTCGGCTCCATGGCGGGTTCCGGCTTGC
Source organism: Pseudohongiellaceae bacterium (assembly GCA_040879025.1). Taxonomy (GTDB): domain Bacteria; phylum Pseudomonadota; class Gammaproteobacteria; order Pseudomonadales; family Pseudohongiellaceae; genus JBBDLF01. The sequence goes on from JBBDLF010000040.1 coordinate 140,706, forward strand.
AAGCTGCCGACAACGATAACAGCGAGGCATTTGACAGCTTGCAGACTCATCTCTCGGGTATCGAGACCCTGGTTTCCGACGTCACTCAATTGATTGTCGAAAGCGACGGCGCGGTGATCGATGAGAGTGAGATTCTGTTCAAGCTGAAGCGCCCTGACGGGTTTTATTGGGAAACCCTGGCACCGTTTCCGGAATTGATCGTTACTGACGGCGAACGCCTCTGGAGCTATCAGCCTGACCTGGAACAAGTGGTTATCGAGGACTGGAACGCCGAGCGTTCCGAACTGGCGGCCCAGTTGCTAAGCGGCAATACGGAGAAATTGGTTGAGGAATATGAAATTACGTTTCGGACCACTGAATCGGGCGGCGGCATCACGGAATTCGATCTTGATCCGGTCGCCCCTGAGAGCCTGTATGAACGGGTGACCCTCACTTTCGTTGATGAAGCCCTCGATATGATCTATGTGGAACAGACCAGCGGACAGCGAACCGTGTGGCAATTTGAAAATCTGGTGTTGAATGAGCCTTTACCCGACAGTACATTCACATTCAGCGTTCCCGACGGTGTCGAGGTAATCGAAAACAGTTACGCGACGCGTTAACCCGTCATGGATCTGTTTACCGATGTCACCGAAGAATCAGCCTACCGACCACTGGCGGCCCGCATGCGACCGCGAACGCTCTCCGAGTTTGTCGGACAGGATCATGTCCTCGCACCCGGCAAACCGTTGTTTGAAGCCATCAGTCACAACGCCCTTCATTCCATGATTTTCTGGGGACCACCCGGCGTGGGCAAGACGACTCTGGCCCGGGTTATTACGGCCAGTTGCGGAGGTCGCTTCGACAGTCTGTCCGCCGTGCTTTCCGGGGTAAGGGAAATTCGCGCCGCTATCGAAAAAGCCCAGCAGCACCGGGTGACGGGAGGAAGCCCGAGCATTCTGTTTGTTGACGAGGTTCATCGCTTTAACAAGAGCCAGCAGGATGCCTTTCTGCCCCATATCGAAAATGGCACCATCGTCTTCATCGGCGCTACCACCGAAAACCCTGCATTTGAACTGAACAACGCCTTGTTGTCACGAGCGCGGGTTTACCTGTTGAAATCGCTGCAAAATGAGGAACTGGTCCGCATCGTTGACACTGCCCTGGCGGACGCGGAGCGAGGTTTCGGTTCCTGGAAACTCACTATCAAAGAGGAAAACAAACTGATGCTTGCCAGGGCGGCCGACGGCGACGCCCGGCGAATACTGAACCTGCTTGAACTGGCCGCCGACCTCGCCGAGCCGACTGAGCAAGGCACACGCGAAATTACCTCGGCGGTGCTTGAACAGATCAGCCGCGAAAGCCTGCGTCGTTTTGACAAAGGCGGGGACGTGTATTACGAACAGATATCCGCCCTGCACAAGGCCTTGCGCGGTTCCTCTCCCGATGCCGCCCTGTACTGGCTGGTCCGTATGTTGGACGGAGGCTGTGATCCGTTATATATTGCGCGTCGGTTGGTACGAATGGCGAGTGAGGATATAGGTATCGCTGACCCGCGGGCCCTGCAGGTAACTCTGCAGGCCTGGGACGCCTACGAACGACTGGGCAGCCCGGAAGGTGAACTGGCGATAGCGCAGGCTGTCATTTACCTGGCCTGCGCGCCCAAGAGTAACGCGGCCTGTCAGGCACTGGCACAGGCCAGAGAGATCGTGGACACTACCGGTAGCCTGGAAGTGCCGTTACACTTGCGCAATGCCAGTACCAACCTGACCCGTGATATGGGTTATGGCGAAAGCTATCGTTACGCCCATGATGAACCTCATGGCTACGCGGCTGGCGAAAATTATTTTCCCGAAGAGCTCAGAAACTCGCAGTTCTATTTTCCCTTGGACAGCGGATTTGAAGGCCGGGTTCGTGACCGACTTGAGTTTTTCCGCAAACTGGACAGCGCCAGTGATAAACAACGATATGGGACAAAGTAGGGAACCCGGACAGACAAACGGCAGGGCGGGGCGGTGAACTATTACCTTGCCATCGGGTTGGGCGGAGCGGTTGGCGCCATGTCCCGGTACTGGCTGTCGACGCTTGTGGAAACCTTTAACGGCACACGATTTCCATTGGGAACGTTTGCGGTAAATCTGATCGGGTCGATTCTGATCGGCGTTTCCTTTGTCATCCTGACCGAGAAAATTCATCTTGCCGAACAGTGGCGCCCCCTCATCATGATCGGTTTTCTGGGAGCTTTCACTACCTTTTCCGCATTCTCGCTTGAGGCGCTGCTATTGATGCAGCAAGGGCACCACCGCGTGGCATTGGGTTACCTGATAACCAGCGTGATGGCATGTGTCCTTGGCGCCTGGAGCGGAATGCAGTTTACCCGCTCGTTAATGTGACAAGCTGTCACCGCCATCATTCATACAAAAAAGAGAAGGAAGTTTCATGTTGGACCCTAAACTGTTGCGCTCGGATCCTGAAACCCTGGCGAACTTGCTGCATCGCAAGAATTTCATACTGAATGTCAATGAAGTCTCAGCGGTGGATACGCAGCGCAGGGAACTCCAGCAGCGGACCGAGCACCTGCAGAATGAACGCAACAGTCGTTCAAAGGCAATCGGCAAGGCCAAGGCTGCCGGAGAGGATGCCACCGAACTGATGCAATCGATGAGTGAACTGAACCGGGAACTCGAGGAACAAAAGGACCGGCTGGAAACGTTGCAGAATGACTTCAATCAATTTTTGCTCACGGTTCCTAACGTGCCTCACGAATCGGTTCCTGAAGGCCTCGATGAAAGCGCCAACGAACTTATCCTGTCATGGGGTGAGCCGCGCAAGTTCGGGTTCGAGGTGAAAGACCATGTATCGCTGGGAGAATCGCTGAACAACAGCCTGGATTTTGCTGCTGCCACCAAACTGACAGGATCCCGTTTTGTTGTATTAAAGGGGGAACTGGCGCGGCTGCACCGGGCTCTGATTCAGTTCATGCTGGATGTGCACGTCGCCGAGCATGGTTACAGTGAGGTTTATGTGCCTTATATTGTTAACCGGGAGTCTCTGACAGGAACAGGTCAGCTTCCAAAATTTGAAGAGGACCTGTTCAAACTTGACGGAGACAGCGACTATTTTCTGATACCAACAGCCGAAGTGCCTGTGACCAACCTGGTGCGAAATGAGATTATTGCCGCCGAGGAGCTGCCGCTCAGACTTGTCTGTCATACGCCCTGTTTCCGCAGTGAGGCCGGCAGCTACGGTAAGGACACGCGCGGCATGATCCGTCAACACCAGTTCGAGAAAGTGGAACTGGTGCAGATCGTCAGGCCTGATACGTCCATGGCTGCGCTGGAAGAACTGACAAGCCATGCGGAGCGCATACTACAACTGCTCGAACTGCCTTACCGGAAAATGAATCTGTGTGGGGGCGATCTGGGCTTCGCCAATGCCAAAACCTATGACCTGGAAGTCTGGTTGCCCTCCCAGAATTGCTACAGGGAGATTTCCTCCTGCAGCACCTATACCGATTTCCAGGCCCGGCGCATGCAGGCCCGCTGGCGTAATCCGGCCACGGGTAAACCGGAACCGGTCCACACACTCAACGGCTCCGGTCTTGCTATCGGTAGGACGTTGATTGCCATCATGGAAAACTATCAGCAGCCGGACGGCGGCATAAAGCTGCCGGTGATCCTTCAGCCTTATATGAAAGGAAAAGACCACCTGTGACCCGGATTGCCCATCGGGACCTGTAAGGCCTGTCGTGGCCATGTAGATAGTCCGACTGTTTCTGAACCAACGAGCCGATACTATGGATTTTCTTCCCCTTTTTCTGAACATCCGCGGCAGAAGATGCCTTGTTGTGGGGGGAGGGGAAATTGCCAGGCGCAAGGCCGAACTGCTCTGCAGGGCGGGCGCGACTGTCTGCGTGGTGGCCCCTCGGGTTGATGAACCATTGCGGAAGCTTGTGATGAGCGTTAACGGTGAGTGCCGGGAGCGGGAATTCAGAGACTCCGATCTGGAGGGGGCAGTCATCGTTGTTGCCGCGACCAATGAGCGCAAGATTAACCGGCTGGTTTCCGAAGCGGCGGGACGTGCCGGTATGCCAGTCAATGTAGTGGACCAGCCTGAATTGTGCAGTTTCATCTTCCCGGCGGTTATCGACCGCAGCCCGGTGGTGCTCGCTGTATCCAGCAGCGGCCGCTCACCGGTTCTGGTGCGTCAGATAAAGGAACAACTGGAGACAATGATACCTGGCGCTATCGGGAGCTTAGCGGACCTGCTTGGAAGCTATCGCGATGAGGTCAAACAGCGGATAGGCGGGTTTTCCAGTCGCGTCCGTTTCTGGGAACGCCTCCTGGACAGCGAAGTGAGCGAACTGGTGTATTCGGGCAAGGAGGATGAAGCCAGGCAACTGGTCGAGCAACGGTTGGCGCAGTCGGGCAAGGAGTCTGATTCCGGCGAAGTCTATCTTGTCGGGGCGGGGCCGGGAGATCCGGACTTGTTGACATTGCGTGCCCTGCGCCTGATGCAAAAAGCCGATGTGGTGCTATACGACAGGCTGGTTTCGCCGGAAATCCTCGCCAGAATCAGGCCGGACGCCGAACGAATTCACGTCGGCAAGCAACGACAGAACCACCCGATTCCACAGGAAGAAATTAACGACATGCTGATACGCCTCGCAAAGGCGGGTAAACGTGTGTTGCGCTTGAAAGGCGGGGATCCGTTCATCTTCGGCCGAGGCGGCGAAGAGATTGAAACGCTGGCTGAAAAAGGTATTCCGTTTCAGGTGATTCCCGGTATCACTGCCGCCTCCGGTTGCGCCTGTTACGCGGGTATTCCACTGACGCACCGCGACCATTCCCAGTCGGTCCGGTTTTTGACCGGTCATCTCAAGGGTGACCGCGTGGATCTGAACTGGCAGCAGTTGGTTGGGGAAAAAAATCAGACACTGGTGTTTTATATGGGCCTGGCCAGTCTGGGGTATATCTGCGCTGAATTGAAGGGACATGGCATGGCGGCGGAAACTCCCGCGGCGCTGGTACAGCAGGGCACCACACGCAACCAGAAAGTTGTGACAGGCACATTGGAGACCCTGCCGGCGCTGGTTGAAAAAAGCAATATCAAGGCGCCTACCATCATTATTGTCGGTGACGTGGTGAAACTGCACCGGCAGTTTGCCTGGTTTCAGCCAACGCGATAATCGCTACAGACAGTTATCCGGGCGCGGCAGCCCGGCGAGTTTGGTGGCGGTTTTTGCCGGGCTGCCGCCAAACAGTTTCATCAGGTAAATACTGCGCCCCTTGTCCTCACCCAGGTCCCGCTTGACCAGATTTACAAGCGGTCGCATGGCCGGAGACAACTGGTGCCGCGCATAAAAGTCCCGCAGAAGGTGAATTATCTCCCAGTGACAATCGTCAAGAACGATATGCTCGTTGGCGGCAAGCGCAACCGCTACCTGTTTATCCCAATCGTCCAGGTTCTTCAGATAGCCTTCAGCATCGGTTGCCAGATCGCGGTCGCCGAATACAAGGGAATATCTCATGGTCGTTGCCGGCATGTTACCGGACTCTCTCCAGCGTACTAGAACCAGTTGATCACCCGGTCGTGCTCACAGCACAGACGGACAAATTCGTTGTAATCCACTATCCTGATGCGTTCGCTGACCCGGGAAAGCAGGCCGCGAGCCTGTAGATCTTCATGCAGCGCCAGCACCGTGACCTCGTCCGGTAATGAGGAAAGGGCATGCAAAAAATCATGGGTAGCCCAGTACACTCCGTTCTCTGTCAACAGCAGCGCATCATCCGGCTGCAAAACGCTGACACAGGTTTGCAGCACAGGGTTTGTCGGTGAACGGTTGCAGGTATGCAGACTGCTCACAGCGTAAATACCGCGTCTGATTTGCGTAGCAGCTGTGCCAGCGTACTGCGGGAAATCAGCGTGCCGGAGATGGCAAGATCAACCTGACCCAATCCCCGCGACCGCAGGGAATCCTCATCAATATACACTTGCTGGACACCGTAAATTTCCATGGCGCTTAACTGTGAGGACAGCGTTTTCATGCCGACGGCATCACCGTGCTGATCCTCGACCAATTGATACACACCATCATCGGCGAATACGATATTAACCGACTGATCAAAAACGGCACAGGCCAGAACCATGTCCAGGCATGAAGCCGGAGTGGAGCTGCCGTAGGGCGCCTGCCTGGTGATAAAGGTAAAGGTCTTGTGTATCTGTTCAGTCATCGAGATGTTCTGTTCAGCCGAAATTGATGACACGGTCAGAATGCAGACAGGCGTCCACCAACTGTCCCAGGCCGGAAATACTGGCATCTTCCATCAGGCTGGAGTGGTCAAGCTCGTAACGCTGCGCTTCCTCACTGTTGAGGATGCCACGGCGAAGGGCCGAAGAAACGCATGCCACCGCATCCAGTTTATGCTCCCGGATCAACTCCCGCCAACGGGCCTGAACATGAATTTCATCCTGCGGTGGCACCGCCAGTGCGCCGGTATTGTGTACCCCGTCGGAATAGAAAAACAGACGGGTAATCTCGTGACCCTGATCCAGGGCGGAGCGGGTAAAGGCGAGGGCGCTCAACGAGGCTTCCCGGGAGTAGGGAGCTGCATGGATGACAAGGGTAAATTTCACAACCGTTGATCCCGAAAAAGAAAAGCCCCGTCGAACGGGGCTTTAGTCTGCTTATCTCTGTCGTTTTACTGTTTGCCTTGATTTTGATGCCGGTTTATTGCCTGTTGCCGGTCAGTGCTCCCAGCAGATTCAGCAGGTGGATAAAGATATTGAAAATGCTGAGATAAAGGCCGATGGTGGCGAGTATGTAATTGCGCTCTCCGCCATGCACGATTCGGCTGGTGTCATACAGGATAAAACCGGACATGATCATAATGACCGCTGATGAAATCGCCAGGCTCAATGCTGGAATTTGCAGGAAGATATTGGCGATCATGGCGACTATCGCGACGATCAGACCCACCATCAGGAAGCCGCCCATGTAACTGAAGTTCTTGCCGGTGGCCAGCACATAGCCGGACAGGGTCAGAAAGATCAGCGCGGTTCCGCCCAACGCCTGGGCGACAATCACACCGCCGTTGGCATAGGCCTGCAGATAGACCGAAATAATAGGACCCAGCGCGCTACCCATCAAACCGGCAAACACGAAAATCCAGAACAGCCCTTTGGTGGAACGAGCCGTGGCCTGTACGACGAAAACGGTGATAAAGCCACCGATAAACAGCAGAAAACCCGTCATCTGGGATACACCCATGACCATGGTTGTGACAGCGCAGGCAGCGCTGAAAAACAGTGTCATGGACAGCAACAGGTAGGTGTTGCGAATGACCTGGTTGACGGAAACAGCGGATCCGCCGGCCTGCTCATACCCTCTGATACTGAATTGCCCTTCGTTGTTCATAGACGTCTCCGAATAAATTAGCCCTGACGAGCCTCATACACCAGCTACTATAACCCTCTATATCTGTCCAGGACCAGAAAAATCAAGTGCTTATTCCCGAATCATACGCCGTGGGCCATTAAAATCAATGCTGCCATCCGTGGCCGTTGGCGTTTAATTGGGCACGTAGTTATAGTATGATTCTGCCCCTGCCGGAGGGGTGGCAGAGCGGTTGAATGCACTGGTCTTGAAAACCAGCGAGGGCGAAAGTCCTCCGAGAGTTCGAATCTCTCCCCCTCCGCCACTTTGTTACTGCGATCACCTCAATAACCGCCGGCCTTCATCGCCCGTATCGTCACTATCCTGCCATAATTAATCGCTGGATAGCCCGTTTTGTGTAAGTGGGGTGCTAGGTTTCCCTGATTTAATGGAGTCTCAATCAACTTCAAATTGATTGAATCCTCCTGGAGCTCGACCCGCTTGAAGGCCCTCAGCATTGAGGGCCTTTTTTTTGGCAGTAGAACGGGAAACCCGGGATCAGTTCAGAAGCGGCGCATAGACAGTGCTGCTGCCCGCCAGGCGGCGTTCAGCAAGCGTTACCAGATCCATGAGAATGTTACCGCTTTCCACCAGCAGCGGGTCCATTTCTTCCGGCTCTTCCTCATCGGCAGCTTCTTCTTCCGCTATCGGAGTCTCGCCATTGGCGGCGAGCGCTTCCTGCTCGGCTGCATCCTGTTCCTCTTCTTCCCAGTCGAGCAGTGGCAGGCCCTTCATCAGGCGGCGCATGTTTTCCGATTCAAATTCCTGGCGGCGGGTTTCTTCCCGTTCCGCTTTCACGGCCGTCTCATTGAGCGAGACCAGGTCGCGTTCACGCAATTTCCTGGAGCGCTCAATCTGCTGCGTGAGGTAGATCAGATCGGGTGAACTTTCCGCGCGCTGTTCGTGAAGGCGCTGCAGTTCCGGCAGTACCTGTTTGATCGGGAAATAAGTCTGATATTCCACCGGCCTTACGGTATCCCAGGGCAAAGCGCCATCAAGGCTGCTTTCACCCAAGTCATCATAGGCGCTGTAGAAATCCGGCAGGACAATGTCGGGCACCACGCCACGATGTTGGGTGCTGGCGCCGGAGACGCGATAAAATTTGGACCGTGTCAGTTTCACCTGGCCGTAATCCATCGGGATGATTTCCTGTACGGTACCTTTTCCAAAAGTCTGGCCGCCCAGTACGATGCCGCGCTGATAATCCTGGATAGCGCCGGCGAAAATTTCCGAAGCCGAGGCGCTGGTACGATTGACCAGAACCGCCAGGGGGCCGTCATAGGCCACTCCCGGATCGACGTCACCGTAGGAACGGGTGAAGCCATTGCGCAGGCCTGAATATCTGATCTGTACGGTAGCGCCAGTGTCGATGAACAGGCCGACCAACTGGTTGGCTTCAGTCAATGAACCGCCGCCGTTGTTTCGTAGATCCACCACCACACCGTCAACATTTTCCGCTTTCAGTTCTTCAAGCAGATTGCGCACATCCTTGGTGGCGGTGTTGTATTCGGTTTCGCCACGAGCGGCTGCTTCAAAATCGAAATAGAAATTGGAAAGATGGATAACGCCAAGCTTGTAATTCTGGTCCAGATGATTCAGTTCCAGAATTTCCTTGTTGGCCAGTTGCTCTTCCATCTTCACCTGATCGCGGGTGATGGCGATAACCTGGGCGCTTGCCTCGGTAAGCGCAGCGGCAGGCAGTACCCGCAGGCGCACCGTGGTGCCTTTCTCGCCACGTATCTGATCAACCACATCGTCAAGGCGCATGCCGACCACGTCCTTGATTTCGCCATCAACGCCTTGGCCTATGCCGATGATGCGGTCACCGGCCTTCAGTTCGCTCTCGCGCTCGGCGGGTCCGCCCTTGATCAGTTCCACTACCTTGGTGTAATCGTCTTCGGTCGTCAATTGGGCGCCGATACCCTGTAGGGAAAGAGACAGACCCATATTGAAGTTTTCTGAGTCGCGCGGCGAAAAATAGGCGGTGTGGGGGTCCACGGATTTGGCTACGCTGGACAGATAGGTCTGGAATACGTCGCGGTCGTTGGTTTTCAACACCTGGTTCAGTTGATTGCGATATCGCTTGCTGAGTTTTTCGCGAATTTCCTCGTCCGTGTCACCAGTGAGTTTCAGACTCAACACACTGTTCTTCATGCGCAGTCGCCACAATTCATCCAGGTCGGCACGGGATTTGGCGAAAGGGGAGTCTTCGCGATCGATTTCAAGGTATTCATCGACCGTGAAATCCATCTCGGCAATGTTGTTCTCAACCCGGTCGATCGCAAACACCAGCCTTTCCAGCAAACGTTGCTGATACAGGTTGTAGATCTCGAACCCGGGGTCAACGCTGCCGCTTTTCAGCGTATCGTCAAGCAGGTAACGGTAATTTTCGAGGCGGTCGATGTCCTCCTGCACAAAATAGAGGCGCGATCCGTCCAGCGTGTCGAGATAAAGATCGAATGCATGGGTCGAAAATTCGTCATCTATCTGAACATCGGAATAATGTTTTTCCTGTAGTTGGTCAATCAGTTCGACAGCGGTTCGGCCGTGCACTGCCTGACTGGCGATGGGAGTAAAAAGTGTGGAAGGATCCAGTTCAAGATTTTCACCGTCACCCGGCCTGACGGAAACTTCCGGCTGGGTCACCCGGGTAAGATCCTGAGCATGGACGGGGAAAAACACCAGTATTGCCGTTAGCAATGCTGTAATACCGGTCCAGGATTTGCTGCTGTTTCGATGGTTTAAACTACGCATGTCACCCCACAATACTGCTGCATTAGTCATTCGAATGGATTGTAGCCAGCCGGTTTCTCCCCATTGGTCGCAGGGGAGCAGTGCCAGAGGCCATTGTACCGTGCCTGCCATCAATGGCAATGCCCGGAAAAACGTTTAGTCCCACCAAGCACACGCTTCGTACTGCCTAGCTCTTGATCAGTTTGCGTCGGGCCGACGCATGACGTTCGGCTCTTTCTACATCGATATACCGATCCGTAATTGCACTGGAGCCATGACCGGCATCGTCCCGCACATGTTCCCGGGGGCGAAACTTTACATCTTCGGAAATTCCGGTATGACGCAACCAGTGGACTGTCGCCGACTGCATCCTTACAGCGTCCTGCATAAAACCTGATTTTCGCATATTTTCTTCCGCACAATTGAAACAGTTTTGTACAATCAGGCGAATCTGGCGGGTACTGGTCAGCCCTCCTTTTCCCCGGGTCTTGTGGATAAGCGGCGTAGACTCCCCGGGCGTCGGCAGTTCCGGTAAATCGCGGGAGCGGCGATAGCGCTTTAGGGACTCCAACATGGCATCACTGACCGAAATCTCTCTTTCCTTGTTGCCTTTGCCGACAGTGATAAACCACCAGTTGCCTTCCTGGTCGCACTGGAAGTGGCCCATTTGCGGTGTCCAGCGGGCTGTTTCCACCAGTTCGGAAATTCGCAGGTACATCGCGAACAGGGCGTTCATAATGAAGAGGGTACGTTCATGCAGCGCGGGCTCTTCGGCCGCCATGGTTTCGGCCGCTTCAACCACAAAGCTCCACTGTAGTGGCGACAGTCGCCGAATCTGGGTCTGGCCCTGGCGCCGACGGATGTATTTGCTCTTCTGGCGCATTTGGGTCACCGGATTGGCGGCAACATAACCTTCCTGAATCAGAAAATTGAAAAAACTGCTGAGCACGCTGAACAGTGATTGCAGGGCAGTCTGGGACAGAACATAGCCGGTATTGCCCGTGTTCGCGTGGCTGACGTACGGTCGCCAGCGCGGGTTGGGGCGACGTTCGCCACCCTGGTTGATGTAACGGGAAACGTTACGATCACCGATCCAGCTTTCGGGCGGTTGCCTGGAAAATTCCACATAGTTTTCAACGTCTTCGCGCTGAATCTGGGGTACTGCCTTGTGCTGAATCAGCCAGCACCAGTGCAGAAAGTGCTCGATCTCCCGGCGATACGTGGAGTAGGTGTCGGAACTGCCGCGGTAGCTGTAGATAAATTCGCTGGCGTACTGGTAATCCGCGCAGGCATCGCCGGGCGGGTCGCGGAGAAGGTGGTCCAGCGACCTGACCCGCTGTTTAAACGGGTTTGCCATCTCCTCGAGCGTATCGAAGAAAGCCACCGGGGGTTTGGGTTTGGGCATCTCACTGCTCCTGAAATCAATGATTGTTTTATCGACTCTTTAGCGCGCCGCTACAGAGGCTGAAATCGCGCGAAACCACCAACCATCGAGAATGTGTTACTTCCGCCAGGCAATTCAAATATACTTGACATCTGACTGAAAGGATTGAACGTGACAATTCCGGCTTGATGTGGCCGCCCCGGACTCGGGCGGCAGACTGCCCGGACCACCGGACTACCAGGGGGGAAACCAAATGAATAATGCTATTAAACCGGGTCTCGCGCTGGCGCTGACACTGGCGGTATCCACGCTCCAGGCCGCTGAATGGGAAGTGCCTCGCACCGCATCCGGACAGCCTGATTTGCAGGGCGTCTGGACAAACAAGACCATGACGCCCCTGACACGCAGTCAGGAATTTGGTGATCTGCGGGCGCTGTCGCCGGAGCAGGTGGCAACGCTGGAAGGGAACTACCAGGAATATCTGGATGCTGAATTTGCCGCGAGCGACCCCGAGCGGGAAGCCGGTGCCGGCGCCCAGGCCGGCGATGACGGCAACACCAATGACGGGTATAACGAATTCTGGAAAGATGAGGGCACTCATGTGCAGCGGATCAACGGGGAATACCGTTCATCCATTATCATCGATCCACCCGACGGCCAGATTCCTTTTCAGGAAAATGCGCGTTCTTTCTTTCAGAGAGAACCCGGCGCGCCCGGACCCTACGATGGCCCGGAAGCGCGTCCTCTGGCCGAACGCTGCCTGCTGTCCTTCGGTTCCAGTTCCGGTCCGCCCATGCTGCCGGTCATGTACAACAACAATTACCAGATCGTGCAAACATCCGACTATGTAGTCATTCTCGTTGAGATGGTACATGATGCGCGAATCATCCGGCTGAATGACGAACCGATGACGGGCGCGAGCAAATGGATGGGTGACTCCGTTGGCCATTGGGACGGTGGTACGCTGGTGGTGGAAACGGCGGGTTTCAATCCGCAGCAGAGTTTTCGCGGCGCTTCGGAGAGCCTGAAGGTTACCGAGCGCTTCACACGCGTGTCTGAATCCGAGATTCTCTACAGCTTCACAATGGATGATCCCACTGTTTTTAGCCGCGAGTGGACCGGTGAGTTGATGTTCAATGCGCGTCCCTCGCAGGAACCCATTTACGAGTATGCCTGTCATGAGGGCAATTACGCTCTGCCGGGGATTCTGGCGGGCGCCAGACGGCAGGAAATGCAGGAAGCCGAGGCTGCGAACAACTGATTGGGTCTTTAGGGAACCTCTGAACAACTCCTGACCAGCCGGTTAACGGAGAGTTCCGCAAGGGCTCTTCGTTTTTTGTGCGCTTTGCTTTAGTTTAATGCCTTGGGGCGTGCGTTGTGTGCTATAGTCCCGCGCAAATCAAGGGCCGCGGATATTGCAGACCAGTACAGGGTTTGTCACCTTGCCGATGTGTTCTTTATGTGTGAAGGCAGTATCGGCCAACATGGCCGTTGAAGGATGATTCATGGACACCTGTTTAATCTGCACTACCTATCTGCCCGCCGAGTTTGAAGCCATCTCCGGCACACTGCAAAAAAGCTGCGAACGCTGCGCCGCCATCCATGTTTATCAACGAATTCCGGCTGAAGGGCAACCGCCGTTCATCTGGCGGGCTGAACTGGCCGAAGTGCGGATTGCCGGGGAACTCAAATCGAGCAATACGCTGTGCTGGTGGGGTATGGACACCGGCTTCGGGGAAGATGCCGTCCGTGTTTTACTCACCCTCGGAAGCGCCTTTCTGGACTTCTATGCCGAGTGGCAAGAACAGCAAAATATCGCGATGTTCACCAAGGAGTTGTTTGTGGCAACCGGTGGTGGAAGTCTCAAAACAGTCGTTTACTTTCCTCCCGCGGCGCGGGATTTTGCATTGACCCGACAGCATGTGTATTACTGTAAACCACCCTCGACCCAAAACCTGAAAGCGATGTTCGGTGACCCGGGCGCGCTGGGTGATCTGATTTATTCCAATGGCGGCAACGCCGCCTGATGCGGGCGGCCGCGTACCTGAAATCATCTGTCTGATGCCGCCATTCGACCACAAATCGAATCCAATGAGGACAGCATTCTGACAAGAGGGCAAAGGGCCGGCGAGCGCCCTTGCGCTCCATCCCACTATTTCCGGTAATCTTTATTACCGGAAATAGTGGGATGGAGCGAAATGACCGGTTATCGGGTTCTGGTGCGCATGGTCACGAGTTCCTCGGCAAGCGTCGGGTGAATGCCCAGGGTGCGGTCAAAGTCCGCCTTGGTGGCTCCCATATTGATGGCCACGGCAAAGCCCTGGATGATCTCTCCCGCGTCCTGGCTGATCAGATGCAGGCCGATAACCCGGTCTGTGCTTTTCTCTACGATCATTTTGATGAAGGCACGTTCATCCCGGCCGGTCAGCGTGTGCTTGAGGGGTTTTGTGTTGGCCAGATAGGTGTCGCAGGCGCGGCCTTCGGACACCGCCTGTTCCTCTGTGAGGCCCACTGTGCCGATATTGGGATGACAGAAAACGGTGGTGGGAATATTGGCGTAACTCATATGATGCCTGTCCTGGCCCGCCGAGAACAGATTGCGGACCACCACTTCAGCCTCGGCCAGCGCCACGGGTGTCAGTTCCATGCGGTCGATTGCGTCGCCAACCGCGTAGACTCCCGGCGCGCTGGTCTGAAAATCGGCATCCACCTGTATGGCGCCGTTGGCACTTAATGCAACACCCGCGGATTCCAGACCGAGGTCTGCCGTATGGGGATTTCTGCCCGTGGCGAACAGCACCAGATCGGTCTCAACCGGGTCTCCGCGGTCCAGGTCCACCAGCAGTCGATTATTGTCCAGTTTCCTGATACCACCCACACTGGTCCCAAGCCTAAGAGACACCTTGCGCGCCAGTGCATTGCCGATGAATACCCGTACATCTTCATCAAAACCGCGCAGCAGTCTGTCACCGCGGTGCGTTAGAATCACCCGTGTGCCGAGGCCCGACATGATGCTGGCGAATTCCACCCCGATGTATCCACCGCCAACGATCAGCATTGATTGTGGAAGTTTTTTCAACGAAAACATCTGGTTGGACGTAATACCCAATTCATTTCCCGGGATTGGGGGCAGATTGGGCCAGCCACCTACAGCCAGGAGCATGTAACGCCAGGTGATCCGATGTTCGGTTTTTCCGTCGGGTTTGCCGTCACCGAGCAGCTTTACGCTGTTGTGGCCTGTCACTTCAGCCCGCTGTTCAAAAATAGTGACCTTGCTGTCTTCCAGAATATCCTTATAAACAATGTTTAAACGTTTGATTTCTTTATCTTTATTATCTACAAGACGGGTCCAGTCGAGCCGGGCTTCCGTACTCTTCCAGCCAAAACCGGCGCTGTCTTCAAAATCCTCCGTGTAATGCGCGGCGTAGCTGAACAATTTCTTGGGTATGCAGCCCACGTTGACGCAGGTGCCGCCGAAATAGCGTTCTTCCGTTATGCCTACCCGCGCTCCCAGCGCCGCGGCTATCCGGGCAGCACGCACGCCGCCGGACCCCGCTCCAATAATGAAGAGGTCGAAATCAAATGTCTCCGTCACGGTCTTTCTAATCCTTCTGTCACTTAATCCGGTTGCGTATCATTCAGACATTATGCGCTTTTTTGACCTTACAGACGATGCAGCGTCTCCTGTGACCCATGATCTGGGCGACGCTGAACTGATCGAGATTCCCGGGGCGTTCAATACCCGGGATGCCGATCACTATCTGGCCGCGCTGACGATCGGGTTGCCCTGGGAACAGAAAACAGTGCGGATCGCCGGACGCACCATGCCCACGCCGCGCCTGCAATGCTGGTTTGGCGATAAAGAGGCGGTGTACGGCTATTCCGGGATCAGGCTGACGCCCCTGCCCTGGTCCGACCTGTTGCTGGAAATCAAATCCCGAGTAGAGCAAGTATGCGACCAGCGGTTTAACAGTATGTTGGCAAATTACTACCGGGACGGCCGCGACAGTGTATCCTGGCACAGCGATAACGAGGCCGGGTTGGGGTCTGAACCGGTAATCGCCTCGCTCAGCCTGGGCGCGGAGCGACGGTTCGACATCAAACCGAAACGGGGAACGGTCACGGAAAGGCGCAGCCTGCAACTGGCCCACGGCAGCCTGTTGATCATGGGTCCCACGATGCAACACCACTGGCTTCATCAGATACCCAAGACAAAACAGGAAACCGGGCCCCGCATAAACCTGACCTTCCGGCTGGTGTTGCCTGGGGGGCAAAACCAGCCACGGGGACGGCAAACGGCCGCCTCCTGACGTGATTGATGCCGCGTGGAGCGGAAAACTGTTATCCCCGGCCGACAATATTGCTAATATTGGACCATCCCCGCCCCGATGCCGGGGTCCCCTGTATCCGCCGCAAGCATGCAAGGACTGGTAATGCGACAATTCTTCATCCTGCTGTTCATCAGCGTGTTTTCCCTCCAGACGCTCGCCAACACTGTCAGTGGCCACAATGGCGCCGTGGCGTCACGTTCCGAGATCGCCTCCCAGGTGGGAGTGGACATCATGCAGCGGGGCGGGAACGCCATCGATGCCGCGGTGGCTGTCGGTTTTGCGTTGGCGGTAACGTATCCGTCGGCCGGCAATATCGGCGGCGGCTCGTTTTTTGTCATCCATACTGCGGACGGTGAGGCCATCACACTGGATGCGCGGGAAAAGGCACCGCTGAGCGCGCACGAGGATATGTTTCTGGATGAACAAGGCAACCTGGACCGGCGCCTTTCCATGGCAAGCCTGCTGGCTTCAGGGGTACCCGGCACCGTGGCCGGACTGCTGGAAGCGCTTGATCGCCACGGCACCATGACCCGCGCGGAGGTTATCGCGCCTGCCATACGGCTTGCCCGGGAAGGGTTTGCATTGAACGAGGATCTTGCCGGTCAGTTCGCGGGTGTCCTGCGATCGATGCAGGCATACCCCGCCTCAATGGCCGTGTTCACGAATGACGGCGACCCCTACCAGGCAGGCGATGTCTGGGCCCAACCGGCACTGGCGGACACGCTCGAGCGCATTTCCGAGCAGGGGCGGGACGGCTTCTATCGCGGACACACGGCGGACCTGCTCGTAGCTGAAATGGAGAGAAACGGGGGCATGATTTCGCACAGGGATCTGCAGGAGTACGATGTGCAGTGGCGGCAACCGATCAAGGGTTCCTATCGCGACTACACAATCTGGTCGATGCCGCCCTCTTCTTCCGGCGGTATTCTGTTGGTGCAAATGTTGAATATGCTCGAGCCGTTTCATGTCGGCGCAATGGGTCCCGGTTCCGCGCCGACAGTTCACCTGATGGTGGAAGCCCAGCGGCGCGCCTATGCCGACCGCGCCCGGCATCTGGGAGATACTGATTACTATCCAGTACCGATGGAACAACTGATATCCAAGGACTATGCCCGAACGCGTTTTGACTCTTTCGATTCCGATGCGGCCACGCCCAGCGAGACAATCGCTCCGGGGAGCTGGCCCGGTGAGTCGACACAGACTACCCACTATTCCGTGATGGATGGTAGCGGTAACGCCGTATCGGTTACCACCACACTCAACAGCGGTTACGGGAATAAAATTGTCGTCCCAGGTGCCGGCTTTCTGCTTAACAATGAAATGGATGACTTCTCGGCCAAGCCCAATGTGCCCAACAGCTACGGTTTGATAGGCGGCGAAGCCAATAAGGTTGAACCGGGTAAACGGATGCTGAGTTCGATGACGCCGACCATCGTGACACGTAATGAAACACCAATACTGGTCACCGGTTCTCCTGGTGGCTCGACGATTATCAATACAGTGTTCCAGGTGGTTGTGAACGTGATTGATCACCAGATGTCTCTGGCCGATGCAGTCGCGAGTCCGCGTTTCCATCATCAATGGCAACCCGATGCGGTCCGCTTTGAAGAAGGCGCGTTTGCACCGGGGGTCAAAGAGCGCCTCGAGGCGATGGGGCATTCACAGTTGCGCGAGTCCGGCTTTGGTATGGGTGATGCCAACTCCATTTACTTTGATGGCGAAACCATTACTGCCACCTCCGATCCGAGGAATGCCGGCGGCGCCGCCGCGTATTAGCCCGTCAATTGAAGCACGGCGTGGATCAGTTCGATATTGCCATCGTAGGAGCCGGAGTCATCGGTCTTGCGATCGCCGCCCGATTGACCTCCACGGTCGGCAAGCCTCCCGCCGTTGTTTTATTGGAAAAGGAAGACCGGTTTGGCAGCCATACAAGCAGCCGCAACAGCGAAGTCATCCATGCCGGTATTTATTACCCTGCCGAAAGCCTGAAAGCAAAATTTTGTGTTCGCGGCAGGCAAATGCTTTATGATCATTGCCTTGAGCACCACGTTCCCCATAAGAAAACCGGAAAACTGATTGTTGCCCAGAGCGGCGAAACAGAAGAGCTTGAACGTTTATTTAACAATGCGTCTGACTGTGGCGTGTCCGATCTGGAGTGGCTGGACAAGGCCCAACTGAAGAAACTGGAGCCCGAATTGCAGGCTCGGGCCGCCCTGCTCTCGCCTTCCACGGGAATCATTGACAGCCATAGCCTCATGCTCAGCCTTCTCCATCAGGCGCAGAGCCAGGGAACGATTTTTTCAGCCAACACAGAATTTGTCGGCGCCGAACCCGGAGGTAGCGGATTCATGATCCGGACTGTCCACCCGGGTGAAAATGACTACCGTTTTCAAGCCCGCGCCTTGATAAACTGCTGCGGGCTTGATGCGGGCGGTATTGCGTCAAGAATCCAGGGACTGGAGCGGAAATCAATCCCCGTAACGCATTTCTGCAAAGGCGATTATTTCACCTATCAACACAAAAGCCCGTTTTCACATCTGATTTACCCGGTTCCTGACAGAAAGCACACGGTATTAGGGATACATGGCACTTTGGATATGGCAGGCCGGCTCCGTTTCGGTCCTGATGCCCGATACATTTTATGCCCGGACTACATGGTGGATGAGAAAAAGGCCACCCATTTCAGTACAGCGGTATCGCGGTATTTTCCCTCCATCAGAAGCTCGGATCTGCAGCCGGCCTATGCCGGTGTCAGGCCGAGATTAACCGGTCCCGCGGGTGGGTTTGCCGATTTCGTCATCCAGACTGAAACCGATCACGGTCTGCCCGGGCTGATACAGCTTTTCGGTATTGAATCTCCGGGCTTGAGCAGTTGCCTTGCCATCGCGGACTGTATCGCCGGCAAATTGGACATTCACTAGAATATGAAACTGGCGACGAGTTCCTCAGGCTGACCGGCCAGCATGGCATTGATCCGGCGTCTCGCTGCGCCGTCGCGATCACAAAACCGAACACCGATTCCCTGCCGGCGCTTGTCCAGTGGGCGCGATGAGGTAATCCAGACGATGTTACCGGCCACGGCGAGGGTCTCGTCACGGTTCTTGACCAGGTTCTTGTCAAAGTGCAACAGCAAAAAGACTTGTGTGCCAGGCAAGTATTCGCCGGATGTGGAAATGAACAAACCGCCGCCCTTGATCATCGGCATCCAGGCCGACTGCAGAGTACTGTAGTCGCTGATGCGCAATACGAAGACAGTTGAGGCCGGAGCGGTCATGGCGTGGTTCAGAGCTTCCCTAGTGTTGCCCAGCGATGGAAAAGCGATTCCAGCAATAGTTGGGAATTGGGAGTGAAACGTTCCAGTTGATCCCTTGCTATTTGTGATTCGTCATGCAATTCAGATAGCTTACGCAACAAAACGAGCGAGCGTCTTGTTGCAAACCAGTCAGCCAGACTGTGCATCCGGGGGCCAATCAACAACCCTTCGCGACCGGTCAGCAGATACTTCAAAAGTATAGACGAGGCCAGCGCCAGTTGCTCAACCACCAGAACAGAATGTTCCTTCCTGTATTTTTCAGCCAGCGCCACGGGGCTCACCTCGCGCCGCAACAAGCCGTCGAACGCGTCAAGAATTTCGCCCTGTTGACCGTTTTCCTCACCTTGCAGCAGCGCGAGCGCGGGTAATGGCTGACCTGCCGCAGCCGCTATGGCTGCGTCCACCGAATCGACTCCGCTTGCCTGTTGCAGCCACTGTCGACTGACGTCGATATCCGGCCTGGCAAAAAGCAGGCGCTGGCAGCGGCTGCGAATGGTCGGCAAAAGCGAGCCGGGCTTGTCTGTCAGCAGAAAAATGACCGTATCTCCGGGAGGTTCTTCCAGTGTCTTGAGCAAGGCGTTGGCGCCGGCGGGATGCAGCCTTTCCGCCTGGCTCAAAATGACCACTTTGCGTGTCGCGGTGTGCGGTGTTTTTTCCGCGAACATGGCCAGTTCACGTATCTGGTCAATTTTCAGTACCTTGCTGCCTTCTTCCGATTTCACGATGCGCAAATCAGGATGCTGTCCTCCGGCAGCCACGATACAGCTGTGACACAGGCCGCAGGCATGGTCACTTTGCGGTGATTCGCAGAACAGCAAATCACAGAACGCGCGCACAAGTGCTTCCTTGCCCAGGCCGGATTCGCCGCAAACCAGATACGCATGAGCCAGCCGTTGGCGGTGCCACTGTGTCAACAAACGTTGCCACTGTGACAGTTGCCAGGGATGGGGAATTCCGCTTTCAGTAAAGCGCGTCACCTGTCACTCTCGATTGTGCCGCAAATCAGTTTGTCCAAGGCATGGAGGATCGCCTTCTGCACGTCAGCCAGAGCCTGGTCTGCGGGTATCACAGCCCAGCGTTCGGGTTCCTGCTCCGCCCGATCCAGATAGGTTTTCCGTACCGCGTGAAAAAACGTCAGTTGCTGGCGCTCGAACCGGTCGGGTTTTCCACGCGCCGCCACTCTCGCCAGCCCCGTTTCCGGAGCCAGATCCAGCAACAATGTCAGGTCGGGTTTGAGATCCTTTTGAACCAGTTGTTCCAGCACGGTGATGTTTGCAGAGGCTATGCCGCGACCGCCGCCCTGGTAGGCGTAGGTGGCGTCGGTAAACCGGTCACAGATCACCCATTTCCCCGACCGCAGGGCGGGCATTATGACCTGGTCGATATGCTGTGCCCGGGCAGCGAAGATTAAAAGCAGTTCAGCCAGATCATCGATGTCTTCGTCGTCGGTGTCCAGCAATAGTTGGCGAATTCTTTCGGCCAGCCCGGTTCCACCTGGCTCCCGGGTTTGCAGGAAAGCAATACCTCGCCGTTGCAGCAGTTCGCAGATGAAGTGAATGTTGGTGCTCTTGCCGACCCCTTCTATTCCCTCAACGGTGATAAATCTGGCGGCGGTATCGCTCATGAGAATTTGTTCACGGGACATTTCATTGTTTTGATCAATTCCCCTGCTGTAACTGGTAACGTCTGACAGCGTCGTTGTGTTCTTCCAGGCTGCTGGAAAAATAATGGGACCCGTCACCGGTGGACACGAAATAGAGGTAATCCGAAGGCAGCGGGTTCAATGCGGCCAGTATGGAATCACGACCCGCCAGGGCGATTGGTGTGGGAGGCAGGCCGTTGATGCGATAGGTATTATACGCCGTTGGTTCCTGAAGATCATTGCGCCGGATATCCCCATCAAACCGGTCAGCCATACCGTAAATGACTGTCGGATCGGATTGCAGGCGCATGCCGGTTTCCAGACGCCGCACAAACACTCCCGCAATATGACCACGCTCCGCGGCGAGAGACGATTCCCTCTCGATGATGGAAGCCATGATCAGCGCCTCATAAGGCGTATCGTATGGCAACGCGCCCAGCCGGTTTTCCCACGCGGACTCCAGCACACCGTTCAACCGCTGGTGAGCCCGTTGCAACAAGGCAATGTCACTGGTGCCGCGTGTATAGAAATAGGTGTCGGGATAAAACAGTCCTTCGGGGTTTTCATGCGGAATAGCCAGGGCGTCGGCAACCGCGCGGGGGCTGTGGTCCTGCAGTCGCCGGTCGATTGTATCCTGTGCCCCTATCACGTTGAGGGCTTGTCGCAGCGTCCAGCCTTCCACCAGCGTTATCGCATATTGCTTGACGTCTCCGGTCAGCATCTTGTGCAACAGCGTTACGGGAGTGGTCTCGGGGAGCAGTTCGTATTCCCCGGTATGGATAAGACTCTGGGCACCGCGGAGGCGGGCCCAGAGTCCGAACAGCCGAGGGTAATCCAGGTAACCCGCCCCACCGAGTTGTGAACTGATGCGATTCAGGGAACTGCCGGCGGCGACGTCAAACAAAACCGGTTCGGTAACATTCAGTGGAGTGTTGAGGTAACGCCAGGACAGTGAGCCGCCGAGGACCAGGAGAACGATCAGCAAAACGACGGCCGCCATCACCGATACCAATAAGGATCCTGCAGCTGTCCTATACCTGAAGGCTGTTGTCATGAGCGGTCAACGTGGTTTGATAAAGTTCGATGGCCTTGCGGGCAACAGGCCCGATCGACCAGCTATGCACAGTAGCATTTTCAACAAGTTTTATCACCGGCCAGACCCCGAATACACTGTTGCACAGAAACACTTCCTCCGCGGCGGTCAACTCGTTCATTCCCGGACGACATTCGGTGACCTTGAGCCCTTCCGCAGGCAGTCGTTCGAGCAGAAACCCGCGCACTATGCCGGCAACTCCCGCTCGAACAAGATCAGGTGTTAAAACTTCCCCTTCCCTGACGATAAACAGATTGCTGCGGATGCCTTCCACAACGTCGCCGTCGGCGGTCATCATCAAGCCTTCGTCGAAACCCTGATCCAAATCGCTGTCTGAATACCCCGCGATTTCGTTGCTGGCAAGCACCTGATCGAGCCGATTCAAATGCTTCAGACCGGCCGTGGCGGGATTGGTGGACAGAGTATGGTGGCAGAGTCTGACCCGCACGCCGTGCTGTGTTTCACGGGGAGGGTCAACACGCAGCGCCGCTGGAAGGGGGTGCACCTGCAACAGGCGCAATGTCTCTGCGGATTCGCGAGGCGGCCGGTAACCCCTGCCGCCGCTACCGCGTGTAATCACAATTTTTATGATGGCATCGGGCGGCGCCTGACTCAGCAAGGCGGAGAGCTCTTGTTGCAGCAGGGTCAGATCCAGCGGGATGGCGAGACGTTCGCAGGATGCGGTCAGTCGGGCCAGGTGGCGTTGCAGGAAGGGAAGATGGCCACGGTGGCGGCGCACGGTCTCAAACACACCGTCCCCGTAATGCAGTCCGCGATCATTTGCGGAAATGCTGGTGTCCGTGAGTCCGTTGATCAGCATTGGCATAACGCTTTCGCATGCCGGCTCAAGTCAGGAAACCGGCCGGCTCAGTCCGGCCGTCCAAACAACAGGCTGCCGTTGGTACCGCCGAATCCAAAAGAATTGCTCAGTATATAATTCAGTTTACAGTCACGGCTGTTGTGAGGCACATAGTCCAGGTCGCAACCTTCACCGGGATTATCCAGGTTGATGGTGGGTGTCACCAGTTGATCCCGCAGCGACAGCACCGATACGATCGCTTCCACCGCGCCGGAAGCGCCGAGTAAATGGCCGATCATTGATTTGGTTGAACTGACGCAGAGTGATCGGGCATGACCACCGAACACGGACTTGATGCCCTGGGTTTCGGCAATATCACCGGCCACCGTGGACGTGCCGTGGGCGTTGATATAATCAACCTGCTCCGGATTGATGTTGGCACTCTCCAGCGCCTTGCGCATACACAAGGCCGCGCCTGCCCCGCCTTCGGCCGGAGAGGTAATGTGGTAAGCGTCTCCGCTCAAGCCGAAACCCAGCAGTTCCGCATAGATGGGCGCTCCGCGCTTACGTGCATGTTCCATTTCTTCCAGTACCATGATTCCAGCGCCGTTGCTGAGCACGAAACCGTCACGGTCGCGGTCCCAGGGCCTGCTGGCTCGCGCCGGATCATCATTACGTGTGGAAAGCGCCCTGGCGGCACAGAAACCTCCCAGACCGACAGGTGACAAGGCCATTTCAGCCCCGCCTGCCAACATCACATCCACCTGACCGGCGGCAATCATACTGGCGGCTACACCAATATTATGCGTACCCGTCGCACAGGCTGTCGTGATGGCGAAGTTGGGGCCTTTCAGATTAAAGCGGATGGAGAGCATGCCCGCCACCATGTTAATGATGGAGCCGGGCACAAAGAACGGTGAAATCTTTTTGGGACCGGATTCGGCCACTGAAAGCGCGGCTTCCTCAATCGAGGTAATGCCGCCTATGCCCGAGCCTATCGCCACGCCGGCTCGTTCAGGATCGACGCCGCTGTCAATGACTCCGGAATCGGTGACGGCCTGAACCCCGGCGGCAATGCCGTAGTGCATGAAGATATCCATGCGTCGGGCTTCCTTTGGGTCCATATAACCATTGCAGTCGAAGTCCTTGATTTCGCCACCGAAACGGGTAGTGAAACCTTCCGTATTGAAATGGGTAATGGAGTCGATGCCGCTGCGCCCTTCTTTCAATGCCTCCCAGCTCGAGGACACATCTGTACCCAGCGGCGTAATCAGACCCAGACCGGTGACAGCTATCCTTCTACCTTGCAATGGAGTATCTCCGCGCGTACATCAGGACACAAAAATAAAAGCTACTCCAGAATGCTCCCAGAGTAGCTTTAGTATAGTGTTGGAGCCTGATTTTTTTACAGATGCTGGTTGATATAATCTATAGCCAGCTGCACCGTTGTAATTTTTTCGGCTTCTTCATCTGGAATTTCGGTTTCGAACTCTTCTTCCAACGCCATAACCAGCTCAACCGTGTCCAGAGAATCAGCACCTAAATCTTCGACAAAGGAAGCGGATGTCTTGACCTCTTCTTCCTTTACCCCAAGTTGCTCGCAGACTATTTTTTTCACGCGCTCTTCGATGCTACTCATAACTCTTATTAGCTCCTAACACTAAATTTATGCGGCTCATCGTCGGTGTCTGGTTAAAAAATAACCAGCCCCGTAAATTCAAACCGCAAGTTTACCTCTATTTTGATTGGGTTGTAATCTTAAACTCATAAATATTTGCCGGATTATTGCATATCCTGATACTTATCAATCAATTGCCGGCACGTACGAACCTACCCCATGTACATTCCACCGTTTACGTGGATGGTCTCACCGGTGATATAGGCCCCCTGTTCCGAGGCCAGAAAAGCGACAATCGCGGCAACTTCTTCCGGTTGACCGAAGCGCCTCAGAGGTATCTGGTTCAACATCCCCTCTGTTTGCGCCGGCGAAAGTTCACGGGTCATGTCGGTGTCTATAAAACCGGGCGCAACCGTGTTGACGGTAATGCCCCGGGTACCTATTTCTCTGGCCAGCGCGCGGGAAAACCCCTCGATACCGGCCTTTGATGCAGCGTAGTTGGTTTGGCCCGGATTACCGCTGGAACCGACGACGGAACCGATGTTGATAATTCGTCCCCATCGGGCTTTTGTCATGCCTTTCAGGCAAGCCCTGCACATTCGGTAGAGAGAACCAAGATTGGTTTCAATCACGCTGTCCCATTCATCGGCTTTCATGCGAAGCAGCAGGTTGTCTCGCGTAATGCCGGCATTATTGACCAGTACCAGCGGATTTCCAAACCCGGATTCCAGCGATTCAAGACATCCCGCCACCGAATCCTGTGAGGCCACATCCAGGCGGACCCCCCGGCCGTTGATACCGGCCTGCTGCAGATAGGAACTTATATTATCCGCGCCTGCGTCGGTTGTCGCGGTGCCGACCACCTGCATGCCACTATTCCCCAGCGCCAGTGCAATCGCCTTGCCGATCCCCCGGCTGGCACCCGTAACCAGTGCCGTTTTTTTCTCTGTCATCCTGCTCCCCGCTTCTTCCTTCAATGGTCAGACAGACACTTCTTCTTTGGCCTGGCTGAAGCTTTGATTATCTTCACAACCGAAAGTCGCCAGTTCCTTGTCGATGCGTTTGATCAAACCGCACAACACCATACCGGGTCCGCATTCAATAACCTTGCTGACACCCCCCTGCCGCATGAACTGTATGCAGTCGATCCACAACACAGGGCGATAGAGTTGCTCGAGCAGATTGTTCTTGATGGTCTGCGGATCGGTGGTAATCCGGGCATTCACGTTCTGAACCACCGGAATTGTCGCTTCATTGAATGTGATTGACTTCAGATCGTCGGCCAGTTTTTCCGAGGCCGGCCGCATGAGTTCACAATGTGAGGGTACACTGACCTTCAGCGGCAACGCCCGCTTGGCCCCGGCGTCTTTACAGGCGATCATCGCCCGTTGCACCGCTGAGGCGGAACCGGCTATGACGATCTGTCCTGGCGAGTTGTAATTTGCGGCCGAAACGATTTCTCCATGGGCCACCGTAGCACAAATGGTATTGATGCTTTCTCCATCCAGCCCCACTATCGCCGCCATCGCGCCGGTGCCGGCGGGAACCGTGGATTGCATGTAACGGCCGCGCTTGTGAACCAGGTTTACCGCGTCGGCAAATTCGATAACCCCCGCGCAGGTGAGCGCGGAATATTCTCCCAGGCTGTGACCGGCCATGATGAGTGGTGTGGGTCCCCCTTCAGATTGCCATAATCGCCAGATGGCAACAGAAGCGGTCAGCAGCAACGGCTGGGTGACTTCTGTTGTGTCCAGCATATTGCTTCCGTCATGCTGGCAAATGTCCCACAGATCAAGATCGATTACTGAAGAGGCTTCGCGAAAAGTATCGACAATCACCGGATAATGTTCAGCCAGGTCAGCCAGCATGCCGAGCTTTTGCGAACCCTGCCCGGGGAAAACGAATGCGAATTTTTGCATGGATACTCTCTTGCTCTGTTGCTTGCTCTGTTGCTTGCTATGACCGGGTTTTGTTTACTGCCGTGCCCGTATCAGTCAGAATGCCCGCCACCCGATCGGCTATCAACTGGGGAACATTTTTTTCCGCCTCGCGTACCGCCTGTTCTATGGCGTAAGTAAATCCCTCACTGTCCGCATTGCCATGACTCTTGACAATGCTGCCCTGTAAGCCGAGCAAGCTGGCGCCGTTGAAGCGCCCGGGGTTTATCTGCATTCGCAACGGCTTTAATACCGGTGCGGTACAAAGCGCCAGCCCACGGGTCCACCAGGTTCGCTCCAGCCCCTCATCAATCATTGAACGCACCACCCTGGCTACGCCGGCGCTGGATTTTATAGTCACGTTGCCAACAAAGCCATCACAAACTACCACATCCGCTGTTCCCTGAAACAGGCCATTTCCTTCTATATAGCCAATATAATTGATCGCTTCACAGGTCTCCAGCATGGCCGCCGCCAGCTTCACCTGCTCACTTCCCTTGTGATCCTCGGCACCTATGTTCAGCAGTCCCACGCGAGCCTTTGCACAATCTTCCCGGGATTCAGCGAGTACCGCTCCCATCACTGCGAACTGAAACAATTCACTCGCCTTGCAGTCTACATTGGCGCCCACATCCAGTAGAAAGGTTGGTTTTGTGGCGCCGGGAATCATAGCCAGCATGGCAGGTTTGTCAATCCCCGCGATGGTTTTCAGCAAATGCCGGCCCGCCAGCAACATCGCTCCCGTATTACCGGCGCTGACACAAGCCTGCACCCGGCATTGATTCACCAGCTCGATGGACATGAACAGGGAGGATTGCCGCCCGCGCCGCAAAATGTCGGTGGGCTTGTCTGTTTCGGTAACCTGCTGCGAGGTATGCAGTACTTTCAACCGGTCACGGTGACCGCTTGCAGCAAGACGAGGCTGAATAAGGCTCTCGTCGCCCACCAGAGTGAGCACCAGATCAGGATGTAAATCCAGTGAGCTGAGGGCGGCCGGGACCGTGACAGCCACACCGGTGTCTCCCCCCATTGCGTCAATGGCAATATGCATCGGCGAATCCAGGCTCAGGAACCTGAACGACTAGTCGTTACCGTTATCCAGCACTTTCCTGCCTTTGTAAAAGCCGTCTGCGGTCATGTGATGGCGGCGGTGGACTTCGCCCGAGGTTTTATCCACTGACAGCGTTGGGGACTGGAGGGCGTCATGGGAGCGCCGCTGACCGCGTCTGGATCGTGTAACCTTGCTTTTCTGAACCGCCATAACGGATTTCTCCTGAGTTATTCGAGCTAACCCGGTCATTGAACTTGACCAGTGTCGTAGGGTTATTTCCTTTTCAACGAAGCGAGAATCGCAAACGGCCCGGAATGGTCGTCTTTTTCTTCCCGTTCCTTGCTGTCCGGTCTGGCGGGAACGCTGTAATGCTGGCGTTCAAGGCAGGGTCCGGTTTCGTGGTAGGCCACAATCGGCATATCCAGTATCAGTTGTTCTTCCAGCAGCGCTTTCACGTCTATCATCGTTTCAGCGCTAATCCAGGCTTCGTAGCCTTCCGGCGGTGTTTTCGCGGCGTCACTGTCCGGAACCAGCACCAGTTTTATATCGTCCCCAAGGACAATGCCTACAGGGTCCAGACACCGCTGACAGGGAACTTCCAGGTTGGCGTCCACCCGCCCGGTCATGGTTTTATGGCCCTGCTCATCGACACAGAACGTCAAACGAGCGGTGATTTCACCACTGCCATTTGACAGCAACTCACGCAATCGGGGTAAGTGATCCGGCCGCAGAGTCCCCTCGACTTCACCCTGCTGGATAAAGATTTTCCGGGCATCGACAAAATCTGGTACAGCCCTGTCTGGCATAGGCGCGCAATAATAGGGGTAGAGTCGGTTTCTGTCAAAAAAATCTACTGTGCTACAGCAACTGAACGGCTGCTTGGCTAACTTGCGGGTTTTCCGGCCGCCTTCCGCCGCCTCTTGTCCTGACCCAGGGGGGAATGCTCACCCAGAGAGTCCATGATACCAGACATTACCGGATTGAGAGGAGCGTCAAAAGCCACTGGACCGCCTTCCGGCAGTTTGAATTGCAGCCGCAACGCGTGCAGGCACAGGGTTTTAACCGCCACCTTCCCCGGCAGGGGAGATTCGTGCCCGCTCAATTCAAAATATTTACTGTCTCCCAAAATGGGATGGCCCGCATGCTGGCAATGGACGCGTATCTGGTGGGTACGGCCGGTTACCGGCATCGCCTCCACCAGCGTGGCGCCACGAAAGCGCCTGATCACCCTGTACCGTGTCAATGCCGACTTCCCCTGTTCCTGCACCCTGACCATGCGCTCCCCCGAAAGCAGTTCGTTCTTGCGCAGGGGCGCATTCACTTCGGTCAGCGACTGAGGCCACTGACCTACGACCAGCGCCAGGTAGGTTTTATCCACGTTTTTTGCTTTAAGTTCTTTATGCATATATCTGATAAATAAGGTATTTTTAGAAATCAACAGACAGCCGGAAGTCTCCCGGTCCAAACGATGCGCCAGTTCCAGATCCTGCCACCGGGGTTTAAGCTGGCGCATCGCCTCAATCAACCCCAGATGCACTCCTGATCCGCCATGAACGGCCAGTCCCGCCGGCTTGTTGATCACCAGGAAATCTTCGCCCTCGAACAGTACGCTGTCCAGCAGGCGGTCCCTTAGCCCTGCCCCGGGCAATGCGGGTACCGAACCGACACCGAGACGCACAGGGGGTATCCGTACCACGTCCCCGGCAGCCAATTTGTATTCCGGCTTCGTGCGTTTTTTATTGATACGCACCTCACCCTTTCTGATCAGGCGATACAGACGTGACTTCGGCAGTCCTTTCAACTCCCGGAGCAGGAAATTATCAATACGCTGCCCTTCCGATGCCGCGGGCACCTCCACATACCTGACCTCGTTTTTCTCCGCCACCCGACCTTCGCTCAATAGACTTTCCACCCCTGCCTGTTTTCAACCACAATGCCAATGAACCACGATTCTAAACCTTTACCCGCTCAATGTTGTACAATCCCCAGCTTTTCGGGCGCGATGGTGCCGGCCTGTCAACCCCGGGCACCAAATTGAATTGCCTCGTGTTAAAGTCAAGGCTAAAGCCAATACTTCATGCCAACCGTAAAACACATTCTCGAACAACGCCTCAGCGCACAGCTTGCCGCGGTCACTGGAGTCAAGGCGCAAGCCAACGTGATTACCGCCAGCCGTCCCGAATTCGGAGACTACCAGGCCAATGGCGTCATGGCCGTGGCCAGGCAGCAAAAAACCAACCCCAGGGAACTGGCACAGAAGATTGTTGACGCCCTCCTTGCCGATGGTCCGGACAAGGAAGGGTTGGTGGAACGCTATGAAGTAGCGGGCCCTGGTTTCATCAACATCTTTCTTGCCGATAAATGGCTGGATACCAGGCTGCAACAGCTGCAAGTCAACACCGACGCGTTGCTACCGGACACAGACCGTCCGCAGTCCATCGTGGTGGACTATTCATCGCCCAATCTGGCCAAGGAAATGCACGTGGGGCACTTGCGGGGCACCATCATCGGCGATTGTCTCGCCAGAGTGCAGGAGCGCCTCGGTCACCACGTGATACGGCAGAATCATGTGGGTGACTGGGGCACGCAGTTCGGCATGCTGATTACCTACATGCAACAGATCATGGTCGGCAATAATTCCCTGCCCACCGCGCTCGCCGATCTGGAGAGCTTTTACCGCGCCGCCAAGGAACAGTTTGACCATGACCCGGAATTCGCCGAACGCGCCCGTGCCAGTGTCGTTAAATTGCAGGCGGGTGCCCCGGAATATACTGAGATATGGCGACGTTTTATCGAAGAGTCACTGCGTCATTGCGAAGCGGTTTACGAGCGGCTGCGAATTACTCTGACGCGTGATGATCTCCGGCCGGAAAGCTTCTACAACGCTGATCTCGGCGAGATTGTACAATTGCTGGACGACAGAGAGCTGCTGACCGTTTCCGATGGCGCCCGCTGTGTGTTTCTGCCTGAATTCACGGGCAAGGACGATAATCCTCTGCCAGTGATCGTACAAAAATCCGACGGAGGCTACCTTTATTCCACTACCGATCTGGCGGCGATTCGTTTCCGCTGCGGCACGCTCGCGGCTGATCGGATACTCTATGTTGTTGACGTCAGGCAATCCCTGCATTTTCAACAGATTTTCGCCGTGGCGCGTCGCGCCGGTCTGGCATCGGAAGCCTGCGCCCTGGAACATATCAGCTACGGCACCATGATGGGCACCGATGGCAAACCGTTCAAAACCCGGAGCGGTGGCCTGGTCAAGCTGATTGAATTGCTTGATGAAGCCGAACGCAGGGCCTTTGAGCTGGTCACCAGCAAAAATCCCGGTCTGGAAGAATCACGCAGACGACATATAGGCCGAACGGTGGGTATGGCGGCGGTCAAATACGCTGATCTGTCCAAGAACCGCAGCAGCGACTATGTGTTTGACTGGTCCAGCATGCTGTCGTTCGAAGGCAATACGGCGCCTTATATGCTCTACGCGTATGCCAGAATAAAGAGCATCCTGCGCAAGCAGGACGGCATGATTTCCGTCGAGGCGCGGCTGCGGATCACCGCGCCGGAAGAGCGTGAACTGGCACTGAAAATTCTGCAGTTTCCGGAAACCGTGGAACTGGTGGCGAGAGAATGCTACCCGAACCATCTGTGTTCGGCCCTGTACGAGCTGGCCGGCAGTTTCATGCGGTTTTATGAGGCCTGTCCGGTACTCAAGGCGGAGGCGTCCGTGCGGGATTCTCGCCTGTTGCTTGCCGGTATTACCGCTGAAACCTTGCGCTTGGGGCTGGAATTGCTGGGTATCGAGACCCTGGAACAAATGTAACCAGTAATGAGGGTCGGGGGGGGAATCATTCGCCACCGACCCTGTCAGCTACTGGTCGCAGAGTTCGAGCAACAGCTTGTTCAGGCGCTGAGAGAAACTGCCGGGGTCGTCCAGTTCATCGCCCTCGGCCAGTTTGGCCTGGTCAAACAGTATGCTGATCAGATCGCCGAATCGATCCTCGTCGGCTTCCTTGTCGAGTTTTTGCACCAGCGGGTGCTCGGCATTGATCTCAAACACCGGTTTGACTTCCGGAACCGGTTGACCTGACGCTTCCATAATCTTGCGCATCTGCAAGCCCATTTCATCCTCGCCGATTGCAAGGCAGGCGGGCGAATCGGTCAGTCGGTGAGTGATTCTGACATCCTTCACCTTCTCGCCAAGACCGGACTTGATGCGCCCAACCAGGCTCTCAAACTGCTTTTCAATTTTTTCCTGCTGCTCCTTTTCTTCCTTGTCCTCGAGCTTGCCCAGATCCAGTTCACCACGGGAAATATCCTGAAATTTCTTGCCATCGTATTCGCTGAGGTGCCCCATCAGCCACTCGTCGATGCGATCGTGCATCAACAGCACTTCGATGCCTTTCTTGCGGAAAATTTCCAGATGTGGACTGTTGCGTGCCGCCTTCAGGGAATCGGCAACAAGGTAGTAGATCTTGTCCTGACCTTCTTTCATCCTGCCGATGTAACCGTCCAGGCTCTGATTCTGCGCATCGCCGCTGGATTCCGTGCTGGTGAACCGGAACAGGCTGCAAATTTTCTCCCGGTTACCAAAATCTTCCGAAGGACCTTCTTTCAAGACCTGTCCGAATTCTTTCCAGAACTTCGCGTATTTGTCGGAATCCTTGCCCAGTTTTTTCAGCATATCCAGCGCGCGTTTGGTCAGTGCGCTGCGAATACTGTCGACGATCGGATCTTTCTGAAGTATCTCTCGGGATACGTTCAGGGAAATATCATTCGAGTCGACAACACCCTTGATGAAGCGCAGATAAAGCGGTAAAAACTGCTCCGCGTCATCCATGATGAACACTCGCTGCACATAGAGTTTCAGGCCACGGGCCGCATCACGATTCCACAAGTCATAGGGTGCCCGGGAGGGGAGATAAAGCAGGCTGGTATACTCCAGCTTGCCCTCGACCTTGTTATGGGTCCAGTCCAGCGGATCTTCGAAATCATGGCTGACATGCTTGTAAAATTCCTTGTATTCATCAGCTTTGATGGACTTGCGGGGACGGGTCCACAAAGCCTTGGCCGAGTTGACCGTCTCGTATTCCTTTTCTTTTTTGTTCTCCGCTTTTTTATCGCTGTCATCGTCCTTCGCCGCATCGTAATCCGGCTTTTCCATCAGAACCGGAATGGAGAGATGATCAGCATATTTCTTAACGATGCTCCGCAACCGGTAGTCTTCGGCAAACTCCTTTTCAGCCTTTTTCAGACGAAGAATGACTGTGGTGCCCCTGTCGGCTTTTTCCGCGGCTTCGATGCTGTAGTCTGATTCACCCTTCGATTTCCAGCGTATGCCCTCCTCCACCGCGGTGCCCGCTTTCCGGGTGACCACTTCCACTTCCTTGGCGACAATAAATGAGGAATAGAATCCCACGCCGAATTGCCCGATCAGTTGGGAATCCTTTTTCTGGTCACCCGTGAGCGACTGCAGAAAGTGTGCGGTTCCGGAACGGGCGATGGTGCCAAGGTTTGAGATGACTTCTTCCCGGGTCATGCCGATGCCGTTGTCTGAAACGGTGATGGTGCCCGCCTTTTTGTCGCAGTCTACCACCACTTTGAGTTCGGAATCCTCACCAAGCATTTCGGGTTTTGCCAGGGATTCAAAGCGCAGCTTGTCCGCCGCGTCCGAGGCGTTCGAAATCAGCTCGCGGAGAAATATTTCCTTGTTGCTGTACAGGGAATGGATCATCAGGTGAAGCAACTGCTTCGCCTCGGTTTCAAACCCTCTGGTTTCGGTTTTTACGTCAACAGTCATGCGGGCACCCCTGTTGTGTTGCGATTGGTTGGTTCATATCGGGCGGAACCTGGAAAATAAAAAAGCCCGGCAGTCGAATGACAGCCAGGCTTTAACTGGGGGCGATACGCTGGTTTTTCAAGTCACGGCGTCAGCCTGAAGACTAGTCGTTGTACCCTATATAGAAATCAATTGCGGCTTCCTTCCGTGCCTGCAATGTTTCGTGGCGTTGCTGCGTGTTCTCGATAAACTCGATATAGTTCTGGGCATTCTCCCGGTCGTTGCTGTCGCCGGCATCACTGGCACGGCGTGCCGCTTCCAGCGATTCGTCGAAGCGATCCAGTTCCACCAGGGAGCGCGCCAGGAACAGTGCGGTATCGGATTCATTCGAGAGGTTACCAGTCGCCAGGGCGTCTCTGAATGCTTCCACCGCAGCGTCATAATCATGCAACTGGTAGTAGATATAGCCTAAGGTATCGTAATCATCACCGCTACCGGAGATTTCCGCGGCACGCGTGGCTGGCTCAACCGCCATATCATACTCGTAGGCAAGTAGATACATTTGCACCAGGGTCTGCAGGTTGTCAGCGGTTTCTTCGACAAAACCCTGTTCAATACCCGACAGCATGATTCTGGAACCCGTATACGGTATGTCCTCACCGGCCAGTGATTGCGCCAGGTTCATGAACTGGGCTTCACTGTCCATAAATCCCTGCAGATAGGCCGCCTTCAATGCCTGAAGGCGGTTATTTTCCTCATCAAGATAGGAATAGATGGGCCCCAGGTTGGTCCAGTCCCGAGGGTCATTATACTGGATGATCATCTTGCGGGTAACATCCAGTGCGTTATCGTACTGTTCCAGCGCGAAATAAAGGGAGTTGAGAAATGCCCACTTGTTTCGCTCGATGGTTTCACCCTGCTGGTTCAGCAGATTCATATGCAGAATCATGAAATTTACGGCGTCCTGGTAGTTGTCCAGCGAGTAATGGCTGTTGGCAAGACCGAGGTAAACCACCGCATCCTCTTCTTCGGAAACCTCGCGCCACTGTTCGTAATAATTGATGGCTTCCTGGAAATTCTCTTCGCTCATGCTCAACTGGCCGAGCGCCCGCAATGCCCGCAACCGGGTATCGGGGCGCAGGTCTTCAATGGTCAGCATCTCCTCGAAGGTGCGGATTGCCCCTGGAATATCTTCGGTGGACAGATAGTACTGGGTGTAGAAGTTAAGGGTTGTCGCTTTCTCGAAGTCATTCATCCGCTCGAAACGACGCTCGCGCAACTCATCCAGTTCTTCCTTGGCTTCGGCAAAATCAGGCTCGTCGTTTTCGTCTTCCGGGTTCATCAGTTCCTGAATACTGGTAATAGCCCGGAATACCTGATCACTCAGGGTATCGGATGACCGTGCGGCGGGCGGCTCTCTCTCTTCTTCACCAGCGAAAACCGGCTGCATCGGGAGTAGTGAAACTACGAGCAGGCTGAGTACGTATTTTGTGAGTGTCATCGTCGGCCGTCATCCTCAAGCTGGAATCTGAATAAGTATTGAACTCCTGGGACGGGCACACCCTCACCATCACGTACCCGGGGCTGGAACTTGAAGCGCGCTGCCGCGCGCATTGAATCGCGCGCGAAAATATTGGACGGTTCCTCGTCCACCACCTCGATTGTGTCCTCAAGGACATTGCCTTCACCATCGACGGTAAACCTGACCAGACACCAGCCTTCGATGCCCCGTGAAGCGGCGCGGGTCGGGTAATTGGGCTGGATATTGACCAACGGCAGCATTTCACCGTCAGTCACGGAAATGGAGGCCCCCCCAATATCCAGTCCGGCATCAAGGTCGACATTGGTATTGGCCATGGGTAACGCCGGGCCATCGTTAAGGTCAGGCGCTCTGTCAGGGGAGTCCGGTGGCGGCTCGTTCATTTCCTCCAGAGGTTCCGGCCGTTCGATGTCCTCCACCACGTCAAGCGCGATGTCCGGCATGGTGGCATCCACTATTCGCGTGACAGTCGACTGCTGGTCGAGATTTTCACCGGTGGAAATAAGAAACTGCATAAAATAGAAAAGGCTGAGCGTGACCCCGGTAGCCAGCGCCATGGAAATTACCCATCTGACAAATATCATTTACTAAGCCTCCGTCGAAATTGACACATCCGCGATTTCCGCTTCCCGCGCCGCTTTCATTATCATCATCAAATACTCATTGCTGGCGTCCTGATCCGCCTGAATGACCACTGACGAGTTGGGTGATTCCGCCAGACGCAGTTCAAAACGGGAACGGATAAAGCGCGGGTCCACCTGTTCACCGTCGATCCAGATATCGCCCTGCGGGCTGACCGCGATCAGGATAAGGTCCTTCAGTCGCGGATCCGCCGTGGAAGCCTCCGGTTTGGCGACATCGATACCGGCTTCCTTGATAAATACCGAGGTAACGATAAAGAAAATCAACAGAATGAATACCACATCCAGCATTGGCGTGAGATCTATCTCGCCGGCCGCCTCCTCATCCTTTTTCCTCATTAATCCTGATCTCATAATTTTCCACCTGATTCTTCACCTTGTCTTAGTGAAGACCCGTTTATACGGGATTAATTATTCATCGGCATGTGATCTTCGAGCAAGTCCAGATCGCGATTGATGGTGGATTTAAGCCAGTTGGAGGCAAAAATACCTGACAGGGCGCCGACCATCCCGGCCATCGTGGGAATGGTAGCCTTGGAGACACCCCCCGCCATGGACTTCGCGTCACCACCGCCGGTCAGCGCCATGACATAGAACACTTCGATCATGCCGGTTACCGTGCCGATCAGACCCAGCAACGGACAAACCACCACCAGCGCCTCGATCAAAGGTAACGTTGTCCTGATATCCAACGAGACCTGGGAGATCAACATCGCACGTATCTGATGAGCGCTCCATGATTTTGTATCGGTGCGCGAGTTCCACATGGCCAGTGTATTCTTCACCTTGGCCCTGTGGCCCGTGTAGAGATACCACACCCGTTCAAACACCAGCGACCACATGACCAGCAGCAGACCGGCGATAATCCACAATACCGGCCCTCCTCTCTGCATAAAGATGCTTACCGCATCCATCACGTCCAAAATTGCGAAATACATAGTGCTTATATCCTCATGCTGTTCAGGCCCTTGCGGGCCTGATCAATTCCTTAGCGGGCAGCTGAATCTTCGGCTTTCTTGGCGATCATGCCGGTTGCCTGCTCTTCAAGGATATGAATGATATTGTCGCTTTTGCTTTTCACCCAGGTGTGCATCAACACAGTCGGAATGGCTACCGTGATACCCAGCACCGTGGTCATCAGGGCGACGGAAATACCGCCTGCCATGATGGTCGGATCGCCGGCGCCGTAAACCGTGATTTGCTGGAACACCTGAATCATACCGGTCACCGTACCCAACAGACCCATCAGCGGGGCGATGGTGGCGATGATCTTGATGAATACCAGGAAGCGTTCCAGTGCCGGGGTTTCCTGCAGAATGGCTTCGCCAAGCTTCAGTTCCAGTGTTTCCGTATCGGCGCCCGGGTTATTGTCGGCCACCATCAGTACACGGCCCAGCGGATTGTTCTTCATTGGCTTTTCGGTCTTCAGCTGCTTGCGAACCTTCATGGAAACCAGAGTCAACAGGAAGGAGCGAATCAGTGCCACCAGAATTCCGATGATCCCCACCGCGATAATGGTGAAACCAATGGGTCCTGAATTGTTGCGTACCTGCTCGTCCACTGTCGGGAAGTTGATAAGGTTGGCCATCACCTGGCCACCTACGCCGCCGGTGGGATCAATGCCGGTTTTGACAAAACCGCCGGTGGCGTTTTCAAGCGCCCTGGCGCTGGCCAGTACGGATCCGGCCGGCTGCCGTGGCAGCACCTGCAGGTGACCGACTGAACCGTCATAACTGAGGTATTCGCCATTGGAAATGGCATTGTAGGCGCCAATGCGTGTGACCTGCCGTTCCTCGGTTTCACCGCTGGCTACGGCAACAATATCGTTGTACTGCACCACACGACCGGTTTCAGTCATTTCCTGCTGCATATAGAACCAGAATCGCTCGATCTCGGCAATTTCCAGCTGATCGGTGGTGCTGGAAGCGGTTTCAATAAACTCGTCCAGAAATTGTGTACGTCCCGGATACTGGGCTGAAACCAGGGAGTCCTCGAACGTACTCATGAAATCCCCCGCCACACCCTGTAGGGTCCCGAACAGTTCGTTGAGATCGCCACGCGCGTCCCGCAGAATTTCGCGCTGGTTGGCAATAGTGATGGTGTTCTGTTCGAACTGGTTACTCAGATCTTCCTGAATACCTTCCTGTTCGGTTATCCGGTCGCGAGTCTGCTCCAATATAGCCTGTTGCTCGCTGTTGGCCTGCTGGAATTCCTGTTCGCGCTCGCGATATTCCTCGGACTGGGCAACCCGGTCCTGTTCGACCAGATCAAGCAGGTCTCTTATGCTGGTTGCGTCCTGAGCCTGCACCTGGGTCGTGGCGGCGAGCAGAACGAGTGATGTTGCAAGGCTGCTGAATTTGATTAATCGTTTCACTGTACAGACTCCGGTGCAGAAATAGGTAGTGCAAGAATCCGCGGGGCGTCGAGATTGGATACAACGCGAATAGCCTCCTGAACGGATGTTCGATATTCACCAGGATTCAAAATGTCCCAAGAACGCGTGTCGTTGTTCCAGGCGCCTGTCACCTGACGGTCGGTCGTCTGAAACAGCAGGGCGATGCGGCCAATGCGAACTATGTTCACATCCCTTTCCACGCCATCAATTTCAATTGTTGTCGGGTAGGTCGCGTTGGTGCGCCCATACTGGGTTTCGTTCTGATACGCGACCAGTACCTGACGGAAGCGCTCCGCTATGGAAACATCAGGGTTCGACATGGCTTGCCGCGCGAACATAATACGATTGCGACGCTCCTCCAGAGTGAAAGGCATATCCATTTCAATGAACTGTTCCAGAGCGGCCAGCATTTTTTCCATCAACAGGGGAATTTCGCGAGTCACCACCTGCACGTTGGCTATGCTGTTATTGATCTCCTCGAGTTGCGCTTCCTGCGCCGCGATTCGCCGGCGCCAGTCCGCATTCAACACCAGGAGGGCTTCGAGGTTGTCATTTTCCCGCTTGAATTCCTCGAAAAGGGAACTGGTTTGATTCGCCAGCCGGTTGATTCGCTCCTGCGCTTCGGCGGCAGACCTCTGTGTAGTGCTGAGTTCCTGCAACGCCTCGTCAATAGCTCCGGTATCCACCTGAACCTGTACTTCCTGAGCCGAAGCCGGAAACCAGGTCACCAGCAGCGCCAGGAACGAGAGAGGAGCCAGAACCCTTGTTTTAAATCGACGGTTGTTCATGTGCCATCCTATAGTTTTATTGAACCGACCAAACCTGCCTGCCTTTTTCCTGGAGTACCCTGCGGGGGGATGTTGGAACATGAGCGGACAGATCAGGACTACTTTACAAACCTGTTTCAAATTACGCGGTCTCTTTTATTTTTTTCGTCCCTGGGAATGCCACCGGAACAAGGCTGATTTTTGGTCTAAGTGGGATCGCCACTTAAGCAGTTTCCCGACAGCTTTTCCTGATAAATCCCACACATAACAGTTACCTTTATACCCAAATTTGAACAATCTGGGATTCTTTGTAACCAATGGCCGTGGGCTTGTCTCATTATTCCGATAAATCAGCATATCCTGCCGATTTGCCGCATAAGACTACCACACTAATTCCGATTTTTAGAACCTTTTAACCCATAAAAATTCCCGCGTCAGAAAAGAAAACGACTCCCTCCGGAGCCGTTTGGAAATGATTGAGACAATGATTGAGGTCACGTGATGGAGTATAGAGCGCGCAATACTACCAGTGGGTCACTTCCGTGAGGGCTTGGCCTATTTCAGCAAGACTGCGCACCGTTCTGACCCCGGCATCGTTAAGCGCGGCAAACTTTTCATCCGCCGTTCCCTTGCCCCCTGAAATGATCGCGCCGGCATGCCCCATACGCTTGCCGGCCGGCGCAGTAACGCCCGCAATATAGGAAACCACCGGTTTGCTGACATGCGCCTTGATGAATGCCGCGGCTTCCTCCTCCGCTGTGCCGCCGATCTCGCCGATCATCACGATGGCTTCCGTCTGGTCATCGCGCTGGAACAGATCCAGTATATCGATAAAGCTGGAACCCGGGATGGGGTCGCCACCGATACCGACACAGGACGATTGGCCGAAACCACAATCCGTGGTTTGTTTCACCGCTTCATAGGTCAATGTGCCTGAGCGCGATATGATACCCACCTTGCCCGGTTTATGAATCTGTGCGGGCATGATGCCGATCTTGCATTCACCCGGTGTAATAATGCCAGGGCAATTGGGCCCGATCAAACGAACACCCAACTGATCACACTTCTCTTTGACTATCAGCATATCCAGTGTGGGAATGCCTTCAGTGATACAGACGATCAGTTTGACGCCGGCGTTGGCAGCTTCAAGAATGGAGTCTTTACAGAACGGGGCCGGCACGTAGATCACCGACGCGTCGGCGTCCGTCGCCCGGCAGGCTTCCGTCATTGTATTAAACACCGGTAATTTCAGGTGAGTCTGCCCACCCTTGCCCGGCGTCACGCCACCTACCATCCGAGTGCCGTAAGCGATCGCCTGTTCGGAATGGAAGGTTCCCTGGGAACCGGTGAAACCCTGACAAATGACGCGGGTGTCTTTATTTATCAAAATGCTCATGACGCACCTCCCGCGGCAGCGACTGCTTTTTCGGCAGCATCGGAAAGACTGGTGGCCGCAATGATATTCAAACCGCTTTTCTTCAGCGCTTCCCTGCCCGGTTCAGCGTTGTTGCCTTCCAGGCGGACCACCACGGGAACCTTCACCCCAACCTCTTCCACCGCACCGATGACGCCTTCAGCAATCAAATCACAACGAACGATTCCGCCAAAAATATTAACCAGAACCGCCTTGACATTTTCATCGGAGAGAATGATCTTGAATGCCTCGGTGACGCGCTCTTTGGTGGCGCCACCACCTACATCAAGAAAATTTGCCGGCTGGCCGCCGAACAATTTCACAATATCCATCGTTCCCATGGCCAGCCCTGCGCCATTGACCAGACAACCAATATTACCCTCAAGCGCGACATAATTAAGATCCCATTCGGCGGCCTGAACTTCGCGGTCGTCTTCCTGGCTCGGGTCGTGCATTTCCTGCAGGCGCTTTTGCCGGTAAAGCGCATTTCCATCAATATTGATCTTGCCGTCCAGGCAGTGCAGGTTGCCTTCGCTCGTAATGACCAGCGGATTGATTTCAAGCAGGGACAGGTCGAGATCGGTAAACAGCTTCGCCAAACCCAGAAACAGTTTGGTGAACTGCTTCACCTGGTTGTTGTCGAGACCAAGCTGGAAAGCCAGATCGCGAGCCTGGTACGCTTGCGGTCCGGTCAGTGGATCAATCGAGGCTTTGAGAATTTTCTCCGGCGTTTCCACGGCGACTTTCTCGATGTCCACGCCGCCTTCGGTGGACGCCATAAAAACAATCCGACGCGTGGACCGGTCAATCACTGCGCCAAGATAAAGTTCCTGTTCGATATCCGTGCATGCTTCAACGAGAATTCTACTGACTGGCTGTCCATGGGTATCCGTCTGATAGGTAACAAGCCGCTTGCCCAGCCAGTGTTCCGCGAAGGTACGCGCCTCTTCAGCGGTGGAAACCAGTTTGACACCGCCCGCCTTGCCTCGGCCACCGGCATGAACCTGTGCCTTGACTACCCATCGGTCGCCGCCAATTTTTTTTGCGGCCTCAACTGCCGCATCCGGTGTTTCCACCGCATACCCTTTGGAGACGGGCAGACCATATTCGGCAAACAACTGCTTTGCCTGATATTCATGCAGATTCATTCAAAAACCACCGTATTTTTGTGAGTGTTGGACCGGGAGTGCTCAGGAACCCTGCCGTTTTTTCCGATTGCCAATATGGATCGCGTGACCATTGGCAGACAAGGCTGCTTCGTGAACGGCTTCCGACAACGCGGGATGAGAAAACATGGTTAATCCAATATCCTCGGCGCTGGCGCTGAACTCCATCGCGATGACGATTTGTTGTAACAGGTCAGTCGCGCTGGCACTGATTATATGGCAGCCCAGTATGCGGTCGGTGGACGCATCAGCGATCAGCTTGACCAGCCCTTCCGGTTCATTGGCGGCAAGCGCTCGGCCATTTGCAGAGAAAGGAAATGTTCCGACATTGTATTCGACACCTTCTTTCTTTAACTGCTCTTCGTTTTTCCCTGCCCAGGCTATTTCCGGATGGGTATAAATCACCGACGGTACCACATCGTAGTTGACCTGCATTTTTTTGTCGGCCAGACGTTCGGCTACCATCACACCTTCCTCCATCCCTTTATGAGCCAGCATGGGACCCCGTACAACGTCACCGACCGCGTATATTCCATCAACTGAAGTGGCGCATTGCTCATTAACCTTGATAAAACCACGCTCGTCCGTTTCGATGCCGCTGTCTTCATAGAACAAATCTTCCGTGTAAGGTTTTCGACCGACTGCGACAATCAGTTTGTCAAACACCTCCTTCTGGTCACCATCCTTGCCGGTAAATTCCACAGTGACACTCTTTCCACCGCCCTTGCCTTTGGCCGCTGCAACCTTGCTGCCGGTGACTTTGGTGCCAAACCTGATATTCATGCCTTGCGCGCTCAGAATTTTCAGTGCTTCCTTCGCTATCTGGCGATCAACCATTGGCAGAAAATCATCCATCGCTTCAAGTATCGTAACCTCCGCCCCCAGCCGGCTCCATACGCTGCCGAGTTCAAGCCCGATGACGCCCGCGCCGATCACTCCCAAACGCTTCGGCACTTCCTGGAATTCCAGTGCGCCGGTGGAATCGACGATGGTTTCCTGATCGACCGGCGTAGGCGGAATGGCCACCGGAATGGAGCCGGTGGCGATGATGATATGCTTTGCCTTTAATTCAGTCTGTTTTTTGTCGTGTCCGGTTACGGTGACGGTTTTGGGTCCTGTGATTTTCCCGGTGCCGCTGATTCCCTCAACCTTGTTGCCGGCGAACAGGCCTTTGACGCCGCTCGTGAGCTGGTCGACCACTTTATCCTTGCGCTTGATCATCGCGGGCACATCGATGGCCAGCTTGCCGGTCTTTATGCCATGAGCCTCAAAGTCTTGAGAGGCTTCAACAAATTTGTGCGAACTGTCCAGCAATGCCTTGGACGGTATACAC
Organism: Pseudohongiellaceae bacterium; assembly: GCA_040879025.1. Taxonomy (GTDB): domain Bacteria; phylum Pseudomonadota; class Gammaproteobacteria; order Pseudomonadales; family Pseudohongiellaceae; genus JBBDLF01. Next base: position 183,056 of record JBBDLF010000040.1, read on the forward strand.
CCGACGTTCAGACAGGTTCCGCCATAGACCGTTTTTTTCTCCTTGTTCAACCACTTTTCGATACAGGCGGTCTTGAATCCCAACTGCGCGCAGCGAATCGCGGCAACGTAGCCTCCGGGACCCGATCCGATTACGATGACGTCATACTCTTGAGCCATAAGTTTCTCTCTTTCTTCCTGTATGTACCTGTTTGATTGATTTCAAATACCGCTAACCTTCTCAACGTTAGCATCAGATTTCCAGCAGAATGCGTGCCGGGTCTTCCAGCAATTCCTTCACTGTCACCAAAAACTGGACCGCTTCCTTGCCGTCGATCATACGATGATCGTAAGACAGTGCCAGATACATCATCGGCAGGATTTTGACTTCACCGTCAACCGCCATGGGCCGATCCTGGATTTTATGCATGCCGAGAATCGCCGTTTGCGGAGGATTGAGAATCGGGGTGGAAAGCAGTGAACCGAACACGCCGCCGTTTGAAATGGTAAAGGTGCCGCCGGTCATATCCTCGATAGCCAGTTTTCCCTCCCTGGCTTTCAGACCAAACTCGCGGATCCGCTTTTCGGTTTCGGCGAGCCCGAGATGATCGGCATCGCGAATTACCGGTACCACCAGACCTCTCGGAGAGGAGACGGCAACGCCGATATCCTGGTAGCCGTGATAGACAACATCACTGCCATCCAGGGAGGCATTAACGCCGGGAAATCGCTTTAAGGCTTCCACACAGGCTCGCACAAAAAAAGACATAAAGCCGAGCCGCACGCCATCATGAGCTTTTTCAAATTCATCCCTGTAGCTGCTACGTATCGCCATGACACGTGACATATCAACTTCATTGAACGTCGTCAGCATGGCGGTGGACTGTGATGCGTCAAGCAGGCGTTCCGCTATCCTGGCTCGCAGCCTGCTCATCGGCACGCGTTCTTCCAGGCGGCCGGACGTGGATGACCGGGCTGTCGCCGGGGCGGGGGCCTGTTCAGAAGCGGTCTCCCGGCTGGAGTCCATAACGGACAATACATCCTCCTTGGTAATGCGGCCGTCCTTCCCCGAGCCTTTGACGCTGTCCGCCTTGATGGAATTTTCCTCCATCAGCTTGCGAGCCGCGGGGCTGACCGGTACCTCCGCCGTATCGGCAGCGGCTTCCGGTTGAGTTGATTCACCGCTGTCAGGTGACGGCGTTTTTTGTTTCCCGCCGGTTTTACCGGCCTGTGCTGTATCAGCCTTTTCCGGCGCAGCCCCTTCCGCCAGAATGGCAATCAGTTCGTTGCTGACAATGGTTTCTCCTTCTGCCTTGATAATTTCCTTGAGGGTACCGGCAGAGGGAGCAGGCACTTCGATGACCACCTTGTCAGTCTCGATATCCACCAGCACTTCGTCCTGCGCCACTGCATCGCCGGGCTTCTTGTGCCAGGTGGCGACGGTGCCGTCCGGTACGGATTCCGGCAAGGTAGGCGCCTTTATTTCTATTGTCATTTTCAGTTCCCCGAATGAACGGTTAGGCTTGGTTTTCACTATCAGGATTTTTTAGCCAGTGCCTGATCAATGAACTGCTGCTGTTGTTTCAGGTGCAGGGCAGGGTATCCCGCAGCCGCGGCCGCCGAAGGTTCTCTTCCGATGTACTCCAGGTACAGTGAACGGTTCAACTCCGCGACGATGCGTCGCATGTGGTGCTGGCTCGCATACCAGGCGCCCTGGTTCATCGGTTCCTCCTGACACCAATATACTTCCTGAACATTGGTATAAGGTTTCAGCACTTCGCGCAGATTGTGTTCCGGGAACGGATAAAGCTGCTCCAGCCTGATGATAGCGATATCGGTTATCTCGCGAGCGCGACGCTCCGCCCGGAGATCGTAGTACACCTTACCCGAGCACATGATAAGGCGGCTGACTTTCGAAGGGTCGAACCCATCGATCTCGTCAATGACCACCTGAAAACTGCCCTCCGCGAGCTCTTCCATTGTGGAGGCTGCTTCCTTGTGGCGCAGCAGGCTTTTGGGAGACATCACTACAAGCGGCTTGCGCACCGGACACAGGACTTGCTTGCGCAGCATATGAAACACCTGCGCTGACGTGGTCGGAAGGCAGACCTGAATGTTGTGTTCGGCACACAGTTGCAGGAACCGCTCAAGACGCGCCGAAGAATGCTCCGGCCCCTGACCTTCGTAACCATGGGGCAACAGCAGTGTCAGGCCGCACAGACGCTGCCATTTGTGTTCGCCGCTGGTGATAAACTGGTCTATAACCACCTGCGCGGAGTTGGCGAAGTCACCAAACTGCGCTTCCCAGATGACCAGGGCGTTGGGTGTCGTGGTGGCGTAACCGTATTCAAATGCCAGCACGCCCTCTTCCGACAGCAGGGAGTCGTAAATTTCAAACTTGCTCTTGCCCTTGGCAATGCTGTTGAGGGGAATGTAGATTTTTCCGGTGCTTTGTTCATGTAACACAGCATGACGGTGCGAGAAAGTACCGCGTCTCACATCCTGTCCGGTAATACGAACACTGTTGGAACTGGTCAGGATGCTGGCATAGGCCAGCAGTTCAGCAAAACCCCAATCGACCGGTATTTCCTGAGCAACCATTTTTATGCGATCGTCCATGATGCGTTGAACCTGGCGCTGCAATTCAAAATGCTTTGGCACATTCACCAGTTTTTTGCCCAGGACTTTCAGCGTATCCAGCTTGATGGCGGTGTTGTAATTCGGATTCCATTCGTGACCGAGATAAGGGCTCCAGTCAACAAACAGCTCTACGTTCGGCTCTTTAACCAGACTCTTGACGACGTGTTCTCCGGTAGCCAGGGCGCGGCGATAATTGCTGTTAAACCTGTCGGAATCTTCTCTTGAAACGATGCCTTCATCAACCAGCTTGTCCGCGTAAATTCCCCGCGTGGTCTGATGGTTGCGGATAGCGCTGTACATCAGCGGCTGAGTAGACGCGGGTTCGTCAGTCTCGTTATGACCGCGACGCCGATAGCAGATCAGATCAATAACGACATCCTTGTTGAACTCATAGCGGAAATCCAGCGCCAGTTGGGTAACGAACAGCACACTCTCGGGGTCATCGGCATTAACATGAAATATCGGCGCCTGCACCATTTTTGCCACATCAGTACAGTATTCAGTGGAACGCGCGTCCGACTGCTTGCTGGTGGTGAAGCCGATCTGATTGTTGATAATGACGTGTACGGTGCCGCCCGTGGTAAATGCGCGGGTTTTGGACATCTGGAAGGTTTCCATCACCACGCCCTGACCCGCGAAGGCCGCGTCTCCATGCAAAATGATCGGCAACACCAGGTCTCCGGCATCATCCATACGCCGATCCTGTCTTGCGCGCACCGAACCTTCCACCACCGGAGCAACAATCTCCAGGTGTGATGGATTAAATGCAAGCGCCAGGTGAACCTCTCCACCAGAGGTCATTATGTTGGAGGAAAATCCCTGATGATATTTCACATCCCCGGAACTCTGGTAAACGGCCTTTCCTTCGAATTCGTCAAACAGGACAGCGGGGTTCTTGCCGAGGATATTCACAAGCACATTGAGCCTGCCTCTGTGCGCCATGCCGATTACAATTTCCTTGACGCCGATTCCGCCGGCCCGCTGAATCAGTTCATCTATCAACGGAATCAGACTTTCCCCGCCTTCAAGGCCAAAGCGCTTGGTTCCGGGGTATTTTGAATCCAGGTGCTTCTCCAGGCCTTCCGCGGCACTGAGGCGCTCAAGAAGATGACGCTTCACCTCATCTTCGAATGAGGGATAACCATCATTGCTCTCAATGCGTCGCTGAATCCACTGCTTTTCCTGCAGGTTGACGATGTGCATGAATTCATAGCCGATGGAATTGCAGTAAATCCGTTCAAGAATTTCCACCAGTTCCCGCAGTGTGGCCTTGTCCTTGCTGATAAAGAGCGAACCCGTCTGGAACAGGGTCGAGTAATCCAGGGGAGTCAGCCCGTGGAATTCAAGTTCCAGATCGGGGACCTTGATCCGGTTCATCAAACCCAGCGGGTCCAGGCTTGCTTTCTGGTGACCGCGAACCCGGTATGAGCTGATCAGGTGAAGCACTTCCACCTGTTTATTCTCGTGTTCGGAATTGACTACCGCGTCATTGCTGAGGAGAGGGGCAAAACGACTGACCTTCCCCATCTTGCGGAAGTGTTCACGAATAGTGCGGTGGGAAATGTCACCGCGGGTTTCCCCGTTGGCCCCGGGAAGCTCGTCAAAATAGTTTTTCCATTGCTCCGGCACCGATTCGTTGTCAGCGAGATACTGCTCATAGAGTTCTTCCACGTAAGCAGCATTGGCTCCGGAGAGGTGCCCGGTACTCCACGATAATTCCATCGCGCCGTTATCTTTAACCTTGTCGTCCATTAGTGTATTGATTGCTCACTTGAAAATAATTCATTGCAAACCCGTTGCGCGGGAAGCCTGATTTGCCTGTCAAACCCCGCGCTCCACCAACATTGATCGAATATGACCTATCGCCCGAGTCGGATTCAGGCCTTTCGGGCAAACCGCGACGCAATTCATGATGCCCCTGCATCGGAATACACTGAACGGGTCTTCCAGTTCAGCGAGGCGCTCTTCCCTTCCGGTGTCCCTGCTGTCGGCCAGAAACCGGTACGCCTGCAGCAGACCGGCAGGTCCGATAAACTTTTCCGGATTCCACCAGAAAGAAGGACAAAAGGTGCTGCAACAGGCGCACAAAATGCATTCGTAAAGCCCGTCCAGTTTTTCCCGATCTTCGGGAGACTGCAATCTCTCAATTGCCGGCGGCGGCTCGTCATTCATCAGGTAAGGTTTGACTTTTTCATACTGTTTGTAGAAAACCGTCATATCCACCACCAGATCGCGGACGACCGGTAAACCGGGCAGCGGCCTCAACACCAGTTTGCCGCCAGGCTTGACTACGGATGACAATGCAGTGATACACGCCAGACCATTGAAGCCGTTTATATTCATCCCGTCGGAACCACAAACCCCTTCGCGGCAGGAACGTCTGTAGGAAATGGAAGGATCCAGCTCCTTCATAAGCTCCAGCACTTCAAGAACCATCAAGTCCTTGCCCTGCGGAATCTCAACTTCCACATCCTGCATCACGGGCTTGGTATCCGACTCCGGGTTATAGCGATATATACTGACTAGCACGATTCACCTTTATTCAGTTTGTGCTCGGTGGCGATGATAGAGTTTCCGTTTGTTACCAGACCGCGACTGCTCAATATGTTCTCGCTTTGGGTTCAAAGGTGTCGACGGTACGGGGCGAGAAATTGACTGCCCGTCGCCCGGTTTTCTTTCCACGAGGGAAATACAGTGAGTGGCACAGCCACTGTTCGTCATTCCGTTCCTTGAAATCGTCACGGGCGTGTGCACCGCGACTTTCAGTCCGCGCGTTGGCGGCGATCGCTGTCGCTTCCGCCACTTCAAACAGATTCTCCAATTCCAGCGCTTCGATCCGCGCCGTATTGAAGGTACGGCTTTTGTCTTCAAGCACTACGTTTTCAACTCGCTCGCGCAACGCGGCAAGTTTGACAATGCCTTTTTCCATAAACTTGCCGCTACGGAACACACCGAAATGATTCTGCATGATCGCCTGCAGGTCCTGGCGTACGCTTGAACATTTTTCACCGGATGTGGATCGTTCCAGTCGTCGCAACCGTGCCTGGGCCTGTTGCAGATCCGAATCCGACGCTTCCCGCATCGTAATGCCCTGACGCAAGGCTTCTTCAATATATTTCCCGGCCGCACGCCCGAACACCACCAGATCGAGCAGTGAGTTTCCACCCAGCCGGTTGGCACCATGCACGGATACGCAGGCGGTCTCACCGACCGCAAAGAAGCCCGGTATTATCCTGTCCTCGCCATTGCTGTCCTGGGTAAGTGCCTGGCCGTGAATATTGGTGGGAATACCTCCCATCATGTAATGGCAGGTAGGAACCACCGGAATCGGCTCCTTCACCGGGTCGGCATGAGCAAAGGTCCGGGACAATTCCAGGATGCCGGGTAACTTTTCATTGAGCACCTGCTCTCCGAGGTGATCGAGTTTCAACAGCACATGATCGCCTTTTTCGCCACAGCCGCGGCCTTCCAGAATCTCCAGCACCATGGAGCGAGCCACCACATCACGACCGGCGAGGTCCTTCGCATTCGGCGCATAGCGCTCCATGAACCGTTCACCGTCCTTATTGACGAGATAGCCACCTTCGCCGCGGCAACCTTCGGTAACCAGCACGCCGGCGCCATAGATGCCGGTGGGATGGAACTGCCACATCTCGATATCCTGAACCGGAAATCCCGCCCGCAAAGCCATACCGACGCCGTCACCGGTGTTGATCAGTGCGTTGGTGGTGGACGCATAGATCCGGCCGGCGCCACCGGTAGCAAACACTGTGGCCTTCGACTTGACATAGACGAGTTCACCGGTTTCGATGTTAATGGCCATCACGCCCACCACGGCACCGTCCTGGTTTTTAACCAGATCGGTTGCATACCATTCGTTTAAAAAGGCGGTTTCGGTTTTCAGGTTAGCCTGGTAGAGCGTATGCAGCAGCGCATGACCGGTGCGGTCGGCCGCGGCGCAGGTGCGGGAGGCCTGCCCTCCCTTGCCGAAATCCTTTGACTGGCCCCCGAACGGCCTTTGATAGATACGGCCATTCTTTGTTCGGGAAAAAGGCAGCCCCATATGTTCCAGTTCGAAGACGGTCTGGGGGCCTTCGCTGCACATGTATTCTATGGCGTTTTGATCACCGATGTAATCCGAGCCCTTGACGGTGTCGTACATATGCCATCGCCAGTCGTCATCCGGGTCGGCGCTGCCGATGGCACAGGTAATACCGCCCTGGGCTGAAACCGTATGCGAACGCGTGGGAAACACCTTGGAAATCACCGCGGTGTTAAAACCCGATTGTGCCAGTTGCAATGCCGCGCGCATACCCGCACCGCCGCCACCAACTATTACGGCGTCAAAGGACAGTGTCCTGCTATCGGTCATTTATACGCCCCACAAAATCTGGATACCCCAGAGCAGATAAATAAACGTCAACAGGCCACAGCCGGCCAGAAACGCGAACCGGATCAAAGTGGCGCCACGGCCGACCATGCCCGGGGTGAGGTAATCCGTAGCGATTGTCCACATGCCTACCCAGGCATGGGCGCACAGCGACAACAGCGCCAGCAGGCTGAAGACTTTCATGCCAAAACCGGAAAACAGCGCGCTCCACTGTTCATAGCCGATCTCAGGGTGGAGCAGGAAATAACCCAACATAAAAAACGTGTAGAGAGCGAGGATGACGGCGGAAGCCCGCTGAACCACCCAATCGTACACCCCGCTGCGGCCAAAACTGGTCACGCTGCCTACCATAACCAGACTCCCGCCAGAATTATGCCTATGGCTGAAACAACAAAGACCAGCTGTGCTCCCAGCAGACCGCCTTCGAGGCCATCGCCGATCGCCATATCCATCAACAAGTGACGAATTCCGGCCACCAGGTGATAGATCAGTCCGGCCAGTACCATCCAGACGATCAACTTGCCCCACAGGGAATTGATCCACCCGCCGGCGTCGCGGTAACCCGCCGGGGACTCAAGCGACAGCCCCAGCAGATAGAGCAGTACCGCGACTCCGATAAAGATAAATGCCCCGGAAACGCGGTGCAGAAAGGAAGTTATCGCGGGGAGTGGCAACCGGAACGTGGTGAAAGCGATATTTACGGGCCTGGTATCTCTCACATGGGGCTCATTGCAGGGACTGTCGGTTCGGGCTGTTAAATGATCAGGGGGATAAAAAACTGATTGAAATGTACGGAATTCAGCCCCGGTCAGGACGCAAATTATAGTGGCTCAACGCCGCAATTACAATAAATCACCCTTTACCTCCTTAAATTAAGACAATATCCTGTCATTTTTTCAGCTTTGTCCGCAGCCCCGGTAAATCGGAGCCTGCCGCTCACAGATCGGGTAGCCAAACCGCGCCGATAAGCGTTTTCGATAGTTTGTAAAAAAACTACAACAAGCGCCTTCAAATGTCTGTTTAAGGCAGCAAAAAAGGACAAATATTTGACAAACTACATGGACTCTTCCTAGTATTGCGCTCCCTGAAGTTGCACAATTGGTCGTAGAACCGTTACGCGATCAACGGCAGCCAATCCGTGTCATAAATTCGCTGGCCAGCCCGGCAACCAGCATCCCGATACCCATTCGGTATAGTAGGAGTCCACCATGAGTGACAGAAAGGCCAGTTTGACCATTGACGGGATGGATGAGGCGATTGAGTTGCCCGTGTATGAAGGAACGATTGGCCCTGACGTGGTGGATGTGCGCAGTCTGGTTGGCAAGGGTATCTTTACCTATGATCCCGGTTTTGTTTCCACCGCCTCCTGTGACTCGGAAATTACCTATATCGACGGCGGCAAAGGCGTATTGCTCCACCGCGGCTACCCCATTGAGCAACTTGCCGCACATTCAAACTTTCTTGAAACCTGTTATTTATTGTTGAATGGTGAACTGCCTGACGCCGAACAGGCAAAGAGCTTCCACAACAGCATCACATACCACACGATGGTGCATGAACAGATCCATCTGTTCTTCCATGGCTTCCCCCGTAACGGCCACCCCATGGCCATTATGGCCGGTGTTGTAGGCGCCCTTTCCGCTTTTTATCACGACACATTGAACCTCGAAAACCCGTCCCACAGAGAATTGGCCTGTCATCGCATCATTGCCAAAATGCCCACATTGGCAGCAATGTGTTACAAGCACTCAATCGGGCAGCCCTTCATGTATCCGCGCAATGACATGAGTTTGTCAGAGAACTTCCTTCATATGATGTTCAGTACGCCCTGCGAGGAACCGACGGTCAACCCGGTACTGGCCAAGGCCATGGACACGATCTTTTTGCTGCACGCCGATCACGAGCAAAACGCTTCAACGTCTACGGTACGATTGGCCGGCTCCACCGGTGCCAATCCCTATGCCTGCATTGCATCCGGGATCGCGGCGTTGTGGGGTCCAGCCCACGGTGGCGCGAATGAAGCCGTTCTGAAGATGCTTTACGAAATTGGTGATGAATCACGTATCGAAGACTTCATTGTACGCGCCAAAGACAAGGATGATCCGTTCCGACTGATGGGCTTCGGGCACCGTGTTTACAAAAACTTCGATCCTCGCGCCAAGGTGATGCGTCAGATCTGTGATGAAGTTCTTGATGATCTGGGCCTGGAAGACGATCCCTTGTTCAGGATTGCCCGGAAACTTGAAAAGATCGCGCTGGAAGACGAATACTTCATTGAGCGCAAACTCTATCCCAATGTCGATTTCTACTCCGGCATAGTGCTTAAGGCCATCGGAATTCCCACCAGTCTTTTCACCGTCATCTTTGCGACCGGCCGTGCGCCGGGATGGGTTGCACACTGGAATGAGATGGTGAGCGCGACTTATCGGATAGGCCGGCCACGCCAACTCTACAAGGGCCACGTAAAGCGGGATTATCCAGTCAACTAGTGACAGGACTGCGAATCGGAAAAGAATTGGTGGAGCCTACCGGGATCGAACCGGTGACCTCAACGCTGCCAGCGTTGCGCTCTCCCAGCTGAGCTAAGGCCCCAAACTCTTTAAAGATCCACCCGATAGAGACAGACCGGGTGGAAAAAGGAATGGCATTCTAATCACCCACCCCCGCACTGTCAACGAGCCCTGCCCGGTCTCAGGCAAAGGACACTAGTCAATATCACGGAAGCGCCGCTCAAGTTCCTTTGCTTCCTTTTTCGAGACGCCGCCAAGCACTGCCAGGCCGTGCCGAAACCGGGCACGGGTGATTTCCAGGCCGAGAATCGCGATCGCATCGATAACCGAAGTGGAAACCGCCTTGCCGGTGATAGTGATAAACAGCGGAAACAGAAAATCACGAATCTTCAGTTCCAGTGCCTCCGCCAATGTTTGCAAACAAAGTTCCACGCTGCCGCGCTCCCAGGTCTCCAGGCGCTCCAGGCGCCACAGTGACAACTGCAGAATCATTCGACATTCCTGTCCCGAGAGTTTCTTGTGCTCAAAACTGGCTGCGGCGATATCGACCAGCCCGCTTAGAAAAAAACCGGCCAGCGGCATCACATCGCTTAAGCGCTCCACCCGCGGTTGCAGCAAAGGCACGACATCGCGTACTTTTTCATCCCTGAATGCCCAGTCAGCGTACAGCCGGACAAATTCTCCGGCGCTGAAGTCCTCGCGCAGGTATTTACCGTTCAGCCAGTTCAGCTTTTCGATATCAAAGACAGGACCACCCAGCGAGACACGTTCCAGGTCAAAATGTTCCGTCATCTGTTCAATCGTGAATTTTTCCTCACCGTCCGGCATCGTCCAGCCCATGGTGCCGAGATAATTGACCAGTGCCTGCGGCAGATAACCCATGTCGCGGTAATAGCCTATGCTGGTGGGGTTTTTGCGCTTGCTGAGTTTGCTTTTGTCCGGATTGCGCAACAACGGCATATGGCAAAACTCCGGTGGTTCCCAACCAAAGTATTGATACAGCAACAAGTGTTTCGGGGTGGAATTGATCCACTCCTCGCCGCGAACAACATGACTGATCTGCATCAGGTGGTCATCCACCACGTTGGCAAAATGATACGTAGGCAAACCGTCTGACTTGGTTAACACCTGCATGTCGACCTGGGACCAGGCTATGGAAATTTCACCGCGCAGCGTGTCGTGAAATGTACACTCGCCCTGGCCAGGCACCTTCATGCGTACCACGTGTTCCTCTTTGGCTGACAGTCGCTGCTGCACCTCCTTATTTGAGAGGTGCAGACAATGCCCGTCGTAGCCTGTATTGCGTTTTTCCTCTACCTGTTGCCTGCGCAGCCGCTGCAGACGCTCTTCGGTACAGAAACAATAGTAGGCATCGCCGCGTTCCAGTAAAATTTTAATGTGCTCGTGATAGATCGCGCTGCGCTCGCTCTGACGATAAGGTCCAAAATCGCCGCCGACACCCGGTCCTTCGTCCCAGGCCAGACCCAGCCATTGCAACAGTTCCAGGATATCCCGCTCGGACCGGGTGCTGCTACGCTGGCTATCGGTGTCCTCGATACGCAGGATAAAGCTGCCTTGGCGGCTGTGCGCAAAACAACGGTTGAACAAGGCAATATAGGCCGTACCTACGTGGGGATCACCGGTAGGCGATGGAGCGACTCTGGTTCGTATTCGGGTCATAAAGGTAGATACCTGGCACAGCTTGAAAGACAACTGGACGACGGAACAACTGAAAGGCGAATGAAGGAAAGGCCAAATTATACGCGATTGTCGCGTGAATCATACCGGTCGGCTTGACTTGCCGGCCTCGGTTGGTTACAACGCCAAAGCCGCCGACCATGCCGTCAACGGCAGCGAATCAGAGGAAAACGGTGACTTTTCAATGAACGCGGACTCACACAGGTTTTGCATTGCCCCGATGATGGGCTGGACCGATCGCCACGAGCGCTCCTTCCTGCGCCTGTTAAGCCGCCGTGCCCTGTTGTATACCGAAATGTTAACCAGCGGCGCCCTGCTTCACGGCAATGCCGATTTTCTGTTACAACACCATGCATCGGAACACCCGGTGGCCGTGCAGCTCGGCGGGTCGGACCCCGCGCAACTGGCGATGGCGGCGGTAACAGCGGAAGCCGCCGGCTACGATGAAATCAATCTCAATATCGGCTGTCCCAGCGACCGGGTTCAGTCCGGCCGGTTCGGCGCCTGTCTGATGGCACGGCCCGCGCTGGTGGCAGACAGCGTCAGGGCGATCCGGAATACGGTAACCATTCCAGTCACTGTCAAATGCCGCATCGGTGTCGACTCCATGGACAGCGATCCTGAACTGCTCTCATTCATTGATGCGGTGGCCGCCGCCGGCTGCCGCCGCTTTGTCGTACACGCCCGCATCGCCGTACTGGCAGGACTGAGTCCAAAGGAAAACCGGGAAGTCCCGCCCTTGAATTATGAGAGAGTGTTTCTGGTAAAGCAGCGGTTTCCGGAGCTGGATATCGTCATCAACGGCGGCATTACAAGCCTGGAATCAGCCAAAGGCCTGCTCCGCCGGGTTGATGGAGTCATGGTCGGTCGGGAGGTCTACCAGAACCCCTTTCTGTTGCGGGAGGTTGACTCTCTGTTCTACGGGGAGTCACCCTGTGACAAGTCCAGGTTGGACATCCTGCAAGCCTATCTGCCCTATATTCAGGAAGAGCTGCGCCGCGGCACGCCTCTGCACCATATGACCAGACATATACTCGGCCTGTTCAGGGGTGTTCCCGGCGGCCGTCATTTCCGTCGGCACCTGAGTGAGCACAGTCCAGGCAACGGCGCCACGCTCAACGTGTTGCTCGACGCCATGGCTCTGGTCGCCTGACCAGTGCAGAGACAGCAGGCTGACCGGGACGTTTCATTGCCACCAATTGCTGACTGCGTTAAATTGAAGCTTGTCTAATTAATCAGAGGTTCCCAAGGTTATTTCCGGATATGCTGGCGACAATCAAGGCTTTTTTTGAGAACAACCTCAGTACCGACGACGAACAGGATCCGGCGGTCGGCAGTCGTCTGGAACTGGCCAGTGCGGCATTGCTCATAGAGCTCATGAACGCCGACCACAAGCTGGACGAGCGGGAGTCCGAGGAATTTGTCAGTGTGCTTCGGGACACCTTTGATCTCGACCCGAAGACGCTTGAAGCCGTGATCAAGCTGGCTGAAGCCGAAGCGGTTGAGGCCACATCACTCTACCAGTTTACCAGCCTGGTTAACGAGCATTACACCTATGGGCAAAAGCTGAACCTGATCCGCAACATGTGGCGGGTCGCGTTCGCCGACGACAAGCTGGACAAGTACGAAGAGCACCTGATCCGCTCGGTAGCGGAATTGACCTATGTGTCACATAGCGACTTCATCAAGGAAAAATTGTCCGTCAGAGGCTCTCTGGACTAAAAGCCGCCGAAATCGTCTTCAATTTCACCGTCCGCGACCAGGTACTCCCGCCGCTGCAGATAGGCTTCTCTCATGAACAGGTAACGATCTCCGGTCATCAACTCCTCCAGTGACAGTACCGAGGCTCTGGAATCAATTTCACGCACACTGAAAAGCACCACCCGTGTGGAATTGTCATCGTAGTACTGAATTGGATTAAACAGTGTATCAACGACCAGGCCCAGGGTATCGCGGACTGTGCTGGGTCCAAAAAACGGCAGCACTACGTAGTTGCCGGCGCCCACATTCCAGCGCCCGAGCGTCTGCCCGAAATCTTCTTCATTTTTTTCAAGCCCCATCGATGTGGCCACGTCAAAAATGCCCACTACCCCTATCGTGGAATTTACCAGTACACGGCCCGAATCAGACAGCGCGGCATCAAGTTTAAGCTGCAACAAGTCATTGACCGTTACATTGATGTCATCAATATTACTGAAAAAATTTCCAATTCCCTGCCGTACGACCCTCGGGGTCAGCGTGGAGTATGTTACCGCCACGGGCCGGAACACAAGGGTGTCGAGAAAATCGTTGAACCGGTAAATACGCTGGTTGAACGACTGCCACGGATCTGCCGACCATGCACTGGCAGGCAACAGCAAACAGCAGATCAGCAACAGGTGTTTCAACGTCCGTCCGGCTTACAAATTTGTGGGTATTGCAAGGTTCGTGTTCTGCGGGAACTGGATCAGCTTGGTCAGAACTTCCTCAGCTATTTTAACTCAGCCAAACCGGGCGCGCCCACCCAAATGGGTCATAGTCGCAATATTTTCTGCCATTTCGCCGAATCATGCCTGCACCGTTTTTGCCCATTGCCGCTCCAGCCGCTTCTCTGAAACCGCCACCGATGTACCCAGCTCCTGAGCAAACAGGGAAACACGGTACTCCTCAATCATCCAGCGATAAAGCGACAGCTCTTCCGTTGAGCGCGGATTTCCCCGCGAACCGGTTTCAAGCTTCTCGAGATGAGGTGTCAACAAGCGCAGATATTCGCGATCCCGGGCGGCCCGCTGTTGAAGTTTTTCAATTCGCTGAGTGATCGCCTGGAGATACCGGGGATAGTGCTGCATCCAGGCAAAGGGAACCGACACCGCAAAATCAGGCGGAAACAAGCCCCGCAGTTGTTGATCAATGTCCGTTGCGGCATAGAGCAACTGTGGGGACTTCATCTGCTTCAGGCTCCCTTTTACTTGCCGGTAAGCCTTCATGATGGTGATCAAAAGCTGTTCAAATAGTTCAGCTGCGCCCAACAAGTGCCGACGACGCTCGTTGAGTAACTGTTCAAACTCACTCCGCTTGCGGGGCGTGGGTTCACCGGGGGTGAACACATGCTGGTATACAGCCGTCACCAATTGGTCGGAAAACCCTGGGCCGCGCGCAGACTCCGGTAGCTTCAGTGACCAGTCACGTTCCAGACGACTGAATTTCTTTCTGATCAGGTTTTTCTGTTGCACGCTGCGTAAAAAATACATCCGCAGCAATCCCTGGCGATTTATGCGGCGCGCTTCACCCGGATCGGCGAACAGGCGTATCGCCACCGTTTCCCCTTCATCCACCAGCGCCGGGTACCGTATCAGTTTCAGGCCCGTGTCGGTCTCAATCTGGTGCGGCAGTTCGTCAAAATCCCAATCCTGCAAGCCGGATTTCTCCAACGCGTGACCCACTTGTTGTGTGGTGCCTGCCGCTGGGTCGACTCCCGTAACGGGTTCGCGCTTGAGCAACTGTGCGCGCAATCGATCCACGCTGGTGTCGCTGGCGATTTCCCGCCCGCTGTCATCAATCACTCTCACCTTCACCCGCAGGTGTTCCGGAATACTGCTCTGCTCGAACAGGCCGCGTTCCAGTTGTAATTGGCGGGAGCGGTTGATCTGCGTGACCAAGGCTTCCTGTACGGTACCGTCTTCCTGGCGCATCTGCGGCAGAATCTCATCGACAAAAGCCGGTACCGGAATAAATTGTTTGCGCAAGGATTTCGACAGACCCTTGAGAAGCGCGATGCATCGCTCGCGGATTTGTCCGGGAATCGCCCAGTCAACATCAGCCTGGGTAAGCTGATTCAGTACCGCCAGCGGCACGTCCACGGTGGCACCGTCGAGGCTGTTGCCCGGTTCGAACACATAATTGATCTGCAGCCGGTTGCCATGCAAGGCGGTTTGATCGGGAAACTCCATCGTCCGGCGGGCGGCGTGCTCAGCGGTGCCAAGGTCCGCCAGGGTCATTTTCAGACAATCCGCATCCGCCTTGAGCTTCTTTTCCAGCCAGCGGTTGAAGCTTCTCCCGGTCGCTATCCCTTCGTCAATGCGGCGCTGATAAAACGCCGCGACCTCCCGATCACTGACCATCAGAGCCGGTCGACGCAGTTTGTCCTCCTGCCGTAGCAACTCCTGGATCAGCTTGCGGTTATGTTCATAAAACCCAAACCGGGTATCAAGTTGAAATTCCACGAGTGCCTGCTGGATAAACAGCTCCCGACTGACCATGGGATCAATGGCCGTGTAACTCACCAGCCGTCTGTCAACCAGTACCAGCCCGCCCAGAGAAATTCGTTCATAGGCCACCACTTCCTGGCGTTTGCTGCTCCAGTGGGGTTCGGACCAGTCGCGTTTGACCAGGTGTGCCGCCGCCTCAACAATCCACTGCGGCTCAATACGCGCGGCAAGGCTGGCGAACAGGCGGCTGGTTTCAATAATCTCACCACAAACAATCCAGCGTGCTCCGGTTTTTCCTGGACCGGAAGAAGCCAGCAACTGGAACTTGCGATTACGCGGGCCCAGGTAACTGCGTTTTTCATCACGGAAACCCACCTGGTTGAGAAGCCCCGCAAGCAACGCCCTGTGTACCGCGCTGTAGTTCGCGGCCTCCTGGTTCACCCTGAAACCGAGCTTGCGGGAAGCCAGCAGCAGCTGTCTGTGAGTATCCCGCCACTCCCGCATCCTGCTGAAGGATAAAAAGTTATCCTTACAGTACTTCCGCAATATTCTCTGCGACAATTCCTGGCGCTTCGTTTCGAATACATTCCATAATTCCACGAAGCCCAGAAAGTCTGATTGCGCATGAGCAAACCGACTGTGTTTTTCCTGTGCCGCCTGCTGTCTGTCTGCCGGTGTTTCCCTGGGGTCCTGAATGCTCAGCGCACTGATAATCACCAACATTTCCTGAAGACAGCCAAGTTCGTTACTGCGGATCAACATGCGAGCAAACCGTGGGTCGGCAGGTAGGGTGGCCATCTGTCTGCCACCACGGGTCAAGCCGCGGTTCTTGTCGATCGCCTTCAGTTCATACAACAGCTTGAAGCCATCGTTCACCGCTTTTCGTTCCGGCCGTTCAATAAACGGGAAATCTTCGATATCACCGAGCCGTGCCGACAGCATCTGCAATATCACTGCGGCGAGATTGGTTCTCAGGATTTCCGGATCGGTATACAGGGGCCGGTTCTGAAAATCTTCAGCCGAATACAGTCGAATGCAGATACCGCTGCTGACTCGGCCGCAGCGCCCGGAGCGCTGATTGGCGCTCGCCTGGGATACGGGCTCTATCGGCAGGCGCTGCACCTTGCTGTGTACGCTGTAACGGCTGATCCGGGCGAGTCCGGTGTCGATCACATAGACAATTCCCGGCACCGTGATAGAGGTTTCGGCAACGTTGGTCGCGAGGATGACGCGACGGCCTGGATGAGGCTTGAATATCTTGCGCTGTTCCGATTGGTGCAGACGCGCGTACAGCGGCAGAATCTCGGTATCGGCGATACCTTGTTTACGCAGTTTTAGCGCGGTCTCACGGATCTCCCGTTCAGTGCTGAGAAAGACCAGTATGTCGCCGCTGATTCGCCCGGCCGTTCTGTCGAGGGTCTCCAGTTCCTTCACGGCACCGATGATGGCATCGGTCTGGGGATCATCATCGTATGCCCTGCCCTGCTCCGCATCTTCAGCGAGTGGGGCATAACGTATATCAACGGGATAACCTCGGCCGGATACGGAAACGATCGGCGCCTTATTGAAATGGGCGGAAAACTTTTCAAGGTCGATTGTCGCCGATGTGATAATGACTTTGAGATCCGACCGTTTCTCCAGCAATTGTTTCAGGTAGCCGAGAATAAAGTCGATGTTCAGACTGCGCTCATGAGCCTCATCGATAATCAGCACTTCGTACTTGTTGAGAAACCGGTCCTGCTGAATCTCCGTGAGCAGGATGCCGTCCGTCATCAGTTTCAGAAAGGTCTGTGGCGAGGTGCGGTCATTGAAACGAACCTGGTAACCGACTCCCAAACCGGCTTCAACTCCCAGTTCCTCGGCAATACGCGCACTGACGGATACCGCCGCCAGCCGCCGTGGTTGAGTGTGTCCGATAAGGCCCTTGATACCGTAGCCTGCCCGCAGGCACACCTTGGGTAATTGCGTGGTTTTACCACTGCCGGTTTCGCCGGCCACCACCACGACCTGGTTGGCCCTGATTGCCGCGACCAGTTCTTCGGCTCTTCCGGAGATGGGCAAGTCCGGCGGGAACCTGATACGAGTGGGAATTGACCGGCGCCGCTGTTCGCAAGGGTCCTGATGATCCCGGTCAGCTTGTCGTGGAGTCCGGCTCATTTTCTTTCAGTTCGCGGCGCAATACTTTGCCGACATTGGATTTGGGCAGATCGCGAACGAACACAACCGCACTGGGAATTTTGTAAGGCGTCAGGCGTTCCTTGCACCAGGCCTTGATATCCTCCGCGGCCAAACCGGGGTCACTGCGCACCACAAACAGCTTTATCGCTTCGCCTGTACGCTCGTCAACCACACCAATCGCGGCACTTTCAATTACGCCGCCATGTTCGTTAACCACTTCTTCGACTTCAGCCGGAAACACATTGAAACCGGAAACCAGGATCATATCCTTCTTGCGGTCGACAATTTTAATATAGCCATCGCTGTCGATCGTGGCGTAGTCTCCGCTTTTGAACCAGCCGTCCCCGGTCAACACTTCCGCGGTTTCCTTGTCACGTTTCCAATATCCGAGCATCACCTGGGGACCGCGTATCCACAGCTCTCCGCGCTCGTCTGCCGACACCGCATTGCTGTCGTCATCCATCAGCTTCACCTCGGTTTCCGGTACCGGCGGACCCACGGTTCCCAGTTTTACCCGGCTGGGAGGGTTCACAGATACCACCGGGGAACACTCCGTCAGACCATAGCCTTCAAAAATTTCGCAACCTGTAAGCTGCCGCCACTGCTCCGCTATGGCGGGTGACAAGGCCATGCCACCCGCGCCGGAAAACCGCAGATGACTGAAATCTATTTCGCGAATCTCGGGATGTCGCAACATGGCCAGATAAAGCGTGTTTATACCTATAAAGCCCTGGAAGGTCAGTTTTTTCAATGTGCCTATCAGGCTGTCCAGATCGCGAGGATTGGTGATAAGTACATTGTGATTTCCACCATAGGCCATGGTCAGGCAGTGGAAAAGAAACGCATAGGTGTGGTACAGGGGCAACGGCGCGATCACGCTGTCTACGCCGTCGCGAACAATCTCCAGGCAGCGGTAGCGCATCTGCATCATATTGGCTATCAGATTGTCGTGACTCAACATGACGCCCTTGGCGGCTCCGGTGGTGCCGCCAGTATAGAGAATCAAGGCAATGTCCTTACCTGATCCCCGCGGAAAATCGGTACGGGTAGAAATGGCACTGTCGATAATGGCCTGAAAACTGATGACATCAGTCAGCCGGTAGGCCGGCACCATTTTCTTGATATAGCGGGCGGCAAAATTCATGAACGCCCGTTTAAAGGGGCGTTGCAGATCTCCCACTTCAGTGACAATCACTGTTTTGATCTCGGTGGAGTCAATGATCGCCGCCAGTTTGTCGCAGAAGTTTGCCAGAATCACAATGGCGGTGACACCCGAGTCGGCAAACTGGTTCAGCATTTCGCGCTTTGTATACAACGGGTTGGTATTGACAACGACAAGACCGGCCTTCATGGCACCGTATACAGCCACAGGAAATTGCAGCACATTGGGTAACTGAATCGCAATGCGCTCCCCCGCCTTGAGTCCTGCCTCATTAATCAGGTAATTGGCGAAGCGGTCACTTTGCGCACCCACTTCGGTAAAGCTGAGAGTCTTGCCGAAACAGGAATAAGCCGGACGATTTGCATGAGTGGAGGTGAAGTAATGCAGAACTTCCGTCAGTGATGAATATTGTCGGGGATCGAGTTCGCCAGTCAGTTTTTCGCTCATAATGAGACCCATTTTATTCTCGCGTGGACGCGAAGGTGAAAACTACGGTGCAAACTACGGTGCAAACAACGTCGAGTTCGACAGACAACCAGGCGTCCATTACCTGGCAAGGTTTGCCATCGCGTCTTCCAGCCCTTTGACGCTGAGTGGAAACATGCGCTCTTCTGTCAACTCTTTTACCAGATTGATGGAATAGCTATGCTGCCAGTATTCCCTCGGTGTCGGATTAATCCATACCAGGTGATCATAGGTTTCAGTAAGCCTTTGCATCCAGAACGCGCCAGGTTCTTCATTATAGTGTTCCAGGCTACCACCGACATGTGTTATTTCATACGGCGCCATCGTCGCGTCGCCGACAAAAATAACCTTATAATCGCTACCGTACTTGTGCAGAATATCAAAAAGCGGCGTTGTTTCCGTCAGGCGCCGACGACTTTTCTTCCACACGGCATCATAGATAAAGTTATGAAAATAGAAATATTCCAGGTGCTTGAATTCGGCCCTTGCGGCTGAAAACAACTCCTCACAGGTGCGCACATAGGGGTCCATGGAACCGCCCACATCGAAGAAAATCAGAATCTTGACCGCATTATGCCGCTCCGGCACCATTTTGATGTCGAGCAGACCGGCGTTTTTCGCTGTTGAGGAGATGGTGTCATTCATATCCAGTTCTTCGGTAGCGCCGGTGCGGGCGAAGCGCCGCAGGCGCCTCAAGGCCATCTTGATATTACGCCTGCCTATTTCGACACTGTCGTCGAGATCACGGTAATTGCGCCGGTCCCAAACCTTGGTAGCCCGGCCCTGTCCTGATTCATCCTGGCCAATCCGAATTCCTTCAGGATTGTAACCGTAGGCACCGAAGGGCGAAGTTCCTCCGGTACCAATCCATTTATTGCCACCCTGATGGCGGCCTTTCTGCTCTTCCATACGGCGCTTGAACTCTTCCATCAGTTTGTCCAGCCCGCCAAGCGCTTCAATTTTCGCCTTTTCCTCGTCAGTCAACAGGGCAACGAATTGCTTCTGCATCCAATGCTCGGGAATTTCAAATTGCATCAATTCATCGAGTATTTCCACATTTTCAAAATACCGTGAAAACGCGCGGTCATATTTGTCGAAATTTTTTTCATCCTTGACCATGCACAGACGGGCAAGGGAGTAAAATTCATCGACACTGCCGAAGGCAAAGTCATTACGCAGACATTCCAGTAATGCAAACAATTCGGTCAGTGTGACCGGTAACCCTTCCTTTCTCAGCGTCATGAAAAAATTGATCAACATCGGCAGGCAGGCTCCTTGTCCTAGCGTTTGGCCCGGTGCATGAATGCGAGTTTTTCCAGCAATTGAACATCCTGTTCGGTTTTCAGCAGTGCGCCGTACAACGGCGGAATGGCGCTTGATGAATCCTTGCTTTTAAGCACATCGGCCGGCAGATTGTCGGCCATCAGCAGTTTCAGCCAGTCAATCAATTCCGATGTGGAAGGCTTTTTCTTGAGACCGGGAACCTGGCGCACTTCAAAAAAGATATCCATGGCTTTCGCCACCAGCTCTTTCTTTATATCTGGATAGTGCACCTTGATGATCGCTTCCATGGTTGCAGGGTCGGGAAATTCAATATAATGAAAAAAGCAGCGGCGCAGGAAAGCGTCCGGAAGTTCTTTTTCATTATTGCTGGTGATAACGATTATTGGACGGGTTTTGGCTCGAATGTGCTGCCTGGTCTCGTAAACGTAAAATTCCATTCGGTCCAGTTCCAACAAAAGATCATTGGGAAATTCAATGTCGGCCTTGTCGATTTCATCAATCAGCAGAACACTTTGCCGGTCTGACTCGAATGCTTCCCAAACCTTGCCTCGCATAATGTAGTTGGAAATGTCATGCACCTTGTCATCGCCCAGTTGTGAGTCACGCAGCCGCGAAACCGCATCGTATTCGTAGAGTCCCTGCTGCGCCTTGGTGGTAGACTTGATATGCCACTGGATCAGTGGAAGTTTCAGCGACGATGCGATCTGTTCGGCAAGCAGTGTCTTGCCGGTGCCCGGCTCACCCTTGATAAGCAACGGCCGCTGTAGCGCGATAGCCGCGTCGACCGCCATCCGCAGTTCCGGAGTTGCCACATAACTTTCAGTGCCGGTAAAACTCATAGCCATTTTCTCTCACTGTTTCCAAACGGTTCAAGCATCGAGGTGACACAATCGGCAAAAACGGACGCCGCCACGGCAGAACATGCGTCAGGCCCGCTTGTTGCGTGTGATGATTACTTCAACCAGGGCCACAAGAAAGGCGATTACGACAGCCAGAAATAACGGAACAAAAGCCCCGATAGCCGCCTCGCCACCTGCGGTGATTGCGTTCAGAACCACCACCATCAATGCCGGCGCCAGAAAGCCGCCGTCCGGACCCACATACCAGGGAGTGACAATCAGCGCGAGCATGACCGCACGCAGACTGTGTGACAGCAGCCGGTGTTTCCGGAACTGTGTAATTTTCCAGAACAGAAAGTAAAAAATCGCTGCCGCAATACCGTAAACCAACCAGGCGATAAAATAGTCAATCATTGAATGGATTCCGCTTTCACCCAACGAATAATATGCTCTTCCAAAGCCGCATCAGGCACATGTTCCTCGGAAATCACCTTTCCGGTCAAGGTAATGCCGGCCTCCTCCATCTTGTCCCTGGAACCGGCCAGCAAGGGGTGCCAGTGATACAGAGGGCGTCCTTCGTGGCGTAGCCGGTAAGCGCATGTGTCGGGCATCCAGTCGAGGTCGGCTATGTTGTCCCTGTCCAGCACGACACAGTCCGGGACCAGTTGCCGGCGTTTCTCATAACAACCGCAGCGGCTGGTGGAAGTATTGAAATAGCGGCAGATCACCCGTGTATAATGGATCTTGCCGGTATAGTCATCACACAGCTTGCTCAGACAGCAACGGCCGCAGCCATCGCAGAGCAGTTCCCACTCAGGAGTTGACAGCTCGGACAGGGGCTTGTCCCAGAATGCCGGTCGTATCTGTTTGGATTTATTCATCGTGATTTTCTTCGGGCGTTTGATCCGCTTCCGCCTCCAGCACCCGACTGATTACAGGTTTCAACTGGGCTTGTCTCCACCCTTGCAATTCCGGCGGCCAGGGCAGCGTATCAATATCGGAACCCGGATCGATACTCGCCGCAGCATGGATTTGCAGCAGTTCCACCAGTTGTTTGCGGCGGGCCAGCAGTTCAGGTGCTATTTCCAGCGATTCAGCTTTTTCTTTGACCGCTTGCTGACAATGCTTCATTGCCCGCCGCAAGGCCCGCGGAAGCGGTGCCTGCAGACTGTCCGGATCGGGGCGTTCGGCAAACGTATTGGGGGAAGTCAAAACTTCCACGAGCGCCTTGCCATAACGGCGTTCAAAATTGCGGGGCAGACCGCGAATATTGCGAAGCTCGATCGCTGTGGTTTCCCGGTTCCGGCATTCCTCAACGATGGCCAGCAGATCATTGTCGCGGGCAATCCAGCTGCGAGGCCGATTCTCCTCGCGCGCGGTCTTCTCACGCCAGTAACCCAGACTTTGCAGCAACGCCAGAGCGGTCTCATCGAGTCCCCAGGCTCCCTTGATGTTTCTATAATAAGACTCCCAATTACTGTTGTCTTCTTCGTCTATGCCGGGCACAGACAGATGTGCACAGTCCTCACGCAACCAGGAGAGATAACCTTTGGCTTCGAGTTTATCCTTCAGGTGGTGATACAGCGCCGGTAACCAGGCAACGTCCAGAGCGGCATAATGTTGTTGCTGCTCCGTGAGCGGGCGTTGCAACCAGTCGGAGCGTGTCGCGTCCTTGGGTACGTCCTGGTCGAAAACCGCCTTGACGAGACCCTGATAGCTGATGCTGTAGCCAAGTCCCAGAAACGCCGCGGCACGCTGAGTGTCAAAAATCTGTGCCGGCACGGTTCCGAGAAATCCCTTCAACAAGGCCAGATCCTCACTGCAGGAGTGCACCACGCAACACAGATCCCGGTTCTGTAACAGGCTGATAAAGGCGGACCAGTCGGAGATGCCGAACGGATCAATCAGATAACAACCACTTTCATCACCGATCTGAATCAGGCCGATTTTCGGGTAGAAGGTGTCGGTTCTGACAAACTCCGTATCCAGCGCGATAAAATCCCCTTTGTTCCAGCGCTCACACAGGGCGGTGAGTGTGTCATCGTCGGAGACGAACACTCGCTTGTCCACGTCTATTGCTTCCATCACGGTCACGTCCACTCCATCACCTTGCGGCCATTGAATGCATGGCTCAAGGTACTTCCATCGATATACTCAAGTTCACCGCCTACCGGCACGCCGTGCGCGATACGTGATACGGTCAAACCGGATTGTTTTAACTGTTCCGCTATAAAATAGGCGGTAGCGTCACCTTCAACAGTAGGATTACAAGCGATGATAACCTCTTCCACATCATGTTTTACCAGGTCAAGCAATTGTGCCATTCCCAGTTCCTGGGGACCGATGCCGTCAATAGGCGACAGGTGTCCCATCAAAACGAAATAAATTCCCTTGTATGATCCGGTCTGCTCGATCGCATAAACATCCGCGGGGGATTCCACCACACAGCAGATTGCCCGGTTGCGTGAGGGGCTTTGACAAATGCCGCACAACTCGTGTTCTGTGAGTGTGCGGCACTGCCGGCAATGCCCCACTTTCTCGATTGCCTCAGCGAGCGCATCACTGAGCGTCTTGCCGCCGGCCTGGTTGCGCTCCAGCAGATAAAGCGCCATGCGCTGTGCCGACTTGGGACCTACCCCGGGCAGGCAGCGAAATGCTTCGACCAGCTTTTCAATCAGAGGGCTCGACTGCATCAGAACGGAAACTTGAAATTATCGGGCAAACCCAGTCCGCTGGTCATTCCACCGAGAGTATCCCGGTTTTTTTCTTCAAGTTTTCTCACCGCATCATTGATGGCGGCCGCCACGAGGTCTTCAATGACTTCCTTGTCTTCCTCCATCAGGCTGCTGTTCAGTTGTACTTTTTTCACGTCATACTTGCCATTCATCCGTATTTTAACCAGCCCTGCGCCGGATTCACCCTCAACGATCAGATTGGCCATTTCCTCCTGGGCCTGTTTCATTTTTTCCTGCATTTCACGGGCCTGTTTTACAATTTCATTGAAGTCAGCCATTCATTCAACCTCATTTGCCTGCGGCGTGATGGATTCCCTGGAGATCGTAGCGGAGAAATGTTCGATAATTTCCCGCACGTTCCCGTCCTGTTCAAAATCACTCACCCTGCGTTCATGAGCCTCCCGGGTCAATCGCTGCCGAAGCGCCGCGGGAGACTCGTCAAGCGGCTTGCCAATGGTGATCTCGACACTGAGCGAAGTCCCGAAAAAAGTGCTGAGAACCTCTTCAATACGGCGGCGGTGCTCGTCGCCATAAATCACGCTTTGCGCTTCATCCAGAATGAAAGACAGCTTTTTACCCTCTATTTGCTCAAACACACAATTCGCCAGGATATTTCCGGCCAGGCCGGCGACGTTCAGGCGGGGATAAAGTCCCCGCCAGCGTTCGCCGTTCAGTTGCTCGAGGCTCGCCTTCGAGGCTGCTTCGGCTGTTACCGATTCCACTTTGGGTTGCTGGTGTGCCGGGGGAGCCGTCGGTCTCATCGCGGGTTCCGGTCGTTCCAAGGCGGATGCCGCGGTGGACGTGTAACCGGCAACCGGTTCAGGCGCTACTGGTTTCTTTTTTTTTTCAATTTCGGGTTTGGACACAGGCACGGGTACGGCGCCTGTATCGACGGCGGCCGGGGCAAACAACAACATCCGTATCATCAGCATTTCAAACGCGCTCTTCTGATTCAGCGATGCCGCCAGGTCCCCCTTGCCTTTCAACGCCATCTGGTAATAAAGCTGCACGTCCTCCGCGCTGACAGCAGCGGCGTATTCAAGCACCTGCTCGCGATCACCAAAGCTGTTGTCGACAGCCTCGCCCAGAACCTGCGCGATGGCGACCCGATGCAGTGCCGACAGCAAGCCTTCAAGCAGTTGACCGAAATCGGGGGTACGTTGCGACACCTCGTCAATAACCTGCAGCAGTTGTTCGGCATTGTGGTTTTTCAGGCCCGCCAGCAGATCGTAAACCACCTTCGGATCCGGTGTCCCCAGCATATCAATGACACCCGACGCTTTCAGTTCGCCATCACAGAAGGATATCGCCTGGTCGGTCAGGGTTAATGCATCACGCATGCTGCCGGCTGCAGCGGTGGCGATCTGCCAGACTGCGGCATCTTCATGAGTGATGTTCTCTTTGACAAGAACATCATTAAGATAATCCGCGACAAGCTGCGGACCCAGGTTCTTGAGATTGAACTGCAGGCATCGGGACAGAATCGTAATCGGCAGTTTCTGCGGGTCAGTGGTCGCCAGCAAAAATTTGATGTGGGGCGGCGGCTCTTCCAGAGTCTTCAACAGCGCGTTAAAGCTGTGATTGGACAGCATATGCACTTCGTCAATCAGGTAAACCTTGTAGCGTCCCACACTGGGAGCATACTGCACGTTTTCCAGTAGTTCCCGGGTATCCTCCACCTTGGTACGGGAAGCGGCATCCACCTCAATGAGATCGATAAACCGGCCCTCGTTGATTTCCGTACAGGCGGAACAGGCATCGCAGGGAGTGGAACCGATTCCCTGCTCACAGTTGAGACATTTCGCCAATATCCGCGCGATGGTGGTTTTGCCGACGCCGCGTGTGCCGGTAAACAGATAGGCATGGTGCAGCCGGTCGTTGTCCAGTGCGTTGACCAGGGGTTTGAGGACATGACCCTGCCCTGCCATTTCCTTAAAATTTCGGGGTCGCCATTTTCTGGCCAGTACTTGATAGGTCATCTTGCTCTGCATCACCGAGACCGCGAACTGCCGGCCCGATCCTTGAAGTTGCCCGTCCGGGATTGGTGGCAACCCCTGCCAGCCGCACCCCGGCACATGAGTCAGCTACTACCGTTGCTCCCTTCCGGGCCTGGCGGGGTTTGTAACCTGTCATTGCGAGGGGACCGACAGGAGCTACCAACAGCAATGATATCATAGCCGGGTACGCGAGGCCGCGTATTCTGTGGAATTTCCGGCTACCGGTGCGCTTGCTCCTTCACGTGCGGATTACGGTAGAGCCAGGGTGACCAGCCTCGCGTCCTGACCGCCGCCGACCGCCACCGAGATATACTGCTTACCGTTTGCCATATACGTCATGGGCGTTCCGGCCGGCGGCAGGGGCAGATCAATCTCGTGAACGATTTCTCCGCTGGTCTTGTCAAAAGCCCGCAGCAGGTTTCTGTCGTTGTCAGCCTGACCGACAAAAAGCAAGGTGCTGGTTACCACCGGCCCGGTACGACTGCGGCTGCCAACCGGGCCGGGATCCAGAATGCCCATATCAATTATCTGCTGGCGAATACCGTCTCCGTGGGCAATCATCCATTCATGTTCCCCCGAGCTCATATCGATGGCGGTGATTCGGCTGTACGGCGGTTTGGTCAGAGGCAGACCCTGAGGCCCACCAACGGATCGCGCGCCGCCACGGCGGTATTGCAGATTCGATTCGGCCGGATCGGCTTCCTCGAGTTGCACCACGATAGGCGACGTGGTGGAGGGTATGAAGAAAAGGCCGGTATCGGGGTCGAACGCCGCTCCGGTCCATTCGGCGCCACCTCCCCATCCGGGAAGATTGATTGTGCCGCGCAGTGACGGTGGGGTAAACACCGGACCATAGTCGTATCGTTCGATATTTTGCAGCGCCTGGGAACGAAGCTCGGGAGAAAAATCAATCAATGTGGCATCGGAAATGCCCTGGTACTCGAAGGGCGCCGGTTTGGTCGGAATCGGCTGGGTGGGTGACAACCGCTCACCGGGGACTGTACTCTGGGGCACGGGGCGTTCCTCGATCGGCCACACCGGCTCGCCGGTTACCCGGTCAAACACATAGGTGAAACCCTGTTTGGAGACTTGCGCGACCGCCTTGACAGGCGATCCATCCACGTTGATATCCATAAGCGTCGGCGCGGCCGGGAGGTCATAGTCCCACACGCCGTGGTGGACCATCTGAAAATACCACACCAGTTCACCAGTGGCGGCATCAACGCAGACAAGGCTTTCCGCAAACAGATTATCCCCGAGACGCAGGCCGCCATACCAGTCGTTGGTTGGTGTGCCTATGGGAATATAGACCAGACCCAGGTCGGGGTCCGCACTCATGATGGACCAGGAATTGGTTCCACCGGAATATTCCCAAGAGCCGTCCTCCCAGGTCTCGTTACCGGTCTCTCCGGCCTGGGGAATGGTATGAAAAATCCATTCCAGATCGCCGGATACCGGATTGAAGGCGCGAACATGTCCCGGAGGCGCCTCCTTGTTCCGCGGCCCGTCACTGATTGACGAGTTCACAATTACCACGTCACTCACCACCAAAGGCGGCGATATGACCGAATACACATCCCGGTCCACCGGACGCCCAAGGCCTTCGGTCAGATCAAGGCGGCCTTCATCTCCAAATGCCTGATCAGGCCGGCCGGTTTCCGCATCCAGCGACCAGAGATAGGCGTCATTGGTGGCAAAGAAGATGCGCTGCCGCGAACCGTCGGTCCAGTAGGACACGCCTCGCACGTTATAACCCAGATTGGTCGGTCTGCCCCGCTCCCAGGCACCGGTATCGAAAACCCATTTCTGCTCGCCACTGGCGCCGTCCAGAGCCGCCACCCGGCCAAATGAAGTGGGGACATACAGCGTATCATCAATTTCGATTGGCGTTGCCTTGTAACCGGCGGGCATCGCCTGAAAATTTTCCGCCGCGATATTGTCAGCCACTGTGGCATTGTCCGGAGTTTCCCAACTCCAGGCGATTCGCAATTGGTCCACATTGTCGGCACTGACCTGACTCAGAGGCGAGTATTTGCGGGAACCCAGATCCCCACCATAGTGGGGCCATTCGTTGGCTGACGCAAAAGCGGTGGCGGCTACGGCCAGCCCCGCGACGAAAAACGTAGTACGAGAAGACATCATGGGACCCCGGGACTTTATAGTTCTAGTGGCAGGATAGTACCCCAACAAAGCAACTATAGAAATATCAAGGAATTTGCCGGGCACCCCCGACGGGGTCGGTGGCGAATGAGAATCGACTGCACCTGATTATCATTCGCCACCGACCCCATTTTGGGTGAGATAGTGGACGACTCGGTCGGCGGCGTCCTGAAACGGGAGCAGGACGATGTCGGCTCCCTTGTCATATAGGGAGTCGCGTTCGGCCGGGTAGTGAGTGGATACCGCGGTTTTTCCGGCATACTTCATCGACCGGAGCCCGTCGATCAGTGTTTTGCGAGGATCTTCATGGGTCAGACCGAAGTCATGCTGCGGCAGGGTTGATATCACCCAGGGCACATCTTTCAGCGGCAGAGCAGCGATAAATTCATGGTCACAGGCATCGCCATATATCGCATCGAATCCACGCGCGCGCCAACGGCGTACTTCGTCAGGGTTGTAGTCCACAGCCAGAATACGGAACCCTTCGGTCTTCAGACGATCGGCAACCGCAAGACCATAGCGCCCGAGACCGAACAGAATGACATCATAATGAGCATCGGGTCTTGGCCCCTGATCAAAGCTTGCCTCACGGTAAGGCACTTTACGCTCAAACAGCCCCAGAGGGGATTCAAGCCAGTTATATAACACATGAGAATACGTGATCATATAGACCGAAAGTGCAATGGTAATCAGGCCCACCAGGGTTACCAGCGCCAGCGATTCAGTGCTGACCTGTCCAAGCGTCAGGCCCATCGCCATAAAAATCAGGGAAAATTCACTGATCTGCGCCACCGTCAGCCCCGCCAGGAATGCGGTACGCTTGCGATAGCCCATGACCCCCATAATGGCCAGCACAATCAGGGGATTGCCGATCAGTACAAAGACCGAGAACACCAGCGCCGGAGCTACCTGTGGCCCCAGCAGGCTGAGATCAAGCTGAGACCCGAGCGCAATGAAAAAGAACAGCAGGAGAAAATCACGCAACGACGAGAGCCGCGACACGAGCGCTTCACGGAACGGGGTTGATGCCAGTGATATGCCCGCCAGCAAACCGCCCAATTCCTTGCTGAAACCGAACTGGTCCCCGATGGAGGCAAGCAGAGCAGCCCAGGCAATGGCAAAAATGATCATTAATTCCGACGAACGGGCAATTCGCAACATGATCGCATCGGCGGCATAGCGAATAAAAACCCCCACCAACGCAAGCATCACCGCACCGTAGACGAATACGGATATTATTCGCTCTGCCGCGCTGGTTTCCACGCCCGTTTCCGCACCGACGCCAAATGCGGATAACACCATCATGGCAAAAACCACCACCAGATCCTGAACGATCAGAAAACCAATAGCGATCCGCCCGTGCAAGGCATCCAGTTCGCGCTTGTCCGACAGCAGTTTGACGATGATGATGGTGCTGGAGAAAGTCAGGGCCACGGCAACGTACAACGCCGTGATGAAATCCAGTCCCAGTGCCAGTCCGATCAGCAGGCCAATGATCGAGGTAAATGCCACCTGACCCAGACCGGTTGCCAGCGCGACCACACCCAATGTACGAACCAGCTTGAGATCGAGCTTGAGGCCAACCAGAAACAACAGTACGGCGATACCCAACTCAGCCAACAGATCGATGCTTTCGCTGGATTCCACAATTCCCAGCGCCGCCGGACCGGCCAGAACCCCGACGGCGATAAAGCCGACGATCATTGGCTGGCGCAGAAATTGGCCCAGCATGCCGACAGCCGCTGCCAGCGCCAGCAGCGCAGTCAGTTCGTAGAATGGAGAGGCATGAAGGAACGCGAGGTCGGGCATGGTTACCTCATCCGGATTTCAGACGCGCCGGCATACGCGAGCCCCTGAGATCTTTTTGCGATGCCGTCATGTCAAACGGCAGAGAAACGCAAGATACAGCAATTTCTGTTATCTCTTAAAATGGCGGTGAGGGAGGGATTCGAACCCTCGATACGTTTCCGTATACACACTTTCCAGGCGTGCTCCTTCAACCACTCGGACACCTCACCGTGCTCGAAAGCGCGACACTGTAGCCCAGAGACCGTGTAAAAACAAGCGCACGGCTCGCCCGGCTACTGTCGGATATAGCGACTGACCAGATCCCAGGGGCTGATCTGCCGGTTACTGCGGAACGGGTTGATATCCAACCCGCCGCGGCGCAGAAAATTCAACCCCACGATCAACTCATCCGGCTCACACCGCCTGAGGATATCCCGATACATACGCTCAGCACACTCTTCATGATAACCATGATGGCTGCGAAACGAGCAGAGATAATGCAACAGGCCGGCATGGTCGATCTGCGCCCCGCTGTAGCGAATGAAGAAACTGCCCCAGTCGGGTTGTCCGGTAATGGGGCAGTTGGAACGAAACAGATGGCTGTACAAGGTTTCGTCCGTCACATCGATGGATTGTGTCAGCAACAGGGTTTCGTCAGGCGCGGCTGCAGTCACTTCGATATCCAGCGAATCCAGACACTCCCCCGCGGGTTCGCGCAATGCAAATGAAGGACTGGCCGGCTCATGCAGAACCACTTCCACTTCTGAATTGCTTGCTGCCGTCAGATCCTGTGCGATCAACCGTCCTGCTTCCTCACTGCTGTCAAACCGCTTGCGGTTCAGTGAATGCAAATAAAGTTTCATCGATTTTGACTCGACAATAAATTCGGAACGGGCGTCAAAATAAATCTCCGCCATACAGGCAACGGGTTTGCCCCCGGGGTTAAGCCAGGAGAGTTCGTAGGCGCGCCAGCAGTCAAAGCCAAACAGTGCGTGTTTCTTGTCAATATCCAGCAACGAGCGGGATGCCCACCGCGGGATCACATAAAGCACCGAGGGCATATAGCTTTCAGGGAAGGCAACCTTCCTGCCAAGGGGATTTTCCGTAGCGCTCATTGTATTTTCCAGTCCAGGGAGCCTGTCTCAGTGACGCAGCCCGGTGCCGCGACGCAGCAGGATAATGCAACCCATATAAAGAGTGACGGCAAAAGCCGCCAGAATAACGAACGCCCAAAACACGTTCACATCACTGACACCCAAAATGCCATAGCGAAAGGTATTCACCATATAGAAAATCGGATTGAAACCGGAAAGCACCTGCCAGAACGTGGGCAGCAGGGTAATCGAATAAAACACGCCGCCCAGATAAATCAAGGGCGTCAGCACAAAGGTGGGTACAATTGAGATATCATCAAAACTGTTGGCAAACAGCGCGTTGATGAAGCCGGCCAGCGAGAACACCATTGAAGTCATCAGAATAACACTGACAGTCAGCAATGGATGGATGATTTGCAAATCGGTAAAAATGATTGCCACCACAGTCACAATCGCCCCGACCGACAATCCCCTGCCCATCCCGCCCACAACAAAACCCAGCAGGATCACATAATTGGGCACAGGCGCCACCAGTAATTCTTCCACGCTGTGCTGAAATTTGTGGCTGAAAAAAGAAGAAACCACATTGGAATAAGAGTTCTGAATCACGGCCATCATGATCAGTCCGGGCACAATAAAATCCATGTAATCAACACCGTCCATCTCGCCGATGCGACGACCTATCAAATTGCCGAAGATGACAAAATACAGGCAAATGGTAATTGCCGGGGGCACCAGTGTCTGCAACCAGATTCGCGAAAAGCGCCTGACCTCTTTTATTACGATGGTCTCAAATGCGATATAGCGATGATTACTGAACATGGTTCACCCTACCCCATTGGGGTCGTCACGCAATCGGGACAGAAACAGTTGCTCCAGCCTGTTGGACTTGTTGCGCATGCTGGCGACGCGAAAGTCCCTGGCTGCAAGTGCCGCGAACACGCGACTCAGATCACCACCGCCGCTGATCGTTACCTGGATACTGTGGCTGTCATGGCGACTTACCGCCACGCCTTCAATGTCCACTTGAGGCGCTTCAAAAACCTCATCCGGAGTATCCAGAATAAGCGTCTGGGAATCCAGCTCGGCCAGCAACTTTTTCATGCTGGTATTCTCGATGATAAGCCCTTCGTCGATGATGGCGATATGACGGCACAGGTGTTCCGCCTCTTCCAGATAATGCGTGGTCAGAATAATCGTCGTGCCGCTGTTGTTGATCTCGATCAGAAACTCCCACATGGAACGGCGCAGTTCAATATCCACACCGGCGGTCGGCTCATCCAGAATCAACAGGCGAGGCTCGTGCACCAACGCCCTGGCGATCATCAACCGCCGTTTCATACCGCCTGACAAAGTGCGTGAGCGTGCCATGCGCTTGTCCCACAAACCCAGTTTGCGCAGATATTTTTCCGCACGTTCCGCCGCCAGCTTGCGCGGCATACCGTAATAGCCCGCCTGGGTCATGACAATATCGCGTACGCGCTCGAACTGGCTGAAGTTCACCTCCTGCGGCACGAGACCCATGTCCAGTTTGGTCTCATATTCATGGCTCTGCACGTTACGGCCAAATACCTCTACGGTACCACTGGATTTCAGCGCCAGTGTGGTGATTATTCCGATTGTGGTCGATTTGCCGGCACCGTTTGGTCCCAACAACGCGAAGAAATCCCCTTCCTGCACATCCAGGGAAATCCCCTTGAGCGCCTGGTGGCCATTGGCGTAGGTCTTGTGCAAATCACGAATGCTTATGGCAGTAGTCATGGAGCGTCGCCCGAAAAAAACACGCATGTTACCTGATCGGGAACCTGAATGGCGATGGGTTGCCTTGGCACCGGATGCGCAAGACCTGTTGAAATATGCGTTTGTGCTTGACTGTATCACGCAAGCTTTTTAGAATGCCCCGCTTCTCGCAGCAAGTCCGGTCAAGTTTATCAGTCCCCTTCGTCTAGAGGCCTAGGACACCGGGTTTTCATCCCGGCAACAGGGGTTCGAAACCCCTAGGGGACGCCATTTTTAAAATATAAAAAAGCCCGCAAGTTGCGGGCTTTTTTGTTTTTAGCGGATGCTGGATTATTTATCCGGATAATCACGCATGGTCGGGCCGGTATAAAGCTGACGCGGACGACCAATTTTGAAGGGGTTGCTGATCATCTCGTGCCAGTGCGCAACCCAGCCCGGGGTTCTGCCGGTGGCAAAAATTACCGTGAACAGACTGGTAGGAATGCCAATAGCCTTGAGAATGATGCCAGAGTAGAAATCCACATTTGGATACAGATTTTTCTCCACGAAGTACTCGTCTTCCAGCGCAATCTTCTCCAGCTTCATGGCGATCTTCAACAATGGATCGTCTGCTTCGCCGAGTTCGGCCAGCACTTTCTGGCAGGCTTCGCGCAGAACTTTGGCGCGTGGATCGAAGTTCTTGTAGACACGATGCCCGAAACCCATCAGGCGGAAAGGGTCATCCTTGTCCTTGGCGCGCTTGATATAGCGATCAATCTGCGATTCGTCACCAATTTCATTGAGCATACGTAATACGGCTTCATTGGCCCCACCGTGTGCGGGGCCCCACAGTGCCGCAATTCCCGATGCTATGCAGGCATAGGGGTTGGCGCCGGTTGAGCCTGCC
>JBBDLF010000041.1:0-9536 GCA_040879025.1 Pseudohongiellaceae bacterium
AATACATTAGCAGTACACAGCCATATGGGCAAAGAAGTCCAAATGCGGCGACGCCAGGCGCAACCTGCTTTATACGGCTCTGAACACAGTTTGTCTCACACTGGGTCTATGTATGGTCCTGCTGATTGGCCCGTTCATCCGTCATGAGCTGAGTTACGTCGTGCTCTTGTCGGTAATTATCTGTGGAGTTTCTGGTATTCGGGGCCGGAGGTTCAAATCCTATCACTCCGACCAGTCACCCGGCATTAGCCACCATTTTCCGTTTATTTCCGCGGGCGTGGGGCCATCCCTGCCTGCCGGTATCCAGCATTGTGCTTCCCGGCTGGTAGCGGGAGCCGCTTTCAGCAAGGCGCTGACCATGTCGCTTGCCAGGGTATGCACTTCATCCAGACCCCTGCTGGCGGCATAGCGCCGCGCTGCCTGCAACCCTGCGGGTAAATTTTTCGGCGCGCCGATAAAGTCCACCAGTTGACAGCAGGATACCTCCTCCTTGAGCACCACCACGGCCACCGCCTGCGCATTCAAACGCCGCAGCAGCTTCAGCAGTATATAACCTTTGCCGGGGTATTCAAGGTAACGCCGGCGCAGGTAATCCCAATCCCGCACACCGAGAATCATATCCCCGCTATGGTCGGCCATCCTTTGCCAGAGGGTGTCCACAAGTACCACGTCATCCTCATCAAGCGTTCGTATTTTATAACGCAACATCGGCATTTTTTTTGCGCGCCTCCAGCGCAGTTTGCTCAGCCTGCCTGCGGAGTCATAGAGTGGATGGGCTTGGTCCGCCGTATCTGGTTTAAAGCAACCATAGGCAAGCAGGCATGGAGCTCCGTAACCGATAAAGCGTTGTTGGAATATTTGGTCTAGTTTAGTGTCGGCGGCTGCTGACTGCGCTTCCGTCGAGAAAGCTTTCCCAATCTGCATGGCCGACTGAAACTGGCCGAAGTACAGAATGTCCCGCAAGGTTCCTTCGCTGTAAGATTTCAACCTACCCTTTTGCCAGCAGGCGATGGCCTTGAGTCTTTTCTCCCGGTTTTTCCAATGCCATAACGAGGTGAGGCGCTGCTTTGCCCGGGGAGGAGATAATTCCTGTAACCCGGCCAGGCCCTCAGCGGAAAAATACCCCACATGGGGCACGTCTTTACCGGCTTTACCGAACACCATCAAGGTGTAGCCATAGCCACCATCCCGGTAGCGGCTGATGTAGCGAGCCATGGCCGTTTCAAGTTCCCGCAGTTGCTCCTCGCCGATCTCCAGGTCGCGCAAAATAATTTCCCGGTATCGGGTCAGGCGCTGTGCCAGATAGTTCATGCTATACCTGGCCCGTAATGCAAGATCCTGTTCATAACGCAACTCCATGCCCAGGGCGCATGCCAGGAATTTGATATGCCGGGGATTATGCAAGGCTTCATTTCCAGGCTCATCAGAGTGCAGGCAAACTTCATCAAGCAGAATGAAACGGCCTCCGGGTTTGAGCAGGCTGTTGACTTTGGGAAGCAACTCCAGAATATCAATGTACTGGGCCGATTCCTGGCTGATAATGGTATCGAAACGAACCTCAGTGCGGAATGTTTCAAATCCGGTACAGTGAATCGTGGCGCTATCGCCCAGCTTATGGCGGGCGATTTCATATTGTGGCCGGTCCGGGGTAATCCCCTGTGCCCGATAACCTTTTTCGAGTAAGATTTTTTGCAGGGTACCCAGACCCATGCCCACTTCAAGTATGCTGGCCGGTGCCTTGGGAAGATGATCGAATATCAGATCCGTGGAGCGTTGCTGGGCACTGTAGACATCTTCATCGGCTGTTTCAAACAGACCGAAATGCAGGTAGTCCACCGGCTTGCCATCCAACTGCAGAAGCTTTGCATAGACGTTCAGGGGAAACGAAAGGGTTTCGTACATTACCGGTAAGCTCTGGTTTGTGGGTCTTGATACTTTCATTAGTCATTCCTTTTTGCACATCGTAAAAAATGACACAGAATTATATTGTCAAGCGACATAAACACTACGCAAACCACACCATCCACAAACGCGCGATAGCGTCCCGGGCGATCAGAAAGCCCGCGATACCAAGCACCCAGCCAAGCGCTGTTTCGGCGTTTTTGCCAACCCAGTTGTCGATTCGCGCCAGCGTTGGCCGAACCTTTTCATCCATCAGTTGGCGTAACGACAGCAATGCCATTGCGGGCAGTATCATCATCAGGCAATAGGCAATCATTAACCAGAACCTGACAGGCCATGTGAGTTCTGCGTTGCTGATCATGGCGATCGCGCCCAGATAGGGCAACATCGTCGCCACCTCTGCCATCGCGGCGAACAGCGCCAAGCCCATGAGGAAGCGAAAAGACGTGCCGGCATTTTCTGACTTCTGTTTCCAGCGTGCGATTCGCTCGCCTGCGCCCGGCCGCTTGCTGTCAAAACGGAAACTTATCGCAAACAGCCAGATTCCGATGGCGAGTTGGACAATAAGGATCACCAGGCTGGTCAGGGAGCGTGGCGCGGTATCATCTACGCTGACCGGTCCGCCATTGTCCATACCAATCAGCAGATCCGCGCCCAGCATGATGACGAGCCCCACCACCAGGTAAAACGCGGCAATAGTGAGCAGATAGGTTATCAGTCGCGATGTGCGCACCCCACGGTGGTCCAGCAGCAGCCAGATCGGGATCAGCAGTGTCCCGATGCTGGTGCTGTCGATTAGCGCCAGGGCTGTCAAACTTAGCAGTAGTTCAGTTGTCATCAATCGTTTCCTGTAGATTCATCCGCGCGATGGGCGACAGTTTTAGCTGGTTGGTAATTCCATTTTGAAATTAACGATCTGTCGATTGAACGCGGCGACGCCTTCGTCCGGCAACAAGTGGGCTTGGTGAGTTTCCAGTTGCTCGCGGACATCGCCGTAGTCAGTCCAGTTCAGACTCGCGGTGTACTGCTGGAGTTGGAATAACACCTTCACCAACGTTCGAAATTTGCCTTCCCGGGTCGCCTGGCGAAGACCGTTCAGGTAGCTGTCGCGATGCACCGTGGGGACAATTAACTTGAACTGTTCCCCGGTACTTAGTTCGGCATTCAGGAAAATTCGTGACAAGCGACCGTTGCCGTCATCGAAGGGGTGGCATTCAGTTATCAGAAAGTGGATGAAAATGGCCCGCCGCATGCCTTTCGCCAGGTCTTCATAGATCTTGAAGCCCCTGGTGATGGTACCTGGCAGATTTCGCGGCGACACGAACAAGGTATCGCCTGCTTTGTTAGGCTTGGTCTTGAAGCCGCCGGGACGCTTATCGGGGCGCTGGGACATCATCCGCTCGTGCCGATCCTGAAGTAAACGAATCAGCTCAGCGGCATTTTTTGGGGTATCCAGCATTTCCTGGTAATCATGGACAATGTCATAGACAGCCAGCACGTCATGGCTGTCCTCGGGCCTGCTGTTCACCACGTGTTTTTCGAAGACGATTTTTTCCGCTTCCGAAATGTCAAATTCAGTCCCTTCGATGTAGTTAGAGAAGTAGCTTTCAAAGAAGGACAGGTTGCGCCACGACGACTTGTTGTAGGCGTACGGGACGGGTTCGAAACGACACCGTTCCAAATAGTCGGCCAGCGCTCGGAAAAGCACCAGGCGTTCCGGGTCGTAAGGGTCCTTTCGGGCGGTGGCGATGGCCAGCGGCGAGGACAAGTTGCCTTGCGCCGGCCGTGAGGCGAGTAGCGCCCCAATCATGCGGTCCAGTTGACTGAATGGCTTTTCCAGGCCGAGTGCGGAGGCGGCTTCCCGGGCTTGCTTGCGGATTTCCCGAATGGCGCCCTCTCCCCGTTGTGCCAATACTTTACAGAGCGCTTCTTCAACCCAGTCTGACCCAAGGGATTTATGGCCGGCTTCCCGCGCTCGGCTGGGTACCAGGTTTTCCAATAGCTGCCGCGGCAAAGCACTGCGTGTAAGCTCAGGCATGAAAGGTTCCGTTAACAGGGAAGTGTTGCCGGGGATCACATCAATGGTAAGCCAGTCCCCCACCTTGATGTAGCGTCTATGCTTGACCCGGTCGATCACGTAAACCCGACCGCGGTGGGGCTTGAGCTCGACCGCCGTCCGGTAGGCGGCAAGGGGCTGGCTGCAGAAATGTTCCGCCAGCTTATACCAGCAGCGCCGAACCAAACCGGGAATGCCGGCTTCCGGGGCATCGGTGTAGAGGCCCTGACGGACACGTCGAACTTTTCCGCGGCGAGCCTGACGGGCAAGCGCTTTGCCGTGATTACGGTCCCGGGGGAAAATGAGCTCAGCCAATGCCTTCGCCTTATCGCCAAATATACGACTTTTACGCAATTAGCGACAAGAATATGCGACAATTTAGCAATTAGCAAGACGATTATGCGTCATTTCGCCAATTAGTATACCATTGGGACGATGACACCGTTCAGCGCCCGGGGGCGAAGTCCACCTGCGCCGCAAAATTCTCTTGGGCAAATACCGTCCGAAGATAGGCTTCCATCTGTTGCCGGCGCTCAGTATCCGCCGCAAACACCGATTCCAGAAAGGCGTACACCGCCAACCGCGTCAGCATCTGCTGTTCTGCCGGCCTCATGGCTCGATCGAAGGTTTCCATTGTACACGGTACGACGTTGGAATTGCTTATGCCCAGCCGCGGATCGGGAACAAGCATCGGTTCAGCCTGATTGCCCTCACTCGACAGGCCATCCAGCAATAACGGACACACAAGTTCATCCGGATGGTGGAACCAGCGGAACAGAACGCTGGCAATGCCGGCAAATCCGGTATGACTTCCCCTGTCCAGAGTCACCAGCAGGCTATCATCCACTTTCGATGGGATCGGCGCTGCATTGGCCTGGTAAGGCACTATCGCATCACTGCTGCCTGCGATCATCATGAACGGAATATTCGCCGTTTCAAAAAATGTCCGTTCCAATACCGCGCTGGGTCCGGCGATGGAAACCGCCGCACTCAGGCGTTCATCTCTGGCATCCCGGTGAAAGCCCGCCAGATGGGTTGTCAGGCCCCCAAGGGACAAACCAACCGCAGCGATGCGGGAAGAATCCACCAGACCATACAGTTCGTCGTCTTCATCGAGGTTACGCGCGAGCACCCCATCGATGATGAAGGAAACATCACCGGCCTGATTGATCACATCCGTAACCGTTGGGCCACCCGGCGCGCCCCCAGTGCTGAGCGGGTAATTCACAGCCACCAATATGTAGCCTTTGGGTACCAGGAACTCCGCAAGGTATTCCGCCTCTGCCGCCGAAGACATGAAGCCATGACTGTAAACGATCAGGGGAAACGGTTGCCGACTCTGTAATTCCGGGTACCATAAAGAGCCTTCCAGCCTACGCTCCGGACTTCCTTCAAATTCCCCATTGGCTTTCGTCGCACGTGATGTATCAACCAACTCAAGCGAATGGCTTTCCACGCCAAACGCGCCAGGTCGATAGAGCACGGCGCTTTGCTCCCCTTTGGGAAAGGGCAGGCGAGGATTGAAGAGGTAGAGTGCTCCAATCGCAGCGACGACTGCCACGGCAAGCAGAATTTTGGCCCAACGGTTCATGATGGGATGCCTTTCACGTGAATCAATGGGAGAGCATCAAGCTCGCTTTGGCTAGCGCAGGTGAATGACGACACGGGTCGCCTGGGTGCTGTCACTGTCACCGTCTGCGTCGTGGAGAACATAGGTGATTTCCGCGTAATCATCACCGGGCTCGACATCGGCGTCCGGAGTGAAGAATAACTGCTTATAGGCCGTTCCAATCTCGGCAACGACTGCATCCTCGGGTAGGTCAGGGGTCCCTGTGAGACTTGCTCCGGCCGGAATGTCCATCGCCGTGATCTTCACCATGAGGTTCGCGGGGTTGAGGGGGTTCAGGTCATCGAAGGGAATCGGCACATCACTGGCGTCCACGCCGACGGCAAGCTCGAGACCCGCCACAATATTGACCGGTCCGGAAACGGCACCGAGATCCACCAGATCGATCTGTACCTGCGTTTCCACGGCGCTGTCCAGTGCGCCGTCATGGCCCCTATAGGCGAAGGTCGCATAATCAGGACCTGCGACGGCGTCGTCCTCCGGGGTAAAAAACAGATCAAGGCCCGATACATTCCCGTTAACAACGTTAACCGTGGAGGAAGCATCCTGTGTCAGAAAGGCATCGACAGGCAGCCCGAGAGCCGTGATTCTGGTCCTGAAATCCTCGGGGAGGTTGTCAATGTCGCTGATGTTCTTGATCGGGATGGCGATGGCGCGGGCCTCTGTGTCGATCACCAGTGCCAGGCTCTCCACGCCATTGACCGGGGCGTCGTTCACCGGCGCGATGTTTATATTGATCAGCAACTCATCAGAAGTCAGTGCCTGGTCTTTCACCAGATACTCAAAGGAAGGAGAAACGGCGGTATCGGAAAAGAAGGGGTCGAAGTCGGTATTGGCATCGGCGCGAGGTACATAAATGACCTGGCGGTCGGGATCCGTGACGTCTGTTTCGATGTCCAACTCGTCACCATAGGTATCCGGGTCGTTTTCCTCATAGACGTCAGCATCGTACTGGTAAAACGCCCCGCCTTCGGCCGAGATGGAGAAAAGCGCCGACACCAGGTTGAAGTGGTTGGCGGAGTTGGCGTCGCTGTTGTCGACATCCACGCCGTCGAGCGTGAACACACAGGAGGTGTCCTCGACACACAGAGGGGTCTCCATGGAAGCGAACGGCTCATCATTGACGGGGCTCACGATAATACTCACCTCCTGCTCGGGTGTGAACGCGCCGTCCGAGACGCTGTAGCGCAGCGAATCAGGGCCGTTGTAATCCTGAAAACCCCAGTAATACACCTCGTCGGGGTCCACGCTGTCGCCCGCGCCGATTTTCTCGCTGTCCCTGTCATCGGGGTTGCTGACCGTATGGAGGGTTCCGGCCAAGGGCACCTCCACGATGCTGAAGACCAGGGTGTCCGTCTCGCCGAAGGCGTTGTCGGCGGCCAGCTCCAGCTCGATGACGAAGGGCGTATCCTCATCCCCTTGCGGCTCCAGACTCAGCAACAACGGCGGATCGTCGACGGCGGTGACTGTTACGTCAACCGTTTGCGTGATCGTGTATGAGCCATCACCGATGGAATAGGTGAAGGTGGTCGAGCCAAACCAGTCCGCCACAGGCTCCAGGTGCAAACCGGCCACCCCGGCAGTGGTGCGGGGCACCGCAAAGGGCACGGCGGTGATCTCAGCGCCCCGGCTGCCATCGAGATTGAGTGCGTACAGCAGTATGCCGGTGTCTGCTGTGACTGGCGGCAGCGCGGTCAGTGTGTAGTCCAGAGCGGCTTCGGCAGTGTCGGCATCGGTGGCGGTCAGCGCCACGGTCAGGGTGGTATCTTCCGCAAGGCCAGCCACCGTCAGCCCAGGTACCGGCGGGATTGGGACGATTGGCGGTTCTTCCACTTCTGGCCCGGTTTCTTCCGGGTCGTCGTCTGGCGGTGTTTGCTCTGGGGTTTCGTCGTTATCCAGGTCGAGATCGGCAATAGTGTAGGTTTGCAGGCTGAACTGAACGCCCTCGCCAGGGAGCAGCGCCAGTTCGACTTCCAGCACATTGCCGTCCCAGAGTGGCCCGACGTTCTCCGCGTAGACCAGGTCGCTGTATATGCCATCCCTGTAGACACCGGAGCAGTCGGTAATGCTGTCAGCATCGAGCAGCAAAGCTGTGCGGAGGGAGAGGTTCATATCCGGCAAGGTGTCGAGGATGACATTGTACAGCAGGGGCTGGCCTTCCTCGTTGAACAATATCTCTCCGTCACTGCCATGGTGGGCCACGCAAGGCAAGGTCAAAACGCCAGTGGCGCCGTCATAGCGGGTTGGCACTGGGGCTTCGTCGTTATCCGGGTCGAGATCGGCAATGGTGTAGGTTTCCAGCAGCATGAACTGAAAGTCCTCGTCGGGGAGCAGCGCCAGTTCGACTTCCAGCACATTGCCGTCCCAGGGTGGCCCGACGCTCTCCGCGTAGACCAGATCGCTGTACATGCCATCCCTGTAGACACCGGAGCAGTCGGTAATGCTGTCAGCATCGAGCAGCAAAGCTGTGCGGAGGGAGAGGTTCATATCCGGCAAGGTGTCGAGGATGACATTGTACAGCAGGGGCTGGCCTTCCTCGTTGAGCAGTATCTCTCCGTCACTGCCATGGTGGGCCACGCAAGGTACGGTCAAAACGCCAGTGGCACCATCATAGTGGCTAAATTCCATGGCTTTCGCGGCAGTCCCATTCGGGGCGTTCAGAGCCAGCAACAGGGAAAGACCCAGCGTGATGCTTGCCAAAGTATTTTTGATGCTGAGTGACTGCGAAGCCTTCATGCGGATGATCCAAATTAGATACCAACTGGTCGGTATAATTGCACAAAGACAAAATGAGGGTCAAGACGGTATGTTGTTCCTGATGATTGGGTTTTCGGGAAACTGGACAATAAAGAAACAGTAGTGATCTGGAAAATCAGGTTGGCAAGATAGTCAGATCTTGAGCGAAGGATCTCAATGGACAACCAGGTGAAACAGTCGCTCGTCAGAATGAGAGCTGATCTGTGTCAAACAAAACATGGGAAGAGATTGCGCAACGGCACCCGTGCATTCGGCCTTGGCCGGGCAGGCAAGTGTCTGCGAGCATCAGGATGGAGGACCGTTCACACTCAAATCAACATGAGATGCTCGGCAGTAGCACCCGCTACTGCCTGTAAGGGCACAGCATGATCAAACGTGGCAAAAACACCCGAGTGACGTACCGCCAGAGCCAGCAGGTAGGCATCGGTGAGCTGCCGCGCATTGAATAAATGCTGCCAGTCGAGCATTTGTGTATCCATCAGGGAAACATCGTCGGCCCAGAACTGGTGTTGCGGCGAGAGCGTGGCATCGCGCAGTCGCGCGGCGATCTCTATCGGAGTGCGTGAATTTGGATACGCCGACTGCGACATGACGCGCACACAGCCATTCTGGGTGATCGGGCAAGACGCCCAGCCATTGCCAATATTGTTGCCCAGCCAGCTCAAGGCTGGACGGTGATGAATATGCGCGCTGTCAAGCAGGGCGATGAGGACGTTGACATCCAGCAGCGCCCGCATCACACGCCGAACTCTTCGCGCAGTTTATCCACCAGCGTGTTGCTGACCGGGGTATCCCCGGCAGCCAAGGGGCGAAAGCCATGGCTTGCAGGAGGTTCAGCGACAGCCGCAGGCTGTGCTGTACCAGTTCCTTGCAGTAACGCCTGACGCGCCAGGGTCGAAAGTACCTCTCCCGCCGTTTTACCCTGGCGCTGTGCCAGTTCTTTTACGACGTTGAGGACCGAGTCTTCAATATCCAGAGTTGTACGCATGGGGATGTTCCTGCATCAGATGATGTGATGCTAACGCATCAGATGTAATTATGCAAGTTTGTGGTGGAGGTTTGTGTGCGATGCCGTGAAGAATTGTGAATCAACAATAAGTGCTGGAATCAAATCGTAAAGTTAGTGAGTTATGGAACCTCTGATTAATTCTGTACCGCCTCTGCGGAGCCTGTCGCGTGTCGCCGCAAGGCGTC